>NZ_JACSNI010000001.1:0-747965 GCF_018619055.1 Exiguobacterium sp. s130 | reverse complement strand
AAAAAACCTGAGCCCGGTGGAATACCGGACTCAGGTCCTCAAGGTCGCCTGACAAATTATTTATTGTCTAACTTTTTTGGTTCAGTTCAGAGCTTCACTGTCCTTTTTTTGGTGTTCACTCATAGAAAAAGAAGAAGTCCTTCATGACGAGAAGGACTTCTTCTTTTGACCATTGGATGGGGGAAAAAGAGAATCGACTGGGGAATGTGACCCTCTTCACAATATAAGTATACCGTGAGTCTTTTTTCTTTTCCACACTTTGTTCATTTTGTCACAAACATGTCACTCTGCTAATAACGCTTCGAATTCATCTAAGACACGTTCAAATTGACGAAGTGCGGCTTCAACTGGTGCTTTTGTTGTCATATCAACACCAGCAGCTTTTAGTACTTCGATTGGATAATCGCTTGATCCCGCTTTTAAGAAATTATTGATGTAACGTTCTACAGCCGGTTGTCCTTCTTCTAGGATCTGATCCGTCAAGGCAGCCGCCGCCGAAATGCCTGTTGCATACTGATAGACATAGTAATTGTAATAGAAGTGTGGAATCCGAGCCCACTCCAAACCAATCTCTTCATCTAATACAATCTCTTCTCCGAAGTATTTTTGATTCAAGGCATAATACGTTGACGTCAAGAATTCTGGTGTCAACGATTGTCCAAGACGCGCCGCATCATGAATTGCATGTTCAAACTCAGCGAACATCGTTTGTCGGAACAATGTTCCACGGAATGTTTCAAGTTGATTGTTCAACAGATAGAGTTTTTCTTTACGATCCGTCACTTTTTTCAATAGATAATCATTCAATAGCGCTTCATTCGTTGTTGAAGCGACTTCTGCGACGAAGATCGAATAATCGCCATATGGATATGGTTGAGATTTCCGCGTGTAGTAGCTATGAACCGAATGTCCGAATTCATGTGCGAGCGTAAAGAGATTATTGATGTTATCTTGCCAGTTCATCAAAATGAATGGTTGTGTATCGTAAGCACCAGAAGAGTATGCCCCACTCCGTTTACCACGTGTTTCCCGGACATCAACCCAGCGCTCAGACAACCCTTCTTCGAGAATATGTTTATATTCTGCTCCAAGCGGCGCGAGCCCTTCGACCATCAATTGTTTCGCTTCTTCATAAGATACCTTCATCTCGACCTCAGAAACGAGGGGGGTATACATATCGTACATGTGTAACTCATCAAGACCGAGGACCCGTTTACGTAAGGCAACATAGCGATGAAGCAATGGTAAGTGCTCATGCACCGCTTCAACCAACCCATCATAAACGGATTCAGGGATTGCATTACCATGTAAGGCTGCCGCGCGTGCAGAAGGAAACTTCCGAACATCTGCATAGAAGTTGTCTTTCTTAACTGACCCAGCAAGAGTTGAAGCGAGTGTATTCGTGTATTTCGCATACGTTCCGTACATCGCTTTAAATGCGGCTTCCCGAACAGAACGATCAGATGATTCAAGGAATGTGATGAAACGACCATGTGTCAATTCTGTCTCTTCCCCGTCTTCTCCCTTGATTTTTGGGAATGTCAAATCTGCATTATTCAGCATACCGAATGTCGTACCGGATTGACCGAGAACTTCTCCCGCCTTCGCAAGAATCGCTTCTTCCGCTTCCGTCAACACATGCTCGCGTTCTTGGTTCAACTCATCAAATGCATGACGGTACATCGCAAGGTCTGCATTTTCATTTAGATATGCTTCTATTGTTGTTTCAGGTACAGCTAACAGTTCTGGTGTCATGAAAGCAAGTGTGGCTCCAATTTGTGACGCAAGCGTCCGAGCACGGTCGTTCATAGCTTGATAGAAACTATCCGCTGTATTTTCGTCGTAACGCATGTGCGCGTATGTATAGAGCTTATAAAGACGTCTTGAGACTTCGTCTCGTAACTGTAACCCTTCATAGAGTGTATCCGCACTCTGTCCAAGACGACCCTTATACTCGACGAGTAATGGAAGCATCGCTTTTACCGATTCAAATTCTTCTTCCCACGCTTCGTTTGATGCATAAATCGATTCTAGATTCCAAGTTTCTGAAACGTCAACATCTTGACGTGTTAATACTTCTGCCATTTCCCTCACTCCTTTAATTCAGTTATACCTGTTTTCTTTTCGACAAACAATCGAAGTGCTCCTGCTAAAACAGCCGATTCGCCTCCTCGATCCGCTCTAACCATTCCGTGATAAGTAAATCGATCATCGGTCGTTCAAACGGGATATCCAATCGATGAAGTAAATGAAAGACGGCTTGTTCTAAAGCAGTAGAGGAATAAACCCCTTTTAACCGCAAAAAGACTGCCATTTGAAACTCAAAAGGATGAACGGGATACGATAATAAGTGACCGATCGGAAGAAAGACCGATGATGGCAGATTCAGAAGATGAAAGCCTGCCTCATATAATGGAAGTTTAAGCATTCGTGGAGGTAACGAAGGATAAAAAGGACGCTGTCGATAGCGCAAGACGATTCCTTGCCATCGAGCCATTGAAAATTTCCGAGGAAATGACGGAAGTTCCGTCGAAAGGAAGTCGGATAATGAAAGGGATTGAACGGTACAATAGACATAATGTTTCGCAAAAGGAACCGGATGTCGAAACCGTCGGATTTGATTGTCAACGATCAAGTCCAAATACTCATTTTCTAAGAAGGCTTGACGCATCCATCCTTGTAAACGAAATGTGACACCATGTGACGGATGAAACCCAATCCAACGAACCGTTTGTCCTTGTTTCGCATCAAGTCTTGCTCGTCTAATCCATTCATCTGCCGACATCGGAGAACGCTGAATTTCAATCCCAATCTCTTTTTCCGGAATCCACAGGTCGAAGCGTCGCTGTCCAATCGTCCATTCGGTCTCGACGCGAACGCCTGCATTCCTCAACGAATCTGCAATTCGTCGTTTCCAAGATACATGTAAGCTACTTTCTCCTGAACATGCTGAGATATGTGCAAAATGTGGTCGTCGTCCCTGCCTGACGCGCAATGGCTTCAGACAATACGGACAACGTAAGGACATCGCTTTTAATTCATGGACAGAAAACCTATGAATCATAATGCGTTTACCTGACCCATCAATAGCTTCAAACATCAGCATCGTCCCCTTTTGCTAGAGTAGCGGTGAGAATAAGCGTGAAATTGATTCAACTAAACGGCGGCGTAATGGACGACGATGAAACAAATCAGCATCAACTTGTGTAGACTGGCTAAAATCCTCATAAAAATCACGTGTTAATTGATGAACCGAATTTGTTCCGTATAAAAAAGCGTTTACCTCGAAATTCAAATGAAAACTCCGTAAATCCATATTTGCTGTTCCAATCGTTGCGATGGCGTCATCCACGACGATGACTTTCGAATGCATGAATCCTTTGTTATACTCATAGATTTTCACACCAGCCTGGAGTAAATCATCAAAGTAAGAGCGACTCGCATAAAATACGATTTTATGATCCGGAAAGCTTGGCAGAAGAATACGAACATCAATTCCAGACATAGCGGCTGTCTTTAGTGCTGTCATCAAATCTTCATCTGGTATTAAATATGGAGATGCAATGTAAACAGATTCACGCGCTTCTGTGATGAGTCCGAAGTAAAGTGACTTCATTGCCTCATGTGGCTCATCAGGTCCACTGGCAATGATTTGAACGCCTCCCGTTGCTTCATCGACATATTCCAGTGGTTCCATATAAAACGGTGTAAACAGGCGTTCCCCCGTCATATAGTACCAGTCTTGGAGAAAAATTAATTGAAGTTCAGAAACAGCTTCTCCGCGTACAAGAAGATGCGTATCACGCCAAAATCCAAAATGCTGATCGCGACCGATATACTCGTCCCCAACGTTAATTCCACCCGTAAAAGCAACTGTTCCATCAATGACAACGATCTTCCGATGATTTCGGTAGTTGGACTTACTCGAAATGAACGGTAATACGACCGGGAAGAATGCCCGAACTTCAACACCTGCCTCCTGCATCTTCTTGAAATAATGCTTATCTGTCGAAAAACACCCGACGGCATCATAAAGAAAACGGACTTCAATTCCTTGTTGTGCCTTTTCAATCAATACTTCCTGTAACTGCAATGCGAGCTCGTCATCCCGTACGATATAGTACTCCAAATGGATATGATGTTGTGCTTGACGAATTTCTTCTAAAAGAATCGGAAATTTCTCCTGACCATTCGTCAAAATTCTTGTATGTGTATTATACGAAATCGGAAGTCGACTGATCGAATCGATAAGTGTGACAACTTTTCCATAATGTCCTTCTTGGAACACTGATTGGTGTACTGCTGTTTTAAACTGGGTACGGTATTTAATATAAGACTCTTCATCAAGCATTGCTTTCAATCGAAACATTCGTTTCCGGCGGTAGTTCTGACCAAACGTAAAATAAACAAACACGCCGACAACAGGTAGTGCCATCATGACAAGTGCCCAGACGAGTGTGCGTTCTGGGTTACGATTTTCAAGCAAAATGATGATGAACACGCTCATGACGACCAAAATGATGACGATGGACAGCCAGCCTACCATATAGACGCTCCAATAGTAGGATAAAAAGGCGATTAAACCGATGGTCAAGATGAGGGTCATGAGAAGTTGTACACGTCGTAGCATGAATCCCCCTCCTTTTATGTATGTTGTAAAAATTGTAGTTAAGAACTCATGACAGAAAGGAAGCGTTTAAATGGGTACGTATATCATTACTGGTGCAACAAGTGGAATCGGAGAAGCAACTGCCCTCCAACTGATTCGAGAAGGTCATACCGTTCTTGCCATTGGTCGTAATCAAGACAAAGGAGCTTCTCTTGAATCTAGCGGAGAAGGACGTTTATATTTCTTCCCTGTCGACTTGACTGATTCCTCTGCCATCGACAGGTTCTTTGAAGAAACACTCGAAGATTTTCCAGAAATCGACGGGATTTTTAATAATGCAGGGACATTTGGAAAACCCGTCGCACCCGAGAGAATCACCGATCAACAAAAAGAAGTGTTCCAAGTGAATTATCATGCCCCTGAACGAATCATCCAGCTCGCGACGAAACGTTTCTCAAAAGGTGCCTCTATCGTCAATAATAGCGCCATTGTCGGTCACGTCAAGTTTCCCGCCATGCTCTTATCCTATGCATCGTCTAAGAGCGCTTTATTGACACTGACAAAGACATACGCTGCCCGCTTCCATGGCAAGTATCGTTTTAATGCCATTTGTCCGGGACCGGTCGACACATCACTGAGCCACGCATTATATGGCGGGAAAGATAAGTTTGATCTTGCGATGAAGCATCATCTTCGTGGCGAACCTGCACAACCTTCTGAAATCGCAGAAGTCGTTTGTTTCTTACTCTCGAATAAAGCGAGTTACATCAATGGGCAAGCCCTTATCGTAGACGGTGGATATACCCTCACTTAATGTCAGAATAAAAGGAGGTATCACGATTCGTGATCCTCCTTTTACTCGCGCTTTTAGTTCCTTTAGTTCGGAAAGTGTTTCCGAATAAAGGCAAAGACATCTGAAGCAATGATTTGTTTTCCATATTCAGCGACAGGATGAATCGTTTGTTCGCTGAAGTGAAGATATTCAGCAATTAAACTCATGACATTTTCTTGTGCTTCTACATCCACATCATCTTCGAAATGAACATGTAGTAGATAAAGTCCATCCTTTTGGTAAAGCGCTGTTTCAAGTTCTGCGAAGACAGGAGCATTCGCATATTGACTAAGCGCAATGATATGCTCGAAATCATGCGTTTCGAATAAGACATCCTGGCTTAATTCTGTATCTTTATCTTCTGTCTCAGACATCGCTGATCGTAAAAGTGAATCGAGTTCGTCTTCATCGACTTGTTCACCATCGACTGCATTTTTTGCGATCGTTACAGTGACTTCAAGACCTTTTTCAAAAGCTTGCACTTGTATCCATAGTGGACCTTCGAAGGAGATGGACTCTTTTTCATTCGCTTCGTCCATCATCTGCCAGAATAACTGTTCTCCCCGTTCCCGATTATACCAAATCTCATCTCGGGCAAAACCACGGCGTTCGATGTCAGTATAAGTGATGAAGAACTTGACCGTATTGTCATTGACGCGTTCGATTTTCAATCTGTCCACTCCTTTCTTCTCGTTCCTTATTTAGAATACGAACGAGGACATGACTTGGATTCACACTTTCGAATCCGAAGGATATATTTCTATTCCTTTGTTATCTTTATTTTAACCTTTTTTATCGGTAACAAAAAGCACACTGCTCACGAGGCAGCGTGCTTTTTAAAATTACTCGTTTACAAGACGCTGTGCTTCCAAAAGTTGGAATGTACGCACCTTGCGTGGTAAGAATCGACGGATTTCATCCTCGTTATATCCTACTTGAAGACGTTTTTCGTCAATCAAAATCGGACGACGCAATAATCCAGGATATTCTTGAATTAAATCGTATAGGTGCTGCAACGATAAGTTTTCAACGGAAACATCGAGTTTCGAGAAGACTTTTGAACGCGTTGAGATAATCTCGTCCGTTCCATCTTCCGTCATTCGAAGAATCTGTTTGATTTCATCGAGCGATAATGGTTCTGAAAAAATATTACGTTCTACGAACGGGATTTCATGTTCTTCAAGCCACGCGCGTGCTTTCCGACAAGAAGTACAACTTGGTGAAGTATAGAGTGTTACCATTGAAAAACATCCTCCCCCTGATTTAACATCATTCAACACCTAAGTGAATACATAGATATCGATGATGGTTCTATTACTTGACAGTTTACATCTAATAAAGCAGAAAACCTAGCTTTTTTATAAAGATGAAAGAACTTTTCGTAAAAAAGCTTGTTAAAGCCACCACGTGGCTTTAACAAGCTGGCGTGTGATCAAATGGCTGAGAAATCGTCTCTTTTGCTTTAGGAAGTTTCATTTCTTTTAGTTTTTTCTCTAAAATATCCCGCAAAAGGCGCTTCTTCAGCTTTTTCTTTTTGTCACGTTCTTTCATATTCCGACACCCCAATCGGTCCGAAACAGAACTAACAACCTACGAAAGCAAAATAATCATCTTCTACATTAGTAAGTATACCACGTATATCAATAATCTATTCCTACTTTAAGCAATTAAATATGTGAGATTGTCGATTGAGTAATGAAAAACAGTTGCAATTTCTTTCAATTTTCTGTAGAGTGTATAGAAATATCAACGCTGAGGAAGGAGTTTTTCATTCATGTCATTAACACTCGTCACTATTCTCGATCATCCGATCGCTCAAAAATATTTATCCCGTTCTGGCTTGAATCATGCGATTTCAGTAGCTGAACGCGCTCTGACGCTCGCTACGAAGCGAGGTTTAGATGCGGATACTGCTACGAAAGCTGCACTCCTCCATGACATCGGGCATTACGAATGGTATACCGATGGCACTTGGAACTATGATCTCTATCGTCAAAATGATATTCATGCCATTAAAGGGGCTGAACGCGCCCATAAACTTTTGATTCGCCTTGGTGAAGAACCAGCACGCGCCAAAGAAATCGCACTTGCCGTTCTCTTGCATACAGATTCGTATCTTCCACCTGGTGCAATCAATCGGACACCACTTCAACAACTTGTGCACGATGCGGATACGCTAGAAGAACAACCAGGCGGACTACATCACTATGAAAAAATCGATTTTGATGAAGCCATGCGCCGTCTTGATGCGATTGATTCTGTCGTTCATCGCTTCGCGCATCTTCCACGAATTGCATCAGAAAATTAAAAGGCGTTTCCACGATCAACGTGGAAATGCCTTTTGTTTTAAACAATTATACGAGTTGCGCTTGATATGCTTCCAGTTCTGCATCCGTCATCGAAACAAAATGACCTGGTTCGATTTCACGAAGTGGTGGAATGCTTGAATCTTCATCTGATTTACCAACAGGTCCACTCGTCGGACGATCATAAACGATCCGCTTACGCGTACGCTCGTGCTCTGGATCCGGAAGAGGAATCGCAGACAAGAGCGATTTCGTATAAGCATGGACCGGATTCTCATATAAGCGATCCGCACTACATAGTTCAACGAGGTGACCTTGGTACATAACGCCGATACGATCCGAGATATATTTTACCATCGATAAGTCGTGGGCGATGAACAAGTAAGTCAAACTACGGTCACGTTGCAGTTTTTTCATCAAGTTGACGACCTGCGCTTGAATCGATACGTCAAGTGCCGAGATTGGCTCATCCGCGATGATGAAGTCCGGTTCTACAGCAAGCGCACGCGCGATTCCAATCCGTTGACGCTGACCACCCGAGAACTCGTGTGGGTAACGGCTCGCATGTTCTTTCGTCAAACCAACTGTTTCGAGTAAATCGTACACACGGTTATTCCGCTCGTCTTTCGACTTTGCTAGACCATGAATATCAATTCCCTCAGCGATGATATCACCGACTGTCATCCGTGGGTTAAGTGACGCATAAGGGTCTTGGAAAATCATTTGCATAGCACGGTTGAACTTCAATTTATCTTTACGCGACTTTTTACCATGAACGTTTTCACCTTTGAACATGACTTCGCCGTCTGTCGCCTCATACAATCCGATGATTGAGCGACCAGTCGTTGATTTACCACAACCCGATTCACCTACAAGACCAAGTACTTCGCCTTCATAAATATCGAATGATAAACCATCAACCGCTTTAACGACACGTCCTCGTCCAATGTTGAAGTGTTGCTTCAAGTTTTTTACTTCAAGTAATTTATTACGGTTTTCCATTATTTCAGACCGCCTTTCAGAAGCGATTTCGCGAATACGCTATCTGGGCGGTATTTCAACGCCAGATCCCGAATTGCAAGTGGTGGCTCAACATACGGTGCTTGTGGGTGGAGCAACCATGTCGCCGCTTCGTGAGTATCTGTAATTTTGAAGAAAGGAGGTTCTTTTTCAAAATCAATCTTCATTGCATATTTATTTCGTGGTGCAAACGCGTCACCGACTGGTGGATGAAGTAAGTTTGGTGGTGTTCCTGGAATCGCCGGTAAATCTTGTGAACGGTCATCCGATGGACGTGGCATTGAACCAAGGAGTCCCCAAGTATATGGATGACGTGGCTCGTAGAAAATCTCATCGACTGTACCCTTCTCAATTAATTTACCTGCATACATGACCGCTACACGATCGGCCATGTTCGCTACAACGCCTAAATCGTGCGTAATGAAGATGATCGCTGTACCCGTTTTTTGTTGAATGTCTTTCAATAACTCAAGGATTTGCGCTTGAATCGTAACATCGAGTGCTGTCGTCGGCTCATCGGCAATCAAGACTTTCGGATTACAAGCAAGTGCGATTGCGATGACGATCCGTTGACGCATCCCACCAGACAATTGGTGTGGATATTGTTTCAGACGTGCTTCTGGGTTTGGAATCCCTACAAGCGTCAGTAATTCAAGCGTACGTTTTTTAGCAGCATCACCTGTCAATCCTTGGTGACGTTTTAAACCTTCGGCAATCTGTTTGTAGATCGTCATTGTCGGATTAAGTGATGTCATTGGATCTTGGAAGATCATTGCGATATCACGACCGCGTACTTTTTGCATTTCTTTATCAGAAAGCTTAACCAAATCGCGACCTTCGAATAAGATCTCACCTTTTGTGATTTCACCTGGCGGATTTGGAATCAGACGCATGATGGCTTTTGAAGTAACCGATTTACCAGAACCGGACTCACCAACGATTGCGAGTGTTTCACCTTTTTTTAAATCGAACGATACTCCGCGGACGGCTTGTACCGTCCCGGCGTACGTATGGAAAGCGACGTTCAGGTCGCGGACTGACAAGATTGTTTCCATTTTGGATGAGCTCCTCTCTAATCTAATATTTTTTAGCGACGTAGACGTGGATCGAACGCATCACGTAATCCATCTGCCAACATGTTGAAGCTGATCATGAGGAGTACGAGCACTGTCGATGGAACGACGAGCAAGAAAGGAAACGTCTTAAGTTCTTTGTACCCTTCATTGATCAGTGTACCAAGCGACGGTTGCGGTGGTGCAAGCCCAAGACCGATGAAGCTTAGGAAAGCTTCGAAGAAGATTGCCCCAGGAATCGTGAACATGAGCGAGATGATGATTGTACCCAAGGTATTTGGAATCAAATGCTTGAAGACTAAACGTGCGCTAGAAGCACCAAGTGTACGTGCTGCGAGAACGAATTCTTGGTTCTTTAGTTTCAGGATCTGACCACGAACGAGTCGACTCATCCCGATCCAACCAGTAATCGTCATCGCGAGGATGATCGTCGTGATTCCTGGTTCAAGAATCAAGATGAAGAGGATGATCAAGATTAAGTTCGGTATCCCTGTCAGGATTTCCGCGATCCGTTGCATGATATTATCGACACGACCGCCGTAATAAGCTGAAATACCACCGTATGTGACACCGACGAGAACGTCAATGAGCGCTGCCATCAAACCGATGAAGAGTGAAATTTTCGTCCCTTCCCAGACACGTGACCAAAGATCACGACCAAGGTGGTCCGTACCAAACCAATAATTTTCTTTTACTTGTTTTTGTTTATAAAAATCGATTGGTGTCTCACCAAGTGTTGCCATACCATCAAAGCCAGCCCACTCTAATCCTGTTACTTTAGGTGGAAGTTTAGCTTGAGTGATTGTTTGGGTATAAGCATCTTTACCAGAGATTGCAGGACCCGCTAATGACATGATGGCAATCACGATGATCAAGACAAGAGAAATGATCGCTGCTTTGTTTTTACGCAAGCGCATCCAAGCATCCTGCCAAAAGTTTAAGCTTTTACCGGCAATTCGTTCACCGGCTTGTTCATTGAACTCGACTTGTTGAAATAACGATGAATCGAACTGTTCCGCTTTTGCATTTGAATTTTGTTCAGCCATTATTTACTACCCCCCAAACGAATCCGTGGATCAACGACACCGTATAGCAAGTCGACGATTAAAATCATGAGAATGAAGATTGCCGAGAAGAACAGCGTCGTACCCATGATAACTGTATAGTCATTTTGTGTGATTGACGATACGAACAACTCACCAAGTCCAGGTACAGCAAAGATTTTTTCGATGACAAATGTACCTGTGATCAATGCAGCAGTCATAGGTCCAAGAATCGTAATAGCAGGAATCAATGCATTCCGAACCATGTGTTTCCAAGTGATTGATTGACCATCTAGGCCTTTTGCTTTAGCTAACGTGACGTAATCCTGACCTGTAACCTCAAGCATTTCCGTCCTTACGAATCGGGCAATCGAGGCGGTGACCCCAAGAGACAACGAAATCGTTGGTAGAATCGTATGCGCCGGACTTTCCCAGAACGCTACTGGCAAAGCGCCCCATTTCACGCCGACATAATACTGAAGGAGTGAGGCAAATACGAAAGATGGTACTGAAATCCCGAGAACCGAGATGAACATTGCTCCGTAGTCGACAACTGTGTTGTGACGAAGTGCAGCAACTACACCAAGTACGAGACCTAAGAGTACACCAAGTACGAGTGCTTGAACTCCAAGTTGAGCCGATGGTCCAATTCGTTCAGAAATTAAATCCGTAACTGGACGGCTGTCATATTTGAACGATACACCAAGGTCTCCTTGGAATAAGTTAACCATGTACGCTGCATAGCGTTGTGGTAGTGGATCATTCAAATTGTACTTATCCCGAAGGATATTCAACTGTTCAGGAGAAAGTTTCTCCTGGTTCTGGAATGGTGAACCTGGTAGCAGATCCATCAGGAAGAAAGTGAACGAAGCGATGAGTAAAAACGTCAATACGCCGTAAACCAGGCGTTGAGCTAAATAACGGCCCATAAGATGGCACCCCCTATAAAGATTTTCTGTTTTTTCGAAACATCAATAAAATCAGTATGACCCACAATTGTCGGAACATTCAAGAATTTTGTTATAAAAATTTAAAATTCTTTTTAATTGTGCTTTGATTCGATGTTCGATCAGACGCTTTTTTAATGTCGTCCAATAGTCAGAATTTTTCGTTTGGTTCCATTATACTTTGCTAACAAAGTAATTAGAACCACTTTTTTACGAAAATTTCACATTTCCGCTAAAAATGAGTTTCCGTTCATTCAAAGTAGTATAAAACAGGAGCGCACCCGAACTGACTTAGGGACGCTCCCGTTCTCGATTACTTCACATCAACATATTTGTATTGGAAATCTGCTCCGAACAATTGACGGTTAAAATCTTTAACCGATGGACGGCTCAAGTATGCAGAACCAGCTTGATAGATTGGTGCGATGGCTTGATCTTTTTCAATCAATTGTGCCTCAGCTTGTTTGAACAAATCTAAACGCTTCGTCAAATCTGACTCGTCGTTTGCCGCGTTTAATAATTTATCATACGCAGCTGATTTGTACTTCACGTCATTTTGACTGTTCGTTGATTCGAAGATGGACAGGTTAGACATTGGATCTTGGTAATCCGGACCCCAAAGTGAGTAAGAGATTTGGTAATCTCCTTTTGCTTCAAGATCGAGTTTGTTCTTGAACGGCTGTTGCTTAATTGAGACAGTGACGTTCGGAAGATTCTTCTCGATTTGACCTTTCATGTACTCACCGATTTTCTTCGCATCTTCACTATCGAACGAAAGCAATTCAATCGTCGTTTTCTTATCGCCATTTGCTTTTTTCCAAAGATCTGCTGCTTCTTTCGCGTCACGATCGAACCAGTTGATGTCGCTCGTGTAGTCTTTACCTGATGCATCCTTGACAAAGTCTTTTGGAATGAAGCTTGTTGTTGGAATTGAACCATTCGCAAGAAGCGTATCCGTGATACCTTTTGGATCGATCGCACGAGCGATTGCTTTACGTGCATTGACATCTTTCATCGTTGCATCTTCGTTATTGAACTTCAGATAAGCGATTGAAGAACGAAGCGCTGTCTTGAATTCAGGCTTCGATTTGTAAGCTTCAACTTGCTCTGAAGTCAGACCTGCGTAATCAATTTCATTTGAATCATACAAGTTTGCGACTGTTGACGTATCTTTAACGACACTGATCGTGACTTCGTCGAGTTTGACAGCATCTTTATCCCAGTAGTTGTCGTTTTTCTTCAGGACACGTTTTGAATCCGTTTTCCAAGATTCCCAAACGAAAGGCCCGTTATAAAGCAATTTATCTGGTTTGAGCGAGAAGTCTTTTTCGTTTTTCTTGTAGAAGTCTTCACTGATCGGTGTATACGTACCGAACGATGTCAGTGAGAGGAAATACGGAGCTGGACGCTCGAGTTTTACTTCTAACGTTTTATCATCGATTGCTTTAACACCGAGTTCATCAACAGGCTTTTTACCTTGTGTAACATCAGCGCCGTTTTTTAACGTGTCAAAGATGTATGAGTAACTAGAACCTGTTTTTGGATCAGCAGCACGTTTCCACGCGAATTCAAAATCTTGTGCTTTGACGGGTGAACCGTCTGACCATTTCGAATCACGAAGCGTGAACGTATACGTCAAATTGTCGCTTGAGATATCCGTTTTTTCTGCAAGTGCTGGAATCGCTTTTCCGTCCTTGTCTAAACGATAAAGACCTTCCATCGTGTTTCCGATCATGTTGAAAGCGACGGAATCCGTAGCTTTCGCTGGGTCCACTGTCGTAATATCCGAAGTGTCCGTTAAACGTAGATTTTTCTTGCCGTCTGTCGAACCTGAATCTTTGTCTCCGCCACCTGTCGAACATCCAGCAAGCACAGCGCTTCCTGCAAGCATGACTGATAAAGCGAGACCGACTGTTTTTTTCTTCATCGGTAAGTCATCTCCTTTTCAATTTCCAAGTTGCCATAATGCCTATGACATCAATAACGTCCCGTCGAAACTGCAATGTATTCCCCAAAATGCATTGACCTAGTTTCAAAAACTTAAACGAAGTGATAAATTGATTTTATGTGAGAATAGCATTAACGTCAAGTGAATAGTCACACTATTTGCTATTTTGCATCATTCATTTGTTACCGATTCGTAACAGCGTTAAAAGTTTCGTATACTAAGAATATCTATGTACGTAAAGGGGGATTTTCATGCGATCGACGTATTTCCGACCGGTCATCGTTGCGGTCATTCTTGTTCTGCTTTACACGATTTGGGCAACTATGACGGATTCGACTCACAGCATCTTGTATCATCTGTCTGGTGGTTTATTCATAGCAGGATTCTTGTTAGTTGCAGTAGGATTCTTCTCGAATATGTCTGCTAACGGCTTCTTCCGCGGCATGACAGCTGGATTCAAAAAGCAGCGGGAAGCAAAGTTGCGAGAGATTGATGGCGATTATTACGAAGATGAAGACGAGGAGGAAGAAGTGCTTCGCAAAAAGCAACGCCGTGCTTCAGCACGGACGAAACCCTACGTCTCAAGCGGTGTCATCTTCATCGTCGTCTCGCTGATCATCTCCTATTTTTAAACGAAATCAACGTGACGCTCTATCTCAGGTATGGTAAACTCAAACTAATCAAACAAGAAAACACGACGACAAAGAGTAGTAACTTAGATCCATTCCTCTCAGAGAGTCCATGGTGCTGAAAATGGACAGGTGATGCCTAAGTGAATGGACTTTCGAGTGGCTGATTCGAATCAAGTAGAGTCAGATGGGTTTGCCCATTACAGCAAATTGAGCGGCTATGTAAATAGCAACTTGGGTGGCAACGCGATGACTCGTCCCTTGATTTTCAAGGGGCGTTTTTTATTTTGATTTTATTATTTGGAGGGATTTCATTATGAAAACGATTTTCTCAGGTATCAAACCAACAGGAACAGTGACACTCGGAAATTACTTAGGTGCCATGAAACACTTCGTGAACTTACAGGACGGTCATGATGCATATTACTGCGTCGTCGATCTGCACTCCATCACGGTCGATATCGATCGTGTCGAACTGATGAACAATACACGCGCCCTTGCTGCTCTTTATATCGCAAGTGGTCTGAACCCAGAAAAATCAACGATTTTCGTTCAATCAGAAGTCAAAGCGCACGCGCAACTCGGCTGGATGTTGACATGTCTTTCCGGTATGGGTGAACTAGAACGTATGACGCAATATAAAGATAAATCACAAGGAAAAGAGCGGATTGGTGCAGGGTTGTTCGTCTACCCGACGCTCATGGCAGCTGATATCCTTCTCTACGACGCGGAACTCGTTCCGGTCGGTGACGATCAAAAACAACACATTGAGTTAACGCGCGATTTAGCCCAACGATTTAATAGCCGCTATTATGAGACGTTCACATTACCAGAACCGATCATTGCTGAATCAGGTGCCCGAATCATGAGTTTGACGACGCCAGATAAAAAGATGTCAAAATCTGATCAAAATCCGAAAGGCTTCATCTCGATGCTTGACGCACCAGATGTCATTCGTAAAAAAGTGAAATCAGCTGTCACGGACTCAGAAGGCATCGTCAAATTCGATCGTGAAAACAAACCAGGTGTGTCGAATTTACTTGAGATCTATTCCCTACTCGCTGGTATCTCGATTCCAGCTCTTGAAGCAAAATACGAGGGCTCGAATTATGGAACATTCAAAACAGATGTCGCAGAAGCGATCATTGCGGAACTCGAACCGATTCAACAGCGCTATTATGAATTGATTGATTCTGAAGAACTCGATCAAATTCTTGACGCTGGACGTGATCGCGCAGAAGCAGTCGCTGCCAAAAAACTCGCGAAAATCGAAAAGGCAATGGGCTTACAGCGGAAGCGTGCCAAAGTAAAAAAATAAGATTTTCTCCAAAAGAGATCGGAATGCTCCGGTCTTTTTTGATATTTCCAAACAAAAAACTACTTCCGAATCAAATCGGAAGTAGTTTTTATTTTGCTTATTTTCCTTCGATTGAAGCCCATTTGTAAGAGAAGTCTGCGCCGAAGTTATGCTCGACGACTCCTTTGACGTATGGTTTAACGAGGAATGCACGTCCACGCTGATAAACAGGTGAGATTGCTGCTGAATCAAGAAGGATTTTCTCAGCTTCTTGTAGTTCAGACCAACGTTTTGTTGCATCTGTTTGAGTTTGTGCATCTTTGATGAGTTTATCGTACTCTTTGTCCGACCATTTACCACGGTTGTATGGTCCGCCCGTGACGAAGAGATCGAGGAACGTCATTGGATCTTGGTAGTCAGGACCCCAGCCAGCGAATGAGAACTCGAAATCACCTTTGTTTTCAAGATCAAGTTTGTTTTTGAATGGTTGTTGTTTGATCGTAACCTTCATACCTGGAAGGTTTTTCTCAAGTTCCCCTTTCAAGAACTCACCGATTTTCTTAGCATCGTCGCTATCGTAGTTCAAGAGCTCAAGATCAACCGATTTTTGACCGATTTCTTTGAGACCCTCTTCCCAGAGTTTTTTCGCCTCATCGGCATTGTATTCGTTGAATGCCGGATACTTGTCGCGGAAATCTTTTCCGTCAGCATCTTTTGCGAAATCTTTTGGTACGAGGTAGTTTGCTGGAAGTGATCCGTTTGCAAGGATGACATCCGTGATTCCTTTTTTGTTGTAACCCATATCGATGGCGCGACGGATTTTTTCATTATCAAGCGCTTTTACCTTTGTGTTGAGGTTAAGGTAGAAGATCGTTGATTCACCTTTTGTTTTAAATTCTTTATTGTCTTTGTACTGAGCAACGAACTCAGAAGTTAGACCTGTACGGTCGATGTCACCTTTTTCGTAAAGGTTAACACCTGTCGCTGTCTCTTTAACGACCTTAACGTTGATCGTTTTAAGTTTGACGGCATCTTTATCCCAGTAGTTATCGTTTTTAACCATTTTCCAGCCTTGTTCACGTGTCCATTCTGTTAACTTGAATGGTCCGTTGTAGATCGCCTTGTCTGCAGTCGAACCGAAGTCTTTCCCGATTTTCTTCGAGAGTTCTTCTGATTTCGGCATGAATGGTCCGAATCCAGTGAGTCCGAGGAAGTAATCTGCAGGTGCTTTTAACTTAACTTCGAGCGTTTTGTCATCGACTGCTTTAACACCGACAGCATCACGATCGCCTTTTTTCGTATTGTACTCTTCTGCACCTTCGATATTGTAGAAGACGTATGCATACTGTGAAGCGTTTTCAGGATTTAGAACTTCTTTCCATGCATATTCGAAATCTTTTGCCGTAAGTGGTGTACCATCAGACCATTTTGCATCACGTAATTTGAACGTGTATGTTAATTTGTCATCTGAAACCGTGTGGCTTTCAGCGATACCTGGAGTCGGCTGCTGCTTGTCATCAAGACGGTAAAGACCCTCCATCGTGTTGTTCAATACGTTAAATGAAACTGAGTCTGTTGAAGTCGTCGGGTTGAGTGTCGGAATATCCGAACCTTCGATCAAATTAAGTGTTTGATCATTGGATTTTTTGCTTGAACCTGTGTCGCCCGATTTGTCGCCTGAATCCGTTGTCGAACAAGCTGCGAGGAACGCACTTGATACGAGTGCTACCGATGTAGCTAAAGCAAAGCTTTTCTTCTTCATGTTACGATGACCCCCCTAGGTTTCTAAAAAAATGATACTGTCAGGTTTTTGACCGAAAAAAAAAGAATTACTATATTCGAATCAAACCCTTCGTTACAAATAGTTTACAATGTTCTGATAATTTTGCAAACCTTTTATCCGATTTTTCTAAATATTTTTTCAAAAAAAGACTGGGACCTTAAGAAATAATGGTCCCAGTTAAGTGATTATTTTAAAATTTTCATCGAGCGGAGTAGGTATTCCGGTCCATAAATCGGTACTTCAATTCCTTGAATCGTATCAGAAACATATAATTTCTCAGTCGTCTGATACAAAGGAACGACGACAGCATCCTGATGGATTAACCGTTTTTCGGCTTGATGATAGAGTGCTTGTTTTCGTTTTATCTCTTTTTCTTTTCGTGCTTTTTCAACTGTCTGGTCGTATACCTTGGATTGATAATTCACCGAATTTAAAGGATTGTCTGAGACGAATTGATTTAAATAGGCTAGCGGTCCTGGATAATCTGGCATCCATCCAGTCAAAGTCATCGCATATCGTGATGATTGTTCTTTGTCGATTTTCTCTTCAATCGCGACTGGCTTAAGAATGATATCAATCTCAGGTATTTGTTTCTCAAGATAGGTTTCGAGTTGTTCCCCAATCCGTTTTGCTTGTGGATCATCAAAATTAAGCATCTCAATTTGTTGTTTACTGTGTTCTTGTGATTTTTCAGGTTTCTCTTGAACGGATTCTGACATCAATACGTTCGTATCAGTGACGACGAATCGATTCGTCGGAATACCTGCATACCCTAAAGGAAGTTGAACCGATTCTTTTTCCATCAAGGCGTGAGCAATCCGCTTTCTGAGTGTCGTATCGCGGAACGTGTCATTTTTTTGATTAAAGGCGATATAAAAGACACCACTCCGCTTTTTTTGATAGGTCGGTCGTGAAACCTGATCACCTTGTGTTTCGACACTTTCTTGTAATGGAAGGATAGCCGCCTTGCTTTTCTCATACGAACTCCATTGCGTCTGATGATCGGGAATGATACGGCTTTCTATTTTCGCTACTGTAACAACGTTTTGCTGATGATACTGATCATTTTTCTTAAGCGTATATCCGCTTTTCGACATTTTTTCTAGTGTAAATGCACCATTTCCAACAAGTTCTTCCCACTTCTTTGATTCCGGTTGTGGATAGAAGACGGACATCGCAAGTAATTCCTTTAGATTCGAAACCGGCTGATTCAACGTGATGATAAGTTGATTGCGTCCTTTCGCCTTTACACCTAAACGCTCTGGCTTCATTTTTCCGTCATTGACGGCACGTCCATTTTCAAACACTTCAAATAAAAAACCATAAGGAGAATTCGTTTTATTAGCTGCGACACGTCGGAAACTATCGACAAAGTCTTGTGCCGTGATCGGCTGACCCTGCGCATTTTTCGTTTGTTTGAGTTGAATCGTATACGTCAGACGATCCTTTGAGACTGACATATCCTGTGCTAATCCTCGACGGACGGATGTCCCAGAAGTAAAGACATATAATCCTTCATACAGTTGTGCTAACAGTGTCTGAGAACGACTATCTGTCGCTAACGCAATATCGGATGTCTTCGGGAGTGATGATTCAATTAATTCAACCTTCACTGCTTGGGTCTCCTGATCTGTTTTGGTCTTTTGAGATGATGATAGACGATATATGAGCGTACCACTGAGACCAATCAATAAAAATAAGATCAATATCAGGATTGATGTTTTTCTTGTGATGTTAGTCATAAACGACTCCTTTCTGCGTCAAACACGCATTTCTCTATTGAATCAGAATTTCATCAAAAAAGCGACCCCCTTGATGTTTCAAGGGAGTCGCTTGAGCTTAAGCTTCATACCGTTTGAAGACGAGTGATGCGTTGTGTCCACCGAACCCAAGCGAGTTGCTGAGCGCATAAGTCATTTCGACGTGACGTGAACCTTCTGTCACATAATCGAGATCACAGCCTTCGCTCGGCTGTTTGAGATGAATCGTCGGGTGAACTGTTTGTTCTTGTAATGATTTAATCGTCGCAATTGCCTCGACGCCACCTGCTCCACCAAGTAAGTGACCGATCATCGATTTCGTCGAGTTGACGACGAGTTGTTTCGCTTGTTCACCGAAGACACTGTGGATCGCTTTTGTTTCAAGGATGTCGTTCATTGGTGTACTCGTTCCATGAGCATTGATGTATCCGACTGCCTCCGGAGTGATGCCCGCATCTTGAATCGCCATCGCCATCGCGCGTGCTCCACCGTCTCCGTCTGGATCCGGAGCTGTGATGTGGTACGCATCAGCTGTTAATCCATACCCACTGACCTCTGCATAGATTTTCGCACCACGAGCTACTGCATGCTCATATTCTTCAAGAATCAAGATTCCTGCCCCTTCTCCCATGACGAATCCGTCACGTCCTTCGTCAAATGGACGGCTTGCCGTCTCAGGATCGTGGTTCGTTGACATCGCTTTGTTGGCACAAAAACCAGCAAATGCTAAGTTCGTGATCGGCGCTTCCGCACCACCAGCAATCATGACATCCGCGTCACCACGTTCGATGACACGCAGTGCTTCTCCGATGGCATTCGTTCCTGAAGCACATGCTGTGACGGAACAGTTATTCGGTCCCTTTGCTCCGGTATAAATCGATACCTGACCGCTTGCCATATTCGGGATCATCATTGGAATGAAGAATGGGCTGACACGACGGTGTCCACGTTCAAAGTAGATTTTCGCTTGTTTCTCGATCGTTTCAACGCCACCGATTCCTGATCCAATCCAGACACCTGCACGTTCAGCAATCGACTTGATATCAATTCCAGCATCTTTTACAGCTTCCATGCTTGCGACAAGTGAGTAATGAACGAAGCGGTCCATTTTACGTGCTTCTTTCGCCTCAATGAATTCTGTGACATCGAAGTTCTGTAATTCGCCCGTGACCTTCGTTGGATACTCATCGATATCAAGACGCTCCATCGGACGAATTCCGTTCGTTCCTTCTTTTAATGCATCCCAGAATGTATTCGCATCATTCCCGATTGGTGTCAATGCCCCGATTCCTGTGACTACAACGCGTTTTCTCATCATCTTATGTGTTCTCTCCTTTAGTCCAAGTAATATATGCTGCTCCCCAAGTCAATCCGGCACCGAAGCCAGCAAGTACAAGTTTCGTACCTGGTGTCAGACGACCTTGCTTACGTGCTTCTTCGAGTGCGAGTGGGATCGAAGCAGCAGATGTATTCGCATGCTCATCGATCGTAACGATGACTTTTTCTTGCGGAATATGCAGTCGTTCGCACGCTGCATCGATGATGCGTAGGTTCGCCTGATGCGGAATCAAGATATCGACATCTTCAAGCGTGCTGTCTGCTTTTTGAATGACCTTCTCAACGATTTCCGGTAATTTACGAACGGCGAACTTAAAGACTTCGCGACCGTTCATCTCGATTGGTCCATCGACATCCTTAAACAACAGATGGGCTCCACGTCCGTCTGTTCCGAGTTCAAAAGCATTTAATCCCTCTTGCTCAGTTTGTCCGATGACGACCGCTCCTGCACCATCCCCGAATAAAATCGCTGTCGACCGGTCTGACCAGTCAACGATACTCGACATTTTTTCGGCACCGATGACCAGTGCATGTTTTCCTTCGACTGTTGATAACATGCTTGCAGCTGTTTGTAATGCGAAGATGAATCCACTACAGGCCGCACTGATATCAAAAGCGGTCGCCCCTCGTGCTCCCAAGCGCTCTTGAACGATACAGGCTGTAGAAGGGAACGCACGTCCTGTTGCCGTTCCGACAATGATCAAGCCGATGTCCTCTACTGTCAATCTAGCATCATCGAGTGCCTTCTGAGCCGCTTCTGTCGCTAAGTCTGTTACATCCACATCATCGGCTGCAATTCGTCGTGCCCCGATTCCTGTTCGTGTCCGAATCCATTCATCACTTGTGTCAAGCGTCGTTGCTAGCTCATCATTCGTTACGCGACGTGATGGCAAAGACGTTCCTAATCCTACAATCCCGATCTTCATAAGGCATCCCCTTTTGGTTATTAGTATCTGGTACTAATATAAAGCGTTAATTTGCTTTTGTCAAAGAAAAAAGGAAGAGCAAGGTCTCCCGTGCCCTTCCTTCTACATCATTCTGCTAACGTCCGAACGACTTCCATGACCATTTTAGCGGAATTGATTGACGCAATCTCGAGGAATTCATCAAACGAGAGTGACGCTTCTTCATTAGCGCTATCTGAAATCGAACGTGTCACGACGAACGGAACACCAAACTGATGACAGACTTGTGCGATTGGCGCAGCTTCCATCTCGACGGCTGCGACTTCTGGGAAGTGCGCCTTGATTTGAGCAGCACGCTCTGAATCATGGATGAAGGAGTCACCTGTCGCGATCAATCCATGAACGACACGAATTGCATCCATGCGCTCGATGACAGCTTCTGCTGTTGCTACGAGCTTTGGATCTGCTTGGTAGGCAGCTGGCATTCCAGGTACCTGACCATATTCGTAACCAAACGCTGTCACGTCTACGTCATGGTGACGTACTTCTGTTGAGACGACGACATCCCCGACCGTTAAGCCTTCTTTAAATCCGCCTGCTGAGCCGGTATTGATGACAGCAGTTGGTTTGTAGTGGTCAAGCAATAATGTCGTACCGATCGCAGCGTTCACTTTCCCGATTCCTGACTTCAAAATGACGACAGGAACGCTATTCAAGAGTCCTTCATAAAAATGATAGTTTGCGATGACTGTATCTTTACGTTCTGACAACTCGTTGCGCAATAAGTTGACTTCCTCTTCCATTGCGCCGATGATTGCGATTGGCATGGTCCATTCCTCCATCAAACAGAAAGCCGGATTGCTCCGGCTCCTGTGTTCTTTATTTGATCGATGTAATTTTTACTGCGTATTCGCCGCCTGGTGCTGGTACAGAGACTTGATCTCCGACTTGGTGCCCCATTAAACTTTTTGCGATTGGTGATTCGTTCGAGATTTTACCCGTGAACGGATCTGCTTCGGCACTACCAACGATCGTATACGTATCTTCTTCGTTGTCTTCGACACTCAAGAAAGTGACTGTCGTTCCGATACCGACGACTGAGATATCCTTCTCTTCTTCCGAGATGATGGCAACGTTGCGAAGCATCTCTTCCAGTTGAGCAATCCGGCCTTCGACCATTGCTTGCTCTTCTTTTGCTGAATCATATTCTGCGTTCTCTGAAAGGTCACCGAACGAACGGGCAATCTTGATGTTCTCGACGACTTCTTTCCGGCGGACTGACTTCAATTCATTCAATTCATTTTCAATGTTCGCTTTACCTTCAAGCGTCATGTAGTATTGCTTTTCTGCCATTTTTGTCACGCTCCTTTTTATTCCACTAGTATAGTATATTCACATCTTTTTTGGAATCAATATCCTCTTTGGTCGAGTGATGATCGATAATCAAGGATCGCTCGGATTTTCGTTACGAGTAAATCGATTGCCACGTGGTTTTCGCCGCCCTCTGGTACGATGATATCCGCATAACGTTTTGTCGGTTCACAGAACTGTAGATGCATGGGACGGACGACATTCGTGTACTGCTCAACGACAGAATCAATTGAACGCCCACGTTCGTTGATATCACGTTGCATCCGACGAAGAATGCGAACGTCCGCATCCGTATCGACGAACACCTTAATATCCATTAGTTCCCGTAACCGTTCGTCTTCAAGCGCTAAAATTCCTTCTACGATGATGACATCACGTGGTTCGAGACGAATCGTTTCTTGAGCACGTGTATGTGCGACATAATCATATACCGGTTTTTCAACGGCAATGTTTTCGCGGAGCGCTTGAATGTGTTCGATCAAAAGACCATTATCGAAAGCAAATGGATGATCATAGTTTGTCTGATATCGCTCTTCCATTGATAATTCACTTTGGTCTTTATAGTATGCGTCCTGTTCAATCATGACGATTGATTCGCTTGGGAACGCATCGACAAGTGAACGTGCCACCGTCGTCTTCCCTGAACCCGTTCCGCCCGCTACGCCTATTACTACCGGTTTTTGCATGTCATTCGTTCCTCCATCATTTCGACTTTTTCCGACTGACGGATACACCGTCACCGAGTGGAAAAATCGTCGTATCATATTGTTCTTGTTCCATCATCCAGACCGTGAATTCTTTGACGAGACGCACGAGCCGACGTCTTCTTCGATCGAACGTCTTCGGGTCAGGCTCAAGGACATCTCCGTGTAAGAAGAGATTGTCCGTATAAAGCACGCCGCCCTCTGGAATGAGTCGCCCATATCCCGCAAAGAATTTTTTATACTGTCCTTTAGCTGCATCGATGAAGACTGCATCAAACTGGTCTTCAAGCGTTTCGGCTAATTCTACTGCATCACCAAAAATGATGTCAATCCGATCCGCCACATCTGACCGGGCGATGAAGGTTTTTGCTTCTTCATACCGCTTTGCATTCCGTTCGATTGTCGTAATACGCGCATCCGGTAACGCACGTGCCATCCGGATCGCACTATAACCAATTGCTGTTCCGACTTCTAGAATACGCTTCGGTTGCTGTAATCGCAGGAGCGACAATAAGACTTCGGAACCGGTCAACTCGATGATCGGTATATGATGTTCTTCCGCATAACGCTCCATTTCTTCTAGTAGGGCATCACGAGGATGAATCATCGATTCGACATAGGTCGTGAAATCCTTCACGCCATTCACTCCCTCTTCCGCATAAACAGGCTGACTTGAAGCGAACTTCCCGCTTCAACCCAACCCGTTGCTCATTGCTCTTTACTCGCTTCGTATTCCACCCATTCCGGTTTATACTTAACGACGTTTCGTTGATGTTCTTCATATGTCTCTTCGTAAAGAATCTGTCCTCGTGGATGTGTATCACTTGGTGGACGGGCGAAGAAATAGACATATTTTGTTTTATTCGGGTTCAAGACAGCTAATACGGAATCCTTACTGACCGTTGAAATCGGACCAATCGGAATTCCTTCGTACTTATACGTATTGTACTTTGAGTTATTCTCAAGATCCTTTAGCGTCGTCAATGCCGTATTCTCGCCTGTGCCATACCAAACCGTCGGGTCCGACTGCAGTTTCATGCCATCATCTAAACGGTTTTTGAAGACGCCTGCGATTTCACGACGATCCTTCGGTGTCGCGGCTTCACGCTCGACCATTGAACCGAGACTGAGCACTTCATGGAAGGTCATGCCTGACTTTCGAATGGCATCCTCATTTTCATCGTAGACTTTTTCTGTCTCGTCGAGCATCGTCTCGACGATTTGATCAATGCTTTTTCCTTTATCGAACTCATACGTTGCTGGGAAGAGATATCCTTCAAGTGCGTACAAGACGCCATTCTTCTTCACTTCATCCGTCAACATCGGGTATTTTTCAATCATGGCATCGATGAACATCGCATCCGTCAATTCTTTACGAATCGTCTCTTCTTTGAACTTCGTCGCTTTCGCGATTAAATCAATTTGACGATCCATCGTGATGCCTTCAGGTAACGTGATTTTCACATCCGCTGCCTTCATGACCGTTCCCGTTTTCAATTCATTGATGATTTCATCCGGGGACATGGCTTGTGACAGGGTATATGTACCCGCCTGGAATGACGATTCATTCTTATAACGGACGTAATAACGGAAAATCGTCTCGTTTGCAATCAAATCTTTTTCCTTTAGTAAGGAAGCGATCGTACTCGTTCCTGCGCCTAAAGGAATTTCGACTTTGACGGATTTCGTCGCTGCTTCATCGACCGGTTCAAGCGCATTTTTCAAAAAGACATAGATGACCGCACTGGTAACTAGAAAAATCGTCAACAATACAGAAAGGATGATCAGCGTGATCCGGCGTGATGTCCGGCGTCGCCTTTTTTCGATTTCAGCATTTTGCTTCCATTCGTTCTCCATCGGTTCCTCCTTCTTCTCTTAAAACAAGGTGACACCGTAAGAGAAAGTCTCTTACGACGTCACCTGTCATGAGTCGGGTTAGTCTAACTGATCTTCGAGCGTGTTAAAGACTTCTTCGATTTCATCCCAAGTCGCTGTATCGTCTTCGTCGATTGGTACGAGGTTGAAGTCGTTGTCTCCATCACCGTATTCGTCGAGTTCGTAAACGAAGATATCGACTTCTTCTGCTTCGTCATAATCTGCTCCGATTGGCTCGAGGAAGATGTATGTCTTGCTCGAACGTGGGCTTTCATAACGCAGACGTTCTACGAATTCGAAATCATTTCCTTCGCCGTCCGGAATTACGTAACGTGTTGGCTCATTCTGTTGCATCAGTGATCCGCTCCTTTAACGCAAGCTCGAGTTCATCCCAAGTTTGCTCATCATTTTCATCGATCAGGCTCAATTCAAAATCATCTTCGCCTTCTCCATATTCATCGATCTCACAGATGATTAGATCATCCGCTCCTTCGTCAGGGTTACCGATCATTTCAAGAAATAGATAGGTTTTTCCTGTACGTTCACTTGAGTAACGGTACCATTCTTCGAAAAGATGTTCGCCGCCCTCTTCATCTGGAAAGAGATACTGACGTTTTTCTTCAGCCATCGGTTTCTCCCCCTTCATCGATTCGCCCGATCCAAATACGATTGCAGGATCATGACGGCAGCCATCTTATCGATGACTTGTTTTCGTTTCTTGCGGCTGACATCGGCATCGATCAACATCCGTTCTGCTTGCATCGTCGTCAACCGTTCATCCATGAAGACGACTTCAAGCCCAGTATGCTGTTCGATTTCCTTCGCAAAGGCTTCACTCGCCTCCGCACGGGGACCGATGGAACCGTTCATGTTTTTCGGAAGACCAATGACTAGGATTTCGACATTGTATGTCTCCATGATGACATCGAGCCGTTTGAAGGCTTCTGGGTAATCCGGTTCCGTCCACTTGACCGTCTCGACACCTTGCGCCGTCCAGCCCATCAAGTCACTGACCGCTACCCCGATCGTCTTCGAACCGACGTCTAGTCCCATTGCACGTTTCATTTTGAATTTCCACTCTCCGCCAAATAAGATTTCACGAGTTCTTCGAGCAATTCGTCACGTTCAATCTTACGAATTAAGTTACGTGCGTCATTATGACGAGGAATGTAAGCAGGATCTCCAGATAGGAGATAGCCGACGATTTGGTTGATCGGATGATATCCTTTTTCTTCTAAAGCATGATAGACCGTCAACAACACATCCCGTGTCGCTGCTTTGTTATCGTCTTCTGGAAAGTTGAATTTCATCGTTTGATCCATCTGACTCACGTTCATCACCTCTTTCATATACACTACGTTTCTATTATGCCAGTGATTGCACGTATTGTGAAGCGTACGCGAGTGCTTCTTCTAATTTCGACGCATCTTTCCCACCAGCTTGAGCCATGTCAGGGCGACCGCCACCGCCACCACCGCAGCGTGTTGCGACTTCCTTGATCAATTTACCAGCATGATAGCCTTGGTCGATTAAATCTTTTGAAACGCTTGCGACGAGATTGACTTTTTCACCTTGCGCACTACCGAGAACAATGATTGCTGATCCGAGTGAGCTCTTCAACTCATCCATCATACCGCGAAGGGCATCCATATCTGAGACGTCGACACGTTTTGCAAGCACACGTACGCCGTTGATTTCCTCAACATCGTCCTTTAGTGAAGCAGCTTCGATGTTCGCAAGTTTTGCTTGCAACGATTCGTTCGCCCGTTCCGTCTCACGAAGTTGTTGTTGCAGTGCTTCGATACGGACCGGAACTTCCGTCGTTTTCGTTTTCAAGACAGCTGCTGCTTGTTCGAGTGTTTCCAAGTGTTGATTCATCACACGATACGCGCCTGCACCTGTCACGGCTTCGATCCGGCGTGTACCTGCACCGATCCCAGACTCTGAGACGATCTTGAACAGACCGATCTCTGCAGTGTTTCCGACGTGGATTCCGCCACACAATTCAATCGAGTATGTGCCTGCTGAGACGACACGGACCGTTTCACCGTACTTCTCACCGAACAATGCCATCGCGCCTTTTGCTTTTGCATCAGCGATGTTCATCTCTTCGATATCAACCGGTAATGATGCCCAGATCGCTTGGTTGACGTCTTGTTCGATTTTTGTCAACTCTTCTTGTGTCACGGCACCGAAGTGTGAGAAGTCGAAGCGGAGACGTTCTGGAGAAACAAGTGATCCCGCTTGGTTGACGTGTGTTCCGAGCGTGTCTTTCAATGCTTTATGAAGCAAGTGTGTTGCTGTATGGTTTTTCGTGACGGCTTTACGTTCTGCTGCTTCGACGTTTGCAACGACATCCGCCGCTTCCGTTGCGATTCCTGTACGGACGATGACCGTATGCAAGTTTTGACCGTTTGGTGCCTTTTGAACATCTTTGACATCAAGAACGAAGTCTTTGCCTTCGATTGTTCCTGTATCCGCTACTTCACCACCACTTTCAGCGTAGAACGGCGTGATATCGAGAATGACTTGCGCTTCTTCACCAGCAGCCACTTCTGTGACTCGTTCTCCATCATGCAACAATGCGATGATTTTTGCATCCGCCTTAAGGTCGGTATAGCCGACGAACGTACTTTTATCTTTTAGTGTCGAGAGGACTTCCGATTGTTGTTGCATCGAACCGCTCTCTTCACGTGCTGCCCGCGCACGTTGACGTTGTGCGTCCATCGCTTGTTTGAAGCCTTCTTCATCAACAGACATCTGATGATCTTCCGCATACTCAACTGTCAATTCGAGTGGGAAACCATACGTGTCATACAGACGGAACGCATCTTCGCCACTGATGACATGCTCACCGTTTGCCTTAGACGTCTGAGCGACCGTGTTCAAGATTGCAAGACCGTCATGAAGCGTCTCATGGAAACGTTCTTCTTCGTTTTTAATGACGCGTTTGATGAAGTCCGCTTTTTCCGGAACTTGTGGGTAGAAGTCAACCATGACGTTCCCGACCGTATCAACGAGTTCATACATGAACGGACGTTCGATCCCAAGCATCTTCGCATAACGAACCGCACGGCGTAGTAAACGACGAAGGACATATCCACGTCCTTCATTCGAAGGAAGAGCCCCATCACCGATCGCGAATGATACAGTACGGATGTGGTCTGCGATGACTTTGAATGCTACATCAAGTTTCGAATCATCACGGTATATCTTGCCGCTGATTTCTTCTGTCTTATGAATGATCGGCATGAACAGATCCGTATCGAAGTTCGTCGGCACGTCCTGCATGACACACGCCATCCGTTCGAGTCCCATCCCAGTATCGATGTTTTTACGCGGAAGTTCCGTGTAGTTGCCGTGTCCGTCGTGGTTGTACTGACTGAAGACGATATTCCAGATCTCGAGATAGCGTTCGTTTTCGCCACCTGGATAAAGTTCTGAATCGTTCGGATCGTCTCCGAAAGCTGGACCACGATCGAAGAAGATTTCCGTATTCGGACCAGATGGACCTTCACCGATTTCCCAGAAGTTATCTTCAAGCGGAATGATCCGCTCAGCCGGTACGCCGAGTTCAAGCCAGATTTGACGCGCTGCATCATCTTCCGGATGAATCGTGACCGAAAGACGTTCTGGGTCAAGACCGTACCAGTCATCACTCGTCAAGAGTTCCCAACCCCATTTGATTGCATCTTCACGGAAGTAATCACCGACAGAGAAGTTTCCGAGCATCTCGAAGAACGTATGGTGACGCGCTGTTTTCCCGACGTTTTCGATATCGTTCGTCCGGATTGATTTTTGTGCGTTGACGATACGTGGATTATCAGGAATGACACGACCATCAAAATATTTCTTGAGTGTTGCAACACCCGAGTTGATCCACAAGAGCGATGGATCCTCGACCGGCACGAGTGAAGCACTCGGTTCGATCGCATGCCCTTTGCTTTGGAAGAAATCAAGATACATCTGACGGATTTGTGCACCCGTTAATGGTTTTAGAGCTTTCATGAACAGTTACCTCCATTGGTTTTATTTGGACGCAAAAAAACGATGCTTTCATCCCTGAAAAGGGACGAAAGCATCGCTTCCGTGGTACCACCCTCGTTCGTAAGCAACCTATTGCCTACCTCGAACATCTGATAACGGGGATGACCCGCAGGTGTTTACACCCGACTCCGGAAGGAGCTTCAAAGGGACTCGAGAAAGTGATTGCAGCAGACTCACTTCTCTCTGGACTCGAGTTTTCCTTTTACTTATCTTCCATCAACGTGTTACGTCCATTCATCTATCGTGATTATTACCTATCGAACAGCATCCGTCAAGTCTTTGTCACCCCACCGAGTCGTTCGATCAATCGTGTTCGGCGCCGGGGTTCCTCTTCTTGCGACGCTTTATGGAACGCACGCGGATCACCGAATAATAACAAACTCGATTTTGCCCGAGTAACTGCCGTATAAATTAAATTTCGGGAATGTTTGAACGCCCCCGTGAAATAGACCGGCATCAAGACGATCGGAAACTCAGATCCTTGCGCTTTATGGATCGTAATCGCATAGGCGTGCGTGAATTGATCCCAGTCACTCCGGTTGTACTCGACTTCCGTCTGATCGAACCGGGCGATGATCTTATCGACTTTATCGACATTCTCTTTAGCGAAGAAGATATTGACGATTTCGCCGATATCTCCGTTATAGACGTTTTCTTCCGCATTGTTGACGAGCTGGAGAATCTTGTCTCCGGTCCGGTAAATCCGCGTTCCTTGTTTGACTTCTCGTTTCTTCGGTTCCTCCGGGTTATAGACGCGTTGCAAGGCGACATTCAATTCGTCGATCCCGACCTGACCCCGGTAGGTCGGCGCGAGGACCTGGACATCGAATTTCGAGTAGCCTTTTGCGAGTGCTTTTTCCGCGAAGGCCGAGATGCCCCGTAACGTCTCTTGCGGAGACGCAGTATAGAAGCGGCGATCCGCAAGTGGTGATAACAAATCAGCAGACGTCGTCCGGTTCTTCAAATCGTGCGCAAGACGCAATATCGAAGAATCTTCTGCTTGACGATGGACGACGTTCAAACGGACGACGGGAATTCCTTCCGTATCCATCAAGTCTGCCAGCACCTGTCCTGGACCGACGGATGGCAATTGATCGCGGTCACCGACGAACAAGATCTTCATGCCATTCGGGACGGCGCGAAGCAAACTCGATAACAAGTAGATATCAATCATCGACGATTCATCGATGATCAGTACTTTTCCCGTGATCGGCTGATCCTCATTCAGTTGAAAGTTCGTTCCATCATACTTTAAGAGACGGTGAATCGTCATCGCCGGTACATCTGTTGCTTCCGATAGACGTTTAGCGGCACGTCCCGTCGGTGCAACAAGGACGTATGGATAGACCTCTCCTGTCTTGACGCGACTCTTCTCAAGCGGCCAGTCATGAATTTCTTGCAACGCATGCAAAATTCCCTTGATGACAGTCGTCTTACCGGTACCCGGTCCACCAGTCAAGACCATCAGCGGCGCTTTGACCGCTAACTCGATCGCTTCTCGCTGTTGCACGGCATATTCCATGCCGAACTGTTCTTCGAGGTGCCCGATTGCTTCAAGAATCGTCGCGACATCGACTTCCTGTTCGGCACCGTTTGCCATGACGCGTGCTAGCTCCTTCGCCGCGCGGACTTCCGCATAAAAGATCGTCGGTAAATACAAGCAACCTTCTTCAAGCTTGACCTTATCTTCAGCGAGCAACAGTTCGATCGCTTTTTCCAGCCGCTCTCCCGGATCTTCCCCTAGCAGACGGGGTGCCCGTTGCAACAGAGAGTCAACCGTCGCGAAGGCATGTCCCTCGCCCGCTTCTTGTTCTAATATATGCATGATCGAAGCAGCGACACGCTCTGGATGTAGCCCGACGAGTCCGAGGTGCGCGGCAATATGATCGGCTGTCTTAAAGCCGATCCCGTTTACTTCATACATCAAGGAATACGGATTCTCCCGAATCCGTGCCATGGCGTCGCCCTCGTACGCGGCATAGATCTTTGCCGCTAGCTTCGGTGTGACATCAAACGGTGCTAAGAACAGCATCAACTGATCGACACCGTATAACGTGGCGAGTCGATTCAATATGATGTCGGCTTGTTTTTGTTTCAACCCAGGCACCTGATTCAGTACCCGTTCATCTTTCAAAATGAGATCCACTGCGTCTTCTCCGAGAGCATCGACGATATTTTTCGCTGTCTTCGGACCAATGCCGGTGAACGAACCATTCGTCAAGAAGCGGATCGTCGCATGTTTGGTCATCGGAACCGATCGACGAATCAGCTCCGCCTTCAGTTGTTTTCCGAATCGGGGATGATCGACGAGACGACCGAATGCTTGATACGTCCCTCCGAGTTCGATTCCGACTCCTGTACCCGTAATGACGAGCTCGGTCTCTTTTAATTCAAAGTTCTTTTCTTTGACGGCGACCAGTACAATGGAGTGTGCTTCCTCTTCAGAAGAAAAGAGCACACGTTTGACGCGCCCGACTACTTGATGGGGGTGCTCCATCACTCCACCTTCTTTCTCTCTTTTTCATTCGCTGCTTTCATCATAGCATTCGTTTACCGGATTTTAAATCAGGGAAAGATAACGTGAAACATTTCGTTAAGAGGAGGAGTTCAAGGATGGCACGTTTACCGATTGCAGGATTGTGTGAGTTAGTACTTGAAGTCGAGGATATGGATCGCGCCCTTGGCTTTTGGAATGGGACACTTGGTATTCCGATTGTCGAGCAATGGGCACCTGAGGATGCTGAGCCGAGCAAAGAACAATCTAAACAAGATGGGGTCTGGGCAACGTGGCTCTACATTGGCGGCAACACCCGACTCGGTCTTTGGCTGAAACGGGACTTCACGATGGAAGAACGAACCGTTAAACATTTACCGGTCTCCGAATGGGATACGTTGTACGATGAAGGCGGAGTCCATGTCCACTGTGCCTTTTACGTTGAGAAGGACGAGTTCCAGCAAGCCTTAAATCAGCTTCGGGAAGCTTCAATCACCGTGAAGCTAAGAGAATGGGATGAACAGGAGACCTCGAACCAAAAAGAGTATTCCGCTTATTTCAAGGATACAGAAAATAACGTCATCGAACTGTATACGAAAAACATGGATGAAGCCTATGAAGACTTTTCCGGACCTCCGCTTCGTGTCATCCGTGAAGTCGGGAATTAAATACCATACAAAAAAGACGACTCCGCCTGGAATCGTCTTTTTTTAGATCAATCTGCTTGTTTTAATAACGCATCCATCTTCGCTTTTGCATCTCGTGCAAGCGCGTGTTCCGGCTGATAGGCAAGAACGGCTTCAAGTTCTGCATAACAGGCTTCCTGTTGACCGAGGAAGGCAAGAGCAATCGCATAATTGTATCGTGCATCTGTATGCGTTTCGTCAAGCATCAAGACATGCTCGAACATCTCGACCGCTTCTTCCAACTTCTCGTTTTGCGCTAAGGCAAGTCCGTATTGGAACGCGACCTCGATATCGACACCGTTTAGTTCTGACGCGCGTTGTAAACGAGGTAAGCCGCGGACTGGATCACCGAGTTTTTGATACGTCATCCCTAGCATGAAATGGAGATCCGCGTCGTCAAGTCCGTACAATAACGCCGCGCGCAATGATTCCTCTGCTTCGACGAGTTTGTCGGCAGCAAAGAACAAGGCACCTTTCGCATAATAGGCACTCGCAAACGTATTATCAATCATCAGTGCCCGGTCATAAAAACGGAGGGCACGATCAGCGTCGTTCATCGATTGGAGTAATGTTCCAAGATTGACGTATGCTGTCGGATCTTTTGGGTTTTCTTCGATCGCATCATTAAAAGCTTGCGCTGCTAATTCATAATTTCCAGCTTCTAGATGCCGGAACCCTACTTCATTATAGTTCATCTTCTTTTGCTCCTTACGCTAAATAAGCGAGGCGTTCGCCTGCTTTATAGGCTGCATCGATTGTGGCACCACCGAGGCAGATGTCTCCATCATAGAACACGACCGCTTGTCCTGGTGTGATCGCCCGTTGACGTTCGTCAAACGAAACATCGAGTCCACCTTCAAGGACACGAACCGTGACGGCTGTGTCTTGTTGACGGTAACGGAATTTCGCTGTGCAACGGAATGTCTCACCGACTGGACGTTCAGATGTCCAACTGACATCTGAAGCAAGTAATCCTTCCGAATACAATAATTCGTTATGGAATCCTTGATCGACATAGAGAATGTTCTCTTTTAGGTTTTTTCCGACGACGAACCAAGGTTCTCCGTCGCCACCGATACCAAGCCCGTGGCGTTGCCCCATCGTATAGTACATCAATCCATCGTGACGACCCATGACGTTGCCGTCAAGCGTCCGCATCTCACCGGGTTGTGCCGGTAGGTATTGACCGAGGAACTGTTTAAAATTCCGCTCGCCAATGAAGCAAATACCGGTCGAGTCTTTTTTCTTAGCTGTTGCAAGGTTCGCTTCTTCTGCGATCCGGCGCACTTCTGATTTTTCCATGTGACCGATTGGGAACATCGCCTTCGCGATTTGCTCTTGCGACAATTGATTCAAGAAATACGTTTGATCCTTGTTTGTATCGACACCACGAAGCAATTTATGTTCTCCATCTTCATAGACAGCACGTGCATAATGACCTGTCGCGACGAAATCGGCACCAAGACGCATCGCGTGATCGAGGAAGGCTTTGAACTTGATTTCCTTGTTACACATGACGTCTGGATTCGGTGTCCGACCGAGTTTATATTCATCGAGGAAGTATGTGAAGACCTTATCCCAGTACTCTTTTTCAAAATTGACCGCATAATACGGAATGCCGATTTGATTGGCTACGGCGATGACGTCTTCATAATCTTCCGTCGCCGTACAAAAGCCGTTCTCATCCGTGTCATCCCAGTTTTTCATGAAGATCCCGATGACGTTATAGCCTTGCTCTTTTAATAAATGAGCCGTCACAGACGAATCGACACCGCCCGACATCCCAACGACGACTGTCGTTTCACTCGGGGCTTTCGCTCGTGTATTCATTCATTTCACCTCTTAGTTAATTCTGAAACGATTTTACGACATCTTGCAAGGCTTGTGCGAGTAGTTCGACTTGCGCGAGCTCATTTCCGTGACCAAAACTGATCCGAACCGATGCCCGTGTCCGTTCATCTTCACCATACATCGCCGACAAGACATGCGAAGGCTCGACGGATCCTGCCGTACATGCACTCCCGCTCGATACCGCCATCTGGCGCATATCAAGCATGATCAAGAACGGTTCGATTTCAATTTGCGGGAAGTAAAGATTGAGGACATTCGGCAATCCTTCAACACCGTTGACTTCGTAAGTGACGCCACTTTCATCCAAGCGTGTTAGCAAAACGCTACGCAGTTGTTTGATGTGGTCCTGCTGTTGATCGCGCTCTGCGATCATCAGTTCGAGCGCTTTCGCTAAACCGACGATTCCCGGTACGTTCTCCGTACCAGCGCGACGCTTGCGTTCCTGTTCTCCGCCATACGTCTGCGTCGCTAATTTCACACCTGTCCGTACATATAATAGCCCGATTCCTTTTGGACCATTGATTTTATGACCAGACGCGGATAAAAGATCGACCTGTAACGCTTCGACATCGATTGCTTGTTTTCCGAACACTTGCACCGCGTCCGTATGGAACAAAATACCGCGTTCCCGTAAGAATTGACCAATTGCCGCAATCGGCTGGATCGTCCCGACTTCATTGTTGCCGAACATGATCGAGACGAGTGTCGTATCTTCCCGGACAGCTTCTTGCAAGGCATCCAATGAGACGACGCCTGTCGTTGGTACATCAAGATACGTGACGTCATAGCCTTGTTTTTCGAGCTCTTCGAAGGCGCGGAGCACGGCATGATGCTCAAAACGTGTCGTAATGAGATGACGTCCTTTTTCACGCGCTGCCTCTGCCGCACCGAAGATGGCATAGTTATCCGACTCCGTTCCACCACTCGTGAAAATCAGTTCGGTTGGTTTCGCGTTCAATTCTTGTGCGATCTGCCGACGTGCGTTGTCGATCGCTGCCCGAGCAGACCGACCAGCCGCATGGACACTCGATGGGTTACCATACTGTTCGAGCAAATAAGGCGTCATCGCCTCAAGGACTTCCGGACGCATCGGCGTCGTCGCCGAATGGTCAAAGTAATTCATTCGTTTTCACCTCTCAAATATAGAACATGTATCCTGTATCGTCTTCTTCCGCTAAGTCTTGTAGCGTCGTTGAATCGAGTACTTGATCGACTGCTTGTTGGATTTTATCCCACAGTTTGCGTTTCGTGACCTCGTCACACGCATCACCTTCAACGACGACGAGTGGTCCTTCAAGTAAGCGGATGATTTCACCCGCCGTGATGTTTTGCGCTTCACGACCGAGCTTATATCCGCCATAAGCGCCGCGGACGCTTTTGACGAGACCACCATTACGAAGTGGTGCGATCAATTGCTCGAGGTAGTGTTCAGATAAGTCATACATCTGCGCGATTTTCTTTAAGGACAATGGTTTAGATTCAGCTTCTTTCGCGAGTGCGATCATGATCGTCAGACCATATCGCCCTTTCGTCGAGATTTTCATCATGCGAAGGATCATCCTTTCTAGTATAGTAGTAGCTAAAAGTAGAAGGAGCGTATGTGTATGGCACATTTATTTGAATCCCAGTCTCCTGCCGGACCGCTCGCGAATCGAATGCGTCCGCAGAATCTGGATGAAATCGTCGGACAACGTCATCTGATTGGAGAGACAACGCTCCTGCGGCGTGCCATCTTAGCCGATCGTCTCGGAACCGTCATTTTTTACGGTCCACCCGGTACCGGTAAGACGACGCTCGCACGTGTCATCTCCAGTTATACGAAATCAGCATTCGAACAATTGAATGCGGTCACGGCGAAACTGGAACAATTACGTGAGATTCTAAAAGCAGCCGAAGCTCGTCTTCAGTTCGAGGATCAAAAAACGATCCTTTTTCTCGATGAGATCCATCGGTTCAATAAGATGCAGCAAGACGCCTTACTGCCAGCGCTTGAAGCGGGTACGATCACATTGATCGGGGCGACGACGGAAAATCCGAGTTTTGAGGTCAACGCCGCTCTCTTATCGCGGGCAACAGTCTTTCGTTTTGAACCCCCGACGGTAGATGATTTACGGATCGTCCTCGATCGGACCCTGAAGGACACGGAGCGTGGTCTTGGCAAATATCCAATCACGATCACGGATGAAGCAATCGATCATTACGTCAAGTTGTCAGACGGCGACTACCGGGCATTATTGAATGCGCTCGAACTCGCCGTCTTGACGACACCGGAAATCGATGGTCAAATTACGATCGACCTCGCTGTCGCGGAGGAATCGATTCAGCAAAAGGCATTGAAGTATGATAAGGACGGCGATCGTCATTATGATGTCATCTCTGCTTTCATTAAATCGATTCGTGGTTCCGATCCGGACGCCGCGCTCTACTGGCTCGCCGTCATGATTGAAGCGGGCGAAAGTCCACGTTTCATCGTCCGTCGTCTCTACGTCCATGCGGCAGAAGACATCGGCCTGTCTGATCCGCAAGCGTTATTAATGGTCGATGCCTGCGCACGCGCGTGCGAGTACGTCGGTTTCCCGGAAGCACGGATCCCGCTTGCTGAAACGGTCTTATATCTCGCAACGGCACCGAAATCGAATGCTGTCATCTCAGCAATCGATCAAGCATTGACGCTCGTTCGTCGTTCGGACGGCGGACCCGTCCCGCCGCACTTGCGCGATGCCCATCATCCGGGGGCAGCGGCGCTCGGGAATGGTGTCACTTATCAATATCCTCATGAGTTCGAGCATGCCTATGTGCCACAAAATTACTGGCCAGAAAACCTTGCCCGAACAAAGCCGGTCTTTTATCGTCCGAGCCCGCGCGGTTTTGAGAAACAACTGCAAGCTCGACTTGATTTTTGGAACAAACAAACAGCCACACATCAGAAAAAGCGACCATAAGGTCGCTTTTTTTTAACGAACGCGTTCGATCGTCACGCCAGCTTCACGGACAATCTCATTGATGACGTAGCTCGCTGCAATCAGTCCACCGACAGATGGAACAAATGCATTCGAACTCGGTGGCATCTTCGCTTTACGAATCGCAGCGGCATCGTTTCCGACGACTTGGCGGACTTCTTCAATGATCTTAACGGGTGGTTCATCGGAAAAGACGACAGGAACGCCTTTATGGATGCCGGCTTTCCGGAGTTTCGTCCGAATGACCTTCGCTAATGGATCATAACTTGTATCTTTGATGTCAACGATCTTGATGCGTGTCGGATCCATTTTGTTCGCCATCCCCATGCTCGAGATAATCGGGATGTTACGTTTCTTACATTCTTGAATCAAGTGAATTTTAAACGAGACCGTGTCCGATGCATCAATGACATAATCCGGCTGCTGTTCAAAGAACGACTCGAATGTTTCTTCATTGTAGAACATCTTTAAACGAACGATTTCAAGGTCTGGATTGATTAACGCAAGACGTTCTGCCATCGCATCGACCTTCGGCTGACCGACCGTCGGAAGCAAGGCATGAATTTGTCGGTTGACGTTCGTGATGTCGATATCATCCTTATCAACGAGAATCAAACGACCTACACCACTACGGGCAAGCGCTTCTGCCGAGAACGATCCAACACCACCGATTCCCAGAATAGCGACAGACTTGGATGCCAATGCGTCAAGTCCAGTTTTACCGATTGCTAGTTCATTACGCGAAAATTGATGTAACATCTCATAACCTCACAATACTCATACTGTTTTACTCGGAATTATATCATAAAAAAAAACGTCATGCGACGTGTCAAACAATAAAATAATAAGACGATGGGACCCGAAGTGCCGTGTCGATACCTTATTTTTGAACCTGCTGTGCAGGTGGGTGTCTTATCCGATTCCTATTCGTACGTCCTCCTGCTGTGTTACGAGGCATGTACTACTAGTTGGAACGTCAAACTCCCTATCAAAAAAGAGTGGCTCAAAGATAAAAGGCGGCTCTCGTACAATTCAGGAACCCCATCTGATGCATTTAATATAGCATCCTCCCCTCTGAAATGCAACTACTTCCCACTCCAGAAAAAGATGCTTTTTTCAGGTCCAACGTTTCGTGAATTCCTCATTCGGATCATATCGTTGTTGCTGGAACACGGGATCGAATCGTGGCGTCCTTGTCGCATTCCCGACCCCTGCGATGAATGCCCAGTTGCCATAGTTCGAAGCGACGTCATGGTCAATCAATTGTTGTTCAAAATACTGTGCTCCGATGCGCCAGTCCTGTTTTAATTCATGAATGAGATAACTGGCAACGATCTGCCTGCCCCGGTTCGACATCCATCCCGTCTCGCGAATCTCGTTCATAAAGGCATCAACGAACGGTACACCGGTCTTTCCTTTTATCCAACGTTCGACAGCTAGCTGATCCGTCTTCCACGTGTATTGTCCTTCCTTTAATCCATTCGATCGAAACAGACGACTTCCTGTCTCACGCATCGTTAAATGGAAAAAGTCACGCCATAACAGTTCGAAATACAACCAGTACGTCGATTCATTTGCTCCCTTTTTTCGCTCGGCTTTCTGCAATTCAGCCATGACGCGACGCGGTGACAGCGATCCGTTCGCTAGCCAGGCAGATAACTTCGAAGAATCATCTCGCAAAAAACCATTACGTGTTTCTTTATAGGTGAATACAGGCTCAGCAAAGTATTCTTGAAGACGTGCTCTCCCCGCTGATTCTCCACCACGGAACGGGAACGCAATCTCTGGATCCGCTTTGACTGATTCCTCCCTTATTAATCGAATACCGGTTGGTGGATCAAGTGGATCGTAGAAGGTTCCTTTCGCCTCGACACGTTTTCGAAACGCTGTAAAGACGCGCTTCAGTTCGTCACTTCCGATATCTTCCCGGCGATGTAGTGTCTGTGTCTCAAAAGAACGGACTGTATATCTGTCTTTGACATACTGCTCACTTGCCGCTTCTTCTGTTCCAGTCATCTTATGGAAATAGACTGTATCATCCGTTTGTAGATAAGAATCAAGTGCCTCATTCACCTTCCCCTCTAAAATATCTAATGCAATTCCGATTTGAGACAAATGATCGGCTAAATTCGCTAATGTCTCTTCTTCGAATTTCGCTTGTTGCGCGCCTCTTTCAAACAGCTGTTCCTTATGATTTTTAACGTATACTGCCCGAATCGTATCTTGTTCTTCGCATGCGCTCCGAAGTGCTTCATGATCATCGACACGCAAATCATTGCGGTACCAGACGACTGCTCCCATATTGATCGGCTCCCTTCTCTTATACTATGACCCGACCAAGGGACTTAGAAAACCAATCGATGTGCCGACGAGGTTTTAAGAAGTTGTTTTCGTGGAATATGATTACTACAACAAATCAGAGGAGTGAATGGATCAATGGCTGCAAAACGCGGTAAACTCAGAACATTAGTGACGCTTGTAACGACGGTTGGACCAATCGTTTATAAATTCTATAAAAAACAACAAGCTAAAAAATCAATCAACAATCCTAAATAAAAAATGGACGCTTCCTGATCGGAGCGTCCATTTTTTAACGTTTACTGACACCTTCACTCGCGTCGACATAAAAACGCCATGGATAGGCCGTCGCTTCTCCAGCATTTGGAATACCAATGCGTGTCGTCTGGACGATTGCATCGACCGGGTCGGCAACGAGTCGAAACCGGTCTTGATAAAGATCCTGACCTGAATCAGCAGTCGTTAGACCGAATCCTTGGCACAATTTTGCCGGTCCATTGACGAGATTTCGTCTTTGAATCGCAGTCAATTCCGCGTAGGAACAACCAAAACGGCGTTTAGCGACCTGATCGTGCCCACTGATGATTTCGGCACCTCGTAACAACAGTCCGTATCCTTCCCCTTCATGTCCACAAACGATATTCATACAGTGATGCATACCATACGTGAAATAAACATATAAATGTCCGGGTGGACCGAACATCGGTGCCGTTCGTTTCGTCGGTTTACCGGAAAACGAGTGTGCCGCTTGATCGTGAGGACCGAGATAGGCTTCGACCTCGACGATTCGCATCGTTACCTCATCGACCGTGATCTGTGTTCCTAAGAAGTCTGGTCCGACTTCAACTGGAGATCGTTCAAAAAAGTGTCGTTCCATCCGTTCGCCCTCCTTCATGAAACAAGCGAACCTCCCATACCGGAAGATTCGCTTGTCGTGACTTAAGATTGTTTGACTGCTGTACGAATTGAGAGATCATTTAATTGCGCATCCGAGACTGGGCTTGGTGCTGCCGTCAACAGATCACTTGCTGATGCTGTTTTCGGGAAGGCAATTGTATCACGCAAGTTCGAACGCCCTGCGAGTAACATGACGAGACGGTCTAGACCAAGTGCGATCCCCGCATGTGGTGGTGTTCCGTATTCGAATGCTTCCATCAAGAAGCCGAATTGCTCGTTTGCTTCTTCTTCTGAGAAGCCAAGCAACTTGAACATCCGCTCCTGGATATCCCGTTCATAAATCCGTTGTGATCCACCGCCGAGCTCATATCCGTTTAAGACGAGGTCATACGCGACGGCGAGGACTTTGCCAGGATCCGTCTCGAGCAATTCGAGATCCTCACGACGCGGCATCGTGAACGGGTGGTGATTCGCATAGAAACGACCATCTTCTTCTTCGTACGTGACAAGTGGGAAGTCTGTCACCCAAAGGAAGTTGAAGACCGACTCATCAATTAAGTCGAGTTCCTTCGCCAACTTCTGACGGAGCGCACCTAAGCTGTCTGCTACGATCGATGCTTTTGCTGCGACGAACAACAACAAGTCGCCTGCTTCCGCATCTGTCGCCGCTGTCAAGCGAGCGGTTGCTTCTTCGTCGAAGAACTTCGCGATTGGACCATTCAATCCGTCCGCTGTCACTTTGACCCACGCGAGACCTTTTGCACCGTAAATCGCCGTGAATTCTTGTAACTTATCGATGTCTTTTCGTGAGAAGCGTTCAGCTGCACCTTTGACGTTCAATGCTTTGACTTCTCCACCTGCTTCAAGTGCCATATCGAATACTTTGAATCCTGCTCCTTTGACGGCATCCGCGACATCGATCAATTCGAGACCGAAGCGTGTATCCGGTTTATCCGAACCATACCGGCTCATTGCTTCTGCATACGGCATCCGTGGGAATGGTGTCACGATATCTTTTCCGAGCGTTTCTTTCATGACGCGTGTCATCATCGACTCCATCATGGCATACAAGTCTTCGATGTCCATGAAGCTTGTTTCGATGTCGACTTGCGTGAATTCAGGTTGACGGTCTGCACGTAAGTCTTCATCACGGAAACAACGTGCGATTTGGAAGTACCGCTCAAAACCAGACACCATCAGCAATTGTTTGAACAATTGTGGAGATTGTGGCAAGGCGTAGAACTCGCCCGGGTGAACCCGGCTTGGGACGAGATAGTCACGTGCGCCTTCTGGCGTTGATTTCGTTAAGATCGGTGTCTCGACTTCAAGGAAGTCTTGCTCATCGAGGAAGTTCCGCATGATGTTCGATGCTTTCGAACGGAGACGGAATGTCTCTTGGAGCGATGGGCGACGCAAGTCGAGGTAACGGTATTTAAGACGTAAATCTTCTGACGTCTGCTCCGCTTCTTCACTGATCGGGAACGGTGTCATCTTCGCTGCGTTTAAGATGACGACTTCATCCGCGACGACCTCGACTTGTCCAGTCGGGATGTTCGGGTTCGGATTCTCACGTGCGATGACATGTCCTTTAATATCGAGGACATATTCCGAACGAATCGATTCGGCAAGACGGTGTGCCTGCTCGTTTTCCGGTTGGAAGACGATTTGGACGATGCCACTACGGTCACGGAGATCAAGGAAGATCAATCCTCCTAAGTCACGTCGTTTTTGAACCCATCCTTTAAGTTGAACGTGTTGTCCGATGACTTCTTCTGTCACCTGTCCGTTCATATGCGTGCGTCCGATCATTGTGCTTCCTCCTTTAATTTCGCGACGATCGTATCAGCGACTGCTGATAACGGAACGTCCGTCTGTTCCCCTGTAGCCATGTTTTTGAGGGCAGCTGCACCACGCTCGACTTCTTCATCCCCGAGGATGACCGTGTAACGTGCTTTCAAGCGATCTGCTGCCTTAAATTGTCCTTTGAACTTCCGACCGAGATAATCGCGATCCGCGACAAGTCCTTCAAGACGCATCAATTGTAAGAGACGTGTTGCTGTCTTTTCGACTTCGTCACTGCCTTGCGCGACGATGAAGACGTCGATTTGATCATCGACTGCCGGTAAGACGTTCTCATTCTCAAGCGCCATCAATAAACGCTCGATACCGATTCCGAATCCGATTCCCGGTGTTGCTGGTCCACCGATCTGTTCGACGAGACCGTTGTAACGACCACCACCACACAGTGTCGTGATTGCTCCGAAACCTTCTGCTTCTGACATGATTTCAAACGCCGTGTGATTGTAATAGTCGATTCCGCGAACAAGCGTTGGATCAACGACGTACTCGATACCAAGTGCATCTAAGTGAAGCAATACTTCGTCGAAATACGCTTTTGATGCCGGGTTTAAGTAATCGAGAATCGATGGTGCTGTTGCCATGCTCGGGTGATCGCGGTCGACCTTACAATCAAGGACACGAAGTGGATTCGTTTCGAGACGGTTCTGACAGTCCTGACATAATTCGTGAACGACTGGTTTAAAGTGAGCGACGAGTGCTGCCCGGTGTGCGGCGCGACTTTCGTTATCCCCGAGCGTGTTGATGACCAGTTTAAGATGCTTCAATCCGAATGAACGGTAGATGCTCATCGCGAGACTGATGACTTCCGCATCGATGGCCGGTTGTTCACTTCCGAGTGCTTCAACTCCGTATTGGTGGAGCTGACGGAAACGTCCTGCTTGCGGACGTTCATAACGGAACATCGGCCCGATGTAGAACAATTTCGTTGGTTGGTTCGGTGAACCGAACAGTTTGTTCGTCACGAATGAACGAACGACGGCAGCCGTTCCTTCCGGGCGTAACGTCAACTGGTCTTTTCCGCGTTTCTCAAGCATGAACATCTCTTTTTGAACGATATCCGTCGTCTCACCAACGCCACGTTTGAAAAGTTCTGTCTCCTCAAAAATCGGCGTCCGGATTTCCTTATAGTTGTAACGCTTACTAATTTCACGTAATTGTTGTTCGATGTACTGCCAACGTTCGACTGTTCCTGGAAGGACATCAAACGTACCGCGTGGTAATTTCATCTCAAATTCCTCCTTTTTTGAATACAAAAAAGTTCTCGTCCGCAAAGGGACGAGAACTTGAAGATCCCGTGGTACCACCCTGGTTGTCAAATCACATTTGACCACTCGGTGCAGTTAACGCCTGCGTACGACCTTCCCTACTATCGGTTCAGGAAGATACCTCGGAAGGGTCTTTCATCGAGTTCGTCTGTTCGCCCTTTCAGCCAAGGGGCGACTCTCTAAGCAGACGAGGTCTTGATTACTCCTCTTCGTCTTCGGTCGTATGAATCATTTGGTTACGTCTAATATTGCCTCGTCTCTCGGTTCCTGTCAAGCGTTTGCTTCTTTTTCAAGAATCAACGTTACAGGTCCATCATTAATGAGCGCGATATCCATCATGGCACCGAACTGACCTGTCTCGACCGTCAGTCCTTGCGCACGAAGACGTTCATTGAACGCTTCATACAACTCATTGGCAACATCCGGTTTCGCCGCTTCCGTGAAGGCTGGACGACGTCCTTTTTTGACATCACCATACAGCGTGAACTGCGAGACGGATAGAATCTGACCGTCGACATCCTGTAACGAGCGATTCATCCGTTCTTCCTCATCTTCAAACACACGGAGTCCTGCGATTTTATCAGCTAACCAGTTCACCTGATCGATCGTGTCTTCGTGTGTGACACCGACGAGCAAGAGAAATCCTTGCTTGATTTGACCGATGACCTCCTGATTGACTGTGACACTTGCTTCTTTGACTCGTTGTAATACAACTCGCACGACGGATCCGCTCCTTACGTCATCATGACGCGATGTACAGCATACACGTCAGAGATTTGTTTAATTCGATCGACGACTTTTTGTAGATGATTGACATTATTGATCGCAATCGTCATCGTGATTTTGGCTTGTTTACTGTCGTCGCCCTTCCCACTGACAGCGACGATGTTCGTATTCGTTGCAGATACCGACTGCAAGACATCATTCAACAATCCTGCCCGGTCAAATCCAGAAATTTCGATTTCGACGTTATAACTCTTGACGGCTTTACCTTCATGTTCCCACTCGACTTCGAGCAGACGTTCTGGATTTTGTTCGTGAATGACGTTCAAACAGTCCGTCCGGTGAATTGAGACGCCACGCCCACGCGTGATATATCCGACGATATCGTCCCCTGGAACCGGATTACAACAACGACTCATGCGAACGAGCATGTTATCGATGCCTTTGACCCGAACCCCTTCCGGATTTTCCTTTTTCGGACGATCGAACGTCTTCATCTCACTGATTGCTTCGTTCAGTTCTAGATTTTTGGATTCTTTGTCTTTGCGTAATTTTTCCGTTAATTTATGCGCGACTTGGGCAGCGGTCAGACCATGATAGCCAACAGCAGCGTACATGTCTTCTTCTTGCGAGAAGTTGAACTTCCGCGTCACGTCTTCGAGCGTCTTCTCATTGATGACTTCTTTCGGCTCAAAGCCAAGCTTCTTCACTTCTGCTTCGATCAGTTCCCGTCCTTTTGAGACGTTCTCTTCGCGTTGTTGACGTTTGAACCATTGACGGATTTTATTTTTCGCCTGACTCGACACACAAATCTTGAGCCAATCCTTACTTGGACCATAACTATGCTTCGACGTGACAATTTCGATGATGTCACCTGTCTTTAGCTTATAGTCGATCGGTACCATCCGTCCGTTGACTTTCGCTCCGATCGTCCGGTGACCAATTTCCGTATGAATTCGGTAGGCATAATCAATCGGAACAGAACCTTTCGGCAACTCGATGACGTCACCTTTTGGTGTGAAGACGTACAGCATGTCACTGAAGAAGTCGACTTTGACCGATTCCATGAATTCCTCGGCATCTGCCGTGTCCTTCTGTAACTCCAAAATCTCGCGGAAGTGAGCAATCTTATCCTCAAATCCAGATTTTGCTTCCTGTTCCTTACCTTCTTTATACGCCCAGTGAGCGGCGATCCCGTACTCGGCAATGAAATGCATGTCTCGCGTCCGAATTTGGACCTCGAGCGGCTCGCCTTTCGGTCCGATGACCGTCGTATGCAGCGATTGATACATGTTCGGCTTCGGCATCGCGATATAATCCTTGAAGCGTCCCGGCATCGGTTTATACTGCGTATGAATGATTCCGAGTACAGCGTAACAATCTTTGATTGAGTCAACAATGATGCGAACAGCCATCAAATCATAGATTTCACTGAACTCTTTTTTCGAGTTTTGCATCTTATTATAAATGGAATAGATATGCTTCGGACGTCCATCGACTTCCGCTGCAATCTGTACATCATCGAGTACTTCATTGACCTCTTCAATAACCGAACTAACGAGCGCTTCTCGTTCCGTCCGTTTTTGTTTCATCATCGAAACGATCCGGTAGTATTGTTGCGGATTGATGTAGCGCAAACTGATGTCCTCAAGTTCCCATTTGATCGTCGAAATCCCGAGACGATGTGCAAGTGGCGCGAAGATTTCAAGCGTCTCTTCTGCTTTTTGCACTTGCTTTTCCTTAACCATATGTTGCAACGTCCGCATATTGTGCAAACGGTCAGCCAGTTTGATCAAGATGACACGAATGTCTTCCGCCATCGCGATGAACATCTTCCGATGGTTCTCAGCTAACTCTTCACGCTTCGATTTATATTTGATTTTCCCGAGTTTCGTGACGCCATCGACGAGCATCGCAACGTCAGATCCGAATCGTTCGGATAATTCTTCGAGTGTAATGTCCGTATCTTCGACGACATCATGAAGAAGCGCAGCGACGATCGTCGTTGCATCCAAACCAATATCGACTAAGATACCGGCAACTTGTACCGGATGAATGATGTACGGTTCCCCCGAACGGCGGAATTGCCCATCATGTTCGTCTTTCGCGAATTGGTAAGCACGTTCGATGTCTTTGACTTCAACTTGCGTCATGTATTCCGCACATCGAGCGAGAAGGTCTTCTACATTTACGATTTGTTTATTTGTCATCCCTTTTCCTCACCCAGTCCCCGGGATCGTCTGCAACGGAATCCCTAATATATAATTCTTATTATCGTGAAATCTTGAGAAGATGTCAAAATAAAAAGAAATACCCCCTTGGTCATCAAGTACCAAGAGAGTATAGTGTCTTCAGTCTTCGTAGCGAATCAATGAAAGAATGTCATATCCTTCGAGTTTCTCACGCCCGCCAAGACCATCGAGTTCAATTAAGAATCCGATTCCGGCAACTGTTCCGCCTAATTTTTCGATCATTTGGATCGTTGCTTCAATCGTACCACCTGTTGCAAGCAAATCGTCAAGGATGACGACGCGTTGTCCCGGTTGGATTGCATCTTCGTGCATCGTCAAGACGTCTTTTCCGTACTCAAGACCATACTCGACACGGACTGTCTCACGCGGTAATTTTCCTTCTTTACGAACAGGAACGAATCCGATTTCCATCGCGTAAGCTGCTGGGCAACCAACGACGAATCCACGTGCTTCTGGACCTGCGATGACATCTGCGCCTTTACTGCGTGCATACTCAACGAGCGCATCGACCGATTGTTTATACGCCGGTCCGTTTTGCATGAGTGATGTGATGTCCTTGAAACTGATTCCTTCTTTCGGCCAATTCTCGACCTCTTTTATATGCTGTTTGAACTCCATGTCTTTTCCTCCTGCTTCGCCGCTTCTACCAAAGTATCAAAACGCTCTTTCAACTGAGCGAGTGACGAATAAATGTATTGTTGCTCGAGCTCTTGACGCGCTTCATGACGCTGGTACGTCGGTGCTTCCGTCAGATCTCGTTTTGCAGCATTTGGGTTCACACCCGGCAGCCCGTCCTCCATTGTAACAAGAAAATCAAGTTCCGAGAATACCGAATGCATAAAGTTAATCGATCGTTTCGTCCATTTTCGCGATTTCGACAAACGTACGAGACCGATCCGTAGCTCGTCTCGTGGACATTTCGCGAAATACTGGAAGTAATGCTTGAAGTCTTCCCGCGACGGAATCGTCTCGAAATAGTATCCTTCATCCTTAAAGGCACAATAAATCCGCTCTGCCTGTTCCACATATGGATAAAATGCTGCTTCCTCTTCCGGCAGGTCAAGAAAGACAATGTTTTGTCGAATCGGACCATTCAATGGACGTTCAGTGTATTTCTCCTTCATCTCATCGGTAAAGGCGACGAATGTCGTCGTCTCGTGCGGTAAGGCGAATAGATCGCTCAGCGGACGCTTACCTCCACGGTAATCAAACACTTGAACATCTTCGACAGCGACGTCTTGAATCATCAATTGAGGTTTACGGAAACCATTCCATTCATTGATGTTCAGACTGCCCATCAAGTGAATCTCCGATAAGGTTGAAACTTCATCGACGAGGTCGCCGAAGCTGAAGCCAATTGCATCGAGTTCCTTCCCGTCGCCTGATAGGAGTGCCTTGACATGCGTCAAATCACGACCGATCCGTTTCATATCGCGAATCTTCGCCTGCTCAATGACAATCCGTGGCGCGGGGTTTCCCATCCCGAACGGTGCCAGTCGCTGAATGTCTTCAATCAACTGAATCGAGACATCACTGACGTGTAGACGTAGGTCGACATCGATTGTCGCGATGAACGCGTCATCCGGTAACGTGCTCGCTTGTTCATTCAAGCGTTGACGTAACGTCTCAACGTCATCGGAAGAGAGCGTCATGCCGGCAGCAGCCGGATGTCCTCCGAAATGCGGCAAGATATCTTCACATTTCGTCAGTTCAGCGAAGAGGTCAAAGGCTGGAATCGACCGTCCAGAACCCTTCGCTGTTCCTTTTTCAGCATCATGACACAGCATGATGACAGGACGATGATATTTTTCAACGAGTCGCGAGGCGACGATGCCGACGACACCTGGGTTCCAGTCTGCCGCATCGACGACGAGGACGCGGTCATCCTTGAAGCGTTCCTCGACAAGCGCCGTTGCTTCCTCCGCAATCTGCTTGACGATATCTTGACGTTGTTTATTTTGTTGGTCGAGTTGTTTCGCGAGATGAAGTGCTTCATCTTTACTTTCTGCTAGCAACATCTCGAGCGCTGGCATCGCAGAATCAAGACGACCTGCTGCATTGATCCGTGGACCGAATGCAAATCCGACCGACTCTTCCGTTAGTTCGTCCTCAGTTAAACTGCAGACGTCACGTAACGCAAGGATACCTGGACGTTCACTTGCGTTTAGCGCCTCGATTCCACGAATCGCAAGCAAGCGGTTTTCGCCGACGAGCGGGACAAGATCGGCAATCGTTCCGAGCACGGCAAGATCGAGTAATTCGACTGGTTCACGATCAAGGAGAGCATGTGCGACTTTAAAGGCGACGCCTGCCCCAGCAAGTTTTGAGAACGGATAGTCTGGATCGACACCTGGATGGATCAAGGCAAAGGCATCGGGTAACGTTTCTTTGGCTTCGTGGTGATCGGTGATGATTAAATCGACCCCGAGTTCCTTCAGGACATCTGCTTCGTGGATACCGGAAATCCCACAGTCGACAGTGATGACGAGACTAAACCCTTCTTCCGCTGCCCAGCGAAATGCTGCTTCATTCGGTCCATAGCCTTCCGTGAATCGGTTTGGGATATAACACTCTGCCATCCCTCCAATTTCAATCAAGGCATGCCAGAGAATCGCAGCGGAACTCACACCATCGACGTCATAATCACCGTAAATTAAAATCATCTCACCTTCGTTGACGGCACGTTGAATCCGTTCAACGACTTTCGGCATGTCTTTAAAAGCAAATGGATCGTGGAATGCCATTTGATCCGTCTCTAAAAAATCACGAGCAGCTTCACGTGTCGTGAATCCCCGTTGGACAAGTAATTGTGCGACGTGCGGTGAGATCGTGCCATCCGCCGTCAATTGTTCGATTTGTTCTGAATCGATGACTTTATCAAGCCATGTTTTTTTAGCATGGTACATCTCAAACCCTCCAATCAACTTCCCCATTATAATTGAAAATCCGCACCAGCGATAGCTGATGCGGATACTCTTTTAAGAAGCGCGTTTTGTGCGACCAAGTGTCCGACCTTTCATGACGAGCCAGAGCTGCGCGGCGATGAAGATCGAAGAATACATCCCCATGATCAAACCGACAAGCAGGGCGAGACTGAATCCACGGATTGCCTCACTACCGAAGATGTAGAGTGCCGCTGCCGTCATGATGACCGTGACGACCGTATTGATCGAGCGAATGATCGTTTGTTGAATCGATTCATTGACGATGTGTGCCAATTCATCAAATGAGACTTTCCGTCCACCTTTTTCAGCAAGTCCGAGATTTTCTCGCACCCTGTCGAACGTAACGATCGTATCGTTGACAGAATACCCGATGATCGTCAGAATCGCTGCGATAAAGTACAGGTTGACCTCAATCTGGAACAGCGAGAAGAAGGCGACAATCATCAATGCATCGTGCAATAGTGCAAGCACTGTCGCAATCCCGTATAACGGTTGGAATCGGAACGAGACATAGATGACGATCCCAAGTGACGCGAGTAAGACGGCATAAATCGCGTTACGCGCGATTTCTTGACCAACTTGTGCCGAAACCGTCGAGATACTCGGTTCTTTCTTATATTCCGTTTCAATCGTTTGTTTCATTTTAGAGATTTGATTTTGGCTGAATTCCCCAACGAACGTGACGTTCGCTAGTTTTCCACCTTGAGCAAATTGGATGCCATCGATTTCCGCAGCATCAATGCCTGACTCTTCAATGACAGAGCGGACATCGGCTTCCTTGATTTGATTCTCAGAAGAAATCTCGACGCGTGTACCTTGCGTGAAGTCGATCCCGAGGTTCAGACCACGGAACGACAACAAAAGGACCGACACGATGACAAGCGCAATCGTGATTGCGAAATAGATTTTACGATGTTTGACGTAATCGAATTTCGTAGGATTAAAGCTCACGGATTTCACTCTCCTTTACACCGAACCATGATTTCTTCTTATCGAACCATCGGCTACTGACAAGGAGTTGCATCAGGTAACGTGAGACAAAAACGTTCGTGACGAACGTGACGGCGATCGAAACCATCAACATGATGGCGAATCCTTTGACCGTACTTGTACCAAAGTAGTACAACACGCCAGCAGAGATTAACGTCGTCAAGTTGGCATCAAGAATCGTACCAAACGAACGACGGTTACCGGCTTTGAACGCGGACAAGACAGATTTACCACTTCGTAATTCATCCTTGATCCGCTCAGCAGTGATGATGTTCGCATCGACCGCCATCCCGACTCCAAGAACGAGTGCCGCAATCCCCGGTAATGTGAGGACAGCATTGATCCCGTTAAAGAAGATCATGACGAGATAGATGTAGAACAGCAACGTAATAATCGAAACGAATCCAGAGACCCGGTAGAACAGTAGCATGAACAAGAAGACTGCAGCTACACCGATTGCTGAGGCGAAGAGCGTCTGATCAAGTGCGTCCTGTCCAAAAGCAGCAGAGACCGACGTCGAGTAGATTTCCTCGAGTTTGACCGGCAGTGCTCCTGCGTTAAGGATTGAGGACAATTGTTTACCATACTCGGCATCGATATCGCCACCGGAAATGATTGCCTTATCCGAGTTGATTGGTTGAGTGACCGATGCATCCGAAACGATTTTCGAATTCTTCTTTTGAATCTCTTTTTCGTACGTATCACCTTTTTCGTAATCGAGCCAGATGACAAGGCGGTTCGCCGGTGCTTGCATTTGTGAGACTTTTTGAGTTACTTCATAAAATTTCTGTTTTGACTTCATCGTCAATTCGACGAGTGGTTCATTCGTATTCGGATCATATCCGACTTTTGCTCCTTTAGCTTTTAAGTCTGAACCGTCAAGCAACAACTTATCGTTGATGTCACGGAATGACAATTGTGCTGTCGAAGATAGGATTTGACGCGCTTCCGTCTGATCCTTGACGCCAGCAAGTTGAACACGAATCCGGTTGTTACCTTCGATCCGAATATCCGGTTCAGAGACACCGAGAACGTTGACACGGTTCTCAATTGCCGTCAATGTGGCACTCATCGCATTTTGGTCGATGACGTCTCCTTCTTTCAGTGGTTGTACTTCATACAAGACTTCGAAGCCACCTTTAAGGTCAAGGCCAAGCTTCGTATCCTTCAGCAACCATGACGATGTCGTACCGATCAGCACGAGCAACGCGATGACGACGATGAAGAATGTGGCAAGTTTCCCTTTCTTGATCATGCTACATTGTCCTTTCTCTAGTTCCCAGTATATTTTCAGACAACTTTGTTCTCCTACCCTAGCTTACAAAAGAAATGGTAATCTTAGCAAACGTTTTTCTCATATATAAACAGAAAAGACGCTCCGGAATCCGGAAAGCGTCTTTTCAATGCCTTATTCGACCGTTTCGTCGCCCATGACAGTCGTTGATTTTTTCGTCACTTCTGCCACAGCACTTCGGTTGAATGTCAATTGTGCGTTTCCTGACTTCAATGTCACCGTCGTGTCGTCCACTTTTTGGACAACCCCGTGAAGACCACCGATCGTTACGATCGAATCGCCGCGTGAGAGTTCATTTTGCATCTGACGCACTTGCTTCTGGCGTTTGTTCTGTGGACGGATCAACAAGAAATAGAACACCACGAAGATCAAGATCATCGGGAGGAATGTCAATAATTGTTGCATCATATTCAGCTCCTTTTATCATTCAAATCACGTTCATTATACCGTGAAAGGATTGATTTGTCAGACGATTTGTTAGAAATTCTTTGCGTTCGGTAAATTGTAACCGTATTCTTCGAAGAATTCTTCCTTGAAATCGAGCAGACGATCCTCACGAATCGCTTGACGAACGCCTTCCATCAACTTGACGAGGAAGTGAAGATTGTGTGTCGAACACAGATGAAGACCGAACGTTTCTTGCGCACGAATCAAGTGATGGATGTACGAACGTGAGTAATTCTTACACGCGTAGCAATCACAGTTCTCATCGAGCGGACGGAAATCACGTGCATATTTCGCGTTCCGAACGACAAGACGACCTTTTGAGGTCATTAACGTTCCGTTTCGTGCAATTCGTGTTGGTAAGACACAATCGAACATATCGATTCCGCGAATCGCGCCTTCAATCAACGCGTCCGGTGAACCAACGCCCATCAAATAACGCGGTTTGTCTTCCGGCATGAGTGGTGTCGTGAATTCGAGCGCACGGTACATGACGTCTTTCGGTTCTCCGACCGATAGACCACCGACCGCATAACCCGGGAAATCAAGCGCAACGAGGTCTTTTGCACTTTGACGACGTAAGTCTTCGTATTCTCCGCCTTGGATGATACCGAACAGCGCTTGATCATGTGGACGTTCATGCGCTGCAAGACAACGTTCTGCCCAGCGGCTTGTCCGTTCAACAGATGCTTTCATGTACTCGTGAGAAGCTGGATACGGTGGGCACTCATCAAACGCCATCATGATGTCTGAACCGAGTGCATTCTGGATTTCCATTGCTTTTTCTGGTGATAAGAACAGTTTGTCACCGTTTAAATGGTTACGAAAATGAACGCCTTCTTCCGAAATATTCCGGAGATCAGCGAGTGAGAAGACTTGGAAACCACCTGAGTCCGTGAGAATCGCGCCATCCCAGTTCATGAATTTATGCAGACCCCCTGCTTCCTTGATGACATCGTGTCCAGGACGCACCCATAAATGGTACGTGTTCGCGAGGATGATGTTCGCGTTCATGTCCTTGATTTGTTCCGGTGCCATCGTCTTGACCGTCGCTTGTGTTCCGACCGGCATGAAGACCGGTGTCTCAAAACTACCGTGCGGCGTGTGGACGATTCCTAACCGCGCTCCGGATTGTTTACATGTCTTGATATGTTCATATGTTACCGCGTGTTTTGTCATTAGTTTCGTTCCTCTCTCGTTAAGAACATCGCATCACCGAAGCTAAAGAAACGATAGCCATTCGCGACAGCTTCTTCGTAGGCATGCAGAATGTGTTCTCGTGTCGATAACGCGGACACGAGCATGATCAATGTTGATTTCGGTAAGTGGAAGTTCGTGATCAGACCATCAATCCCTTTGACTTCCTGACCCGGGAAGATGAAGATGTCTGTCCAACCCGTTGCTTCGACGAAGTCACCGTGATCACGGATGACCGTTTCAAGCGTTCGTGTCGACGTCGTACCGACCGCGATGATCCGTCCGCCTTGTTTCCGTGTTTCGCGTAGTAGAGCAGCTGAACTTTCCGGCAGTTCGTAGTACTCACTGTGCATCTTGTGACTATCGACGTCGTCGACCGAAACAGGACGGAATGTGCCAAGTCCAACGTGTAACGTCAATGGTGCGATCCGGACGCCTTTCGCTTGAAGCGCTTCAAGCAATTCCGGTGTGAAGTGAAGACCCGCTGTTGGTGCCGCAGCGCTCCCACGTTCGCGAGCGTAGACCGTCTGGTAACGATCTTGATCCTCGAGTTGTTCATGAATGTACGGTGGCAATGGCATCGTTCCGAGTTGGTCGAGCACTTCGTAGAAAATCCCGTCGTAGAAAAATTTCAGGATTCGTCCACCGTCTTCAAGTGCTTCGACACACTCAGCACGGAGTAACCCGTCACCAAACGACAAAATCGTTCCTGGTTTGACGCGTTTTGCTGGTTTTGCTAGCGTTTCCCACACATCGTCACTCGTCTGCTTCAAGAGCAACAATTCGATTTTTCCACCTGTCTCTTCCTTTACACCAAAGAGACGTGCTGGTAAGACTTTCGTATCGTTGATGACGAGTGTATCGCCTTCCCGGAAGTGGTCGACGATATCATGGAAGTGCTGGTGCTGAATCGCACCCGTCTCCCGATCGAGAACCATCAGTTTCGAACTCGTCCGGTCGAGCAATGGCACTTGAGCAATTTGTTCTTCTGGTAAATGAAAATCAAATAAGTTTACATCCATTGGTTCAATTTCCTTCTTTCAGTCCTAAATGTTGGCGGGCGAACGGTGTTAAGACGCGTCCGCGCGGAGTACGTTGTAAAAATCCTTGTTGCAGTAGATATGGTTCATACACATCCTCGATCGTCTGCGCATCTTCACCGATTGTCGCTGCGATCGTCTCAAGACCGACCGGACCACCGGCAAACCGTTCTGCAAGCGATCGTAATAAACGATGGTCGACATCGTCGAGTCCGAGCGCATCGACATGCAAGCGATCAAGTGCACTTGTCGCAAGCGAGGCATCGATCTCGGTTTGATGGGCAACTTGAGCGAAGTCGCGGACACGCCGTAATAACCGGTTCGCGACACGTGGTGTTCCGCGTGAACGAAGGGCGATCGCTTCTGCTGCGAGACGATCCGCTTCGAATCCGAACAATCGTGACGTCCGGGTCACGATGGCAGACAACTCTGACATCGTATAATATTCAAGCTTCAGCGTCACTCCAAAACGATCACGTAGCGGTGCCGACAGCATCCCGGCACGCGTCGTTGCACCAACGAGCGTAAACGGTGGTAAATCAATTCGGACGCTGCGGGCGAGTTCCCCTTGACCGATGACAATATCGAGACAATAGTCTTCCATTGCCGGATATAGAATCTCTTCGATTGATCGACTCAACCGATGAATCTCATCGATGAACAGGACGTCTCCCGGCTCAAGTGATGAGAGAATTGCCGCTAGATCACCTGGTCGTTCGATCGCAGGACCGGCTGTCGTCTTGATGCCGACCCCCATCTCGTTTGCGATGATCGTCGCAAGCGTCGTCTTCCCAAGACCCGGAGGACCGTAGAGAAGCACGTGATCGAGTGTTTCCTGACGAATTTTTGCCGCCTCTATGAAGACACTTAAGTTTCCTTTTGCTTTCTCCTGCCCGATATATTGTTCGAGCGTCTGAGGACGCAGACTCCACTCTTCTTGATCTTCCGCATGGGCGGATTCTGACAAAATGCGCTCTTCCATGTCCTCACCTCACATTCAATAACAACTGGAGTGCCCGTTTAACATATTGATCCGTTGAAAGGACTTCTGCCTGCAACGCTTTTTTGACTTTTTCGACTTCTCGATCACTGTAACCGAGCGCCGTCAGAGCTTCACAGGCTTCGTTCAACTCAGCGTTACCTTGTGCGAACAAGCCTTCGCTCGGTACATAGTCTGGCGCGAGCTCTGCTAACTTTCCTTTTAGATCGAGTGTCATTTGTTTTGCTGTCTTTTTGCCGACACCTGGGAACTTGACGAGATAACTTTCCTTTTCTTGTTCGATTGCTTCAACAAGCGCATCGACATTCCCTGATGCGACGATTGCAAGCGCTCCTTTTGGTCCGATCCCTGTCACACCGAGCAACTTCGTGAACAAGGCACGCTCACGGCGGGAACGGAATCCGAATAAGACTTCTTGGTCCTCACGGACATAGTGATACGTATATACGATGATCTGTTCGTCTCCGGTCCGATAAAAAAACGGGTTCGGTGCTACGATCTTGTAGCCAATCCCGCCAACTTCTACCGTCACGAATTCCGCACAGACATAAGCGACTTCGCCGCGTACGAATTCTATCAATGTGGAACGCTCCCATCTATAAACAAACTCTCGTGTTATTGTAGCATACATCTTCGTTTGGCTTCAAAGCGTTCTTCAGCAAAAATCAATACATATGTTCGCTCTCTCAATCAGAAGACAAAAAGCGTGATCGTTTGCACGACCACGCTCTCACTCTCTATTTTACGAACGCTCAAGCATTCGTTCGAGCGCCAACACGGCATGCCGCGTCGTCTCTGCGTCGACTTTAATGATGTTGACCGGCTCACCTGCTTCGACTTGTTCGAGCGCCCAAGCCAAATGCGGCAAGTCAATCCGGTTCATCGTCAGACATGGACACATGAACGGATTGAGCGACACGATGTCAAGATCCGGATGAGTCGTCGCGAGTCGATTGACGAGGTTCATCTCTGTTCCGATCGCCCACTTCGTTCCAGGAGCAGCCTGTTCGATTTGTTGAATGATGTACGCCGTTGATCCATTGAGATCAGACGCCGTCACGACTTCATGCGAACATTCCGGGTGAACGAGAATCTTTCGCTCCGGATCCGTCTTACGGAACTGTTCGATTTGTCCGACTGTGAATTTCTCATGCACCGAGCAGTGCCCTTTCCATAAGATGACGCGGACGTCTTGGTCCTCCCCGTCAAAAACGAGTTCGTCGCGAATCGGATCCCAAATCGCCATCTGCTCTAACGGAATTCCGAGCGCATGTGCCGTATTGCGACCGAGGTGTTGATCCGGCAGGAAGAATAAGATGTCTCGTTCAGCAAGCGCCCACTCGACCATTTGGACAGCGTTCGATGATGTCACCGTCGCCCCACCGTGACGACCGACGAATGCTTTGATGGCTGCTGTCGAATTGACATACGTCAATGGTAAGATCGAATCTCCGAACCGTTCCGTCAAGATCGTAAAGGCACGCTCCGTTTGTATATCATTCGCCATATCTGCCATCGAACAGCCCGCACGCATGTCGGGTAAAACGACCGTATGTGACGCATCCGTCAGCATGTCTGCCGTCTCTGCCATGAAGTGAACACCACAAAAGACTGTATATTCCGCTTCTGTCATCTGCTTCGCGACTTGTGCAAGCTGGAGCGAATCTCCCGTCGCATCCGCGAACTGGACGACTTCGTCTTTTTGATAGTGGTGGGCAGGTAAGAACAAGCGACTGCCCATCCGTGCTTTGACCCCTTCGATGATCGCGATCAAGTCTGCTTCTGTTTTCTGTAAGTACGACGCCGGAATTCCCTCGTGACGTAATAGATCAAATGACATCTTTTTTTCCTCCTTCGATTTTCATGCTGATATCGAGTGCTGTTGCTGAATGGGTGAGTGCCCCGAGTGAGATGACGTCTGCTCCGCTATCCGCGAAGTCCGATAACGTGTCTACCGTGATCCCACCGGATAGTTCGACCGTGATATGCGGTGGAATCAATTGCCGGAGCTGTTTAATTTCTGCTGGCGTCCGATTATCGAGCATGATGATATCGACTTTTGCAGCCACTGCCTCAAGCACTTCCGCTTCCGTCTCAACTTCGACTTCGATTGGTGTCGTATGACCTGCAACTCGTTTTGCTCGCGCTACCGCTTCCGTAATCGATCCTGCGACCGTGATGTGGTTATCTTTGATCATGACCGCGTCATCGAGTCGTCCGCGATGACTATAGCCACCACCGACGCGAACGGCGTGTTTTTCGAGCATCCGTAATCCAGGAGTCGTCTTCCGTGTATCCGTGATTCGGATTCGTCCTGCTGCTACCTCGACCGCTTGACGTGTCTGCGTCGCAATCCCCGATAAGCGTTGCACAAGGTTCAAAGCGACGCGTTCTCCGCTTAAAATATCCTGTAACGAACCAGACCACTCGGCAAGGAGCGTTCCTCGCGTGACGACCGTCCCTTCCGCTATATGAATCGTCACGTCGACTTGTAACAGATGCGCCATCTCACGAATGATGTCTACTCCACAGAAGACACCGTCTTCCTTTGCTAAAAAACGACCCGTTCCGCGTTCTTGTCCCGTCAGACATCCTTCACTCGTGATATCCCACTGTCCGATGTCCTCGACTAAAAATGCCTCCAGTTGTTGCCGTAACTGCCACTTGTTCAATGTTCTCATCCTCTCCTGTCAACCGACTTCGCGCTCCTTCAAGCAACAGACATGCCGTTACGTGACGTAATCGATTTTCTTCTGCTTCCTGTCCGGATTCTTCTAATGCCCAGCCTTTTAACGCATCCAGACATTCTTGTACCTGCCTAACATCCATTTCGACACCGATGACCTGCGATAGACGATCTGTTACGGAACGAAGTGTTCCTGGACGTCGTTTCACTTGTTTTACTGATGGTCCCGGTAACAACTCGAGCTGTTCTGCTACTGCTTTCCCCATGACGACACACTCAAGAAGCGAGTTCGACGCAAGACGATTTCGACCGTGCAGTCCAATCGATGCTGTCTCGCCGACCGCGTAAAGTCCTTCGACATGCGTCTGTCCTGTCAGATCGGTCTCGATTCCACCCATCAAGAAATGGATACCTGGTGCGATTTCAACGAGATCCGGATTTATGTTCAGTTTTTCACATTTTTCAACGAACGTTGGAAACCGTTTTGTCCGATCGATGACGTTTGACGTATCGAGATAGACTGGTTCATGTTTTCGCACCTCATGGATTCGTTTGGCGACTTCATCGCGCGCCGCTAAATCTTGCATCGGATGATCTGCCATGATCCGGTCACCGCTTTTCGTCACAAGAATGGCTCCTGCTCCGCGTAGTGCTTCCGTAATCAAACCTTCTGAGCGACCTGCATGAACAAGGACCGTCGGATGGTGCTGAATATAACCGAGATCACGAATCGTCGCCCCCGCTTCAAAGGCGAGCGCAATCCCGTCTCCTTGAATCGATGGATCATTCGTCGACGCCACGAACAATCCACCCACTCCACCAGTAGCGAGAATCGTCGCGCGCGCTACAATCTCGATCGGTCCTCCATCGCTATATCCAACTGCACCTACAACCTGTCCATTTACTTGAATCAACTCTGTGATACGCGTCTGCTCGAGAATCGGAAATGGTACTCGTGGCATCAACGTCTCCATGATCCGTTTACCAGTCTCGTCCCCGCCACAGTGATAAATCCGCGGCAAACGATGTGCTCCTTCACGACCGAGCAAAAACTCTCCCTCGGATTGATCGAATGGAACGCCTTGTCGTAACAAGAATTCCATCGCCTCGGTTCCCAATCGGGTGACGTAATCGACGACGGACGGATTGATACGTCCTTTTGCTGCCTGACACGTATCTTCAAAATGACCACGATGATTGACTTCTGCATAAGCGGAAGCAATCCCACCTTGTGCTCGGACGGAATTCGTCTCAAACCGCGAACCTTTCGAGACGAGTAATGCGTCCATCCCTGATGGAAGATGCAAGGCGACTGAAATTGCGGCAAGCCCTGTTCCAATGATCAACACATCCGTCTCAAGTCGTTTATGTAAAGACATATGTTTTACACCTCTATATCTAAAAGTTTACTATTGACTTGACAATAAGTTTGGCATACTTTTAGCTGAGTGACAAGACGAAAGGACAGGATTTTTTCATGATCTATCTCGATTACGCAGCGACGACTCCGCTACATCCACAAGCACTCGATCATTATCAACAAGCCGCTCAATCGTTCTACGGCAACAGTTCTTCTCTTCATGATATCGGTGGGGATGCAGAACGCCTGCTTCAACGAGCACGACAGTACCTGATGCAACAATTAGCTCAAAAAGAAGGATCTATCATCTTTACAGGAAGCGGTTCAGAAGCAAATTACATCGCTTTGACACACTTGATACGACAGAGTAACAAATCAGTTGTCTTGACACTTCGATGTGAACACGACTCGGTCTTGCTTCCACTTGCGCGCTGGGCACAAGAAACACGTCATCTTTCTCTACTACCGGACGGAACGTTCGACTGGGATCGATTCGTTACGGCTTGTACGGACGAGGTTGGTGTCGTCTCGATTCAACACGTCAATTCGGATACCGGTTTTCGGTTCCCAGTCGAACGAATTGCAGTATATTGTCAATCACGCGGGATTTTGTTTCATTGCGATGGGGTTCAAGGATTTTTAAAAGATGATGTTAACATTGACTCCTTTGACGCCTACACGATGAGTAGCCATAAAGTCTACGGTCCTAAAGGGTTAGGTGCCCTGTATTTGCGACGACCGCTCTTTAGTCCCTACTACGAAGGACATCATGAGTTCGGGATTCGCCCAGGCACAGTCGATGTTCCGGGAATTGCCGCCTTCATCGCTGCCTGTGAAGCGTCGCGCTTCGAAAATCCAGGAATCCAAGCTTCAAGCCGTCGATTTCGTGGTATGCTAAAAAAAACATTGTCTTCGTCTCGTTACACAATGATTGAGTCGCCAACGCAACTCGCTTCCATCTGCGCCATCCATACGAAACAACGGGACGGTCAATACGCGTTGCTCGCCTTGAATCGTGCTGGAATCGCCGTTTCCGCCGGTAGTGCCTGCCGGGCTGGAGAAAACGGTCCGAATGCGACATTATGTGCCATCGGCTTTGACGAATCAGCGGCTCATGGGTTGATCCGACTCAGTTTTGGAAGACACACGACGAACGAAGAAATCGAACAGTGCATTGATGTGTTGAACACGATTTCATGACACTGGAGAAAGGTAGGAGACATGATGGGGAAACGTATCTCCGGAGAAGAACGCCGGAAATCATTACTTCGTATGATTGAGGAAAGTGAACAACCTGTCACGGGAACAGCACTGGCGAAACAAGCAGGCGTCAGCCGCCAAGTGATCGTGCAGGATTTATCATTATTAAAAGCAAAAGGGTACCCCGTCATCGCGACAGCTCGTGGGTATTTGATCAATGATCCTGAAATCGACGGTTCGAAATTACGCCGCAAGATCGTTTGCCGTCATGGCATCGATCAATTAAAGGATGAGTGTGACGCCATTGTTGACGAAGGCGTTGTCATCCGCGATGTCATCATCGAGCATCCTGTCTATGGTTTCATCACAGGAGAGTTGATGCTAAAGAGTCGCCGGGATGTCCGGGTATTGCTAGAGCAGTTACATGAGACACAAGCTACTCCACTGTCAAGCCTGACGGACGGAGTCCATATTCATACGCTTGAAGCGGACCATGAAGACGCACTAGAAGCCGCCATCGCGAAACTCGATCGTCTCGGAATTCTTGTTTCGGAACTCGATGTCTAAACATTAAAAAACCGCCTATTCCTAAGGAATAAGCGGTTTTTATTGTTACATCAATTCAAGTGGTAGCTCTGGCATCGTAGCGGGCGGATCGAACGTTGCTAAGACTTTTCGAACGCGACGGTTCTCGATATGCAAGACGGTCAACGTGACACGTTCATAGCGTATCGCCGTTCCGACGTCCGGCAGCTGTCCGCTCTCTTCCATGATCCATCCCCCAAGTGACTGGGCATCCGTGTCCGGCATCGTCAATTGAAATTGCTGACAGAAGTCTTCAATGTCATACTCCGCTAGACATTCGAATTGCTCTGGACCAATCTGTTTCGTATATTCCAATGATTCATCGTGTTCATCCCAAATCTCCCCGACGATTTCTTCTAAAATATCCTCAAGGGTGATCAGACCTGCCGTCCCTCCGAATTCATCAAGGACAACTGCCATATGAGACTGCTTGACTTTGAGTTCCGGCAATAAATCCATCAATCTTGTCTGCGGCACGACGAATGATACCGGTCGAATCCATTCCCGGATATCCACAGAGCCATTCTTCACGTATGCACGCAGAAAGTCCCGCTCCGATAAGACGCCGATGACGTGATCAATCGAATCCTTATAGACCGGCAGACGAGAATAGCCGCCCTTCTGGACTTCAGCAAGGATGTCTTCGAGCCGCGCATCGATATCAATCGCTTGAATATCCATCCGTGGCGTCAACGCATCCTCGACCGTCGCATGTTGAAAATCAACTGCTTGATGAACGAGTTCAGCCTCTGCAAGCCCCATGATTCCCTCTTCCTGACTGATATCGACGAGTGCCTTGAGTTCCTGTTCGGTCACGAGCGGTCCTTTCGGATCCGCTCCAATCAATCGAAGCGCAAACTGGCGTAAGCGGAGTAACAGGAAGACAAGCGGTCGAAAGCACAGTAAGAAGAAACGCAGTGGACGTCCGATCAATAACACGTAACGTTCCGTATGTTCACGAGCATACGACTTCGGTATCAATTCTCCGAACAACAGCAACAGGAAAAATAGCGCAAGAAAGGCAACGGTTTGTGTTGCGATCGTCTCGACGAACTGGATGATCCACCAGCCGCCAAACAAGATGAAGCCGACATTGACGAGCGTATTCCCAATCAATATCGACGTCAGTGTCTCTTCGTAGCGTTGAAGTAAGCGAAACACACGGGACGCACGCGCGTCCCCTGCTTCCGATTGGTGCAACAACCGCAACCGGTTGACACTCGCGAGTGCCGTCTCGGCTGAGGAAAAGAATGCGGATAAGATGAGAATCGGAATTAACCAAACGACTGAAATCATGGGCAATGGGTCCACGATGCTTTCACACTCCGTTTCCTAATGGAATGAACCGCTTAGAAGGATGACTCGACGAATTCGAACTCGAAATCACGGATACGAACGACATCGCCGTCAATCGCACCAAGACGACGCAACTCTTCGTCGACACCCATTTGACGAAGTGTCCGAGCGAAACGTTTAATTGATTCTTCACGCATGAAGTTCGTCATCGTGAAGAGTTTTTCGATGCGTGGTCCTTTGATGACGAAGCAATCATCTTCATCTTTTGTGATCGTAAAGCCAGCCTCTGGTGCTTCGTAACCATAGACGACACGTGGTGTCGCTGTTTTCTCTTCGAGTTCCTCAAGACCGAATTCTGGTGTTGCATCGACGAGGTCAGCGATTCGGAATAACAGATCGCGTAGCCCTTGACGTGTTGCTGCTGAAATCTCGAATACTTCAAGCTCTGGGAAAGCTTCTTTGAAGGCTTCGAGATGTTCTGCCGCATCCGGCATATCCATCTTGTTCGCGACGACGACTTGTGGACGCTCTGTCAAACGAAGGTTATAGTCTGCGAGCTCTTTATTGATGATGTTGTAGTCTTCGATCGGATCGCGTCCTTCCATCCCACTCATGTCGATGACGTGGACGATGACTTTCGTCCGCTCGACGTGACGGAGGAACTGGTGACCGAGTCCGACGCCTTCACTTGCACCTTCGATCAATCCTGGCAAGTCAGCCATGACGAAGCTACGGCTATCTTCCGTTTCGACGACACCGATGTTTGGCGTGATCGTCGTGAAGTGATATGCTCCGATTTTCGGACGTGCTGCTGAAACGACCGATAATATCGTTGATTTCCCGACGCTCGGGAAGCCGACGAGACCAACGTCTGCTAGCATCTTCAGTTCAAGCTTCAAGTACTTCTCTTCTCCTGGCTCACCGTTTTCCGCGTGCTCTGGAGCTGGGTTGGCTGGTGTCGCAAAACGTGTATTCCCACGTCCGCCACGTCCGCCTTTTGCGACGATTGCTTGTTGTCCGTGATGGACGAGGTCAGCGATGACCGCATCCGTATCATCATCGTAGACGACTGTGCCCGGTGGAACCTTGACGATTAAATGCTCGGCTTTACGACCGTGCATGCCTTTTGACATTCCGTTTTCACCTTGAACTGCTTTAAAGTGACGTTTGTAACGGAAGTCCATCAATGTCCGAAGTCCTTCGTCAACTTCGAGGACGACGTGAGCTCCGTGACCACCGTCACCGCCGGCTGGTCCACCGTCTGGAACGTATTTCTCGCGACGGAACGCTACTTGTCCACGTCCTCCGTCACCTGCTTTTACATAAATATTTACCTGATCGACAAACATGTCGGATCCCTCCTCTTACTTCTCTTCCTCAAACGAAAGACTTTCAATCTCAATCACACACTCATTTTCCGTCTGCGACTCGATTTCCATCGGCGTCACTAGATCTTCAAGGCGCGACATATCTAGTAGATCCCGATAGATCTCGATGGTCACGCCCTCGTGGAAGGTCACGGATACTTCTCCTACTCCTACATCAATCATGGTGATGGCTGCTTCGACGAGTTGCTTCAGCCGCTCATCTTCCATGTGAGGTGCTCCGATGACATCATACGTCACAGTTTTGCCTGACCATTCAGCTTGCAATAACGCCAGTGCGGTTTTCGGCAATCCGATTTGCGCTAGACGTCCTTCCCGAGATGCTTGATCCCGGTATGCCGAACAGATCGACTCGACTGCTTGTTCGTCTCCGATCGCGCCATACGAACGGACGAGTTGTATCCGGTTCAACCACTCGTGACGAAGAGTCTTTAAAAGATCAAGTACCTGCTGTTCCTCCATCGGTCGTTCCCTCCTAAAAAAAACAGACCCTAACCCTCGAAAGTGGCTAGAGTCTGCTTCGTCGATCCTTATGCTGGGTAAACGCTGACTTGTTTCTTGTCGCGTCCGAGACGTTCGAAACGAACGACACCAGTTGCAGTTGCGAAAAGTGTATCATCGCCACCACGTCCGACGTTCATACCTGGGTGAATCTTCGTACCGCGTTGACGGTAGAGGATTGAACCAGCAGAAACAGTTTGACCGTCTGCACGTTTCGCCCCAAGGCGTTTCGATTGCGAGTCACGACCGTTCTTTGTCGAACCTACCCCTTTTTTCGATGCGAAGAACTGAAGATTAAGTTTCAACATGTGGAATCCACCTCCTATACTTGTTCAAGTTGGATAAACTCACCGTAACTTTCAGCGATGGTACCAAGTTGGACCAAGGTCGCTTCCAGTAACAATTGGGTGCGCTCACTGACATCCGGTGCTAAGTCAGCGTACGGTTCTACATAAAAGTAGCCACCCTCTTGTTGTTCTGCCATTTCAAGGAGCAGGACCTGCCCGAGTAATGCTTCTATGGCATTGTATGCCCCGAAGATCACCGACGAGACGCCGGCACAGACAAGGTCGAGACCTGGTTCTGCGAACTCGGCATGTCCTGTCACTTCGATGGAGCGGACGAGTTCCGCTTCATCTCGTCGAATCTTGACACGTATCATGGCTTACGCTTCGATTTTCTCGATGCGGACCTTCGTGTAAGGTTGACGGTGACCTTGCTTACGACGGTAGTTCTTTTTCGCTTTCATTTTGAAGACAGTGATCTTTTTCGCGCGAGCGTGTTTGATGACCGTTGCTACGACCTTCGCACCTTCTACGAGTGGAGCGCCGACTTTAACATCGTCACCACCAAGGATCAATACTTCACCAAATTCAACTGTGCTGTCGACGTCTGCGTTTAATTTCTCAACGTAGATTTCTTGGCCAGCTTCGACTTTGACTTGTTTACCACCAGTTTTGATAATTGCGTACATTACGTGCACCTCCTCTTAGGAACTCAGACTCGCCATCACGGGCAGCGTATGCTTTAAAACCCGGTCTGTGCGGTTGTAGTCATTTGGGTGCTTCCAAACGAACTAACGTTATTCAGAATACCAAACGTTCTTCCACCTTGTCAATGCTGTTCTGAAGGATTATTCCGATCGCTTGATGAAATCGAGACAGTCCTGTGACGACCCAGTGAATAGGACGGCTGGATCGCCTTCGAGCACATGGACTTCTAGTGGTTGACGGGAGATGAATTCGTCTTGTAACAAGTGACGCGGCGCGCGAATCACGACCGCTTCCGCATAGGTCGCGATCTCAAGCAACTTCGGTTCAATCAACCGATAGACGCTTAATCGTGTCCACTGACCGGATTCCTGTGAACGTTCCTGTAGCGATTTCCCGTGACGTTGTCGCGTCAGCTCGCATAAGCCCATCTTCGTAAATCCATACACTTCGATCTGTTTCGTCTCAAGTGCGGCTCGTTCTTTGAGAAGTTGGGTCACCCGTGTCTGCCCTTTACTTGAGCCACGTAAAAAATCGACCGCAATCATCCCACTGATATTACGTAACCGTAATTGCCGCATGACTTCGACAGCAGCCGCTTCATTGATTTGATCGAACGTCCGCTTTTGTTCCTTGACGGAGATCGTCTTCCCACTGTTGACGTCGATGACAGTCATCGTCTCGACTTCCTCAATTAAAAGATACGCTCCACCATCAAGCCAGACGACTCTTTGCATCGCTTTTTCGATCGCCCCATCAATGGCTTCCATCTCGGGTAAGCGCCCTTTTCGTAGCGATCGTTCAACGGACAGACCGAGCAGTTCGAGGCGTTCCTTTTCCTGACGCGTCATGACGAGCGCATCGGTGACATGCGGAAGTCGCTTCGCTTCCTGGACGATCAATGCCTCGTCTTGCTCAAGACGCGGCGCCTGCATGAGTTCTTTATGCCGTATCCGTAATGACTGTAACTCTTGTTTCAATTCGTCGATTGATGCTTTCGCTGCCTCCGTCCGGTAAAGAATCCCTTCTTCTTCCGTCGTCGTCAATTGCTCCGCCAGTTGACGCTGGACGACGAGATCCAACTTCCGACTGAAACGGACGCGGCGACCGTACGGGAAATAGACAAGATAACGTCCACCATAAGTGATGTTCTGCGTCACCTTATGTTGCTTCGGTGCGACCCCTTCCTTGACGACCTGAACGAGCAATGTCTGCCCGACCTGGACGGCTTGTCCGATCGTTGGCACGTCCGGATAGCGACGAAGTGCTTCCACCGTTTCATTAAGCGGTAAGTAAAGCGGCGTACCGTCAGTCGCGATCAAAAAGGCTGCTCCGAGCGTCGGATGCAACCGGTCGACCTTGGCATAGACGAACGTTCCGACCCGGATCTCGTCACGCATCCGTTCATGATATTCAATCAATCGACCGCCTTCGACCAACGCCAATCGTTCGAGTGAAGCGGTCTGTTCACTAATCCATCGCATACTGATCCCTCCAAAAAAATTAGACTAGGCGCGACGATGTCGTCCTAGTCTAATTTCCCATTCTTATTTCATCCCAAGCATTTTCTTCAATTTGACGAAGAAGCCTTTTTGCGGTTGTTCATTTAAATCAAGCAGTGGCACGGATTCTCCGAGAATCCGGCGGGCGATGTTCCGGTAGCCGAGTCCAGCCCGGTTATCCGGATTCATCGTCACAGGCACACCACGGTGAGAAGCGGCGATGACTTCCTCATCATCGATGATCAGACCAAGCAAATCAATCGAGAGGATACGCATGATCTCATCGATATCGAGCATATCACCTGATGCCATCATGTGCGAACGCACCCGATTGATGACGAGTTTTGGAACGATGTTTCGTTCTGAGCGTTCGAGCATCCCGATGATCCGGTCCGCATCTTGGACGGCTGCCTTTTCCGGTGTCGTTACGACGACAGCTTCATCCGCTCCAGCGATCGCATTCATGAATCCTTGTTCGATTCCGGCCGGGCAGTCAATCAAGACGAAGTCGTATTCAAGTTTCAGCGTATCGATGATTGCCTTCACCTGTTCGGGTGTGACGGAGGACTTATCCTTTGATTGAGCAGCAGGCAACAGATACATCTCTTCAAAACGCTTATCGCGGACGAGCGCTTGGTGCAATTTACATTGTCCCGTTACGACGTCAACGATGTTATAGATACTCCGGTTATCAAGACCAAGCACGATATCCAGATTACGTAACCCGATATCCGTATCGACGAGACAAACCGAATGCCCCATCAATGCAAGTGCTGTTCCGATGTTCGCCGTCGTCGTTGTCTTACCGACGCCGCCTTTACCGGATGTGACGACGATGGCGCGTCCCATATTCGTCTTCGCCTCCATATGTACCTGTTCTTTCACTTGTTCCATATCCGTCACCCTCTTTCACTATCAATCGCAAACTGATCCATCCGCGCAAGCGGAACGGTTTGAAGGCGGGAGAATTCCACCCCGTCTTCGCCTAAAAATGCACAGCCCATATCGAGAGCAGGAATCGGTGCGTCATCCGGCTCCTCATGGACGGTTCCAGCGACCGCAACCCATTTCGGTTGCAACACACTTGCAGCGATGACTGCTTCCGTATTACCGCCTTTACCTGCATGAACGGTACCACGCAAAGCTCCGAGACAATAGATACTTCCTGTCGCATGGACGACCGCCCCCGGATTGATATCTCCGATGATGACGATCGAACCTTCAACGTCTAATACATGCCCACTGCGTGCCGTGCCACCAAAATAATGGAACGTCCGCTCTCCGTACAAGGCTTTTGCCTCGTCTTTCGTGATGCACTCACTGTCATAGCCTTTGAAAGAGAAGGAATCATGTCGCGCGACGATAGATTCGACGGCCGTCAACACCCCTTCATCGACATAACGTCGACCGAAGAAGAAGGTGATGGGTACGGCGCGTCCGTTCTCGACGGATTTGTCCGTAAGCGTCAACTCTAAATCGTCAAGAAATTCATCCACACTGCACCTTTCATTCACATAGACGGCGAGGCCACCACGATGGCCTTTCATCGTTACATAACGTTTACGCTCAATCATGACTCATCCTCTTTTCTCGTCAAGGGTCGACTGCACGAGTCGAGTCATCGGATAATACAGGATGATGATCCCGATCAACTGGGCAACCAAACTCCTTGGAATGATCTGTGTCGCGAGTTCTTGGAAGGAAACCCCGACACCAACGACCGAAGCCGTGAAGAAATATATATCGAGTTCATACAAAATGGCACTGAACGTGAACGTGACGAGAATCGTCAATACGTTCTCCTTTACATATTTTAGCACGAAGCTACTAAAAAGCGGAATGGCGGATAACGCAAATAAGTAAATCCCGATAATATCCGAGTACACGAAATCATAGAGCAATCCGAAAACGAGTCCGAATCCGAGTGCTTGTTCAAGCTTCCCGTACCGACCGAGGAACATCAGACCAATCAAGGTCGTATGAATGACATACGGCGAACCATCTCCAAGCGGTCCCGCGAACAACGTTCCTTCTAAGATAAAAAGAAGGAACACGGCGAAAAACAACTTAACGTTATTCACGAGTGTCCCCTCCCTTATCGGTCTCAGCGAAAGGTTCCTTCGCTTCGCGTTCAATCACGAAGACATGACCGAACTGTTCGAAGTCTGCTGCCGGTTTGACGTATGCGATTTTCGAAGCCCCATACTGATCGGATTTCACTTCTTCGATTTTTCCGATGACGATCCCGCTCGGATACTTTCCGCCAAGACCGGACGTCGTGACGGTCTGCCCTTTTTTCAACTTCGCGTCGTTCGGAATCTTCGTGAACTTGAGTAATTTCGTCTCTTCATCGAAGCCTTCAATCGTTCCGAAGACTCCTTTTCCTTTCGTGTCGTCTGCCGTTGCCGAAACGTTATTCGTCCGACTCGTATCAGACATCAACTGCACAAGGGACGTATAGGCGCTCGCCTGGATGACGCGACCGATCAATCCATCTGCTGTTACGACGGCCATGTTCGGTTTGACACCTTTTTGTTCGCCGATGTTAATCGTGACGAACCGTTGCCATTCGGACGATGTCCGCCCGATCATCTCTGCCGGTAACAGTTTATAGTCGCGAATCGAACCTTTGAGGTCGAGCATGTCTTTTAATTCTTTATTTTCACGCTCAAGATCACGGACTTTCACGGCATTACCGGCATAGTCATTCAATCGTGATTTCAAGTGTTCATTCTCTTTGTACACGTCACGCACTTCTTTAATCGAAGTGACCGTATCATCAATCCAGCCAATCGGTGTCGCGAAAAGGCGTTGACCGACGCCCACGGTATCACGCACGAAGCTTTGATACCAGTGGGATTGGTTACGCCCTTGCAGCGAAATCCCGATTAAGATCACCAAAAGGAGAAAACTAAGGAGTGTGATGAGCAGTTTTCGATTATTTAAAAATCGCTTCATCGCTCATCCCGTCCTTATCTTTTTTGCGAGATGCCTGATTTCGAACGAAGGACATTCATCATCTCGAGTGATTTTCCTGTACCGATTGCGACACAATCAAGTGCGTTTTCTGCAACGAGTGTCAAAATACGTGTTTCGTCTTCGATGACAGCGTCGAGGTTCTTCAAGAGCGCCCCACCACCTGTCAGGACGATACCGCGGTCCATGACGTCTGCTGATAATTCAGGAGGCGTCTGCTCAAGCGTGTGCTTGACACCTGCAAGAATCGCTTCGACCGTATCTGAGAGCGCGTCACAAATTTCAGCACTTGTGACTTCGATCTGTTTCGGAAGACCTGTAACGAGGTCACGTCCACGGATTTCCATCGTTTCGTTCTCTGACTCTTCATCGATGCGAGCGTAACCGATCGTCATTTTCAACGTCTCAGCTGTCCGCTCCCCGATCATCAAGTTGTATTTCGATTTGATGTAACGAATGATCGACTCATCCATCTCATCACCACCGACACGGATCGATTGGCTCGTGACGATACCACCGAGTGAGATGACAGCAACTTCTGTCGTACCACCACCGATATCAACGACCATCGATCCTGTTGGTTCTGAAACCGGAAGACCTGCACCGATTGCTGCTGCGAATGGTTCTTCGATCGTGTATGCTTCACGCGCACCCGCAAGTTTCGCTGCATCTTCAACCGCACGTTTTTCGACCGATGTAATACCACTTGGTACACAGATCATGACGTTCGTCTTAGAAGAGAACAAGCCTTTTTTCTTTGAAGCTTGATCCATGAAATATTTGATCATCGTAGCGGTTGTTTCATAATCCGCGATAACCCCGTCTTTCATCGGGCGTCGTGCAGTCACGTTACCCGGCGTACGACCGATCATGTTTTTTGCTGCATTACCAACCGCCTCAATTTTCCCTGTATCCGTACGGAAAGCAACGACGGACGGTTCACGGACGACGATTCCTTGCCCCTTTACATACACGAGCGTGTTAGCCGTACCTAAGTCAATGCCGATTTCACGGCTGAATGATCCAAACATTATTCAAAAAACCCCTCTCTGAGAATACACTTCACTAATTATAACGGAAAAGCCTTCATTGGAAAGCGTTAAAACGTTACAGCTTGTTTACAGTTCGCCTTAGAAAACACACAAAAAAACGTCTGACGGAAAGAAACGAAACTTTCCCTTCAGACGTTATTCTTACATAAATCCGCGCTGTTTCATACTAATAAATTGTCCATGCCCGATGATGATGTGGTCAAGACAACTGATTCCAATGAGTCGTCCTGCCTCAACAAGTCGCTCTGATACCTCGATATCTTCCCGACTTGGCGTCGGGTCACCTGACGGATGATTATGGACGGCAATGAAGTTCGCAGCCGAGCAGCGAATCGCTTCCCGGAAAACGTCTCGCGGGTGGACGATTGACGTGTTCAATCCTCCAATGAATAACGTCTTTTTCGAGACAACCTCATTTTTCGTATTCAAATACAGGCAGATGAAATGTTCCTGTTGATAGAGGCGCATTTCTTCTAACAACAGCTCCGCCGCGTCTTCCGGTGAACGGATCGTCGGTCGAACCCACTTCGGTTCCGTGACGAGACGACGACCGAGTTCCAGTCCCGCCATGATTTGAAACGCCTTTGCCTTCCCGACCCCCGGTGCTTTCTCGAGTCCACCGACTCCGGCTGCCTCGAGTTCGATCAACGAAGGATAGATGTGCAGTAATTCTTCCGCGATTTCAAGCGGTGTCCGGTCGCGCGTCCCACTTCGGACGAGACACGCCAGTAACTCGACTGTCGTCGCTTGTGCCAAGCCTTTCAACTGAACCATATCCTTCGGCCATTCAATCACAGCATCCGACCTCTCTGTTTCAGGATTACGCAAACATCGGCTTGATTTCAAAGGACGCGAGACGTTTTGTGATCTCGTGGATCGGCAGTCCGACGACATTATAGTAATCGCCCTCGATTGCCTCGACGAACAGACCACCCATCGCTTGAATGCCATAGCCGCCCGCTTTATCATAGGGCTCGTTCGTCGCGATATAGCCTTCCATCCACTCGTCTGGTAATGAACCAAAACGGACGTGCGTCGTCACGTCGAACGTCTCTTCCTTCTCTCCGAAGCGAATCGTCACGCCTGTCACGACTTCATGAGCACGTCCTGACAGACGCGCAAGCATCGCCCGCGCTTCAGAAATATCCGCTGGTTTCTCAAGAATCATATCGTCAATTGCAACGACCGTATCGGCAGCCAGAATGACCCCATCTGTCATAATCGCTCGTGCTTTCTTTTGCGATAGATGACGGACGTATTCATGCGGGGACATCGGATACGGCGCTTCTTCGACGACATTCGCTGGTACGACTGCGTGAGCGATTCCGATTTGTTGCAGGAGTTCCGTCCTGCGCGGTGAAGCCGACGCTAGAATCAAGTGTGGTTGCGTTATCATTAGTATCACGTTCTTTCCCGTTAATTTCGAATCGGATAATTCGAGTCATCGAATAGTCTAACAAAAAACAAGCGGTCCCTAACAGCATAGGAACCGCTTGTTTTCTTTTAATTTCCTGTCACATCGACAAATGGATCCGACTTCGGTGTCTTCTCCTCGAGTGGTGTTTGTTTATCCGGCGTCAACTTCGTCAAATCCGGACGATAATACGATTCGATCTCGACTGTGAACGAAAGCATCTCATCCTCGAGTAAGACCGTTCCACTGCCTGGACCCGGTTCTTCCGGTCCTGACAACTGGATTTGGCGTAAGACCGTGATTCGGTCCGTCCGTTCGATTTGCTTCAGGAATGCCATTAATTCAAGATACGATGGGGCTTCAACCGCCAATGATGCCGGAAGTGGCGTCGCATTCGCAGTGGTCGTTCCTGTCGCCGCAGCTGTTGTCGCTTGATCTTGATCAGACTCCGTCGCCATTGCTCCGTCAACGGCAGGCGTTGATGTCACCGGTGACTGTGACGTTGGCGTTGTAGTCGCCTGACCAAACGTGATCGACTGAACTTTGACACCGGCAATCTGACTTGACGCGTTGATCGCATCGATGACGTCATCATTTGACGGCGTCACCGGGACTTTTTGTTGCAGGAAGCTCGACTCAGCGACGTCGACTTTTTGTTCATTCGCTTTCGCTTGCTCGAGCACCATCTGTTCCCGTTTCAACGTCGCTTCTTTTTCTTGCAACGTTTGGTGTGTCGTATAGGTCGTATAACCGAAGTAACCGACCGCACCGAGAACGATTAAGATCGTTAGACCGAGGAGGATGAAGCTACTATAACGTTTCAATTGTCCGGCACCTCCTCGATTTCAGTCGTTACATTCGGATCAGTCGTCTCCGTCGTCGGATCGGTTGAAGGAGTCGCTTCCGTCGAGCTGTCCGTTTCCGATTCAGACGGCTGATCTTCTTTTGGTACTGCCGGATCAGCTTCGTTCGTTTCGCCTTTGACGACTTCCGTCGGGTTGACGTTCAACGAGAATTGTCCGATATAACGGGGTTCTTCAGATTTCGCATCATCCGATGGTGTGATTTCCGTCGTCGGAATTTCTTGCCCGGTCGTCGGATCAACCGTCGTCGTCGTAACGACATCTGCCTTTTCATTCATCGTCCGAGTCGTCACACTCGCAAGGTTCGTTCCTGAGAAGACTTTATCCGTCAACAATTCACGATAAAAATCGTTCAGTTCATCGAGCGTCTCGAACTGAGTTGTCATCGTCACGGCATGATCTGCCCCATAGGCGAATTGAAGAATATAACCGCGTTCCGGGAGATAACGGGTAATCCGTTCAAGCGTCGGTACGGCAGGGCGCGGCGTCGTCTCGAGTCCTTCGACTGTCTGTTTGAGTTGCGCGACTTCCTGCTTTGCCGATTGGTCCGATTCCGACTGCAACTGACGGACGATCTGGATTTGATCGTTCGTCGACTCGACGCGATCCGCGAATTGATCGGTTTGCCAGTAGAGATAACCACCAGCGAGTCCGCCGAACAACAACAGAATGAGTGAAGCGACAAGCGGATATTTCGGTGCTTCGTCATTTTCCGGTAATAAGTTGATGCGGTCTTTTCGCGGTGAAGCAAGACCAGCGAGCGGTAAGTACGCTCGTGGAATTGACTGTCCGTCAATCGTCATCATATCTGGAATTTCATCGAGACTTAAATCAAAGTTCGACCGGAAACGTGTTGCCAGTTCATCACGGAACGGGAAGTCCCCGGCAAGGACGACATTCGTGATCTCTCGTCCTTCGCGCGCGAGCGAAAAACGATAGAAATCGAGCACACGCGAGAACTCGAGCAACATCTCATCTAAGACGAGTTCGACCGTCGGATCATCCGAGCGGTAACGATAATGCAATTGATCATCGATGACATCAACATCCCACGCATCAGCCGCAAACGTGTCGACCGAGCGAATCAGACGTGGCACGTGATCTTCGATGATGATCAGCTGGTGATTCGTCGCATTCGCATTCCAGATCAATAACGTATCAGCTTCCGTCGCGACCGGATGATGGGCTTCAATCCCGAAGTAGGTCGCAAGCGGTTGTGGTTCAGCTGCGACCAGTCGCAAATGCTTTTGTTTGAACAGTTGTGTGTATTGCTTTAGCGCCTCGTTTGGCGCGGCATAGAGCATGATTTCCCGCTTGCCGTCTTCTTCAAGAACCGTGTAATCAAAATATGGTTCTTCAAACGGTAAGACGATACTATGTCCGATCTCCATAAACAAATAGCCACGGATTTGATTCGTCTCGATCGTCTCCGGAATATCAAGTTTCCGGGCGAGAACGAGTGAACCATCGAGCGCAAGCACCGCTTGCGAACCACGCGGTACTTTTAGTTTCGTCAGTAGCCCGTCAAAGATGAAATCAAGCGAGGCTTCCGGCTGTAACCAGCCTCCTTGAAGTGTTCCTGGCGGCAGCGCGACGACTGCCCGGCGCTTGATGACGCCTTTTTTGACGACTGCACCGAAGATTGCGACATCGGTGAAATTAAAGTAGATATAAGTCCCTTTACGCCGTTGCGCCATATGTACGTTCTTCCTTTCTTAAAGCAGTAAATCGAGGTACCACGACACCCAATCATCCGCAAAATAATATGTCAGTAGGGTTCCGACGGCAATCGACGGAACAAAGGGGATCGGCTGTTTCCGTTTCACACGTCCGAGTCCAAGTAACGTTAATCCTAAGACGGAACCGACGAATGCCGAGACGAACAAGGCAATGACGACGTGAAGCGGTCCAAGGAAGATTCCGAGCAGTCCGAACAGTTTGACATCCCCTGCCCCCATACCACGCCGGGAAGCAAGAAAGATGACGAATAATAGAACGAATCCGACGATTCCACCAATAATTGGATTATACCAGTTTTCGAGTGGAGAAAGGTAGCGCACAATCAAGGCAATCGGCAAAAAGATGAGCAAAATTTTATTCGGGATCAGCATGTAGGCTAAGTCCGACATCGTCAGGATGAACAGCAAGCTCGTCAGGACGAGCGTCAACGCGAGTTCCATCGACCAGCCGAACTGCCAAAAGGCATACGCGTAAAGAATACCTCCGAGTAATTCAAGCGCTGGATACTTGATTGAAATCGATTGTCCGCAAGAGCGGCACTTCCCACCAAGTACAGCATAACCGAGTACCGGTGTTAGTTCGAGCGGTCCAAGAACATGTCCACACGTCGGACAATGGGAGCGCGGATGAACAATCGACTCCCCGACCGGGACGCGCAGACCGACGACGTTCGTAAACGACGTGATGAGTAAGCCTAACAAGAAAAAATAAACCGTGAAGACGATCGTCATGACACGACCTCCCTTTCAAAAAAGTTCAGAAAAAAACCCCCGAGGAGGGGGTATAAATTATTTTTAATATTATTTGCCATCATTACTAGCAGGTGTTGTAGATTTTGCAACATTATCTCTTTTTAATTCACTATCAGATGCTCCATTGAAATAAGTTGTATCTTCACCGATCAAAGTTACTGCATAAGTGAACTTTCCAGAAGCTGTTTTACCCACAGTAACTGAAGCAGTCTTATAATCTTTATCACTATTCATCGGATCTTTGAGCGAGTCAATATAGTTATTCAAAGCCCCTTCAGTGCCTGATGCAGTATAAGTCAGAGTCTCATTATTTTTAATCCCAGCTGCATCAGCAGAAGCTTTTAATTTCGCTGCACTCACAAGTTGTTTCGCATTCGATACTTGTGCGTCTTTACGTGAGTTCTCAATCAATCCACCAATTGCGACGACTGCGATCGCAGCAATGATTCCTAAAATAACGACGACGACGAGTAACTCGATTAACGTCAACCCGCGCTCATCGCGCATTTGTTTTGCATCTAACCAGATTTCTTTTAAACGTTCTACCATTTTAGTTATGCCTCCCTAGTACTTTTTCACTGTTTTTGGCTAGTAGGTAATACTATCCAGATGAATACTATTATAGTAGCACCATATTTTTTGTAGAATATGTCTTTTTTTCACATCAGGTAAATGTTTTTACAATTGTCAACTCGCTTGTATATCTGAGTAAATCTTAAACATCGGTACGACGACGGCAATGACGATGACACCAACGATTGCTGCTAAGACAACGATCAAGAGTGGCTCAATGATTGACTTTAAACGGTCTGTCGTCGTCTCGACTTCTGTCTCATAGAAGTTCGCGACTTCCGTCAGCATCGTATCAAGACGTCCTGACTCTTCCCCGATCGCAATCATCTGCGTGACGAGAGGTGGAAAATATTTGTTTTTCTCAAGTGGTTCGTGCATCGGAATGCCACGTGCCATCGCTTCATTAGCGTCGGCAATCCCTTTCCGGATGATCCGATTCGTCACGATCCGCTCCGTGATATCGAGTGAAGCTAAAATTGGGACGGAAGCATTAAGCAGGACAGACAGCCCCCGGGTCATCAAGGCAATCTGCGACTTTTGGATCAGGGGACCAAAAACGGGAATAATTAATAAAAAGCGATCAAAAAATAGTCGTTGGCGTTCGTTTTTTAAATTAAAGTACAGCAATCCAACAAATCCAAAAGCAATTAACAACATGACCCACCAGTACGCGACGAAGAAATCCGATACGGCAACGACGAGCTTCGTGATCAAAGGCAACTCACTACCAAGCTGATCAAAGATCGATGCAAACGTCGGTACGACGTTCATCATCAAGAAGACGACGACCCCAACGGCAACGAGTGAAACGACCGCTGGGTAGATCAATGCCGAGATGACTTTCCGTTTGATTTCATATTGTTTTTCAAGCTGGGTGACGATGTTATCAAGTGCTTCCTCGAGATTCCCACTTGCCTCTCCCGCCATCGCCATACTGACGAAGAATGTATCAAAGACCCGTGGATGTTTTTCAATCGCTTGCGAAAACTGAATCCCACTCCGTAAGTCATCTTCGACCTCAACGAGTGCCCGTTCGAGTGGTTTCGACTCCGTCTGCTTCCGCAGAATTTCCGTCGCCTTGACGATTGAGACACCAGACCTTACGAGTGTCGCGAACTGACGCGCATACATGACGAGATGTTCAATTTTCGGTTTTGCACTGAGAAACGTAATCTCGGTGTTTAATCCTTTCGACTCTTGCTTTTGAAGCGAAATCACAGCAATCTGATCCGTCCGCAATCGTTCTGCGGCTTCTCGTTTCGTCAATGCTGTAATCTTGCCTTTCTTTCGTTTGCCGGCAATCGTCCGACCTTCATAAATGAATACTGCCATGTGTTCACCCCGATATGTACGGTGATGCAGCAGAAGCCGGAATCAATCCCCGACTGACGAGATCCTGCAATGCCATCTGCATCGTCTGCATGCCGTATTGTTTACCCGTCTGCAAGACGGATTGAATCTGATATTCCTTACCGGTCCGAATCAAGTTCGAGACAGCTGGTGTATCGACCATGATCTCAAGGGCAGCGACGCGTCCTGTGCCGTCTGAACGCGGCATCAAGCGTTGCGAGATGACACCCGCAAGGACGTTCGCCAGTTGAGCTCGAATCTGATCTTGTTGCTCTGACGGGAAAACATCGATGATTCGGCTGACTGTTGAGGCAGCCGTCGACGTATGGACCGTTGCAAAGACGAGGTGACCCGTCTCCGCTGCCGTCACGGCGGTCGCAATCGTCTCAAGGTCCCGCATCTCACCGAGCAAAATGACATCTGGATCTTGACGGAGCGCTGAACGTAAGCCGGTTGCAAAGCGCGGCGCATCGATCCCGATTTCTCGCTGATCGATTAGGCTTTTATGATGACTATGTAAGTATTCAATCGGATCTTCGAGCGTAATGATCCGTTTATACATCGTCTGATTGATTTCATTAATCATCGCTGCAAGCGTCGTCGATTTCCCGGAACCCGTCGGACCCGTCACGAGAATCAACCCGTGTGGTTTCGTTAAGAATCGTTTTAAGACAGGCGGAAGCGCCAGTTGTTCAAGTGTCGGTACTTCTGTCGGAATCGTCCGAAACGCCATTGACAAAGCGCCCCGTTGATAAAAACAATTGACCCGGTACCGGGCAACACCGGTCACACCGAATGAAAAGTCGATGTCTCGGTCCTGTTTCAGCTGTTGGTACATCTCTTCTGTAATCAAAGACCTGACAAATCCATCAATGATGATCGGTTTCATCTTTTCTGTCCCAAACGGTGTCAACGTTCCGTTGATTCGAAAGACGGGTGGTGATCCCGCCGTCAAGTGAACATCGGACGCTCCTCGTTCTTTCGACGAACGTAAGATATCTTCGATTTGTGCTCGTTCCATCGTACTATTCATTCTGAAATCACCGTCCGTAAAATCTCTTCTGTCGTCGTGATCCCTTCTGCGACCTTTGATAGACCATCTGCAAGCAGGAATCGTTGTCCTTGCTCCTTAACGTACGCTGTGATGTCACTTTCCGTCGATTGATTCATGATCATCCGGCGTAACACTTCATCAATCATGATGACCTCTTGAATCGCAACCCGTCCACGGTACCCCGTCATATTACAAGACGAGCAACCACGTCCACGCATGACCGTCGTCGCTTCGATTCCTTCTTGATCAAATAACTCTTGTTCTCGTTTCGAAATCGGATGGACTTCGCCACAATCACGGCAGACACGGCGAACAAGTCGTTGTGCAATCAATCCACTGACAGAAGCAGCAACAAGGAACGGTTCGACCCCCATGTCAATCAATCGCGTGATCGAACTAACGGCAGAGTTCGTGTGTAAAGTCGAAAGAACCAAGTGTCCTGTTAGCGAAGCACGAATCGAAATCTCAGCCGTCTCGATGTCGCGAATCTCCCCGACCATGACGACGTTCGGATCCTGACGAAGAATCGAGCGAAGACCACTCGCAAACGTCAACCCAATCTTCGCGTTGACTTGAACTTGGTTGATTCCATCGACTTGATACTCGACCGGATCTTCAACAGTGATGATGTTGCGTGACTCGTCATTCAACTCATTTAACGCGGCATACAACGTCGATGATTTCCCGGACCCAGTCGGACCGGTGATCAAGATGATGCCGTTCGGGCGCTTCAGCATCTCCCGGAACTGTGATTCATTCCGCGAACTAAAACCGATTTTTGAAATCGAGATGTTCGAGTTCGAGCTGTCAAGAATCCGGATAACGACCTTCTCACCGTAAACAGTTGGCAAGGTCGAGACACGGAAATCATATGGTAATCCGTTAAAGACATATTTAATCCGTCCATCCTGTGGCAAGCGTGACTCAGTGATATCAAGTTCACTCATGACTTTGATCCGGGTCGTCAGAATGCTTTGGATCTGCTTCGGATAATTGTTCTCCGTTCGTAGTTCTCCATCAATCCGAATCCGGATCGTCATCGACGTTTCCTGCGGATCCATATGAATATCGGATGCACGCTGAGCAATCGCGTTCTCTAGAATTTGATTGACGAGCCGGATGATGGGTGCATCTTCGCGTGTCACGACATCACGGGATTGATCCGACTCCATCATGTCATCGGATTCGAGTAGCTCCCGTAACGACGAATCAATGTCGTAGTATTTCAGAATCGTTCGTCTGATTTCGTCACGCGTCGCGATTCCGACATCAATGGATAGACCGGTCTGCATCCGCAAATCATCGATCGCGATCAAATCCATCGGATCCGCCATAGCTATGAATAAACGATTTCCTTCCCGGTAAACTGGAACGAGTGTATGTCGCTGTGCGAGGTCTTTTGAAATCAGTTTCGTGACGGCGACGTCAACTGGATAGTTGTACAACTGGATGATTGGAATCTTCAATTGATGATGCAGTGCCTCTAGTAATTGTTGTTCCGTCAAGTGACCAAGTCGAAGCAGTGCATCCCCGAGTTTTTCGGTCGATCGTTTGACCGTCAACGCCTCTTCGACTTGTTGCTCCGTCACGAGGCTTTCTTCGATCAACATTTCCCCTAAACGTTTTCGTTTCATTGCCATTTAACGTGTCATCCTTCCGCGTGCCATGTTTCTTCTTCCTCTAACACATCCGGTTTTTGATGTTTTTCATCAACTACACTTGTCACGACTGCGGTCAACAGACATAAGACGACAATCCCGGCGAGAACGAGTGGGTTCGTGATCCAGTCGAGTTGAATACTGAAATAGATCAACGTCACGATCAAGATCGCCGCAACGGATAAAATCGCTTTTGTCGTCACAGTCGTCACGTAAGGGATCGTCACCGCAAACATCAGACCGCAGATGATTGTCGCTAGACCGATGATGATACCTAGTTCAATTGCTATCGTCGTCCAGTTCATCTTGTTTCCTCCTTCTTATCCGACAGGTTCTCCTGTTGTTTCACCTTCTACTGGTGAAGCAGGATCACCCGTTTCGTTACTATCAGGTGTATCAGGTGACGTCGGACTTGTCGGAGACGTTGGTGTATCCGGCGTCTCGACGCCATCTGTCTGCGGTTCATCCGTCGTTTGATTGTCTGTATCATCTGTTTTCGTTGAATCATTGGAATCATTCGTATCCGTAGAATCATCAGAGTTCGTGTCATCTTCCGGTTCAGGTACGACGACAGGTGCTTGTTCTTCTTGACTACTCTTTGTGACGATTGCCGGGATGGCGCTGTAGAAATCAAGAGACAATAACTGCTTCTTCTCACCTTGAGCCGTCTTCGTCACGCGATAGACTTCAATCGATTTCCCTTCTTCTCCCGCTTGTGTATCGCTCGTCGTTCCTGCCGTAAGCGTTGCAGAATAACGTGTGATCGTCCGGAATGGAATCGTTTTTTCGCCTTCAAGAACGGTCGTGACCGTTTCCTTGAACGGTGTGCCTCGCAATTCAAGCGTGACATCGCTCCCGTTTTGGGTCGCAATGACACGATAGATGGATGCTTGTGTATTACGAACAGCAAAATCTGTTTTCTCATCAATTTTGACGTCATATCCTAGTGTGACGCCGTCTGGTAATGCCGCATGCGGCATCCGTTCGACGATTTCAAATGGTGTCTTTGCGAACAGTTCGTATAGCTTGCTACCGACATACGATCCTGCGACTGCATCCATGCCGTACGTCTTGACATTCATCAATTGTCCCGGCTTGATTTCGACATTCATCATTGCCGTGATCATCTGTTCTTCAGCAGCAGAACGTGTCGAGAATGAAACCGTCGAGACGACCTCCCCTGTTGGATCGACTGCAGCTTCCGATTGAACAGGATCAAAGTTTCCTTCCTGCAATGTTTTGCTCGTATCGATTAACCATGTCTTAAAGGCAACGAGTTGCTCATCCGAGTAACTGATCGGCTGTGTCGCCAGAAAATTCTCAAGCGACGCTTCATTTACCGTCACCATCAAGTCTCCACCCTTTTTCAAAGAAGCTTTTTTAACAGAATCAGCGGCGTTGATCGTCACGACTTCTGTTGGAATCGGGGTCGTCTCTTCTCCCGTTCCAGTCGTCAGCGGCGTTTTCTTCGTCCACTCCGTAATCGCTTTCTCAACTTTCGATTGTGCTTCCTTTCGATCCATGCCGCTGACTGGAACCGATCCAATCCGTGCCGTCTCAGAAAACGTCGTAGGTGCCGTTGCTTTACCGGTAAAGGAAATCAAGGCAAACGATGGTACGTAAATCAGGGCTACTAGTACTAGCAGCAAAAGTGTATGTATAGCAAAACGCTTCGGATTAATCATCATCTGTTTCCTTTCTGTATGAATTTAATCATTTCAGGTGCCTAGTATTTCCATTATAATGAATATTATGATGAAACATAAGTCCTATCCTGACAAATCCTCTCATGATCTGTGAATAGGTGCTGTTTTTGATTTTCTAGAAAAATCATTTAGGATCTTTCATCCTCATCTATCATGAAGTAGAGGTGAATCCATGCAACGCGAGCAAGGCGGTTTTTCGCTAATCGAAGTATTAGTCAGTATTACGATCTTATCTATCATATCGGTCTCTCTGATCAGCATTTTTTCTCAGTCACTAGCTGCCTCACGCGACAGTACGGAGTTGACGTTCGCGAATTATCTGGCAAAAAACGCAACCTCTTATATCAAGCGAGAAGCTTTAGAAGCGACAAGTGACGAACCCTTCGCCTTCAGTTCTTTATCAAAACAAGCAGACAAAGCTACTTATCTGAATGGAAAATATGTCATTCCAGAGCCCACGTCTCCTTCTTGTGAACTATCGGCTATTTGTTCATCAATCTTTACTAATCCTGAAATCAATAACATTGACTTTGAAGTCAAATACAGTGTGACACCTCGGAAACTCGAAGGAGTCGTTAATCCGAATCTTCTTGACCTCCATGTATTCGTCTACATAGAAGGAACTACTGAACCGATTACATCATTGAAAGGATCGATTACGAATGCGACGCTCAATCAAAGTTTTCCGACAACAAAATGACGGCTTCTCGCTCGTCGAACTACTCGTCGCCATCGTCATCGCCTCGATTTTCAGTGCTGTCATCCTGACTGTGTTCATCTCTGGTACGAAAAGCTTTCGGGCAACAGGAATCATCAGTGAACTGCGTAGTGAAGCTGATAGCCGCGTCGGTATCATATTAAATGAAATCGGTGGATTTGATGCAATTCGGATCGATGAAGCAAAACAGCTATCGTTTTATAAAAGAACACTCCCTGTCTTGAACGCCGATACTGGGTTACTTGAGCGTGCCAGTGGATTCGAACCTTTTAACGCAACAGAAGAAGCATCTGCTTCAGAGAAAGAAGCGACACCCGTTCGTTATACGTTCGCAGAACAAACATTGGACAGTACCGAACTAACGTATGAATCAGCGACACAGTCAATCGACGACCAAACGGAATTACTTCAAACGTTCAAGTTATCGAGTCCGGAGTATCAAACCATTACATCAGGAACGTATCCGGGTCGCTACGTCATTCACGGTATTTTATCGATTACAACTACAATTCAATCGACAGATCAAGAGGAAGTTCAGACCTTCACGAGTACGATTGGATTTTAACTCAGAAAGGAACACGGTATGCGTAAATCCGAACAAGGCTATACATTACTTTTCGTTCTTGTGACTTTAACCGTCCTGTCTGTCCTCGCTGTTGCGACGATTGGCATCAGTTTACAGTCAACTCGCCTAACCGAAATCCGCGAGACGGATATCGATGTCGAGACGACGACACAAAATGATCTTGATTTAGCAGTCGCCTCCCTCCAGAATATCGTCTCTAAGACGACTGGGACTTCACCAACGACTTCTTCTCAGGCATTGTTTGAGAATATCGATAATTCTATCGTTTTACCCTTAAAAACAATCGTTCCGAACGTGACCGTCAAGCTGAATGAAACCGCATCGAACGTTCGTGTCAAAGCGCTTGATTTAACAGCGACAGTCTCAAAACAAAAAGGTGATCAGCCGGCAATCAAAAAAACGTATCGACAACGTGTCTATTTGTCTGCGATTCCTAGTTTTTTGTACTATACGTTAGGTTCAGATGATCAAGTCATCTTAAATGGTGCTCCCTTGATCGAAGGTAATATTTTTTCTCGCAACGCCCTGCAAGCAACTGCGACCCCGATATTTAAATACAACGACGAGGATGGAATCTTCACTAATACTAAAGCACTTCCCTACATCGCAGGTCAGGTACGCGTTTTCCAAGAGAAGACTCAGCCATTATTGAAGTGTAGGGATTACCTCGTGTGTGATAAAACGATTTTTGATCCGAAAGGTGCAACGGAGCTAGTATCAACGAAAGAAACACTCGTTCCGTTCGATTTTGACTATGCGTTGAACGATTTCTTGAAATTACCAGTGAATACGCCTCTTACACAAGTCGCGTCTACATTAAAAAATTCCTCGATTCCACAATCTATATTAACGGGACCTTTTTTAACGGAACTTGATACGAAGCGACAAATGATCAGTCCAGCATTGAATACAGACAATACTGTGACATTGACAGATGATCTTGTTCAAGAAACACTCGAACCTTTAATCATTAACGGCAACTTAACGATCTCTTCCTTGAATCCTTTGACCCAGCCGCTCGAGATCAAACGTCCTCTCGTCGTTCTTGGCAACTTACTGATTCGAGGAAATGTTGGATTTGCAACGACGATTTATGCGACCGGAACAAGTCGTCTGGATGACGCAAACATTCAAGGGCTGACTTCAACAGCTAAACAAAATACATTGATTTTACTCAGCAAAGGAAATCTTGTCATTAACCGCGTCAATAAATTTTCGACGCCCCAAACAACTACACCTGATTTAAATGCGTTTCTGTATAGTGACGACAATCAAAAAAATACGATTTACTCTGTAGGTTCGACGATGAATGTACGCGGTGGCATTTTTACGAAGGGTAATCTAGAAGTCAACGCCTATCGTGGAAAATTGGACTTACCTGAAAATGCGTTTCCTGCAAACGTAAAAGAACTCGAAAAACTGATGGTCGCTAACAAATCCTCTGACTTTGAAGCATCCCGTCTACGAATGGCGTATGATGCGACAGTATTAAAAAATCCAACAGCCTTACTTCCACTCAATCGAGCTGTCCAATTGTATGTCGAAACACCAAAACGCGTTCAACCGTAACACATATAAAAAAGAGTCATTCGCTTGCGACGAATGACTCTTTTTTGACTAGAATTTTGTTGCACGGTATTGCTTAGCGAGCTTTTTCACCTTTTTGCTTTCTACCGTTGCACCGTTCTGTTCTAACATGGCGTACAAATCTTTTCGATTTTGTTTGACCGTTTCATAGACCGGTTTCTCTTTCCCACGATTCGAATCAGCTCCTGCTTCTAACAACAGTTCAATCGCTGCCTCATTTTGATCCAGTGTCGCATAAAAAAGTGGTGTATGACCAAAGTCATCGATGCGATTGAGCTCTTTTTTAGACGCTTTTTTTATCAAAAGAGCATACGCATCAATCGATCGATTCACACTCGTTGCCACATGAAGAACCGACTGACCTTGCGCATTCAGTTGACTGATTTTTGCACCTTCTGCCAACCATTCAGCGACCGTGCTACGCGGCGCGAATTGCGCCGCATAAAACCAGTTCGCTCTATTTTTTACGGTCTGCTCATCAAGAAGGAGGTTTGCTTTGTCAAAAGCGAGTGTTTCCTGGAAGCGACGAATGTAACGATTTTTCTCCTTTGTTGATAAAGAAGCATCTTTTAATGCGTTCGCAAGTTGTTCTGGTTTTTCTGAACGCAGTCCTTGTTCCAGTGCTGCTTGTTGATTTGATTTCGTAACATATATCCCCCCCCCGATTCCAATAATGATTAAAATCAAGAGGACGACAATGATTCGTCTGCGTTTCATAAATAGCGTCTCCACTTCTTAATAAACATCTCCATCCAAGTCTGACGTTCCTGCTTCAGAACTAATCGTTACCTTGAATGTCGTCGTTAGTGGTGTTTTTTGATTGTCTTTCATGACTTCGAGCACATCTTTGTTTTCTTTTAATGCTGTAACTTTAATGCGTGCCACACCTGGACGAAGTGGTTGTAGCGCTTGTCCTGTCGGATCAATTTTGACGTATTCCTTACCCTGAAACACTTCTAAGCGATAGAAGCGTTCTGTCGTCGTCACTGGGAACCAGCGCAGAACCGGTGATTTTTTATCATCTTTCATCGTCATTGCGATATCATCAGCTGTCAGATCGAGTGGGTTCTCGCGTACCCGAACGAGTGTCTTCGCGACTGTATCCGGGAAATCAGTTAACGTTAGTAACGCTTCGACCGGTCCGTTTGGTGTGCCGGCTTTACCCGTGATCGTATAACCCGATGCTGTCTGTTTCAATTCAATTGCATTACTAACAGTTGAAGCCGTAAATTGTAACGGATAGTTCGGATTGAACGTCGCCGTTACATCTTGATTCGATCCAACCCACAGTTCCAGATTACTTGGGGAAACGGATAATTCCGGCAACTTCACTTGAATCGTATACGTCGTTGATTGGGCAAGATAAGTCGAGCTTCCAGCTGTCGCAGGTACGACCGCTTTGACCGTGACTGTGCCTGGTGTCTTTCCTGTCAACTCCAACGTATTCTTAGTTAAACCATTTGTCGTAACCCGCGAATCATTCGTTATGATCCACTGAATCGGCGTGTTGCTTCCCGAAACCATCGAAGCGATTCCTGTCATTGATTTTGTTTCGCCAATATATAACGTATCTGGCACGTTGCGGACGATGAGTCCTCCGAACACATCATTGATGACGAGTTCAGAAGTCGCCGTCAACTCTTTACCGTTTCCGACTGGTACGACGAGTTTAATCTGTGTCGTCCCGACTTTTTTCGGCTTGATGACACCAGCTTCATCGATGGATGCGATTTCTGAATCTACGATTGACCATTTTAACGTGCCGTACTGACTACCTACAGGACTGATATCCGGTAAAACTTTATACGATGGTGTCGTGATATCCATCTTGACGGACGGAATTTTCGCACTTGTCGCATAGGATGGTGTTAGTGCATAACCAATCGTCGGAAAAGCTTGTGGATCATTGGTGACAGTTGTTGATTTATCTTTTCCGTTCTTTTTATCTCGGTAGACGTTTTTCGTCGATGTCAGCGTATTATCTTTTTTATCAAGTACATGAACTCCTGCATTATCTTTGGCACGTACTTTGACAGTGAATGTTACTTCTGATTGATCTGCGATCCATTCCCCTTTATGAACACCTGAAATCGCCTCATCGTATTCGATATCCGGGAGTCTCCCTTTAATCGTCTGTCCTGTAATATTCGCTCCAGTCAGACCAGTCGTTGATAAGATTTCAAGATTACTTGGGAATTGTTCGTTGAACAGGATATTTTCCATCGTCACCGAGAATTGTCCCATGATGTATCCGTTGTTACCAATGGCATCCTTTTGCATCATCGGAGACGTTTTGACGGTGTAGGTGATATCCGCTGTTTCCCCTTTTGGAATCGTAGCTGGGTCAATCGAGCGTGAAAGGACGAAAGGCATAGACGCAGCTGGACGAACGACTTGAACGGTCCGCGTCTCAATTGTTTTGGCACCTCGTTGATCTTCTGCTTCAATCCGGATCGTCACACTCGTCTTCCCTTTGAGCTTTGAATCGAATGATTGACTGACGAACGAGTTGTTTTTCAACTTATTGTTTTCAAAGACTTTCTCATCATCAATATAGATACGTGTCTTCAACTCACGATCTTGTAGGTCGTAGTCGTTGACTTGATACGAGATCGTCAACGGTTCGTTCTCGAGATAACTTGATTTATCCGTTGGTAAGATGTTCTTTATTAAAGGTTTATGGTTCGCACCAATGAACGCGCGGTACATCGTGTTTGAGAATAGTTCTTTTTCTTGTTGTTGATTAAAGCTCGAAGTATGTCCTGCTCCGGAATACGTAACGTTTCCTTTGGTATACATATAATAGTGGTTGCGCGCATCACCAATTGTTCTTCCGGCAGCCTGATTCGAACTACTAAGGTTGTTTTCCCGGATGTTATACCATGGAATCAAATCCGATTGTTCAAGATCCAGACCAAAGTATTGATTGTGTGTCGTTGCGATAGCAACCGTATCAGCTAAGGCAAATGGATAGGAAGTCATGACGCCCGCATTTTGTTTGACGGCTTGACCTGATGTTCGAGGTGCCGCGTAACCCATGTTTGTAAAGTTCTTTTGACCTGCGAGATCTACAAACTTTGTTTCCCAGAATAGCTCTGGTTTGCTGGATTGTGCCGGTCTAAAGATCGTATCATGTGTCAGCATCAATCCTTGCCCTGTATTCGTGAAGTTAAGAATAGCATCTGATGCAGGATCACTGAGTGAAGCTGCACCATACGAATCCTGAAAACCGAAGATCAGCATATCATAGGATGTATTTATATTTTTACTGGCATACGCTTTATTAAACGTGTCCGCAGAAATGACTTCTACATTGAAGTCATATAACCCATCTTGTTTTAGTAAAGTTCCTGAGTTCATAAAACCGTTGATTGAACCGGTCGTTCCAGAACGCGTGACTTGTAAAATTTTCGCTTTAACTTCTTGGTCCTGCATTAAAAAGCTTCCCATCTTATAATCCGTCAGCCCATCTTCACTTACGAGTCGAATCATCCAATTCCGTGGTCCCGTATAGCTCGGTGCATCAAAGCGATACGATACTGAACCAGAAACTGTAGCTACTTTCTCGTCGACTTTCTCTGACTCATCGAATTGGTCATTACTATTAAAGTCAATATACAACTGGACACGTGTATTAGCTGTAGTTTGATCAAGCGTAAAATTAAAATCAATTGGTTTATCTGGTGAAGCCGGTGCTGCTTTATCTACCGATGTTAACGATTGACCAGCTTGCGAAACCGCTACTTTGCTCAAACGAGGTCGCTCGATTTTTTCAGATTTTAGTCGGAGGACGACTTGTTTCGAATCCGTGTAGGCAATCGCAGCACCAGATGTCATGCTTTGCTTAAAAATCGAAGTGAAATTACTCGTTGCATGTGTCAGCACATCAGAGTGCAAAAAGACCGGCAGTCCTTTTTGAATATAGTTCGTCAGAATCTCATTTGCTTTTAATTTCGTAATGTCATTTTCTATTCTACTTGTATTATGCTGTTTCGAAGTATCAGAAACTTTTACAGCATAACGGTCTAATCCTGTAAAAACAGACGGATCAAAAACAATCGCATCAAACGCTCCATCTAATGGAAAACGGGACGCATTTAACTCTTTGACCGTCATCATCTTGACATCATATTGACTAGTACTCAACTCTTTTAATAGTGACAATGACGCAATTGTCGTTTCCGGATCAATCCGATTCGTCGTCGACCATTCATCACGTATTTCTAAAATCTTAAACTTTTCACCCGTTGCGGCTTTAGAATGTGGCTCCTGTATATACGTAAAACTTGAAAAAATCAGTAAGGTAGCTAAGGCTAGACGGATCCACTGCTTCATCATTTATCGTCTCCTCATCGTGTCATCAAAATATGGGACTATACTCCCCCATTTCATTATAACGAGAGAATCAGGATTTTCCCTTTTTTGTAAAAATGGAAGCGTAATAATGACGCACTTCACTGATGAAATAAAGTGATCCCGTCACGACGTATGTCCGGTCCATCTCTAATTGATTGAAGAACGCTTCGACCGTCGTTACATTAGCCCCGTCTTGTTTTAACTCATCGAATGTCCTTGCTCGCGGAAAATCAAATGTCGTCTCGTAAATATCTGGTGTAACGTTGCTTAGCTGCGTAAGCATCGCCGTCCGGTCTTTGTCACGCAAAATCGAACAGAGTAACGTCACGGGCTTTGACTCCTCTTTTAAGCGTTCAACCAGTGCCGTGATGCCTTCCGGGTTATGGGCACCATCGAGAATGATTCGTGGTTTGCGCGAGATGATCTCAAACCGTCCCGGATGTTTTGCCTCCCGTAATCCTTTTCGGATTGCCGCTTTCGACCAGCCGAGTCGCCGCGCACAAATGACGGCGTTCGCCGCATTATGGACTTGATGATGGCCTTCAAGACCTAAGCGCGTCTCTGGTATTCCATCATATGTCGCCCAGGTCCCCGTCTCTTTTAAGCGGTAACGGATGATGGCTTCCTGACTCCATTTCAACGTTGCATTCCGGTCACCGCAATACGCCATTAACGGCACTGTCAGTTCTTCTTGCAGTTTTCCGGCGATGACCGGTGTCCCTTGTTTGATGATGCCGAACTTCTGTAAGGCGATCTCTTGGAGCGTATCTCCGAGAATCGCTTGATGATCATGACCGATCGACGTGATGATTGCTGCGACCGGCTTTTTGAAGACGTTCGTTGAGTCATACAGTCCACCGAGACCGACCTCATAGATGACGAAATCCGGGCGAATCTGATCAAAATAATAGAAAGCAAGTCCTGTTAATGCTTCGAACTCAGTGACTGTACCGAGTGCCGGATCGATGTGCCCGATGGCAGCTTGAACAGCGATCGCAGCTGCGACCAGGTCGTCTTCTGCGATCGGTACCCCATTCAACATGATCCGTTCCTCGAACTGAATGATATACGGCGACGTAAACGTCCCAATTTGTAATCCTTCCGCAATTCCCATCTCACGCAAGAACGCGACCGTCGATCCTTTTCCGTTCGTGCCAGCGACATGAATCGTCGGAATCGCGTCCGGGTCAATCTGTAATTCCAGTAACATCGCCTGCATCCGTTCAAGACCTGGTTTGACGCCGAATGCTAGTAAGCTCGATAACCAATCCAATACATCTTCTCGCGTCCTCATGCTGTTCGCTCCTTTAAAAAAAGTGGCTCAAGGAGACTTGAGCCACTGCTGTAATTAGTGTGAGAGTTCGTTGATGCGTGCTTCGACAGCTTGACGTTTTTCCGTGTAATCAAGTGCCTTCGCTTTTTCTTCATCAATGACATGTGCCGGTGCTTTGCCGACGAAGCCAGGGTTGTTGAGTTTTTTCTCGACCCGTTCGACTTCTTTCGTATACTTGACGAGTTCTTTATTCAAGCGCGCGATTTCTTCCTCGATGTTGATCAAGTCAGCGAGTGGGATGAACAATTCTGCTCCCGTTACGATCGCACTCATCGCTTTTTCTGGCGCCGGCATCTGTTCTTCAATCCGGAGTTCAGACGCGTTCGTGAACTTTTGCAAGTACGAGCTGTTTGACGACAAGTCGTCTTGAACACGTGCGTCGTTCGTCGAGATGAACAGTTGGATCTGTTTCGACATCGGTGCGTTCACTTCCGCGCGGATGTTACGAACCGAACGGATGACGTTCTGAACCGCTTCAAATGCTGGAACAGCTTCCGGGAAGTCGAGTGACGCCTCGCGTGTCGGCCATGCGGCACGTGTGATCGTCTCACCTTCATGCGGTAAGTGTTGCCAGATTTCTTCCGTGATGAACGGCATGAACGGATGCATCAAGCGCATGATCCGGTCGAGTGTATAGGCAAGAACCGAACGCGTCGTTTGTTTCGCTGCTTCGTCTTCCCCGTTGAGCGGTAACTTCGCCATCTCGATATACCAGTTACAGAAGTCTTCCCAGATGAAGTGATAGAGAATACGTCCTGCTTCACCAAACTCATATTTATCCGATAGACGTGTCACGTCATCAATCGTTGTCTGTAAACGTGTCAGGATCCACTTATCTGCGAGTGATTTCTCGCCTGTCAAATCAATCTGATCAAACGTTAGACCATCCATGTTCATCAAGGCAAAACGGCTTGCGTTCCACAGTTTGTTCGAGAAGTTCCATGTTGCTTCGATCTTTTCCCAGTAGAAACGAAGATCATTCCCTGGCGTCGATCCTGTCGTTAAGAACCAACGAAGTGAATCGGCACCATACTTCTCAATGACATCCATCGGGTCGATCCCGTTCCCGAGGGATTTCGACATCTTGCGTCCTTCCGAATCACGAATCAATCCGTGGATCAAGACGTCTTGGAATGGACGTTGTCCCGTGAATTCATACGATTGGAAGATCATCCGTGATACCCAGAAGGCGATGATGTCGTACCCTGTAACGAGTGTCGATGTCGGGAAGTATTTCTGATAATCCGCTGCGTCCGTGTTCGGCCAACCCATCGTTGAGAACGGCCAAAGGGCTGAAGAGAACCATGTATCGAGAACATCGTTGTCTTGCTCCCAGTTCTCGAGATCGGCTGGTGCTTCCTTGCCAACGTAGACTTCGCCTGTTTCTTTATGGTACCAAGCCGGAATCCGGTGTCCCCACCACAGTTGACGGCTGACACACCAGTCACGGATGTTTTCCATCCAACGTACATACGTGTTTTCAAAGCGTTGTGGAACGAAGTTGACCTTGTCCGGTCCTTGTTGTTCCTCGAGTGCTTTTTGCGCGAGTGGTTCCATTTTGACGAACCATTGTAATGAGAGATACGGCTCGACGATTGCATCTGAACGTTCCGAGTGACCAACAGAGTGCAAGTGTGGTTCGATCTTGATCAGAACACCTTCTGCTTTTAAATCTTCAACGATTTGTTTTCGGCATTCGAAACGATCCATGCCTTCGTATTTCCCTGCGTTCTCGTTCATCGTTCCATCTTCATTCATGACGAGGACACGTGGTAACTCGTGACGGTTACCGACTTCGAAGTCGTTCGGGTCATGTGCTGGTGTAATCTTAACGACACCTGTACCAAACTCCATGTCGACATAGTCATCGGCAACGATCGGAATCTCGCGACCGACGATTGGTAACGTGATCGTTTTTCCGACGAGGTGAGCATAACGCTCATCCTTCGGGTTCACGGCGATCGCTGTATCACCGAGCATCGTCTCAGGACGTGTCGTCGCGAGTTCAACGTGACCTGAACCGTCCGTCAATGGATAGTTGAAGTGATAGAACGCCCCTTCGATATCCTTATAGATGACTTCGATATCCGAGATCGCTGTTTTCGTCGCTGGGTCCCAGTTAACGATGTATTCGCCACGATAGATCAAGCCTTTTTCGTAAAGTTTCACGAAGACTTCTTGAACTGCTTCCGACAACCCTTCGTCGAGCGTGAAGCGTTCACGCGAATAATCGAGTCCAAGACCGAGTTTTGCCCATTGTGCACGGATCGTTGACGCGTACTCTTCTTTCCATGCCCAAGATTGCTCGAGGAATTTCTCACGACCCATTTCAAGACGTGATTGCCCTTCTGCCCGCAGTTTTTGTTCGACTTTTGCTTGCGTCGCGATACCGGCATGGTCCATTCCTGGTAGATAAAGGACGTCGAATCCTTGCATCCGCTTCATCCGTGTCAGCATATCTTGTAACGTCGTGTCCCACGCGTGACCAAGGTGCAATTTACCTGTGACGTTCGGTGGTGGAATGACGATCGTGTACGGCTCTTTTTCTGGATCCTGATCGGCTTTGAAATAGTCACCTTTCACCCAAAAGTCGTACCATTTTTCTTCCGTTGCCTGCGGATCATACTTCGTTGGCATTGATAATTCCTGCATCCTGATCGCTCCCTTTTTGTCCATAATAAAAACGGCTTCTCTCGTCCTATGCTAAGGACGAAAGAAAGCCGTTGCTTTTTTCCGCGGTACCACCTTAGTTCATCCAAAATCGGATGCCCTCGAGCCACGTAACGTGTGGAGGACGGATATCGCTCGTAAGACTCACGATACCAGCTCGTGGGGTGACCTTCCTCCTGTTCGCCCGTCACATCTTTCAGCCAAGGATGTGTTCTCTACACCGGTACGAATACAGGACTACTCTTCCCGTCATCGCTGTTGCCATTTTCTTCTTTACTCATTTTAGCCGAGAGTTCAAGCAATCGTCAAGAACTGCTTAACGACCAAATTCAACTTGGAGTTCCTTGAACGTCAATTCGACGGCTTCGATCGTCCGCTCGATGTCTTCATCCGTATGAGCGATCGACAGGAAGAGACCTTCAAATTGTGATGGTGGTAAGAAGACACCACGCGCCGCCATCTTTTGATAATACGAACGGAACATCTCAAGGTTCGATGTTTTCGCTTTTTCGAAGTTCGTGACGCGTTCATTCGTGAAGAAGACACCGAACATCGCGCCTGCACGGTTCGTCGTCAGCGGAATGTTGTATTTCGCCGCAGCGTTCAGGTAACCTTCCGACAAACGGCTTGCTTTCCGGTCGAACTCTTCATAGTGCTCTGGTTTCAATTGTGTCAATGTTGCTAGACCCGCTGCCATCGCGAGTGGGTTCCCGGATAATGTACCCGCTTGATAGATTGGACCTTGTGGTGCGATCTGTTCCATGATGTCACGTCGTCCGCCGTAAGCCCCGACTGGCATGCCGCCGCCGATGACTTTACCGAGACATGTGATGTCCGGTGTGACACCGAAGTGTCCTTGCGCACAGTGGAATCCGACACGGAAACCGGTCATGACTTCGTCAAAGATCAATAAAGCGCCGTTTTCCGACGTGATTTCCCGTAAGCCTTCGAGGAAGCCTGGTTCTGGTGGCACGAAGCCCATGTTCCCAGCAGCCGGTTCGACGATGACACCAGCGATATCGTCCCCGTGTTTTTCAAACGCGATCCGGACAGCATCCAAATCGTTGTACGGAACTGTCAGCGTCATGCTCGCGATTTGCGCCGGAACGCCTGGTGAATCCGGTAATCCGAGTGTCGCGACACCTGAACCTGCTTTGATCAAGAGCGAGTCACCGTGACCATGGTAACAGCCTTCGAACTTGAGGATTTTCGTCCGACCTGTGTAGCCACGTGCGAGACGAAGCGCTGCCATCGTTGCTTCAGTCCCTGAGTTGACCATCCGGACGACTTCGACCGACGGCACCCGACTGATGACGACTTCCGCCATCGCTGATTCGATTTCCGTTGGTGTCCCGTAGCTCCAGCCACGTGTCGCTTGTTCTTGGATCGCTGAAGTGACGATTGGATCGGCATGACCGAGAATCATTGGTCCCCATGACAGGACATAATCGATATACTCTTTTCCGTCGATATCATAGAGCTTTGATCCTTTCGCATGATCTGCGAAAATCGGTGTCATCCCGACCGATTTATAAGCACGGACCGGACTGTTGACACCACCTGGCATAAGCGGGAGTGCCCGCTCGAATGCTGCTTTTGATTTTGAGTTCTGGTTAATTAAGCTCATTTCGACCCCTCCAGGTAACGACAAATGTCTTTTGCGAAATAGGTGATGATTAAATCAGCGCCTGCTCGTTTAAAGCCAAGCATCGTCTCAAGGACGATTCGTTCTTCGTCGATCCAGCCGTTCAAGGCAGCGGCTTTGACCATTGCATACTCACCCGATACGTTATACGCAACGATTGGTAGATCGATTCGCTCGCGCACATCACGAATGATATCCATGAACGCAAGTGCAGGTTTGACGATCATGAAGTCAGCTCCTTGATCGACGTCCGCTGTTGCTTCGCGGAACGCTTCGCGACGGTTTGCTGGATCCATTTGATAACCTTTCCGGTCGCCTTCTCCCGGTGCCGAATTTGCCGCATCACGGAATGGACCGTAATAAGCAGACGCGTATTTAACACCATAGCTCATGACCGGAATATGGCTGAAGCCGTTCTCGTCTAATCCTTGACGAATCGCTGCGACGAATCCGTCCATCATCGATGATGGAGCGATGACGTCGGCACCTGCCCGAGCTTGTGAGATGGCTGTTTTGACGTGAAGCGGTAATGACGCATCATTATCGACCGTACCGTCGGCGACGATTCCACAGTGACCTGTCGACGTATATTCACATAAGCATGTGTCGGCGATGACCGTTAACTGCGGAGCAACTTTTTTGACGAGACGTGTCGCTTCTTGAACGATCCCGTGATCGTGAAACGCACCTGATCCTTGCTCGTCTTTCAAGTGGTCATGCGGAACACCGAATAAAATGACAGATTCGATTCCGAGTGCGACGACTTCTTCAATCTCAGCCGTCAGATGATCAAGTGATAAGTTGAAGACGCCTGGCATCGAACTGACTTCGCGTTTAATGTCTTCGCCTTCTGCAACGAAGATCGGATAAATCAAATCTGATTTATGCAACTGGTTCTCGCGGACGAGTGACCGGAGTGATGCGGTATGACGTAAACGACGGTGACGTGCGTATTCTAATGTGTTCATGCTGATTCCTCCTCAATGATACGATCAATCATGCCGTCCACCGTGAATTCACGGGCGACATGGATCGGTTGAAGTCCGGCTGCTTTTGCTGCTTGCTCCGTGATCGTCCCGATGACGATGAAGGTCGTCTTCGGGTCTAGCGGAGCAATCGCTTCGACAGCGGAAGGACTCTGCAGTCCAATATAGGTGGCATTTCTGATAAGAGCTTCAGGTAGTCGACGGGTGACGGTTTCATAGGTGATGATATCCTCGATCGTATATCGATTCAGTTTTCGTAACTGATCGACCGGTGCTTGCCGCGAGCGGTTCCCTCGCGCAAAAACGATATGATCGCCGTCAGATAAGTGTGGTACGAGTTCTGCGACGAGTGCATCTCCTGTAAAGGTCGACGGACAGAAGTCGGCTGTTCGACCGTACTTCGCAAGTGCGTCTGCCGTCTTTCGTCCGACGACCGCGATACGCGTTGCTGCTAATTCAGGCAATGCATCAGCAATCCGGTGGACACCATTCGGACTCGTCACGATGAGCCAATCAATTCCCCTTGGCAACGTAAACGAAACCGGTCGCGTTTCAATGACAGGATAATGCACTGACTCGATCGCGACGGCGCGCAGTCGCGCCATCTGCTCGGTCGTCGGTGGTCGACTGCCCGTGAAGAGTACCTGCTTACAAGTCATCCGGAAGTGTCGCGAGAATCTCACGACCGCCCGAAGCAAGCAGACGTTCGGCAACGTCTTGACCGAGTTGCATCGGGTCAAGACCTGATTCGCGCTCGATTAGGATTTGCTCTCCATCGACGGATCCGATGAATCCAACAAGTGTCGTTGACATGTCTTCGTTGATCGTTGCGAATCCACCGACCGGAACGTGACAGCTACCTTCGATCGCCGCTAAGAAAGCGCGCTCTGCGTAAGCTACTTTTTCCGTCATCTGATCATGAATCAGGTGCAGAAGGTCACGTACTTCTTGGTCATGTTCGCGACATTCGATACCGAGGATTCCTTGACCGACGGCTGGAATCATGTCATCTGTCGAGAGATATTCCGAGACGACGTCTTCAGACCAACCCATCCGTTTTAGACCAGCTGCTGCAAGCAGAATCCCGTCAAACGGACCATTTTTTAATTTATCAAGTCGTGTATCGATGTTCCCGCGAATCGATTCGATTTTTAAATCAGGGCGGAGTTTTAGCAATTGTGATCCACGACGTAAGCTGCTCGTGCCGACAACCGCACCTTCTGGCAAGGAAGCAAGACCTTCTCCTGTTTTCGTGATCAAGGCATCACGCGCATCGACACGCGCTGGTGTGGCACCGATGATGAGACCATCCGGTAGTTCAGACGGTAAATCCTTCATGCTGTGAACAGCAAAATCGATTTCTTCGTCAATCATCTGCTGTTCGATCTCTTTTACGAATAACCCTTTACCACCGACTTTTGAGAGCGTCACATCCAAAATGCGGTCTCCTTTTGTGATGATGTTCTTGATTTCGAACTCATACGGCGCGCCGGCTTGTTTCAACTGATCAATGACCCATTTCGTCTGTGTCATCGCTAGCTTCGAGCTTCGCGATCCAACAATGATTTTTCGCATGCTAAAATCCCCCTGTACAATGATAAAGGGGCGGCACAAGTCCGCCCCATGCATTTTCTATTGTAACACAAATCGTACTTTGTTCACCGGTTCACAGCTTTTGCTGAAGGTGTCGTCTCTTCTGACGTCACGATTTCATCTTCGAGCCCATCAAACAAGTCTTCGTTTAATGCGAACGTATCCATGAACTGCGCGATCCGCTCATCAGCATCCGGTTTCGCTGCCGCATCTTTGATGTAAGATAGCGGTTCACGCAACAATTGATTGATGATGGATTTCATGTGTTTACCAATGACGGTTTTTTCACGTTTTGACATCTCCGGTAATTTCCGTTCCAAGCTTTGCATTGTCTCTTGTTGAATCCGCAATGCTTGGTCTCGTAATTCCGTGATGATCGGCACGACACCAAGTGTCGTCATCCACCCTTCGAACTCAGCGATTGCCGCTTCGATTCGTTGTTCGATTTTCGCCGCTTCCTTCATCCGTTCCGCCATGTTTTGCTGGACGATCGATGTCAGATCATCGACATCATATAAATGAACGCCTGGCAAGTCACCAACGGTCGGTTCGATGTCGCGCGGTACTGCGATGTCAATCAACAAGAATGGACGATCGTGACGGAACAGCTGTGCTGCTGCGATGTCTTCCCGTTTGATGATGGCACGTTTTGCACCTGTTGAAGAAATGACGATGTCTGCCCGAAGCAAACCGCACTGCATCTCGTTAATCGAATGCGCTGATCCTTCGAACCGATTCGCGACCTCTTCTGCTTTGGCGAGCGTTCGGTTAAAGACCGTGATGTCACGAGCTCCTGCTTCATATAAGTTGAGCGTCGTCAATTCGCCAGTTTCTCCCGCACCGATGACGACAATCGATTTATCTTCAAGCGATCCGAGTAACTGTTCGGCAAGCGTGACGGCAGCAGCACTGACAGAAACGGCATTTTCACCGATTCCAGTTTCTGCGTGAGCCCGTTTGGCGAGCGTGACCGCTTCTTTGAAGAGTTTGTTAAAGACCGTTCCTGTCGTTTCAAGCTTCTGTGCCATGAAGAAGCTTGTCTTGACCTGACCAAGGATTTGCGTTTCACCGACGATCATTGAATCAAGACCACTTGTCACGCGGAACAGATGTTTCATCGCATCGAATCCTTCATGGATGAAGAGATACGGCTCGAGCTCTTCCATCGTCAAACCAAACCAGTTTGCAAGGAAACGTTTTGTATAATACCGTCCTGTATGTGGCTGATCCGTCACGACGTACAGTTCCGTCCGGTTACATGTCGAGACGATGACACTTTCAAAGATACTTTTTTCATCGCGCAATGCGACGACCGCTCCCTTCATCTCATGCTCCCCAAATGAGACTTGTTCGCGTATTGATACAGGCGCTGTTTTGTTATTCAAGCCGACCACTACGATATGCATGCGCTCTACCCCTTACGTCCAAAGATTTCGTTCCGATCTATCTTTTCGTTCTCTATCCTACATTATAACCATTATAAAAAAGATTCCAATCAATTTATAAACTAAAATGAGTCGAAGTTGTGAAATCTTCTTCATTTTTTCTCTTCTTCTACCTTATCCCTCTCCCGTAAAAATCACAAACCCTCTGCTCCTAAAAAGAGCAGAGGGTTACACTTTACTTCAACGATTCAGGTGATACCGTCACGTCCGGTACATCGAGACGTTGCTGACGTAAACGATAAATCCGAGCGATGTTCTGAATGACGACTTTTGAGACCGCATAGGTCGGAACTGCCAAGATGACACCGATGATGCCACCGATTTTCCCGGCAACTAGCAAAACGATGATGATCGTCAGGGGATGGACCTTGAGTGTTTTTCCTTGAACGTAAGGAGAAATCAAGTTCGATTCGATTTGTTGCGCGACGACGATCGTGATGATCGCATAGACCGCTTTGATCGGATCATCAATGAATCCGACAATGACTGCCGGGACGGCACCGATGTAAGGTCCAAGATACGGGATGATGTTCGTCACCGTACAGAATAAGGCAAGCAATAACGCATATTGAATGTCAGCAATGAAAAAGCCGATCAAGGACATCACACCGACGCAGATTGAGACGATGACCTGTCCGTTGACGTAATGCTTTACTGTCACGTGCATGTCGTGCAGAATTTTACGCGTTTCCGTTTCGTAGCTACGCGGTAACAATTTCACGACGGAGTCAGGGAATTTATACCCGTCAAGCAACATATACACTAAGATGAACGGCACTAAGACGATGATTAAGACCGTCGAAGAGATGACACCGAAAATCGTTCCAACGGACGTCGAGACGGACTTGAAGACGGTACCGACATACGATGTCGCTTCATTCGTCCACTTATCAAATAAATCTGTATTCTCATGTACCCAGGTCGAGATAAAACGATTGTCCATCAGCTGATCGCGTAAATTTAACGTTTGATCACGCAATTCGATGACGAGCGTCGGAATGCTCGTTGCAAAATCTGTCACCTGCTCAACTAAGATCGGTCCGATTGAAGCGACGGCGATCGTCAGGATCGTGATGAAACCAAGTAAAACGATCAACACGGCAAGACCACGTTTCTTGACTCGTTTTTGTAACGCATCTACGATCCCGAGCGTGAAGTAATAGAAAATACCCGCAATAATGAGCGGTGGGAAGATCAATGCCAGCATGACTTTTATCGGCTGGAATAAAAATGAGATCTTTGTACCGACCCAGATGACAAGAAAAATCACTAATACCCAAATTAATGCTTTAAACCATTTGTTTCGTAACAAATCCACCTAGCATATCCTCCTCATACCTATTCGTCAGCCGACTTTTTCCTCGGTGACGTCTTCGAGGCGTTGGCGCTCCATCTGTCCCCAGTTTCCTCGACCAGTCAAGAATTGAATCAATCCACCTAGTTTGAAGAAGACTAAAATCGGACGGTACCAGAACGACTCGGTCAAGGACCATAAATACAACCGAATCAATTCTTTGACGTTCTTGAATCGGTGCATCGTCCACTCTTCCAATAATACGGCACCTGCTGATAATAAGGAACCATAGAGTAAGGCGACGACCAATAAGACGATACCAAATTCAAAGTTAAGCGTCCCGACGAGCAGGTTGAGCGGAATGATGAAATATCCGATCAGTTCAACGATAGGTCCGAGTAATTCAATCAAAAAGAAATATAGCATCGAAACGCCACCAACAGAACCATATTTCGGATTACCGATCATGCGCTTATGCGTCCAGAGTGTCTCAGCTAGCCCACGGTGCCAACGTGTCCGTTGCGACCGCAACACTTCCATTGACTCCGGAGCTTGCGTCCAACAGACTGGTGCCGGAACGTACTCGATGCGTTTATCGAGTTTATTTTCCTTCATGTATCGGTGCAAACGAACGACAAGTTCCATATCCTCACCGACAAGTCCTTCCTTATATCCACCTGCCTGGACAACGATGTTCTTTTGGAACAGACCGAACGCACCAGAGACAATCAATAAGATGTTGAAACGGCTAAGTCCAAGGCGGCCAAATAAGAATGCTCGGAAATATTCAATCATCTGCATCAAGACGATCCGTTGTTTTGGTGTCCGAATCTCGACGATTTCACCACCTTCAATCGTACAGCCATTGACGAGGAAGATTGAACCGCATGTCGCGACGACCTCTTCGTCGGACTCGACGATCGGTTTCATGACTTTTAATAGGGCATCCCGCTCTAAAATCGAATCCGCGTCAAGCGAGCAGAAATACGGATAACTGGAATGGTCGATACCGGCATTCAAGGCATCCGCCTTTCCACCATTCTCTTTATCGATAACGATCAAACGACTATCGATCCGCGAACGGTAGACTTGTTTGACCGGCTTCGAACCGATTAGAATCCTCGGATAGCGGATTTCCTTCTCCAGCTCATACGATCGGAACAATTCGTCCATCGTTCCGTCCTTTGAACCATCATTGATGACGATGACTTCATGCTCCGGATAGTCAAGTGCTAGCAAAGCTTGGACACTCGAGACGATCGTATATTCCTCATTGTACGCTGGTACAAGGATACTGACCGGCCGTGTATAGAGAGAGCGCATCAGTGGCAAGTAAGAGCTCTCTTTCCGACGGAAGCGTTGCCGTCGCACCATTTGAGCTGAAATCAGGTAAAGCATCGAATAGAACACGATGACGAGTAACATATAAATCAACACTGTCCATGAAAGGACTTCAATAATGGCTTGGATTGTCTCAGACGACATGATGCTTCATCTCCTTTGCCAACCGTTCTGTAGCTTTTTGACGTGCATAGCGGTCGGGATGTGTACTTGATACCTTCGCCAATTGTTCGATCCCGCCACAAGCAAGCAGCGCATCAAAGGCAGCCGTCCGGACCCACCACGATCGACTACCGACAAACGGCAAGATCGCTGGTATCGCATCGGCTGGAACGACATGTTCTAAGAAACGAAGGGCAAGCATTTGCTCAACCCAACTTGATTCTTCTTCCAAGTAAGGCACATATAACTTCCAGTCCTCCTCAAGCCCGATTCGCGTGAGCGCACGAAGGGCACGTTTTCGGATTTCTGGATTTTCATCTGTCGTCTTGTCACGAACGAGTGCGATATAACGTGTCTCATCGCGATCAAAGATCAACTGAAGGATCGCTAACTTAAAAGACAGTGTCAATTCTTCAAACACAGCCACCCATTCCTCTAAGTCTTGACTACGACCGACCGCAAGAATCGCACCGAAGAAACTAATCCCATTTTCTTGCTTGGCGATGGCGATTGCATCTTGCGGTGATAGTGAGACGAGGGTCCGAACGATGACATCGCTCTCTTCTTTTTCAATCGTGTTTCCCCAACGCGCATGAATCATCGGTGCGACTGCTACCAAACGGAATTGAGAGACGGCCTCATAAGCGTTCAAGCGACGGTCAATACGGTGATGCTTCAATTGTTGTTCGTAATAGGCTTGCATATTAGCAGCGACAAAAGCTTGCACTCGTTCGAGATGTGCCGGTGTTGCCGTCAAGTTAGACAGTGCGAAGAGCTCAAGCTCAGCTAAATCCTCGTTTCCTTTTTGAACCGTCGGCATGTCCTGACGTTCACCTGTCGCATAGTCGTAGATGTCATCTCGAAAAGCAAGTTGCCAATCGCTACGGGAATGCTCGCGGTTGGCACGTTTTCGTTTTTGAACGACGAGATAGACCAATGCTCCACCTTGTAAGAAAACGAGTACAACGATAAATACTAGAATCGCCTGCATCATCGGCCATCCTCAACTTTTCGAATCCACGCGCGGAATTCTTCGATTTTTAAGGGAAGGGTCATAATATAATCAACACCTCGGTCAATCGCAAGAACATGATCGCGTTCACGGTTGTACATCGAGATCATCATCGATTGGAACGGTGCGACACTCTGTTGTTTTGCTCGCAGTAGTAATTCCAGCCCATCTGCTCGTGGTAATGCTGACGTAAACACGAGTAAGTACGGACGGGATGCTACGTACTCGTCAAGGAATGTCTCTGCTCGTTCGAATGTGACGAACCGTTCGAAGCGTTCCGTCAGTTCCCGTTCCATCATCCGACGGATATGCGGATCTTCCGTTACGACGACGACATCCGCGATATGATGGATTTTCTTATAACGCGCTAGCCGGTCAAGGACAAGCTCCCGCGACAGTGTCGCCGGTAGAATTTCTCGCGCATTTTCTAAACCATAGAAAGAGGTCTCCGTATTAAAATACACGACGGGAATTCGTTCCTCGATGACAGGTTCGCTTGCGAGAACGACATCGGCATAAGAGATGTCCGTTTGCACGCACCATCCCTCTTCGATCAGACCATTGACCGTCTCCGGCATTCGTCCAACTGTGTGCACGAACAAGGTATTCGTCGACGATTGCCGGACGGTTTCTTCCGTCCATTCAATCGACGAACTGACTTCACGATCTTGACTTGTTGATTCAAACGACTGATTGATTATTTTCCACATCTCTTCACGTCGCATTTAGTTTCCTCCCTCAGTGAATGCTTTTTTCATCGTCCGATAGACAGGTTTCAGTTCTTCTCGCTGTTGCGGATTCGTCCACTCTGCCCAGTTGTAGAAACCACGATCCTTTTCAGGGATACGTGTCTCACCAACTTGACCTGTGACTTCGATTCCTTCCGTAATCATCTTCGCTTCTAATCCATCTTTCCAGAAGTCACCGATGATTTCATGTTTACTAGGGTCTCGCATATTCAAGACCATCCATGGAATACGGAGCTCTACGGTTGGTTTCGTGATATCTGAGATATCTGTCAAGATATCGTCTGGTTCTCCTTCATGTAAAACACCCGTGTCCCACTTGACGGCTGGTTTGACGATTTTTTTCGTCACCGGGTCGCGTCTTGCATAATCGAGCATTTGATAAATTGGAACGAACTTACCGCTGTCTTTTTGATCAGACGGTGGTTTTACCATCTCAAACGGCATCTTGAGACCATAGTGATAACGGAAGATATCATAACGAGCATCGACATCGATGCGCGCCTTCAGATCGATCGTCAGGCGATATTCCGCTCCTTCGTCAAGCATCAACGGACCGACTTTCGTATTCCCATCGTTCGGTTTCGTCGATAGCGCAAGTGTCGTCGGCTCTGCTTTTTTCCGGTCGATACGCAAATAGAGATAGGCTTCGTCGGATGTCATATATATCGCTTGATCCTTATTTTCAGCGACTGGTGCATACCCTTTCCAATCATCCAATTTCCCGTCAATGACGATATCTGAACGCAGGAAACCAAGCATACCGAAATGTTGTTCGCTCGTCTGGACATTCGACCAACGGGGACGCGTATTGGCATCATCATAATCCATCGTGTTCCACGTCCGCTTGAACCATTCATCTTGCCAGATGAAGACGAGTCCACCGGCTGTTTTGACGTCTTTAATGTCTTGATAGAGTTGTGCGACGAGTTCGCCTTGTTTCTTCTCACTGACATGCCCTTGATCGAAACCATTTGGTCCGAGGTGCGTCTTCCCGCGAGAACTCGGAATTCCGAATTCTGATACAAGTAGCGGCATATCATGATAATCCTTCATCTTCTTCAAGTAACGGGCATACGATTCAGATCCTTTGTCCGTTTTTTGACTGTACTCTTCCTTGATGAACGAAGGATAGTACGGATAGATGTGGTAAGACGCGAACAAGCCACCCGGGAAATCCTTCGTTGCTTTTAAGTGATTGAAATCAATGGAGACGAGGTCCTGTTCTTCCTCAATCTCTTTTGGGTGTTTCAACGGATCCGTCGTCGGCCAGTTCGTCGAACCGATTGGTCGTGTTGTGCCGTACTCTTTGATTTCGTGTGCAGTCGCCGTATCCATCCGACCTGCTAACCACGATTCGAAAGGAGACGCTTCTTTCGTCGTCGTTACATATTGTCCTTCGAAACGTGTTCCTTTGTTCTTTTTATTTGTTTCAACGACAGCTTCCGGTAACCATTCGATTCCGAAGACAAATGCTGAAACGTATTGCGAGACGTCTGAAGTGTATGTTCCGGAAGCATGACCAACAACTTCTTTAACGACTGCGTTTCCATGAATGACGTCAACCATTCGTTTTGCTTCCGTATCTGTCATCTTCATGAACTTTGGATCAAATGCATTTTTTAGTTCCTCGAACGGCTTCTCTTCGACCCACATGCCTTGCATGAGATAAATCGGTTGTTTCGCCTGTTCGTTGTAAGCTTTTAATGCATCGTAAAAAGCAGGAGGGTGCAACGTGTACACACGAATCGTATTGACCCCCATCGCTCCGATTTCCTTCAACCAACGATCATATTCGTTTCGGCTGATGGCATGTTCCCCGGGAAATGCACCTGGTCGACCAAGTCCAATGTTGACACCCTTAACGAAGTACGGCTTCCATTCACCATCTTGATACATCTCAAGTGTGTCCTGTCCTTCACGAGCTCGGGTCCGCAACTCTTGATTACCGACCTTCGTTTGTGAAAGTGGTTTGATCTTCGCAGTTTGTGTCGAGATCCGTTTCGTATCTTCAAGAATCCGCGTCAGCGTCGGGGCGTAAATCTTCCAGAAGAACGCCGATTCACTTTCCGCACTATCGAGGATGAACTGTTTGCGGAACCAATCGAGACCACTGTATCGATAATAACGTGGGATATCCGCGACGTCCGTATAATCACCGGCAAAATAGTGACCACTTCCTTGCGTGACATACGCTGGAAACTCAAGCGGCAACTGGTATTTTCGAAGCATTGCTTGTGTCTGTTTCGAAGGATTCCAAGAGAAATGCGCTTGTTGTTTCCCGCCATCTAGTTCAAGAATCTCGAACCAGTAGTTATAACGGACCTCATCTTTTGCATTCCCCTTATTTTGATCCCACTTGTAAAGTAAAGGAGTGTCATCATTGACGAAAAAAGCTTTTTCGGTCGAATCATTAATAAAAACATAACCCGGACCTGATAGTTTGAACTCTTTTTCTTTCGCTTGTGTTTTTAATTGAGCTACGACGTTTTTCTCAAGACCTTGCAGTTTTGTTAAATCTGGAAAAAATCGACCGATCCATCCTGTCCAAGCCGTTCCGAATAATTGTCGAAACGCACTGGACCGCTCGACTGACGTCGGACTTGCTGCTGTATTAAATTCCGCCACGACGGTTTTTCCTTGCGAAATCGCTTCAGTTGCTAGTTCGACGTCTTCTGTCGTCAAGCCACCACGATGTTCTTTTTTCCCGTTGACGTCATATGATTTTCCGTACGTATCCGTAAACAACAGCACATCTGCTTTAGAGGCTTGTTGTAACATTTTTTTACCTTGTGTACCATCATACCGGTTGATGTAGTCCGAATACGTATAATCTTGCCCTTGCGTATTTCGGATCTTTAAGTGATTCAATAACCACGTCGTTCCGGCATGCTCTCGCTCTTCCGTTCCGTTCGTGTAATCAAATAGCGCAATGTCTAATGTCTTTTCCTGCTTCAAGAACCAAATGGCAAATGGTGTCAGAATGAGTAAGACGACGATTGCGAACGTCCATTTATAACGCCTCATATTGGCATAGCCTCCCACTAGAACAATTTGTTCCTATCATTGTAACGTGAATCAAATGATGTTCATATAATGGAAATCAAAAATGTTGTAAGGAAATAATTAGATGCTATTTTTAGATTACTTTAACCCTCATAAAAAAAACGTCCTGCTCTCCTATTGTAGGAGAACAGAACGTTTCGTTTTTTACAGAAGACGATAAATCGCTTCCCATGCGGCATCGACGCCTTCTCCTGTCTCAGATGAGAAAGGAATTAAGGTATCTTGACCATCAAATTGCAATTTACGTTTGATTGCCGCGATATGTTTATCACGTTGACTCTTTTTGATTTTATCGAGTTTTGTCGCAACGACGATGACCGGTAGATCGTAATACTTCAAGAAATCGTACATCGTCACATCATCCGCAGACGGATCGTGTCGGATGTCGACGAGCTGTACGACACCTTTGAGGATTTCACGTTGTGTGAAGTACTTCTCCATCATCTTGCCCCACGCTTCACGCTCCGTCTTCGAGACTTTCGCATACCCGTAACCCGGTACATCGACGAACATGACTTCATCATTGATGTTAAAGAAGTTCAAGGTTTGCGTTTTACCTGGTTTCGAAGATGTCCGCGCGAGTGCTTTTCGCTGAACCAGTTTATTGATGAAAGAGGACTTTCCGACATTCGATCGCCCTGCGAGTGCCACTTCTGGCAACAATGGCTCCGGATAATGTTCCGGATTAACACCACTCGTAATAAAATCAGCTTTATAAATTTTCATGTTACTCTCCTTTTAATGCATGTTCGAGCACTTGCTCCATCGTCGCGACCGGAATGAATTCCATTCCTGCGCGGACGCTTTCCGGGATATCATCGATGTCCCGCGTATTATCTTGTGGTAGAAGAACGGTCGTCAAGCCCGCACGATGTGCTGCGAGTGACTTTTCCTTTAGTCCACCGATCGGTAAGACCCGTCCGCGTAGTGTGATTTCACCTGTCATCCCGACGTCCCGGCGAACCGGACGCTTCGTCAAGGCGGAAATCAGTGCTGTTGCCAGTGTAATACCAGCAGATGGACCATCTTTTGGTACAGCACCTTCAGGGACGTGGATGTGGATGTCTTGTGTTTCGTAGAAGTTCGGTTCGATGCCAAGGGACGTCGCATTTGCTCGGACGAAACTGTACGCAGTCTGAGCGGACTCTTGCATGACGTCACCGAGTTTCCCGGTTAACTGCAGTTTCCCTTTACCCGGAGCAAGACTGACTTCGATCGTCAACGTATCGCCCCCAAAAGCAGTATACGCTAAACCAGTCACTGCGCCAATCATATCTTCTAGCTCGCCTTGACCATAACGGTAGATCGGTTTACCTAAGAAATCATCTAGATTACGCTTCGTCACCGTCACCCGCTTCTTCTCACCCATCGCGATTTGTTTTGCTGCTTTCCGGCAAAGTGAGCCGAGGACACGTTCAAGATTACGGACACCGGCTTCTCGTGTATAACGACGAACGACTTCTTCTAGCGCGTCTGCTTTGACCGTCAATTGACTCTTTTTCAGACCGTGTTCAGCAAGTTGCTTCGATAATAGATGACGAACGGCAATTTCCGTCTTCTCTTGTTCCGTATAGCCACCAATCTGAATCAGTTCCATTCGGTCGAGCAACGGTCCTGGGATGTTCGAGACATCATTTGCTGTCGCAATGAAGAGGACATTTGATAAATCGAACGGTTCTTCGATGTAGTGATCGGAGAAGCTGTTGTTTTGTTCCGGATCAAGAACTTCAAGCATCGCGGACGATGGGTCACCACGGAAGTCATTTGACATCTTATCAATCTCATCCAGTAAGAAGACCGGGTTATTCGTTCCTGCTTGTTTTAAACCGCGGATGATTCGACCTGGCATCGCACCGATATACGTCCGGCGATGTCCACGGATCTCCGCTTCATCGCGCACGCCACCAAGTGAGACGCGGACAAACTTCCGCTCGAGCGCTGTTGCGATCGAACGAGCAAGCGACGTTTTCCCGACCCCCGGAGGACCAGAAAGACAGAGAATCGGACCCCGTAGCGAATCCGTCAATTGACGAACGGCGAGATACTCAAGAATTCGTTCTTTGACCTTTTCTAGACCGTAATGATCCTTTTCAAGCTGTTCCGAAGCAGCTGAAACGTTCAAGAAATCATCGGTTGCCTCATTCCATGGTAACGAGAAGAACCATTCGAGATAGTTGCGGATGACCCCATGTTCGGGACTTGTCGCCGGTACGACAGCTAAACGACTGATTTCCTTCTCGACGTTCGCAACCGTCGTTTCCGGTAAATCAAGCATGGACAGTTGCTCCCGGTATTTCGTCGCATCGCTTTCAACGGATGTCGACTCGCCACCGAGTTCTTGTTGAATCGTCTTCAATTGTTCCCGCAAGTAATACTCGCGTTGCGATTGTTCAATCGTCTTCTTCGTCCGTTCACGCATCTCACGTTCGAGTTCGACGACTTCATATTCATGTTTCATGACGTCAAGCAGCATCAATCCCCGTTCGACCGGATCCTGTTGTTCGAGGAACTCCTGTTTCTTCGAGATATCGATCGGTAACTTCGACGTGATATAGTCCGTCAATGAGTCGAGACGTTCATAGGTCTCGAACCGACGACGCTCATCTGTTCCGATACCTTTGATACGAGAGACGAGTTGACCGAACTGTTCTTTAATTAGACGAACGAGCGCTTCTTGTTTCGCCCCTTTGATGTCCATCTTCTCGATTGGTTCGATGACTGTTTGATACCCTTCGTCCGTCTCCTCAACGTTTTCAATCCGGACGCGTTCCTTCCCGATAACGCGGACACGAACTGTATCATTCCCAAGTTCACTCATCTTCGCGATTTGAACAAGTGTACCGACCTGATGCAACCCGTCTACAGACGGCTCTGCTTCTGGATCACGTTGCGTGACGACGACGAGATCGATCTCGTGTTCCTTTGATGCAAGTAAGGCTTTTAAGGATACCGGACGCCCGACATCAATCGTCAATCCGATCAACGGATACGCGACGACACCGCGTAACGGTAAAAGTGGATATTGTTTTTTCTTCATTCGAATTCCTCCTAAACAAAAAGACTCGGAAAGGCGTACAAGTAGCCTCCGAGCCGATTTGTCACGGTGTTACGCCGTTTCTTTTTCTTTCCCATGTTCAATTGTACCATCTTTCAACTCAAGCGTTGGACCGCGCTTACCAGTCAACGTTTCTGCTGTAATGATGACTTTCGCGATGTCTTCACGCGATGGAATTTCGAACATGATATCTAGCATAGTTTCTTCGATGATTGAACGAAGACCACGCGCACCTGTTTTACGTTCGATTGCGAGCTTCGCAATCTCAAGAAGTGCATCTTCCGTGAAGTCGAGTTCGACATCATCAAGTTGAAGCATTTTCTTATATTGTTTCACGAGGGCGTTTTTCGGTTTCGTCAAGATTTGAACGAGTGCCTCTTCATCGAGTGGCTCGAGTGTTGCCATGACTGGCAAACGACCGATGAACTCAGGAATCAAACCAAACTTTTGAAGATCTTCTGGCAATGCGGCTGCTAGAATTTCTTTTTGTGTGAGGTTACGGTTCTCTGAATCGTTTCCGAAGCCGATGACTTTTTTACCGAGACGACGTTTGATCGACTGATCGATACCATCGAATGCTCCACCAACGATGAACAAGATGTTCGTCGTATCGATTTGGATGAATTCTTGATGCGGATGTTTGCGTCCACCTTGTGGCGGTACACTTGCAACAGTTCCTTCCAAAATCTTCAGTAAAGCTTGTTGGACACCCTCACCAGAAACATCACGTGTAATTGACGGGTTTTCTGATTTACGAGCAATCTTATCGATTTCATCAATATAGATGATTCCTTTTTCAGCCTTCTCGACATCATAGTCAGCTGCTTGAATGAGTTTTAACAGGATATTCTCGACGTCTTCACCGACATAACCGGCTTCCGTCAAACTTGTTGCATCTGCAATCGCAAACGGTACGTTTAAGATACGTGCCATCGTTTGGGCAAGAAGTGTCTTACCGCTACCTGTTGGTCCAATCATGACGATGTTCGATTTTGAGAGCTCGACATCATCTGCGCGACCACCAGCATTAATTCGCTTGTAGTGATTGTACATCGCTACAGACAACGATTTCTTCGCTTTCTCTTGACCAATGACATAATCGTCAAGTGTCGTACGAATTTCATGCGGTTTTGGAACGTTCTTCAGCTCGACTTCTTCTTCGGTACCGAGTTCTTCCTCTACGATTTCATTGCAGAGTTCGATACACTCGTCGCAAATGTAAACGCCAGGTCCAGCAACAAGTTTGCGTACTTGTTCTTGTGTCTTTCCACAGAAAGAACATTTTAGCTGACCTTTTTCTTCGTTGAATTTAAACATAAAGGTCCACCCCTTTAACGTGGAAATTGTATGGATGCCTGTAGCATCCCGTCTCACGTTTTACTATTTATGATTGTAGCATGAACAAGGAAAGTCTTTCAAATCCTGGACGAACGATTTACAGTTTGATGTTCTGAACCAAGGATTGTTTGTCCTTGTTTGACCTATCGTACAAAAAAATCGACTCCAAGACCAGAAATTGGGCTTGAAGTCGATCGAAAACCATGAAATGGCTTATTTTGCTTTTGCGTTGTCGACGAGAACATCGATAGCTTTACGGAATTGAAGATCGCCTTTAAGCGTTTCAAGACCACCTTGTGGTGCAAGCATCGTTTCAAGTTGATCTGCAGGAATGTTGTAGAGTTCTGACATTGATTGAAGTTCAGTTTGTGTTTCCTCATCTGTTACTTCGATTTTTTCGTCAGCAACGATTTGCTTGAGGACGAGACGTGCTTTAACGCGCTCTTCCGCTTGCTCTTTCATTTCAGAACGCATTGCCTCTTCTGTCGTTCCAGTCAACTGGAAGTACATGTTGAGGTCGATACCTTGTGATTGAATACGTTGTGTGAACTCTTGAACCATACGCTCGACTTCGTTTTCGACCATGACTTCTGGAAGATCAACTGTCGCGTTTTTCGTAGCCGCTTCGACTAACTCATCGCGCATTGAAGCATCAGCTTCTTGCTTGCGTGTGTTTTCGAGACGCGTACGGATTTTTGTTTTCAACTCGTCGAGTGAAGAAACTTCTTCATCCATCTCTTTTGCGAACTCATCTGTCAATTCAGGGAGCTCTTGCGCTTTGACTTCATGGATTGTTACTTTGAATGTAACTGGTTTTCCAGCGAGTGATGCTTCGTGGTATTCCTCTGGGAATGTCACTTCAAGATCTTTTTGCTCGCCAGTTTTTAAACCGACCATTTGCTCTTCGAATCCAGGAATGAAGTTTCCAGAACCGATGACGAGTGAGTAGTTCTCAGCAGTTCCGCCGTCGAATTGGTTTTCCCCATCGAAACCTGCGAAGTCGAATACGACTGTATCGCCATTCTCGATGACGCCATCTTCTTTAACGACGAGTTCTGCACCGCGTTCTTGCAATGTTTTGAGTTCAGCGTCGACGTCTTCGTCAGTAACGTTCGTTTCAACTGCTGTGTACTCAAGACCTTTGTACTCACCGAGTGTAGCTTCTGGCTCGATGACGAACGTGATTTTGAATTCGACTGGCTTGCCTTTTTCGAGTGTTTCAACGTCGATGTTTTCAAGCGCGATTGGCTCGATTCCTGATTCGACGACTGCACCTTCGATTGTGTCCTTGTAAAGGATATCGAGTGCATCTTGGTACAGTGCTTCTTCACCGTACATTTTGTTGAACATTGCGCGTGGCATTTTTCCTTTACGGAAACCTGGTGTGTTCAAAGTCTTAACGACTTTCTTGAACGCTTGGTCTACCGCTTTATCAAATGCTTCAGCAGGCGCTTCATACGTGAGGACGCCGAGGCTACCTGATTGTTTTTCCCATTTTGCAGTCATGCTGAGTCCCTCCAAAATTGTCAATTAGCGTACATGTGTGTACAACAAGTCACATTATAGCACAATCGTTCTGACGATTACCACTGTTGAACGAATCGTTTCCAGATGTCTCAATCGAAGTAAATCTGCTCGAATGCGATGACTTCCGGATAGAGGATATGCACCCCCTGATATAATCGCTTCGCTAGCGGACTCAAGTCACGTTCCGGCTCTTCTTTTTCAAACGACAGACCGGCTAGTTCTTCGCATGCGAGAAGCCATTTCTCCATATCCGACCCGATTGCTTCTCGTTCTTCAAGATGAATCAACTGGTCCGAACGTAAGACGAGCAAGGCTCGAAAAGGATCCATTTTTTCTAATGTATGCATCGATGCGAGTAACGCTTGTTGTTCCTGTTGATGCGCAATCAGTACTTCTTCTAAATCTTGACGCGTCGAGATCGTCCAGTGTACATCTAAATGTGGCACATAAATGTCTGCCGGATAGGACAGATGCTCAATCACACTTCCTAATAACTGATCGATGACGAGTAGGCTTTGATGTTCTGTATCCTGAGCACGAAGATACTTGTGTGTGATGTAGTCAAAGAGCGCAGGTGTCCGTTCGAATTCAGCACCAGCCAAATGGCGCATTTGTTCGACCCAGCTTCCATGTTGCAACACATGCATCAACGCCGTTCCGGAAGTTACAGTACTCTGAGTAACATTGTTTTTTTGAACCGGTGTCGTCTTTTGTTCTCGCACCGTCATCCGCTGTTTAATCTCGTCTAACCGAAGCGCAAATCCATACGGCAGATACGGTGACGCCGAGCGTAGAGCGAGCTTCATTGGATACCGTTCTCCGAGTTCATAAAGAAAGAGTGCGAGCACTTGCTCCACACCCTCGACTTCAAGAAAACGTTCTGCTACAGTTTCGTATCGTTCACGGTCATGCAGTAATAGCGGTTGAATGACATAGAGTCGGTATAACACATCTTCTCCTGTCAATTGGTCAGTCTCTAATTCTTTTACCAGCCGTTCTTGTTCAGCTGCGGGCAAACGGAGGATGCGCACTCGTTCCGCTTCTAATTCGTGTTCCATCCAGCGGGATGTCTCCATATTCCTGCACTCCTTCATTCAACTACTTATTTCGTAAACGGATCGAGCAAAGACGTCCAGTTTGTGATCGCATCTTGTAATTTCCCTGCCTGTTCGATACCGAGACGATTTAATGTATCGAGAGAGACGTCTGTTTCAAGAAGTCGTGTGATGTCTTCTGATTGATTCACGAACTGCTCAAGCTTCGCACTTAAATTTTGCAACTCTTGCGGTGGGTTTTCAAGACCCGCCAATCGTTGGTCGATTTGATCCAACTCTTGATTAAATTGATCAATCGTTCCGTTTTCCTTCAACTTTTCGACTTGTTGGTCGAGCGCTTGCTCCGGATTCGCGGATTCGCGTGCTTTCGTAGCGGCCTCATTCAAAGAAGAAGACAGATCTGACGTGACTTGTGCCGTATCTTTCGCAATGCCTTGGAGTTCTCCCGCATAATCGACACTATTTTTCACATCGTTGACCTGTTGTTTTGCATCATCAACTGTATTTGAAATCTCACTACATCCTGCAAGAAATGTACTGAGTAACAGGACGGTACCAACTTTCTTCCACATCACTTTCACCCCTTTCGAGTTCATGATACCTTAATTATAAACGAAAATTGAAATAAAAAAAAGAGACCGCCCTCGTAAGGGCAGTCTCTATTTTAATTATAGCGTCCCAAGAGGGATTCGAACCCCCGACCGACGGCTTAGAAGGCCGTTGCTCTATCCTGCTGAGCTATTGGGACGTGTCAACACGAATAAACTATACTAGAACAATTCTTTCGTGTCAATCACATTACAAAGATTGCATTTATTTTATTACAAAAATGTTCCGTCGAGGTGAAGTGCATTGACGCGATCCCCGTTCATGTCAAGAAAATCGACAGAATAGCGGTCTTGTTCTACTTCAAGAATCGCATACGTCTTGTCTGGACGATGGCGTGGCATCCGAATCGATCCTGGATTGATGAATAACACACCATCCCGATACTCCGCCTTCGCAACATGAGAATGACCATACAAAACGATATCAGCTTGCTTTTCGTTCGCATGATGTTGCAAGACATCTAGGCTATATTTGACGTCCTGACGATGCCCGTGGACACAGAGGACCTTATGCTCGTCCATTTCCGACGTGACTTCTTCCGGGAAATCGTGTCCATAATCACAGTTCCCCCGTACAACACGATATGGATATAACGATTCAATGTCGCGCGTCAATTGAGAGTCTCCACAATGAAATGCTAGATCCACGTCCTGATGCCGTTCGAATATCGTAAGCAGTTCTTGTTCTAGTCCATGGCTATCACTAACGATCAACGCTCTCATTTTCATCACACTCCTAGGAAAGTAGTTAAGTCCTGTTCGAGCTTGCGCAATGCATTGCCACGATGACTGATCATCGCTTTTTCTTCTTTCGTCAACTCAGCAGCCGTTTGTCCACTTGCCGTGACGAACAATGGGTCATAACCGAAACCGTTCGATCCCGTTGCTTCAAAACCGATTCGCCCTTCCATTGTTCCGCGTACCGTCAATGTTTCGCCTGTTGGTTTTGCTAGCGCGAGTACACAAACGAAGCGTGCCGTCCGCTCCTCTTCCGGAACACCTTCTAACTTTTCAAGTAGTAGAGCATTGTTCGCTGCACCCGACTTTTCAAGACCCGCGAAGCGTGCCGAGTAGACACCTGGAGCGCCATCTAAAGCATCGACTTCAAGACCTGAATCGTCAGCAAGTACTGCGTGACCAAAGTAGGCTGCTGCTTCTGTTGCTTTTAAGAGTGCATTCTCCTCGAATGTTTCACCTGTCTCATCCGTTTCTTTAGCATCCGCATGATCGAGTAACGACTCGACTGTATAGCCGAGACGCCCAAGCATGCTTTCGAGTTCCTTCACTTTACCAACGTTATGTGTTGCGACGATGACTTTCATTTATGTTCCCCCACTTCTTCTCCTACATACCACCACGAAACACCGAGTGCCTCGCGACCGGTTTCAATCAGTTCCTTAATACCTTTTTCCCCAAGTTCGAGCATTTCGAGCATCTCTTGACGGGAAAAGGTCGACTCTTCTCCTGTTGCTTGCATCTCGACGATTTTACCGGATGACGTCATGACGAGATTGAAGTCGACTTCAGCTGCAGCATCCTCTTCGTAGCATAAATCAAGTAAGGCATTCGATCCGACGATTCCAACTGAGATGGCGGCGATGCCCTCTTTGATTGGTGTATCGGTCAATTTTCCCGCTTGAATCAGTTGATCGATAGCTCGAACGAGTGCTAAAAATCCACCGGTGATCGATGCTGTTCGTGTTCCGCCATCAGCTTGAATGACGTCACAATCGATCCAGATCGTCCGTTCACCAAGTTTTTCTAAATCGACGACCGCCCGAAGTGATCGGCTAATGAGACGTTGGATTTCCATCGTCCGCCCCGTCTGTTTGCCGCGAACGGCTTCTCGTGCAGTCCGCTGAGCGGTTGCCCGCGGTAACATCGAATATTCCGCATTGATCCAGCCTTGGCGTTTTCCACGTAGAAATGGTGGTACCCTTTCCTCGACGGTCGCCGTGCAGAGGACTTTCGTATCACCCAGTTCAATCAAAATCGAACCTTCCGCGTGTTTATTGATGTCAACTGATAACTGTACTGGACGGAGATCGTCCGCCGTTCGTTGGTCTGTCCGCATTTAATCTTCCTCCGTTCCAAGGACGATGCGCTCCGCATGAATGGGCTGATCGAGCCAGTCCGTTGCAATTTGGTCGAATGAGCGGATATCGCCTGTCGCGTAATAACGATGTTCTGGTGTTTGTGTCACATCTGCTGAAATCGTGTTGTAGTCAAGTAGTGCTGCTACTTCGAGTGCGGTTTCATCCCCTGAAGAGATGAGTTGAACGCCTGGTCCGATGACCCGTCCAATGACATCTGCTAAAAGCGGATAATGGGTGCACCCGAGTATTAGTGTATCCATATCGTAATTCATCAAAGGTCGTAGCGTATTCGCCACGACACGTTCGACGTATGCGCCATCCGTCTGCATCGACTCGACGAGCGGAACGAATGGCGGGCACGCTAACGATTCAACGACGACTTGTCCTTCGACATGTCGTAATGCCTTCTCGTAGGAATTACTTGTAATCGTCATCTTCGTTCCGATGACACCGATTCGTTTCGTACGTGTCACCTTGACTGCTGCACGGGCACCCGGATCGATGACACCGATGACAGGTATATTTAAACGTTCTCGCGCTTCTTTTAAGACGACAGCCGTAGCTGTATTACAGGCGATCACGATCAATTTCACATCTTGTTGTACGAGATAATCAATCATCTCCCACGTAAACTCACGAATTTCTTCTTCTGGACGCGGACCATACGGACAACGTAGTGTATCCCCGACATAGATGATTCGCTCATGGGGCAACTGTCGCATCAATTCACGTGCGACCGTCAATCCACCGACTCCGGAATCCAGTACTCCAATCGCTCGATTCACTCTTCTCCACCTCTTTCTATCAATCTTATGGTAACAAAAAAGGACGACGGTGCAAGACCGGCGTCCGAGAATGTACGATTACAGGATTACTGAGCAAGACCTTCGCTAGTCAGCATATCTGAAAGAGTCGTGATTGCTTCAGAAGCATCGTCACCGTTTGCAACGATTTTGATATCTGAATCTTTCGCGATTCCGAGTGAAAGAACACCCATGATTGACTTCAAGTTGACAGTCTTTCCGTTGTATTCCAAGTTGATGTCTGATTGGAATTTAGAAGCTGTGTTGACGAGCTGAGTAGCGGGACGAGCGTGAATGCCTGAATCCGCGATGACTTTGAATGTTTTTTCCATGATTAAGAAATCTCCCTTCACTAATAACGTACTAGTGAGTCGTTTTCGAATATGTGAACTCATTATCAAATGATAACGGATTCGAATCGATTCTGCAAGGAATTTTTATATGCCTCACTCCATGGGAATGCTTTCCCGGCACGATTGATTTGTACCATCGATGTCCGTCCTGTGAACATCAGTTCACCCTGTTCATCAAATGCCGCATAATGGACGTCACACGATGCACTTCCGACATGTACTGGGTACGCATAGACGGCGAGACGTGTCCGTGGATACACTTGGCGAATGTAATTACACTGGGCATCCGCAACGACGATGATCCCGTCTTCTGTAAGCGAGTATCCGGTCTCCTCTAACATCAATGTCCGAACGTCCTCGAAATAGATGAACGGTACCCTGTTATTCATATGACCATAGGCATCCGTCTCTGCAAAACGAACAGCGACGTCGAGTCGTGTTCCATGTTTCATTTGTTCAAGCCATGATTCGAGTTCTGAAATATAAGCTGGTACGCGCACAATCGGTTCCTCCTGTCTGAATGAAAAAAGAAGGAGCAGGCTCCTTCTTTAATAACTTATGAACTAACTGCTTCACCTGTCCGTCCTTCGTCACTACCGAAGAACTTCTTGAATGAGTGAAGTGTCGTCTGACGGTTCATCGCTGCGATCGAAGTCGTCAGCGGAATGCCTTTCGGACAAACCTCGACACAGTTTTGAGCATTACCGCACTGCATGATCCCGCCATCTTCCATCAACGCTTCAAGACGTTCTTCCTTATGGAAGGCACCTGTTGGATGCGAGTTGAATAGACGAACTTGCGAGATCGATGCTGGTCCGATGAACGTCGAACGATCGTTGACGTTCGGACATGCTTCGAGACACACGCCACATGTCATACATTTCGATAACTCATACGCCCATTGACGTTTGTTCTCTGGCATCCGTGGTCCTGGACCTAAGTCGTACGTTCCATCGATCGGGACCCATGCTTTAACTTTTTTCAACGCATCAAACATGCGCTGACGGTCGACTTGAAGGTCACGAACGATTGGGAATGTCTGCATCGGTTGAAGGCGGATCGGTTGTTCGAGTTTATCGACGAGTGCCGTACACGATTGACGTGGTGTACCGTTGATGACCATGGAACAAGCGCCACATACTTCTTCTAGACAACCCATATCCCAGTTGATCGGTGTCGTTTTTTCACCGGCTGCATTCACAGGATTACGACGAATCTCCATTAAAGCAGAGATGACGTTCATGTTCGGACGGTACGGAATTTCAAACGCTTCATCATACGGTTTACCATCAGGTCCATCTTGACGTTGAACGATGAATTGAACCGATTTTTGCGTAGTAGGTGATTCGAGTGGTGTCGCCATTATGCTTTCACCTCTTTCTTCGACTTCTTACTGTAGTCGCGTTTCCGCGGTGGAATCAACGACGTGTCGACATCTTCATAGAAGATTTCTGGATGACCATTCGTATAACGAGCCATCGTTGTCTTCAAGAACTGTTCATCATTACGTTCCGGGAAGTCCGGTTTGTAGTGCGCCCCGCGACTCTCGTCACGTTTTAAGGCACCGAGCGTAATTGCTTCGGCTAAGTCGAGCATGTGATCGAGCTGACGGATGAACGACGCTCCTTGGTTACTCCAACGCGCTGTGTCCGTTGCCGAAATGCGCGTGAACCGATCACGAAGTTCCTTGATTTTCGTGAGTGTCTCTTCGAGCTTATCGTTATAACGGACGACCGTGACATTATCCGTCATGATTTCTCCAAGTTCACGGTGGATCTGATACGCGTTTTCTGTACCTTCCATCGATAAGATATCGTTAAAACGATTGATTTCTTCGATCTTATGCGCTTCGACGACGTCTTCGCTCATCTCATGAACCGATGTCTCAAGTTCATTCATATAGGCGATTGCTGACGGTCCGGCGACCATTCCACCATATACCGCAGAAAGAAGTGAATTCGCTCCGAGACGGTTTCCTCCGTGCATCGAATAATCACATTCGCCTGCTGCGAATAGTCCAGGAATATTCGTCATCTGATCGTAGTCGACCCATAGTCCACCCATTGAATAGTGAACAGCCGGGAAAATTTTCATCGGTACTTTTCGTGGATCATCACCGACGAACTTTTCGTAGATTTCAAGGATTCCACCGAGTTTGACGTCGAGTTCTTTTGCGTCTTTATGTGATAGATCAAGATAAACCATGTTCTCCCCGTTGACTCCGAGTTTTTGATTGACACAGACGTCAAAAATCTCGCGTGTCGCGATATCTCGTGGGACAAGGTTTCCGTATGCCGGATATTTCTCTTCAAGGAAGTACCAAGGTTTACCGTCTTTATACGTCCAGACGCGACCGCCCTCACCACGTGCTGATTCACTCATGAGACGTAATTTATCATCACCAGGAATCGCTGTCGGGTGAATCTGAATGAACTCACCGTTCGCATAGATTGCACCTTGACGATAGACAGCTGCTGCCGCTTGTCCTGTGTTAATGACCGAGTTCGTCGATTTTCCGAAGATGACCCCAGGACCACCTGTCGCGAGGATGACAGAATCCGCGGCAAATGCCTCGATTTCCATCGTCCGGAGGTTTTGACAAACCGCTCCACGACAAATGCCATTGTCATCGATGATGGCACGAAGGAATTCCCATCCTTCATATTTTTCTACCAAACCTTGCGCTTCGAACTTACGAACCTGTTCATCTAATGCGTACAATAACTGTTGCCCCGTCGTCGCTCCCGCGTATGCCGTCCGGTGATGCAACGTTCCTCCGAAGCGTCGGAAGTCGAGTAACCCTTCCGGTGTCCGGTTGAACATGACACCCATGCGGTCGAACATATGGATGATCTTCGGTGCTGCTTCCGCCATTTTTTGAACAGGTGGTTGATTTGCGAGGAAGTCTCCACCGTATACCGTGTCATCGAAATGCTGATATGGTGAATCCCCTTCCCCTTTCGTATTGACTGCTCCGTTGATGCCACCTTGTGCACAAACAGAGTGTGAGCGTTTGACGGGTACGAGTGAGAATAACTTAACTGGTACGCCTTGCTCTGCTGCTTTTATCGTAGCCATCAGACCGGCAAGCCCTCCGCCGATGATGACAAGATTCTTGTTCGCCATGTTGTCAGTTCCCCTTTCCTTACAACACGCCTGCAAACGTTAAGATCGAGCGTACGCCTACAAACGATAAACCGATGAATACGAGTGCTGCCACGTAAGACATCGCCCGTTGAGATGCTGGTGACTGCGTGATTCCCCAAGTAATACAGAACGTCCAGAGTCCGTTCGCGAGGTGGAATGTCGTTGCCAAGATCCCGACGATATAGAACGCTAACATGAATCCGTTATCAACGATGTTCTGCATCATGCTCGCATCAACTTCTGTTCCCATCGCAGCGGCAATCCGAGTCTCCCAAACGTGCCATGTGATGAACACGACGAGGAACACTCCGCTAAACCGTTGCAAGACATACATCCAGTTCCGGAAATATGTATATCGTCCCGCGTTCGCAGAACCCGTGAATGCGATGTAAACACCGTAGACACCATGCAAGATGATTGGAATGAAGATGACAAAGATCTCTAAGAACAATCGATACGGAACGCTCCCCACGAATTCCGCGGCCTTATTGAAGTCTTCCTCACCACGTACGATGAAGTAGTTCGTCGTTAAGTGCGAAAGTAAAAATAACCCGATTGGAATGACGCCGAGCAGTGAGTGTATTTTACGACTCACGAAATCACGATGATTCGCCATCCAAATCCCCCCTTTTGTTTGCCAATCAACCGTTGGCGCATTTTGGTAGAAAAGCGCTTTCATAAGGAAATTCGTCTTTTCATCACTTATTCTACTCCTGTCCTTTTTAGAAGACAACCCGAGCCGTTGCATTTAACTGCAAATTTTTTCAGGAAAACAATGACCTGCTAGAATCATCTCGGTATAATGGTTGGCAGATAGGAGTGAATCATGATGGATGTTACACCAAACCAAACACCACTTTTCGGAATCGAACTGATCCGGGATTATGTGCTGACCGATCTTCTAGGGTCGGATTATCGGCAAGTCATCTACTGGGCAGGTAAACGTCTCGCGCGTCAATTCCCTGTCGTGGATGAATCTGAATTGGCCTCATTCTTTGAACAAGCCGGTTGGGGAATGCTCGAAATCAAGAAACGTAAAGGAACGGTCATCTCGTTCGTACTGTCTCCTCCTGATACGACGAGAGATGAACGGCCACAAGGCTACTTTCAACTCGAAGCCGGTTTCCTCGCTGAACAGTTCTCCCGTTTTAACGGATGTGTTGCGGAAGGATATGCTGAGACAAGCAAAGAGATTGTTCAAATCACGGTCCAAATCGATCCAAAAGATCCACTCGAACCAATCGGTTGAACTTTACATAGAATGTGACAGGAATCTTTATTTTCAACATCGAAATAGATCCTTGAAACTTTTTGCAGTAAGTGATCGTAAAATCATGCGTACACAAATCGCGAGGAGGAACTTTACATGTTCAAAAAACTAGCAGCAGATTTAACGGGATTCAGTGATATCGGACAAGTCATTCATCCTGATGATTTCGACAAGGCAGCCGCTGACGATTATGTTTTACATGAAGACGGCGAAAAAATCTATTTCTTGATCAAGTCCAAATCTGACGAGTATTGCTTTACGAACTTAGCCTTGATTCACCTTGATGGAGAAAGTGCTGTCAGTTCAAAACGTGTACTCTACCGCTATCCATATGCACATTATCCAATTCGCCACGTCATGTTCGAAACGGCTGGAACAGTCGACCTCGATGTCGAGATCAAGTTCGAAATCGGTGGCAAACATTATTCGATCGACGTTGATAAAAAACAACTGGAGCATGTAAAGGATCTGTATAAGACATTACTTGCCATCGCTGAAAAACAATACGAAGGACAAAAGATGCTCGAGTTCGCGAATAGCTCATTAAATCATTCGGTCACGATTCTCGGTGGTCTTCGCCAAGGCGACATGAACGTTCCGCAAACATTCAAGGAGTTGTCTGAACAATCCTTCGAGTGGCTTCAAGGTCACTACCATCAGTGGAACCAGCGTGATTTCGGTTCGTACTACGAGAAGTACATCAACAACTAATTATTTTAAAATGCCGCCCTCTTCAAGAGGACGGCATTTTTTCATTCTTCATTCGCTTGACTTAAATATTCAGCGACGGTTTCCGCTAATTTCACAGGCAATCCTGCCTCAGCCAACTGTTCGATCGTCGCACGTCTTAGACTACGCATCGACCCGAAATGACGAATCAACTGCTGGCGTCGTTTCGGTCCGACTCCTGGAATCTCGTCGAGCAATGAACGTGTCATCCCTTTTGAACGAAGCGAGCGGTGGAAGGTGATCGCGAATCGGTGGACCTCATCTTGCATGCGCTGAAGTAAATAAAATGCACTTGAGCGAGGGCTGAGTTCGATCAATCGCGCATCTTCTCCAAACAACAACTGACTCGTCCGGTGTTTGTCATCTTTTTTTAATGAGCCGACCGGCAGGGATAGGCCGAGTTCATCTTGAATGACTTCTAAAGCAGCATTCAACTGTCCGACCCCTCCGTCAATCAAGACGAGGTCCGGAAGGCGCGCTCCCTCAAGTAACAAGCGTCGATAACGCCGACGAACGATTTCCCGCATCGATTCATAGTCATCCGGTCCTTGAACCGTCCGGATCTTGAACTTCCGGTATTCTTTTTTCAGTGGTTTACCGTCTTCAAAGACGACGAGCGCCGATACGGCATCCGCTCCTTGGATGTTCGCATTATCGATGATTTCGATCCGTGACAATGGATGAACGTCGATCGCGTCAGCGAGTTCTTCGACTGCCTGAACGGTCCGTTTCTCATCTTTCGCTAACAACTCGAAGCGTTCCGAGATCGCGTTTTCAGCATTCTTCGTTGCTAGATCAAGTAATTTCCGTTTTGATCCTCGGACCGGAACGTGAATTTTAATCGAGAGCGCCTCTTTGAGCAGAAGCTGATTAACGAGTGGCGGTACATAAACTTCACTTGGTTTGATGTTCTTTTCGTAGAACTGGACGATGAAACTCTCAAGCTCTTCTGCCGGCGTACCATAGATCGGGAAAAGCGAGACATCACGTTCGATCATCTTTCCGCCGCGAAGGAAGAAGACTTGGACACACATCCAACCTTTATCGACATGAATTCCGAATACGTCGCGTGACGTCAGATCCGCTGTAATCATGTTTTGTTTGTTCATGATCGACTCGATCGCTCGGACTTGATCCCGTAATTCTCCGGCTCGCTCGAATTCCATCGTCTCGGCTGCTTCCGCCATCTTCTGTTTCAAGCTTTCGACGAGTTCCTTCGTGTCCCCGGACAAGAACCTGCGGATTTCCGAAACGAGCGCTTTTTGTTCCGACTCGAGATTCGGGATTTCGCATGGACCGAGACATTGACCAATATGATAATAGAGACAAAGTTTTTTCGGCATCGGCTGGCATTTGCGCAGCGGATATAAACGATCTAACAAACGTTTCGTTTCGTTTGCCGCATAGGCATTCGGATAAGGACCAAAATAATGACCGCCATCCTTCTTCAACTTACGCGTCGTGATCAAGCGCGGATAGGTCTCATTCGTAATCTTCAGGTAAGGGTAGGATTTATCATCCTTCAACATGATGTTATATTTCGGATCATGTTTCTTAATTAGCGTCATCTCAAGCAATAACGCTTCTAGTTCACTCGCTGTGATGATGTATTCGAAGTCACGGACTTCCGCGACGAGGCGTTCTGTCTTAATATCATGTGCTCCCGTGAAATAGGAACGGACACGATTCTTGAGATTTTTTGCTTTTCCGACATAGATGACTTCACCGAATTCATTTTTGTGCAGATAACATCCTGGCTCATCCGGCAAAAGGGATAGTTTCGCTTTGATATGTTCTTGATGTCCCAAATAAATGTCTCCTTTCACCGTTTTTAGTTTTATTCGTTCGGGTAAATACCATACATTGATTATGACATACGGAGGATGAAAAATGCGTACATATGATTGCATTGTGATCGGAACAGGTTCCGCTGGAAATCAAGCGGCTTATAAATTCGCTGAAAAAGGACTACGTGTTGCCATCGTGGAAAACTTCACTCCAGGTGGCACATGCGCACAACGTGGATGTGACGCAAAAAAAATCTTACTGACGGGTAGTGAGACGAAAGACGCTGTCGAGCGATTGCTCGGATATGGCGTAAAGGGATTAATTTCAATCGATTGGCGCCAGTTGATGGAGCGCAAGAATGAATACACGCGCGCCATCCCGGAGCAAACACGAAAGCGGTACGCGGAAACGGACATCGACTATTTCCACGGCGAACCCCGCTTCGTCTCTTCACATCGTCTTCGAATTGGTGAAGAAGAAATCGAAGGGAAACAGTTTTTAATCGCAACCGGTCTACGACCTCGCGAATTAACTGTACCCGGTAGTGAACGTTTTATAACGAGTAATGAATTTTTAGAACTAAAGGATCTACCACGTCGACTCGTCTGTATTGGTGGCGGGTACATCTCGTTCGAGTTCGCGCATCTTGCTCGGATTGCTGGTGCAGACGTGACGATCGTCTTACGATCTGATCCTTTAAAACAATTCGAAAGTGAACTCGTCGATGTCTTACTCGACGCCACACGAGCACTTGGCATCTCGATCATCAAAGAGGCAGAAGTCGTCGCTTACGAAGAGGATTCCCTTCGTTTATCGAACGGTGATGTGTTGAAGACGGATGTCGTCTTGAATGCGACTGGACGTGTCGCAAGTATTGATCAACTTGGTCTCGAAGCCATCGGCGTTTCGCATAACGAAAAAGGAATTCATGTCAATGCGTATCTCCAGTCTTCCGTCGAACATATCTATGCCGCAGGAGATGTTGCTGTCAGCGGGAATCCGGCGTTGACACCGTTTGCCGGAACAGAAGGACGACTCGCTGCCGACAACATGCTCGAAGGGAACAACCGGAAACTGGAGCTGCTCCCTGTACCTAGCGTCGTATTCACTGCTCCGAACCTCGCCCTTGTCGGTGAGACGGAAGCTGCTTTGAAAAAAGCAGGTATTCCTTACCGTGGTCGCTTGATTGATACGTCCTCCTGGCAAACGAACGCACGGATCAAAGACAGTTTCGCTCGGGCGAAAGTGCTCGTCGGGGAAGATGATCAAGTACTCGGCGCACATTTCATCGGTGTCAATGCAGCGGAACTAGCAAACTATTTCTCGTTTGCGATGCAACACCGGATTCCAAGTACTTCGATGCAACAGACTGGATTCGCTTACCCGACACCGGCTTCAGATATCGCTTCGTTATTCGAGGATTGATAGGAGGCTTTTTGATGATTCAATACGGCTATACGATTTTATACGTTGAAGATACTGCACAGACGCTGACATTCTATCGAGACGTCCTTGGACTATCCGTCAAGGCGGAGCACGGGAGCTACATCGAGTTCGAGACCGGTCAGACGACACTCGCCTTCAATACGCGTGAAGACGTGCAACAGTTGATTCCGGATTACACGATCCCAAGCGGAAAAGCGCATCAGACGTTAGAGATTGGTTTCGTCACGGATGACGTCCCGACTCTTTTTCAGAAGGTGGTGGAGGCAGGATATGAGACCGTCCTTGCTCCTGTTAAAAAACCATGGGGGCAAGTCGTCGCCTATGTCCTCGACCCCGATGGTCACCTCATCGAACTTTGTACGCCAATGTAATCTAAAAAACAGACCGTTCTGCCTATGCAGAACGGTCTGTTTTAATATGCAGGAAAGAATTAGTTAGATGTTTCAACGAATTCTTTAAGTGCGTCTTTTGGCATGAAGCCCATCGTTTTGTTGACAGGTTGTCCATCTTTGAAGAGAACGAGTGTCGGGATACTTTGAACTTGGAATGCTCCAGCTACTTCTGGGTTTGCATCCACGTCAACTTTAACGATTTTTACATCTTGCATGTCAGCATCGAGTTCTTCAAGAACTGGTGCGAGCATACGACATGGTCCACACCATGTTGCCCAAAAATCAACAAGAACGAGTCCTTCTTGTGTTTCTTCTTTAAATGATTGGCTAGTTGCGTGTACGATTGCCATTGATCATAACCTCCTAATGAGTAGATCAACCCGGAAAAAAAATGGGTGATCTCTTTATTGATTCGAGTATATCATAGCAGTCTCTTCCAACAAACGAAACTGCTCACGTGAAGAATTCGTAAAAAAAATACCGGTACCATCTGCATGGCACCGGTACATTCACTCATCCGTGAACAAGCATTTTTTTGAATTCAGCTGTCAATAACGGCACGACGTCAAACAAATCTCCGACGATCCCGTAGTCCGCGACAGAGAAGATATTCGCTTCTGGATCCTTATTGATCGCAACGATCACTTTTGCATTCGACATCCCCGCTAAGTGTTGAATCGCACCCGAGATCCCGCACGCGATATACAAGTCTGGTGTAACGACTTTCCCCGTCTGACCGATTTGAAGTGCATAATCGCAGTAATCCGCATCACAAGCACCACGCGAAGCACCAACTGCTCCTCCGAGAACATCCGCTAGTTCTTGTAACGGTGCGAAGCCGTCTGAGCTCTTGACACCGCGTCCACCTGCGACGATGACTTTTGCCTCTGATAAATCAACACCACCTGTTGCTTTACGTACGATGTCTGCGACGATCGTCCGTAAATCCTTCAGCTCGACTGTGACCGACTCGACCGTGCCTTGTGAACTCCCCGTTTCGAGCGGATCGATGTTATTCGGACGGACCGTAAAGAGTGTCTTGCCTTCTGCGACTTTGACTTTCTCGAATGCTTTCCCTGAATAGATCGGTCGGATGAACGTTGCTTCCGCGCCTTCCCCTTCAATCGCCGTCACATCACTGATTAGACCAGCTTGCAGTTTTGCCGCGATCTTCGGTGATAGATCCTTGCCGAGCGACGTATGACCGAAGACGAGCACGTCAGGTGACGTCCGATTCATCAACTCAAGGAAGACTTGTCCATAACCGTCTGGCGTGTAGTGTAGAAGACGCTCATCCTCGACGACGAGGACTTGATCCGCTCCGCGTGACGCTAGTACGTCGGCATCCTTAGCGACATCGTGTCCAATCAGGACTGCGATGACTTCGTCTGCGACACGTCGCGCTGCTGCGATAGCCTCAAACGACACATTCCGTAAACTGCCATCCCGTGATTCTGCGAGTACTAATGCTTTTGTCATTCGTTTCTCCCCCTTAGACCACTTTTGCTTCGTTGCGTAATAATGATGCGAGCTGTGCGACTTGCTCGTTCAGTTCACCTTCAAGGACCTTACCGGCTGCTTTGTTCGGTGGTAAGAAACGTTCGATCGTCTCTAGACGTGGTGCGAGTTCATCTTCATCGAGTTCGAGATCATCGAGTTCGAGTTCTTCAAGCGGCTTCTTCTTCGCTTTCATGATTCCTGGAAGACTTGGGTAACGTGGTTCGTTCAACCCTTGTTGCGCAGTGACGAGTAACGGAAGTGTTGTTTCAATCGTTTCTGTATCCCCTTCAGCGTCGCGTGTGACGACAGCCTTCGTGCCGTCGAGTTCAAGTTTCGTGATCGTCGTCACGTAAGGAATATCGAGCAATTCTGCGACGCGTGGTGCCACTTGACCACTTCCGCCATCAACTGCGACGTTTCCAGCGATGACGAGATCAACTGTCTGTTCCTTTAAATAACCAGCGAGCACTTCAGAAATCGTGAAATGATCTGCCTCTTCGATATCATCTTCAATCGAGATGCGAACTGCTTGGTCCGCTCCCATTGCGAGTGCTGTTCGTAATTCCTTGTCCGCATCTTCCGGTCCGACCGTCACGACCGTCACCGTTCCCCCTTGTGCATCACGGACACGAATCGCTTCTTCTACCGCATATTCATCGTACGGGTTAATGATGAACTCAGCGCCATCCTCATCGATTTGACCATTCTCGAGTTGGATTGCTTCTTCCGTATCGAATGTGCGTTTCAACAGTACATAGATTTCCATCTCATGCTCCCCCTTGTCGTCTATTCACCATCATTCTTTGTATCCGCTTACATGATTGTTGTCATGAAAAGGGCTTAACTCAGCCCTTTGATCAACATCCGATGGATCCCGTCGCGTGTCTCAAGCAACTCATATTTGAATCCACTTGCCATCCAGCTCGTCACGACCTCATCGATTGTTCCGAAGATCATCTGACGCGCTAATCGATAATCGAGTTCGTTTGAAAACTCGCCTGTCGTCATCCCGTGCTTGATGACACGGTCAATCAGATGCAGATACGGTTTCAAGACGGCGGCAATGTTTTGGCGCATGTCTTGGTTGGATTGACGTAGCTCGATTTGCGTGACGACAGCCAAATCATAATCGACGGATAATTGCTCAAGGTGTGCCTCGATCAATGCGGCCAATTGTTCTGTCGCTGACGTGTGATTCGCGATTTGTCCTTCGGAATATTCGATGAAGCTTCCCATTTTCGCTTGGAATAGCGAAATCAGTAGGTGTTCTTTATTCTTGAAGTACAGATAGATCGTTCCATCCGCAACACCGGCTTCCTTTGCGATGGCGGTCACCTTCGCTCCATGGTAGCCGTTTTTAGCGATGACTTTTACGGCGGCATCAATGATGCGGTCACTCTTTGACATTGTTCGTTTCATTCCACTATCTCCTAACGCATAAAATGAATGATGGTTCATTCATATTTATTCTATCATGTCATTTCGTCCTGTCAACTGCTTTCTTCGAGTTGTTTGGCACGTTCTTCTTCAACAAGAACACGGCGGAGAATCTTCCCGACGAACGTCTTCGGTAACTCTTGTCGGAATTCGTACTGCTTTGGCACTTTAAATGACGCTAACTGTTTACGACAGAATTGATCAAGCTCTTCTTCTGTGACCGTCATCTCATCCTTGACGACGATGAACGCCTTGACGGTCTCTCCACGATAGGCATCCGGAACACCGATGACGACGGCTTCCTTGACGGCCGAATGCTCGTACAAGATTTCTTCGACTTCACGTGGATAAATATTGAATCCGGAAGCAATGATTAAATCCTTTTTCCGATCGACGATCCGGAAGTAATGATCTTCGCCGATATAACCAAGGTCTCCCGTGTGCAACCAACCGTTTCGAAGAACCGCTTGCGTCTCTTCTGGTCGTTTCCAGTATCCTTTCATGACTTGCGGACCTGTGACGATGATCTCACCGATCTCACCAAGAGTTGCGGGTGTCTCTCCATCCGCTTGGACGATTTTCGCTTGCGTATCGGGTACCGGAATACCAACCGTTCCAGGAATCCGGCGATCCCAGATACAGTTCGTATGCGTCACCGGACTCGTCTCAGACAAACCATATCCTTCAACGATTCGTCCGCCCGTTAATGCTTCGAATTTTTCCTGGACTTCGACCGGCAGTGGAGCTGAACCTGAAATACAAGCTTCGATTGAAGACAGATCATATTTCTTTAGCTTCGGATGGTTCAACAGACCGACATACATCGTCGGTGCACCAGGGAACAGATTTGGTTTTTCCTTATGAATCGTTTTCAATACTTGTTCAATGTCGAATTTCGGAACGATGATTTGCTCATAGGCATTAAAAATACCGAAATTGAGGTTACATGTCATGCCATAGACATGGAAATACGGAACGACAGCTAACAGTTTTCGTCCATCTCCCCGCTCATATTTATAAAACCATTTGTCGATTTGCTCGACATTCGCACTCAGGTTATAGTGCGTCAGCATGACACCTTTTGGAGCACCTGTCGTTCCACCCGTATACTGAAGAACCGCGACATCTTCTTTCGGTTGAATCGCAATCGGTGTAATCGGTTCATAACCACGTAGCGATAAAAATGGAATCGAACCCGTCGTATCGATGATGATGTTGTTATCTTTCCGTGCTTTAATGGGATACAGTTTATTTTTAGGGAAGGGAAGGTAATCCGCGATGCTTGTTGTCACGACCGTTTTGAGTTCCGTCGCCGCTTTGACGCGAGATGCTTTCGGATAAAGTAGGTCGAGGGTTACGAGCAGATGTGCACCTGAATCGATGAGGATCTGTTCGAGTTCACGGTCCGTATAGAGCGGATTCACCTGCACAACGATTCCACCAGCATAGAGGACAGCATAATAACTGATCATATACTGGGGACAGTTCGGTAACATCAGTCCGACACGATCTCCTTTTTTGAGGCCATGCTCTTGAAGTAAACTTCCGAGTGCATGTGCTTCGTCGCACACTTCACGAAACGTCATACGTTTCCCTAAGAAACTTAAGGCACGTTGTTCTGGAAAATCAGTCGCTGCCTCATCAAGTGCCTGATAAAGAGGTATTTCTCGATAATCAATCGATACGGGTACTTGCTTTGGATAATCAGATAACCAAACGGATTCCATACGTTTCCCTCCCTGATAATGAATTACTATTCATTTTCATTATACGTTGATTTGAATTCGACATGCCAGTAAAATCCCAAAAAAAGAAATTGAATCTGCTTGTTTTTTGGTTTTTTCAATCAAAATTTTAATACTAAAAAAGCAGCACCTCCCTTTCTCGATTTCCGAAAAAGAGAGGTGCTACTTTTGAATCCATATTACCGGGAGGGATATGTGAATCCTTCCCCGATGACTTCTCGCACTTTATGAATGACGACGAAGGCGCGGGGATCCGCTGCTTCGACGATTTGTTTCAACGGTGCCAGTTGTCGTTTATCGACGATCATATACAACATGTCATTCTTTTGTTTCGTGAAATGACCATGACTGTGGATGACAGTCGCGCTACGTCCGAGCGTCTCCGTCAGGATCGTCGCGATTTCTTCTTGGCGATGGCTAATGATCGTGACCGCTTCGCGGACGTTCAATCCTTCGCTGACGAGATCAATCAAATACGAACCGATGATGATCGCAATTAACGTGTACAGCATCGTCTCTTCTCCAAATAGAAAACCTGACGCACCGACAACGGCGACATCGATGATGAACATCGAGACTGCGATACTGAGATTCAAGTATTTATTCATCAGTCGAGCGATGATGACACCACCGCCCGTCGTTCCTCCCGCACGAATGACGAGTCCGATTCCGACACCAATCAAAATACCCGCATAGACCGTTCCAATCAAACGGCTATCCGATGATGTCGCAAGGTTTGCTGTCGAAGAGAGGACAAACGATGTGACGGCGACTGAGATGACTGAGTAAAGCATCGTCTTCCGGCTAAGGAATCGATAACCGACAACGAACAGCAAAGCGTTCGCAAGCAAGGAGACAAGTCCCGTATCCCAACCGTAAAGATAGTAGAAAATGACCGTGATCCCAATCAATCCACCTTCTGAGAGATCATTTGGAATCGTAAAGTAGTTGATTCCAAAGGCGAGAATCGACGACCCGATGATAACCCAGAAGATGTCCTTCCAAGAAATCAATTGCATCGCCTCAAAAGCACGGCGTCTCGTTTCTGTCGTTGTTGATGTTTTTCGTACGTTCATATGCGTTCCTCCTTTTTTGATTAGGCGTGGCTCAATAAAAATTCCGTACTGAAACGATGTCAGTACGGAATGATCACACGGTAAGACCGGTTCTTTTAATTAAATACAATCCAAAGGATACCGACAACCAAAAAGGCGATCGAAACCCCGAACATGATTTTCGCTAAACGTTCTAACACGGATTCACCCCACTAACGCTGATCCGATGACGTAGGACATGCCGATCGATAAAGCGCATGAAATGATACCGACAGCAATGTTGCCATTCTCGATTTCACGGTCTACCGGCAAATTCGGTGTCAGGAATTCAAAGATCCAATATGTCGATATCAACAATAAGAAGCCAAAGGCACTTTCAAGAAATATCGACCCGACCCGTTCTTCCCCTTGGACAGCGAAATGAACGATATTGGCGAGTCCTATGATTTTTCCACCTGTTGCTAACGCAACGGCGATGTTGCCACTCTTGATATGTTCCCAGTTTTTATACCGGGTTGTCAACTCAAAAAGTGCAAGCCCCAAAATGATCAGTAATCCCGCGACCGAATAGAGCGCTGTCGTATAGACATAGACGTTCTCAAAAATGTTCATCTTGCTTTCCTCATTTCAGTTCGATGATCGTCACACCGTGTCCGCCTTCACCTTGACCACCTAACCGGTGACCTTTGACGTGACGATGACCTTTCAAGAATTCTTGGACACCTTGTCGCATCGCTCCCGTACCCAAGCCATGAATGACACGGATGTGGTCGTAGTTCGATAACAAGGCTTGGTCCATGAAGCGTTCGAGCTTCGACAACCCTTCTTCGACACGCACGCCACGTAAATCCAGTTCAGCCGAAGGTGTCGATTGTTTCGTCACACTCGTTCCACCAGAGCGCCCTTTCGTTTGTGGACGTTTTGGTGTACTGCCAATCTTCGCGAGATCTTCCGGTTTGACGTTCACCTTCATGATGCCCACTTGGACGGTATACTCGCCGTTCGCCTGTTGGTTGATAATATAGCCTTTTTGATTGAACGTCGTGACTTTAACTTCTTCGCCTTTATCAAATCGCGGCGTTTGGTCGTATTTTGCTTTTACTTTAGCGATCCGCTTCTCTTGCAGACTCGGCTTCGCGTCTTCGAGTCGCTTCCGCGCCTCGATCAGTTCATGCTCTTTGACGGCACCAGCGTCTCGTAATTCCTTCAGACGTTTGATGACGCCTTCTGCTTCTTTTTGAGCGCGTTCGACCGCACGTGCTGCTTTTTCTTCCGCTTTTGCCAGAATTTCGTTTTTCTCTTCCTGGATCTCAGCTTGTTCTTGCTCGAACTGCTCTCTCTCTTCGACAAGTCGTTTTTTCTCTTCTAACAACTGTGCCTCTAACGTTTCAGCCCGCTGTTTCGCTTCTTCTAATCGTTCGATCATCGTCTCGACAGACTGTGCGTCGCTACCGATCTGACCACGTGCCGCGTCGATGATCCGGTCTTCGAGTCCAAGACGTTTTGAAATCTCGAACGCATTCGAGCGTCCAGGTACACCGATGAGTAAGCGATAGGTCGGACTGAGTGATTCGACATCGAATTCCATCGACGCATTGACGACCCCTTCTCGGTTATAGCCGTACGCTTTTAATTCTGAATAGTGCGTCGTCGCTGCCACACGTGCGCCGCGTCGCTTCACTTCATCAAGAATCGCGATTGCAAGGGCAGCCCCTTCTGTCGGATCCGTTCCCGCACCTAATTCATCGAACAGTACTAGACTCATAAAATCGATTTTTTCCATCATCGAGACGATGTTCGTCATGTGCGAACTAAACGTCGATAAGTTTTGTTCAATCGACTGTTCATCCCCGATATCGGCATAAATCGCATCGAAGACACTGAGTTCCGTCTCATCTGCAGCTGGCACGTATAGTCCTGATTGCACCATCAATTGCAAAAGACCGATCGTCTTTAAGGTAACTGTCTTACCGCCGGTGTTCGGACCGGTGATGACGAGTGACGTAAAATCCCCACCCAGTGATACGGTAATTGGTACGACTTCCTCTTTCGGGATGAACGGATGCCGTGCTTCCTTCAGAATGATATGGCGGTTTTCGTTCAAGCGTGGCTCGACCGCTCCAATTTGATGACCGTATAATGCTTTTGCCATGATGAAATCAAGTTCTGCTAATACATCCAGATTGATGCGTAGCGAATCACCAACGCTACCGACAAGTGCCGATAGTTGTGCAAGAATTCGTTCGATTTCCGCCCGTTCTTTCAAACGCGCTTCTTGAATTTCGTTGTTCGCAGAGACGACAGCTTGCGGTTCGATGAACAACGTTGCTCCAGAAGCGGACTGATCATGGACGATTCCGCCGAACGCTTGACGATATTCTTGTTTGACCGGTACACAATAACGATCGTTTCGCATCGTCACGATGGCGTCAGACAGCATCTTCGCTTTACTACGTAAGACGTTATCGATTTTCGAACGAACTTGTCCTTCGAGCGAGCGTAACTGACTGCGTAACGCTCGTAATTTATCACTCGCTGAGTCTTGGACAGTCCCTTGATCGTCGATGGCATGGCGAATCCCCTGTTCGATCTCGACGAGCTTCGTGATTTGCTCGATTCGACTATCAAGGCGCGGTAATCGTAGATCCGCATGGTCTTCGTGTAGCCGTTCTTGGAATGCCTTCACTTGACGTCCCGAGTAGACGACGTCTGCGACGGCTAGAAGTTCACTCGTCGAGAGGACAGAGCCAATCTCTGCTCGTTTCACTTCACTTCGGACGTCCGTCAATCCACCGAACGGATAACGGTCACGCAACCGGTAGACCGTCGTTGCTTCCGTCGTGACAGCTAACAGTTCCTTGACCTGCTCGAAGTCTTCCGCCGGACGCATTGCCCGGACGAACTGTGCTCCGAGTGAACTAGCCGTGAAGGCGAGCATGTTTTCTTTTAACTTCTCATATTCTAAAACGCGTAATGCGTTGGCATTCATTTAATCCACTCCTAAACGTTTTCGACCGAAGAATTCGAGTGCTTCTTCAGCAGACCACGTATTGATGACATCAGACGCCTCCAAATAAGCTTTACGAGCATGGAGGACTCCAAGTTTCATATCTTCTAACATTTCTGGTCGGTGTGTATCCGTATTAATTAAAATCTTTACGCCGGCAGCCTTCGCTTTCGCAAGCGAACTTGCTGTTAAATCAAAACGTGCTGGATTCGCGTTCATCTCAAGCGCTGTTCCTGTCTCCGCTGCTAGTTCGATCAATCGATCGACATTGACGGCGTATCCTTCTCGTCTTCCAATGATTCGTCCCGTCGGATGAGCAATCAAGGAAACATAAGGATTACGACAAGCATTCTCGAGCCGCTGCATGATCTCTTCTTCCGTCTGATCGAACTTCGAGTGGATCGAGGCGATGACATAGTCCATTTCTTTTAAGAACTCATCTTCATAATCAAGTGATCCATCGGGCAAGATATCCATCTCGACACCGCATAAAATTGTCATATCGGGATGTTTCTCGCGTGCCGCTTCGATTTCAATACGTTGTGCACGCAGACGTTCTTCCGTTAATCCATTGACGAATTTCATATATTTACTATGATCCGTGATCGCCATCCATGTATATCCGCGTGCAGCACAGGCATCGACTAGTTCTTCAACAGACAACGTACCATCTGACCATGTCGTATGCATATGCACATCGGCTTGAATATCTTGTTCCGTCAAGAGACGTGATAAATCTTGCTCGAATTCATGACGTCCCGCTCGTAATTCAGGCGCGATGAACGGTAAATCATATCGCGCAAACAATTCTTCTTCTGTGTTCGGTTGCACTAATCCTTGCTCGGTCTCGACACCATATTCAGAAATACTCTCTCCTCGCTCTTTTGCGAGTTGGCGCATCCGGACGTTGTGATCCTTCGAACCCGTAAAGTGATGTAATGTGGATGCATACGCCGCATCATCCACAATTCGGAAATCAACCGCGATATAATGAACGTCTCGTTTTAAGATGAGCGATACTTTCGTGCTGCCAGCTGCGATGACTTCATCGATGAGCGACAGTTCTAGAAGCTGCTCCTTGATTCGTTCCGGTTCATTCGTTGATAGAATGAAATCAAGATCCTTACACGTCTCTTCTGCTCGACGGAAACTTCCTCCAACTTCAAAACGAATGATTGCATCAAACGATGCAAGTGTCTGATTCAATTCAGCGACGATCTTTCGCATGACACCGTATGGTAATCGCTCCGGTCGTGTTTCAAACGTTTCAAGTGCTTTAACGTACTTCTCGACCGTCTTCTTGCCGAATCCAGGCATCGCTTCGACTGTACCATCTGCTAATTTCTCTGCAAAGGAATCTGCATCAATGACGCCAACTTCATGCAGTTTAGCGAGCTTTTTCCCACCAAGACCCGGAATCTTCAATAAGGCGATCAATCCTTCTGGCACTTCTTGTTCGAGTTCTGTCAGTGCCGTGCTCGTTCCCGTTTCACGATATTCCTCTAGAACAGCAGCCGTTCCTTTCCCGATCCCCTTCATCGCCGTGAAATCCTCAATCGCCATGAAGTCAGCATCGGATGCTTCGAGAATACTTGCTGCTTTCCGAAAAGCATTAATCTTAAATGGATTTTCCCCTTTGACCTCTAGGTAGACCGATATCCGTTCCAAATGACGCATCGCATCTTGAATCGTACGCATGTGCAGTTCTCCCCTCAAAAAAAGCTCCCAATCGTGGGAGCCTGTTTATTTTATCAATCCAACTTGATCCATCAGCCAGTTCGCAAGAAGCGGGGTATGCTGGATAATGAAGCTTGCTAAACTCGAATTCGCGATCGCATCCTGTATCGATTGGATTGGAACGAATGCCGCTAAGAACAAGAGCAGGAAGATGAAGATGTACATCTCGATGAAACCAAAGACACCACCTAACAACCCTTTGACTTGTTTTAGAATCGGGACATTCGTCAACGAATCAAACATCGACAATAAGATCGATAAGATGATTTTTGTACCGAAGAACAGGACGACGAACCAAAAGGCTTTGTAGAACACCTCATCGAGTCGTGCTGAACTTGGAATCGCGAACATCGTCAAATCGATTCCCGCATCATCCAGTGTAGACGGATATGGTACCCACAATCGGAATTTCGTAGCCAGTTCCTCATAGAACGACAGTGCAACGATGAAGGAAATGATCAGACTGAGCAAATGACCGGCCTGCAACACAACTCCCCTTCGGACCCCTGTCATGACACCTACGGCGAGAAGTAATAAGATAACGAGAGAAATCATAGTTTATAGTTCACCCAAATTCTTTTTAATTTTTACATAATCACTACCAATATTAAGCGCCGCTAGGACGGCGATTTGACGAACGTCGAGTTGTGGTGCTTGTTCTCGGATTTCTCGAATCTTCGTATCTACGAGGAGACCCACTTCGCGTACGTGTTCTGGCGACTCCGTTCCGACAATCGTATAATCATTGCCTGCGATATGAATCGTCGTCCGGTTCAACCCTTCTGAATCAGCCATTTTTCTGTCCTCCTCATACTTTGCTTCTTTCATATAGTACCATCATTTTCGTTTTAGGAAAAGAAGTCCCCCATCGGTCTTAAGGATGGTATGCTTAATCCCGGAAAGGGAGGTTATCCTATGGGAACGACCGTTTTACGCTTATCTAAAGAAAAACAGGACTTAGTCATACAGAACTTCAAACAGAACGAGACGAAGTCTCCTCCGTATGCCCGTTTCGCTGCCAAGATTCCTGGTTGTGTCATCACGATTTATAATTCTGGAAAAGTGATGTTTCAAGGACCGCAAGCCGAAGCTATCGCTACACGTTTCGGTACGGCTTCGCCGACTAAGTCGAAAGAACCACTTGTTTCAACGTTACCGAATGGTTTTTCGGAATGGTCCGTCGTTGGTAGTGACGAAGTCGGGAAAGGCGATTTCTTCGGTCCACTCGTCGTCGCCGCTTCCTTTGTTGATCGAAAGCAGATCGCACTTCTTCACGAACTCGGTGTCCGAGACTCCAAACATTTGAACGATATCGAGATTCGTCGAATTGCTCGCGATCTCCATGCTGTCATTCCGTACACATATCGTATCCTACACAATCCAGAATACAATCAGATGCAACGGTCGATGACTCAAGGAAAGATGACTGCCCTGATGCATAATGATGTAATCGAGCGGCTTCTTGACCAACTGGAGACGAAACCAGAAGCGATCTTGATTGATCAGTTCGCCGAAAAAAGTGTCTATTATAAACACCTAGCTGGTGTCGTCAATCCCGTTCGAGAAAATGTCTACTTCTCGACCAAGGCGGAACAACTCCATGTCGCTGTAGCTGCCTCCTCGATCATTGCTCGCGCCATCTTTTTGAAGGAGATGGACAAGTTGAGTGAAACAACAGGTGTCGTCATTCCGAAAGGTGCTGGTGCCAAGGTCGATCAAGTCGCCGCCTCACTGATTTTACGTTATGGAGCTGACAAACTGCGTGACTGGACGAAAGCCCATTTTGCGAATACGAAAAAGGCACAACAACTAGCTGCGAAACGAAACCGACCATGACCTTAACGGAATGGTCGGTTTTTTTAAATGACGGACTCCCCTTCAGACAGTCGTTCTAATTCCGCAAGAAGTATGTGTTTTTCATTAAAAGGAATCGTTTTTGTACCGATTCGTTCTACCTCATCATGACCTTTCCCGACGATGACGATGCGTTTTCCTTCGTGCGCCAGATGCGCTGCTTGTACGAGCGCTTCGTGACGGGATGTATGACAACCTACTAAATGTTCACGTGGAATATCAACGATTAGCTCTTCGATGATTCGATCCGGATCCTCTGTCCTCGCATCATGGACCGTTGCGATGATGTGTTCACAATATTTACTTGCAATCCGCCCCATTTCCGCTCGTTTCGTTCGATCACGCTCTCCAGCTGCACTTAAAACGACCGATAGCGATTCTCCGGAAAAAGTGAGTGCCTGTAAACATTTTTCTAGACCATCCGGTGTATGGGCATAATCGATATAAATCTCACAAGGTGCCCAGTCCAGTCGTTCAAGTCGTCCTTTCGGCAATTCCAGTTCTGGAATGTGACGAATCAAAGCATAGAGATTGGCATCACCTGCCTGCAATAATCCCATCGCCGCCGCTAAATTCGCTGCATTGAATTCACCTAGTAAAGCTGTCGGCACACGCGTCGTCGTCTCGTCGATCCGCACATTGACGGTGTCCGTCAACCATTCGACCGCGATTTGTGACGTCCGGTGTGGTTGTGTCGTATACCAGATGACGGGTTGTAAAGGCGCAGCTTCTCGCATGACGCGGCTCCAACCATCTTCTCGATTCAAGACGATGGTCCGACCATTTGACGCAGCGACTTGTTGAAATAACAACGCTTTCGTCTTGGCGTAATCCTCCATTGAATGGTGATAATCCAGATGATCATGCGTCAGGTTCGTAAATGCTGCCGAGTGGAAAGACACTCCTTCGACTCGACCTTCAGCTAATGCATGAGAAGACACTTCAATGATGCAATCCGTCACGCCTTTTTCAACCATTTCATACAACAGTCGATGTAAGATGATCGCTTCAGGCGTCGTATTCGGTGTCTCAATGAGTTCCTCATCAATTCGTGCACCGACCGTGCTAATCATGCCGGCTTTTATGCCTGTTGCACGAAAGAGATCATACGCCAATTTTGTCGTCGTCGTTTTTCCGTTCGTTCCCGTTACACCATAGACACGCATTTTTTGACTCGGATGATCATAAAAAAAGTCTGCTACCTTCCCGGCAGCTGCCTTTGTATTTTCAATGAGAATAACAGGAATCGTTACATCACTTAATGCTTCTTCCGCTAAAATCGCAACTGCTCCATTACGTTCCGCTTCTCTAGCATATCGATGACCATCTACCGTGTAGCCGCGAACACAAATAAACAGACTTCCTGGTATTACGTTTCGTGAGTCTGTCTCAATACTCGTAACTATCGGATTTGAATCTGTTCGTAAGTTAAAAAGTGATACTAATGATGCTAAGGATTTCGAACAGGGCTTCATGATGTTTGCTTCCCTTCCTTGTCTCAAGATTTGCTTTATTTGGTCTAATATAAATGACTCGATGTATCAATTGTTTATCTTCAGCTAAACTTCAGATGAATATGTTACAACTAACAATGAGGTGAATGATATGACACATATTTTGATCGCAGAAGATGAATACGATATCAGGGAACTACTAACAGAATTATTGAACTCCAATGGATACATTGTATCTAGCGCGGCAAACGGCATGGAAGCCTTACAACTTTACCGATCGGGCTCTTTCGATTTAATCATCTTAGATATCATGATGCCTTTCTTCGATGGTTTTGAGGTTGCACGCGACATTCGTAAAGAATCACAAACGCCGATTATTTTTTTAACCGCTTTGCAAGATGAGGAAAACCAGGTGAAAGGATTTGATCTCGGAATCGATGATTACATCGCAAAACCATTTTCCCTTCGCATCTTACTTAGACGGATCGAAGCCGTTATCAGGCGCATTCAATCGAATGAAGCAGAATCACTCTCATTTCGAGAGATTACCCTTTTTCCATCAAGCTATAACGTATACGTTTCTGGAAATCCGACGACATTAACACTTAAGGAATTTCAAATTCTTCATTTATTACTCGAACATCCCGGCCGTGTACTCGAACGAGAACAGCTGATTCAGCAACTTTGGGGGTTTGATGCCCTTGGCGATACACGATTCTTGGATACACATATTAAAAACCTACGAAAAAAAATAAACGTACCTTATATTCAAACAGTAAAAGGAGTTGGCTATAAGCTTGAAGCACCTAGCTAAACGTCAAGGAATCACTGCTAAACTATTTTTTTTAACGATGAGCTTACTCATCGTCGCTGTCCTCTCGACGGTTGGTTTTCTATATGCCTCGTTGCCTTCGTACTATCAGTCCTATCGAGAAGAACAATTTCACTCGACGATGGCATCTATTAAACTAAAAAGTAAAGATCGTTCAATCGAAGAACTCATCCCATTGCTTGATCAACTGACAGACAAAGGGATTCGTTTTTCACTGTGGACGGAGGACGATCAACTCTTATATGCACCCGATTTTGGTCGCGGACCGATTCGTCGCACTACCGATAACTCTCCTACCGGAACGATCCAAGCCTCCCTTCCACTTCAACTGAACAGTCAAACGGTTACTCTCGATGCGGATCAAATGATTCAACCGATTGATGAAGTGAAAGCCGTCTTGTTAAAACTAGCTCCTTATATCGTTTTTCCGCTTCTATTATTAGCCGGTCTTGCTGCCTATCTTTATTCACGTACCATTTCTCGACCGCTGATCTCCATCAATCAAGCGACGAAGGAGTTAGCGAATTTAAACTTTGCTGTCCGAACCCATCATCACTCAACGGATGAACTGGGTGATCTATCAAGAAATATCAATCAACTCGCCACCACACTCGAGGCGACGATGGATTCTTTACAAGCCTCCAATGAACGCCTTCGTCTTGAAGCGGAAAAAGATCGAATACGTGATGCAGAACGAAGACAGCTATTCCTCGCTATCTCACATGAGTTAAAAACACCTGTTACGATCATCAAGGGTCAAGTCGAAGGGATGCTCTTGAATCTCGGAATCTACCGAGACCGTGATTACTATTTGGAGCGTGCTAGTCAGGTGATTGAAAATATGGAACGTCTCATTGCATCGTTGCTCGAAGTCGCCCGTGTCGAACAAATGGCACTTCATTTCGAGGAAACGAATCTTCGTCTGTTACTCGAACAACAACTCGATCAATTCGGACAACTTATTCATGATCAGCAATTACGTGTGATCTCACCTAAAGGAGACTGGAACGTTAACACGGATCGTCACTTGTTGGAGCGCGCTTTTCATAACGTATTAATGAATGCCATATCGTATACGGCTCCGGGTGGAACGATTCTAATCGAGACGACCGGAAAACAAAATGGTGTGGTGCTAACGATTACGAACTCACCGACTATTCAAGATTCAAGTGATACTGCCGCTTGGTTCCACCCCCTTACACGCGCCGAACAATCGCGAAATCGAATTCATGGCGGTAGTGGTCTCGGACTATATTTGGTACACCAAATCATGGATCGATTAGATTTAAAGACTACTTTGACTGGAACACCTGATCAGGTACGATTCACGACGTTTTTTGAAACTACTTCTTGATTTCTACTTGCCAAAGAAGTAAAGAATCCGCTATACTCCTTTAAGTTAACTAGTTAACTTAAAGGAGGTTTTTTTATGTCATCTCAACAAGAAGATATTCTCGGACAACTGTCAAAAGTCGCCCGACTCGTCAAACGAGACGTCGATGCCACCCTCGCTCAATATTCGTTACACACTGGACAATGGGCACTCTTGAAGGCCGTGTCTTTACTTGAACCAGTCTCACAGGTCACCCTGTCGAAATATTTAGTCATCGAAAAGCCAGCCGTCACAAAAACAGTCGCTCGATTAGAAGAATTAGGATTCATCTTTCGTCAGAACGCAGGACGTCATCGCCTGGTCGAATTGACTTCACAAGCACGCGACTTATTTCAGACGATTGATGCATCCGTCCAACAAGCACATCGTATATTTTTGGATGAATTATCGCCAGAAGACCAGTCTTCCTTAGAGCGCCTGATGACTCAGCTACTTCTTACCCATCGCCCGGTCGAACAGGAGGAATCATCGTGAATCGTTTATTTCACCGGCATTACGTGACGACATTACTCGTCAATCTCTTATTATTCATAACGTTTTACTTATTAAATGCATCCCTGCCTCTACTCGCCGCCCAAAAATTCGAGGTTTCACAAGGATCACTCGGATGGGTCGTGACGGCATTCGTACTCGCAACGGTCTGTTCACGTCCGTTGATTGGTCATTGGCTCGATCGGTACGAACTGAAACGGATGTTACTATTATCTGCTAGTCTGTTTACTCTCTTTAGCTGTCTCTACTTGATCATTCTGCCGATTGAATCATTCAGTTTATTGCTCATCATTCGTGTGTTACATGGGTTTAGTTTCGGTATGATCTCTTCTTCACTGAGTTTAAGTGTCACGACGTTGATTCCTAAACAACGTCAGGGTGAAGGAATGGGTTACTTCGTCCTCTCGATGAATCTCGCTTCCGTCCTAGGTCCTGTCATCGGATTGACGTTGATTGCTCATGATGTCATGGTCTGGTATTTCATGACAGTTGCTCTACTCGCCATCTGTTCATTTCTTTTCATGATCCGTTTACCATTGACGAGCAGTCATATTCCGCAAACGTCACCATTTCGGCTCCGTCAATCGCTTTTCTTAGACAGTCCCGTCTTGTTGCTAGCTACAAGCTTTGCGGGAATTGCGATTTCCAGTACGTCTGCATTTATCTCCTTATATGCCGACTCCATTCACCATGTGACGTATGCCTCTTATTTTTACGGACTGGCTGCGCTCGGTATGGTCGCCATTCGTCCACTAGCCGGAAAACGGTTTGACCGAAAAGGACCAGCTTCCGTGCTTATTCCATCCTATGGTCTGTATGCGGTCGGATTTCTAGTACTTGGATTCTTTCCAACGCTTTATGGTTTGTTGTTCGCCGCCCTCATCATCGGCATCGGCTCCGCCTCCATCTTCCCAGGATTGCAGACGGTCATGCTGACGTATGCAGCTCCTGAACAAAAAGGCAAAGCCATCTCTACATTTTTCCTCGCCTATGATAGTGGCTTTGGCATCGGTGCTTTCCTGCTATCGGGCATTGCGGCTAAGACTGGATACTCGAATATGTTTTTGATCTGCAGTCTCGTCGTCGTCAGCAGCGGTCTCTTATATGTGTATTCGAGACGTTCCTCCGCTACAGCAACCAATCAGGACATCGCCTCATAAGTAAAGAAGGGACTTCTCAACGATTGATGAGAGTCCCTTCTTTTAATACATTCATTTCGTTTCTTCAACGAGCCGGTATGGTCTGCCCTTCAACGATAGGTTTCTTTTCGACGAACCGTTGTTTTTTCAGTTCAATGATTTGATCGGCAGCACGTGCGACTTCTGCTGAGTGTGTCACTGCGATAATGCAACGATTGGCATCATGCGCTAGTTGTTGAAACAAACGGATGATTTCCGTAGCTGTTTTTTCATCGAGTGCTCCTGTCGGTTCATCCGCTAATATGATTGGCGCTTCTGTCGCTAGAGCGCGCGCGATGGCAACCCGTTGTTGCTGACCACCACTCAACTGTAATACGTTCTTTTTCGAATGTATTTCATCGATCCCGACCTGTTCCAGTAACTCAAGAGCTCGTTTCTTCTTCTCCTTAATCCGTCGCCCACTCAACTCAAGTGCGACAATGACATTATCAATAGCATTCATATAAGTTAATAAATTAAAGGATTGGAAGACAGTCGCTGCATGACGCGATCGATACGTCGTCAGTCCGATTTTTCGCAATTCACGTCCTTCATACTGTATTTGTCCTTCCGTTGGTGAGTCTAGTCCACTGAGTAAACTTAACGCAGTCGTTTTACCAGAACCTGATTCTCCAAGAATTGCATAAAATCTTCCCGCCTCGAACTGCATCGATACCTCATTTAAGATTCGTTGTTGCTTTCCTGCTGATGTATACGCATACGACACCTTCGTCATTTCTAAAGTCGTCATCTGATTAATCCTCCCGCAATAAGATTTCTTTTGGATTCATTCGTAATAAGATAAGTGACGGTAATAAAACGGATAAAAAGACAATCAGACTACCGATTTGAACGACTTGTGCTAGTGTCGACCAGTCAATTTTCGTCGTCATCTCTGTAATTTGAGGAATACTAGCGAGGAGTTGTTGTCCTTGACCACCCGGACCTCCACCTGGACCTCCAAATCCATCCGTTGTAGCCGAACTTGCCGCTTCTGTCACTTCTCGGTTTAATAATTGATCGGTCATGAATTGTGATGTCATTCCTCCCGTCGCATACGTTATGAGAAACGCAACTGCCGCAATCGCAAATGTTTCAACTAATAATTGACTCATCAGCTTCGAACGTTTTTCACCCATTGCCATCAAAATCCCCATCTCTTTCCGGCGTTCACGTACAGATAACAAAATCAAAAGTGCCAGAATCAAACCACCTGCGATACTAACGAGATAGACGACTGATTTTGAGAAGGAAGCAACTTGTTCAATTGGTCCGACCATTTTTTGGTAAGCCGCATCATTCGCATCCAACGTGAACGTATCCCAGTCCACTGATGAAACCGATTTTGCTTTTTGTTTGAACGCCTCGACTTCAGACGGATCCTTTAAAGAGTAGACAACACTTGACGCACTCACTGTCCCATCCTCGGTAGCAAAGTCGGCAAGCGTCTCATTTGAAACATACATTTGATTCATCGGATCCATGAACCCCGCAGCACGGAAACTTGCGTCTGAACTCGCATCTGTCGATGAAGAAAGCCCGATGATCGTCAGTTTTTGTGTTTGATTCGTCGTCGTCGATTTCAGTTTGAATGTATCTCCTACTTTAAGGTCGTTTTCAGTTGCTAGATTTTCATCGATGACAACACTATTTTCTTTCGCATCAGACGTCAATGCTACGCCATCAACAATTTTTAATGTTCCATTCGAAAACGAATCAAGTAACTCCATATTCGTCACACCGTTCAACGAGAAGTCGGGCGTCGTCATTCCCTCTGGCATTTCACCGCCTGGTCCACCATCCGGTCCACCACCTGTATTCGTCGACTCACTTTCGATCGGTTCAATATCACTCGCGGTCGCGGTCGCTTGCGAAAGATAATTAGTCGACTTGACTGCATCTAGTTGTTCGATCGCTTCAACTTCTTTCATCGAAATTTTAACTTCTTCTGGTCTTCCTCGTTCTCCAGAAGCTTGTCGCTCCTGCATTTGTTTTTGTCGGTCGACTTGTAACGTCACGGTAGCTCCCAGTTCTTTTCTTGCTTCTTCTCCAGCTGATTTTGCAGCATTCTGAATCGCGAATCCTGATAGAACCAGCGATCCAATCACTGTCAAAATAATCAACATGATCATCGTCTTACCCTTTCGAGCGATGATACTCTTTCCAGCCCGTTTCAAAAAATTCATGTGTCCTGTTCCTCCTTTTATCGTCTGCATTCATCGTATGAAACGAATCTGTAGCTCGACTGTAGTTCAACTGTATCTTGAACGAAGAAACGCTATGAAACAAAAAAATGCAGTTCTTTTCAGTTAAGAAAAGAACTGCATTTTACTTTTAATCTGAAAATAGGTAACCGTGGAATCTTCATCATGATCCATGTCCTATTCCGTTATCTAATTATGCGCGAAGTTCCGCATTGAACGTTTCTTTCACTGCATCTACGACTCGCTGTTGCGCTGTCGTGATTTCTTCATCGACTAACGTCCGTTCTTTGTTTTGGTAACGGAGGGAGAAAGCGAATGATTTTTCATTCTCTCCGACGTTCTCTCCCGTATAGACATCGAATAATTCGATTGCCTGTAGAAGTGGACCGGCCGCCTCCGTCATGACATCGACGATGGATTGTGCCGTCACTGATCGCTCAACGACGATTGCTAAGTCACGTGTCATCGATGGGAAACGTGAGATTTCCGAGTAGACCTGTTCTTCCTTCGAACGCAATGCCATTGCCTCTAACTCGAAGACGTACACTTCTTTTAGACCATACTGTTCTTTTGACAGACCAGGATGCACTTGACCGACGAATCCAATTGCTTCTCCGTCAAGCAGAATACGTGCCGTCCGCCCTGGGTGCATCGATGGAATGCTCGCTGCTTCGAACGTCAACGTGACACCAGACGCATATGCGAGTGTCTCGACGATTCCTTTCATGACGAAGAAATCTGTTTTAACAAGTGTACCATGAGCACGGTGTTGTTCTGAGACACCGACTGCGACGCCGCCGATCATTTCTTGTTCGATTGGAAGTGTCTCAAGTGACGCATCCCGTTGCAGATAGACACTGCCGAGTTCATAAAACGCAACATCGGCATGCTGTCGTGCGACATTATGTTGTGCGACTTCAAGGAGTCCCGGAATGAGGGATGTCCGCAATGTCGAACGTGCTTCACTGATTGGCATCGCCAGTTTGACTGGATGCAAATCTTCCCGTTCATTGAATTGCATCGCGCGTTGTTCGCTCGTCAATGAATACGTGATCGCTTGCGAAAGACCTGCTCCCTGCAGTGTCCGGCGTAAATGACGACGGTGGATGTTCCGTTTTGGTAAGAAACCACGGCTCGCTTCAGACGGTAAGCTTGAAGTCAGGGCATCATATCCATAGAGACGTGCCACTTCTTCCGCTAAATCAGCTGGAATTTTCAAATCTTGGCGGCGAGTCGGTACGCTGACCGTCAAGGCATCCCCCGATAATTCAACACCGAGACCAAGACGTTCGAGTAACGTTTGCATGACCGTTCCTTCAATTTCCATACCAAGACGATGATTGATGTACGAGACACTCGCTTCAATCAAATGATCGTCAAGCTCGAGCGTTCCGGCTTGAGCGACACCCGCTTGAACCGTTCCACCCGAAAGTTCAGCAATCAAAGCTGCAGCACGATCGAGTGCTAACAAGACACGACGTGGGTCGACACCTTTTTCAAAACGCGCACTCGAGTCAGAACGGAGTCCAAGAACACGGCTCGTCTTCCGGACAGAAATCGGTGCGAAATAAGCAGACTCTAAAATGATCGATGTCGTATTTCCGTCCACTTCGGTATTTGCTCCACCCATGACTCCAGCAAGCGCGACCGGGCGTTCTCCGTCTGTAATGACGAGCATCGAAGAATCAAGTGTCCGCTCGACTTCGTCTAACGTCGTGAATGACTCCCCTGCACGTGCTTGACGCACGACGATTTGTTTCCCGAGTTTTTCGGCATCGAATGAATGAAGCGGCTGACCTGTTTCAAGTAAAACGAAGTTCGTGACGTCGACAACGTTGTTGATCGGACGAATGCCATTTGCAATCAAGCGGTTTTTTAACCAAGTCGGTGATTCTTGAATCGTCACCCCTTGGATTTCTCGAGCCGCGTAGAACGAACACTCCTCTGAATCAAGCGTTACTTCTACTGTCGTCGCTGGCTCTGCTTCTTTGACTTCAACGACCGGGAAAGTCGGTGTCGTGTCATAAAGCGCGGCCACTTCGTGTGCGACACCATACATGCTGAGACAGTCCGACCGGTTCGGCGTTAACCCAAGTTCGAGGATTTCATCGCGTAGACCGAGTAATTCTAGAACATCTTGTCCCGGTGTGACTGGTTCACGGAACGTGTGGATTCCGTCTTGCTCATCTTCTCGGATGTATTTCTTTTCGAATCCGAGTTCTTCGAGTGAACAAATCATCCCTTCCGAGACGACACCGCGCAATTTGGCACGTTTGATTTTAATCCCTGGCAAGCGGGCTCCGACACGCGCGACGATGACATCTTGTCCTGCTTCGACATTCGGTGCACCACAAACGATCTGGACCGGTTCGTCTTGTCCGATGTCAACTGTCGTGACGTTCAATTTATCTGCTTCTGGATGTTTTTCTTTCGTTAACACACGTCCGACGACGATGTTGTTTAACGCTTCATCCCGGACATCGACGCCTTCGACTTCGATTCCGCTCTTAGTAATCAAATCAGCCAGGTCTTGTCCTGATGTATGACTGACATCCACATATTCGTTCAACCATTGTTTTGAGACTAACATCTGCGTTCCCCCTTAAAACTGTTCGCTGAAGCGAACGTCATTCGTATAGAAGTGGCGAATATCATCGACACCGTATTTCAACATGGCAATCCGTTCGATGCCCATCCCGAATGCAAAACCTGACATTTTCGTGCTATCATATTCGGCCATTTCGAGAACGTGAGGATGAACCATTCCAGCACCTAGAATTTCAATCCAACCCGTCTGTTTACAGATGTTGCACCCTTTACCGCCACATTTGAAGCACGAAACGTCGACTTCGACGGACGGCTCCGTGAATGGGAAGAAACTTGGGCGTAAGCGGACTTCACGTGCTTCACCAAACATCTGCTTCGCGAAGGCTTCAAGCGTTCCTTTTAAGTCAGCCATCGAAATCGATTCTCCGACGACTAGTCCTTCGACTTGCATGAATTGGTGCGAGTGCGTCGCATCATCTTCATCCCGGCGATAGACTTTACCTGGGCAGAGAATACGGATCGGTTCCCCTTTAGAAGCGAGCATCGTCCGCGCTTGGACTGGTGACGTATGCGTTCGCATCAAAATTTCTTCCGTGATGTAGAATGAATCTTGCATATCACGTGCTGGGTGATCCTTCGGTAAATTCAACATCTCGAAGTTGAAAAGATCTTGCTCGACTTCCGGACCTTCAGCAATCGTATAACCGAGTCCGACGAAGATGTCTTCGATCTCATCTGACACCTGTTGCAAGAGGTGCGCATGACCGACCTTTTTCGGGCGTCCTGGTAATGTGACGTCAATTGCTTCCGCTGCCAGTTTCGCATCCATCTCCTGCTGTTTGACAGCTGTCAAACGTTGTTCGAGTTGCTCTTGGATCGCTTGACGAACCGTATTCGCGATCTCACCGACGACTGGTCGTTCTTCCGCTGATAGCTTACCCATTCCTCGTAATACTTCCGTGATTGGTCCCTTTTTCCCGAGATACTTGACTCGGACGTCATTGAGATCTTTTTGTGTTGTTGCCTGATCGACTAATGTCAACGCTTCATCGCGTAATGCTTCTAATTGCTCGCGCATCTTTCCCACTCCTTTAGTTGAAGATATAAAAAAACGTCCCTCCGGCAAATGCCGAAGGGACGATGTAAACACCGTGGTACCACCCTTGTTTGACTTTTCAATCGAAAAGTCCTCCAATTGCGCGATAACGGGCGCATCCCGTCACGATCTCTCGTGCGACTCCGGAGTGAATTCGGTTAGCAGATTCACGAAGCAGTTTTCAGTCTATGACTGCCTCTCCCTGATTGAATCATTCCCTAACGTACTCTGTTCCATCAACGTCCGTGATGTATTCCTGATGTTCACTTTAGCATGAACGACTGTCGGTTTCAATCCACGCTTGCAAAATAATAGAGCAAAATGCCTGCTGCTACTGCCGCATTCAATGACTCCGCTTTACCACGGATCGGGATGTAGGCACGCTCATCACAGTAAGAAAGCAACTCTGGCGCCACGCCTTGTGCTTCGTTCCCGATAATTAAACCGAGAGCATCCATCGGTGCGATCCCTTGATAAGACGTCGCTCCTTCTAACGCCGTGCCGATTACCGCAATCCCTTGTTCATGCAAGGCATTGACTGCCTCTTCGAGTGGCATTGCGATAACAGGTAAGTGAAATAGCGATCCTTGTGTCGCACGGATGACTTTTCCGTTATAGACGTCAACCGTTCCCGGTCCGACGACGACACCATCGAATCCAGCTGCGTCAGCTGTTCGAATCATCGTCCCGACGTTTCCGGGATCCTGCAAACGATCGAGTAGTAAATAACGTCCTCGCTCTAATTGTACCGAAGCTTGTTTCATCTCACAGACAGCGAAGATACCTTGCGACGTTTCCGTCTCAGCCAGTACTTTGATGACGGCTTCATCGATCGTAAAGACATCGGCGTTCCGTTTCCAAGAACCGGGTACTTGATACGATTCACGCACGATCAATTCCTTGACGATTCCAGCGCGAACAGCCTCTTCAATCAAGTGTTCTCCCTCAATCAAAAAGCGATTCGTCTGCAGACGTCCTTTTTTCGTTAAGAGTTTTTTCCATTGTTTAACGATTTCGTTCTTTGCTGATGCGATGTGCTTCATTGTTATATTACCCCTCGTAGATCGCTTGGACAGTCTCCGCATCAAGACGTTTTGTCACAGCAACGACTAAATCGACGGCTGCTTCGAAATCGGCCTTATGCATGATTGAGACGTTCGTGTGCAGATAACGAATCGGTACAGTCAATGCAAGTGATGGAACACCTGTATTCGATAAATGGAACTTCGCTGCATCCGTTCCGCCACCTGGTGTTAAGTCCAGTTGATACTTGATATTTTCTTCTGTTGCGACTTTCGTCACGAAATCGATCAATCCGCGATGTGCGATCATCGACGCGTCGAACATGATGACTTGAACGCCTTCACCTAATTTCGACAATGCTTCACGATCGGTCATTCCTGGCGTATCACCCGGGATACCTGTATCGACAGCAAAGGCGATCGATGGTTTAAGCAGGTGTGCGACAGTTTGAGCCCCGCGTAACCCGACTTCTTCCTGAACAGTCGCTCCTGCGAAAATCGTGTTCGGATGTCCGTCTGCTTTTAAGCGTTTGATTGCTTCGATTGCGATGGCACAACCAATCCGGTTGTCCCACGCTTTTGCCATCAAGAAGTTCTCATTTTTCATCACAGTAAATTCGCAATGTGGAACGACCGTATCACCCGGACGAATTCCCCAGCTGTCGACTTCGTCTTTCGATGAAGCACCGATATCGATGAACATCTCTTTAATGTCGACCGGCTTATTGCGCGCTTCCGGTGGTAAAACATGAGGTGGTTTTGCGCCGATTACACCTGGGATGACTTCACCAGATGATGTCACAATATTCATACGCTGCGCCAAGAGGACCTGACCCCACCAACCGCCGAGTGGTTGGAAACGAAGGAATCCTTTTTCATCGATCTTCGTGACCATGAATCCGACTTCATCCATGTGACCAGCAATCAATACACGTGGTGCATCTTCACCTGCGCCTTTATGTTCAGCAAACAGACTACCGAGACCATCTTGGTGGAATGCTTCTGCATGGGGTTCTAGATATTCACGCATGAGGCTCCGGACTTCCTTTTCATTTCCCGGTACACCTGTTGCGTCCGTGAGACGTTTTAGCATATGTAATTGTTCATTCATCTGATTTCCTCCTTAGTAACCGTTGTCTTGTCGTACATGGTTTGCTTCATTTTTAGAAATGTAAGCCTTGAAAATCATATCCTGTGTAAAACCTAGTGTAGCACCTAATGCAAGGTATGCACCAATCAAAACATCATAACTTTGTTCCGTCCGCGAAATCGCGAAGACGTTCGTTTTATTATAGACGTCTAAAAAAGCATCCGTTGCCGTTAAATAGAAGTCACCTTCTGCAAAATGACTCTTCTTATACTCAAGTGCTAGACCTAGTGAGAGTAGAAAATGGACGCCATCGACATATTCCTCAAGAATTGTGACTTGAGCGGATGGTCCCTTGTTCGACCAGAACTTGAAGCAACGTGTCTCGTTCGCAAGTTCACCGAGTTCGACCAATAAGGCAAGCAGACGCTCGTCGAATTGATTGCCTGTTAATTGATGTTCTGACTGAATCCGTTTATCCAACTGTTCTTGCATCTCAAAAAGTGTCAACCAATCCATCTTTAATTCTCCTTCTATCTAAAAAAATCATATGACCGTCTCATCGACGTGCCTTCTTATTTTATCATTAAATCGAAAAAAACGTCGGAGAATTAAATTCCCCGACGAATTGTAGAACTTAAGCGTTCAATTTTGCTTTTGCTGTGTCAGCAAGTGAAGCAAATGCAGTTGCATCTGTAACTGCGAGGTCAGCGAGCATCTTACGGTTAACGTCGATACCTGCTAATTTAAGACCATGCATCATGCGGCTGTAAGAAAGACCGTTGATACGTGCTGCCGCATTGATCCGAGTGATCCAGAGGCGACGGAAGTCACGTTTCTTTTGACGACGGTCACGGTAAGCGTACATGAGAGATTTCATGACTTGCTGTTTCGCAACCTTGAAGAGTGTATGTTTCGAGCCGTAGTAGCCCTTAGCTAATTTGAGTTGTTTTTTACGACGTTGACGAGTCGTATATCCGCCTTTTACGCGTGGCATATAAATTCCCTCCTAAATCTGTATACGATTGGATAAATTACTTCGCGATCATGTGACGGATGCGTTTGAAGTCACCCGTAGATACCATGCTAGCTTTACGTAATTTACGTTTCGCTTTTGTTGATTTGTTACCGAACAAGTGGCTTGTGTAAGCACGACCACGTTTCAATTTGCCAGAAGCAGTACGTTTGAAACGTTTAGAAGCACCGCGGTGCGATTTCATTTTAGGCATGAGAGATTCCCTCCTACTTCGATTCGATTAGTCTTCTTTCTTAGGAGCAAGCACGAGGAACATGCTGCGTCCTTCCATCTTCGGTCTCTGTTCCACAACACCGAACTCACTTAAATCCGTTGCGAGGCGTTCGAGAACGCGTTTACCGATTTCCGAGTGAGTGATGGCACGACCGCGGAAGCGAATGCTCGCTTTCACTTTGTTACCATTCTCCAAGAATTTCTTCGCATTACGGAATTTCGTTTGGAAGTCGTTCTCCTCGATCGTCGGGCTAAGACGAACTTCTTTCATCTGAATCACTTTCTGATTCTTCCGAGTTTCTTTGTCCTTCTTTTGCATCTCGAAACGGTATTTACCGTAGTCCATGATCTTACAAACTGGCGGCGTCGCTTGTGGAGCGACCATGACGAGGTCAAGTTCCGCTTCCTCTGCGAGACGTAGCGCTTCGTTGCGTGATTGGACACCTAGTTGAGCACCATCCGCTCCGATAAGACGAACTTCCCGGGCACGGATGCTTTCATTGATTAACAGATCTTTGCTAATGGTTAGCACCTCCATCGTGCATTGCACGAAAAATGAATGATAGAAAACGCTATAAAAAAAGCGTCGGCAGTTTTTCCCGCCCACACTCATAAGGAACGCCAAAGCACAGCATTTGCTATACATTGCGTATCTTCATGATGAACCAGTACGAGTGATCATACATGGTGAGAAGCGGGATGCTTCTGCTTTGTTGTCATTTCACTTTGCTATCATAGCACTTGTTTTCCCGTGATGTCAAGCCGCTTTCTATGTTCTTACAGAACGTTGCTCACATACTTGATTATAATAGCAATCCTTTGAGCGATAAGCAAGAAGTTTCTAACCTGTTTTTCACGGGTACATTCATAACATGAAAAAAGATTCAGAACATTCGCAAGCAAAACTGTTTATTTAGAATGATTATTGTTTTATAATTAATTTAATCTTACATAAGGGGAGAATAACAGATGACTGAAAAACGATTAACGACCAATCAAGGTGTCCCAATCGGAGACAACCAGAATTCACGTACGGCTGGACGTCGCGGACCAACTTTATTAGAAGACTATCAATTAATTGAAAAGATGGCCCATTTCGATAGGGAACGTGTACCTGAGCGCGTCGTACATGCTCGTGGCTTTGGTGCTCACGGTGTCTTCACTGTCAAAAATTCAATGAAAAAGTACACGAAAGCTGCGTTTTTACAAGAAGAAGGGACAGAAGTTCCTGTTTTCGCCCGCTTCTCGACTGTTATTCACGGCACGCATTCTCCAGAGACGCTCCGCGATCCACGTGGATTCTCTGTCAAGTTCTATACAGAAGAAGGAAACTGGGATTTCGTCGGGAACAATCTTCCTGTCTTCTTCATTCGCGACGCCATGAAATTCCCGGATATGGTCCATTCTCTCAAACCAGATCCAAGAACGAACATTCAAGATCCTGACCGTTACTGGGACTTCATGACACTTCGTCCGGAATCGACGAACATGCTCATGCACCTTTTCACGGATGAGGGTATTCCTGCAAGCTACCGTAAAATGCGTGGTTCTTCCGTTCACTCATTCAAATGGGTGAATGCACACGGTAATACGGTTTATGTGAAACTACGCTGGGTACCAAAAGCTGGTGTTCATAATCTCTCAGCAGAAGAAGCGACAGAGATTCAAGGAAAAGACTTCAACCATGCTTCAAACGATACGTTCCAAGCGATTGAAGATGGCGATTACCCGGAATGGGATCTGTTCGTACAGGTACTTGATCCAGCTGACGTCGATCAGTTCGATTTCGATCCGCTCGACGCGACAAAGGATTGGTTCGAAGATGTCATCCCGTTCCAACACGTCGGTACGATGACATTGAACAAAAACGTCGATAACTATTTCGCTGAAACAGAATCAGTCGGGTTCAACCCAGGTGTCTTGATTCCAGGGATGTTGCCATCTGAGGATAAGTTGTTACAAGGTCGCTTGTTCTCTTACTCGGACACACAACGCTACCGTATTGGCACGAATTATCAACAACTTCCAATCAACTGTCCGTTTGCACAAGTGAACAACTACCAACGTGACGGTGCAATGCCGGTCGGTCAGCAAACGAGTCCGGTCAACTACGAACCGAACCGTTATCAAGAAGAACCAAAAGAAACACCCGAGTATACGGAAGAAAATCAACCGTTGCTTGATGATAAACATGGTCGTCTCGAAATCGAGAAGACGAATAACTTTGGTCAAGCCGGAGAAGTATACCGTCGCCTGACAGAAGAAGAGCAAGCAGCTCTCTTGAAGAACCTCGTCAACGACCTTCAGCAAGTGCGTCATGAAAATACGGTCCTGCTCGCAATCTGTAACTTCTATCGTGCTGATGCTTCACTCGGTCAGAAGCTATCAGAAGCTTTACAAGTCAATATCGAACCGTTCCTGCAACAAATGCGGTCATAACGCAAAACGAGCACCCTCGACGCTAGTCTTGGGTGCTTGTTTGTGTCTTAGTATGGAATGAAATCATAGCGCTCTGCTGTTTTATACGTGAACTCGTTCAATTTTTTGAATAAGACGATTTGATCGAGTCCAACCTGCTTGACTGTATTTTGTTGCATATACCGTTTTTGATCTGCTGTAAACGTATTATAAATGGGCGAATAGCCGTTACTTTGGAACGGTTGCATTTGAATCGCACGATCCGCGTCTTCCAATCGATTGTAGCGAATCGTCCCTCCGACAACTCCTCTACCGAGAATCGTCATCGCTTTCCCATCTGCTCGATGCACATTTCGGATCGTATTGTAACGGACCGTTGGATTCTTCCAGTTCATCATCGAAATCGCATAATCCTTCGTTCCGTCAATCGTGTTTTTTTCAATCCGGACGTTCGTGTGTAATTTGTTTTCTGTGTATTGATGTGTGCCGATCGCCACATTGATGTTACGGAACAAGTTATTACGAATCGTGATGTCTTCATTTGGAGTGCCATCTTGATTCGACCACTTCCAGTTGAAGCCCTTCGTGATTGGATCTGGAGTATCGAGATTAATCGATTCATTCGGACCTGTATTCGGTATCATGACAGCATCGACGAATTTCATGTTTTCGATGACTGCCTTCTTCGTCGCATCAAGTTCCATCGCATGTGAACCCTTTTGATTCCGTACTGTGATGCCGCCGATATATAAGTTTTGATTATGGGCAATAGCGAAAGCCGAACCACGCGCATATCGATTCAAGTCGATCTGTGCATTCCCCTTACCGATGAGTTTAACGTTCTGTGAACCGTTATATTTGCCAACTTTTTTATTCAGACGCAAAACCGATGGCGCAACCAAATCAAAGACACTTGTCGTCGAACTAATCTTTGTCGTTCCTGTCTCAGTCGTCTTTTTGATGATGACGCCATCTTCCAAGATCACCGTCGTATTGGACGGAATACCGACTCGTAGTGGAGACAGATATGTTCCTTTCGTCAAGACGAGTGTCCCTCCCCCCTCTTTTTCAAGTCGTTCCAAATAAGAGCGCATCGTATAATGGTTGCGCGTCTTTGTGTTATAGGTCGTATATTTACGGATTGCTGGGTCAATCGCTTCTGTTTTTGGTGTGATCCGGTACGTCTTTTTAGTCGTCGCCGCATCTGCTTTTCCCGGATGAACACCTATTAAAAGTGAAAAGGCGATGAAAACAGCAAGAGTCGTCTGTTTCATTTTTCTGTAACTTCCTTCCTACCCTTCAAAACATTCTATCCCATGAAGGTTTATTATAGAATTTATCCAATTAAAGGAAAAATGATTTTCGGTTATGTTGGATAGATGTAGCTGGATGATCTACCTTTATCATCGGCTTGTTGCTTCCTTCTTTTAAGAATCACATCACAAAAAAAGTCCGCCCTACATCAGCAGGACGAACTCTTTCATGAGGCTAGAATTATTTTGAACGGTTTGCGATTTCTTGCTCTAAATCTGCAACGAATTGTTCGAGTGATGCATTACTCGAGTCTTTTGAACCGTAACGACGAATGTTGACTTCGCGCGTTTCTACTTCTTTGTCACCTAAAACGAGCATGACCGGTACTTTATTGACTTGTGCTTCACGAATACGATAACCGAGTTTCTCGTCACGGAAATCTGTTTCGACGCGGATTCCCTTTTTCAACAGGATCGCTTTGATTTCACGGGCATAGTCTTCATGAACACCAGAAACCGGAATCAATTTCACCTGAACGGGTGCGAGCCATGTTGGGAATGCGCCTTTGTATTCTTCGATCAAGTAAGCAACGAATCGTTCCATCGTTGATACGACACCTCGGTGTAAGACGACTGGACGGTGATCTTGTCCGTCGTTCCCTTTGTATGTCAATTCGAATCGCTCTGGTAAGAGGAAGTCGAGTTGGACTGTTGAGAGCGTCTCATCTTTACCAAGCGCTGTCCGAACTTGAACGTCAAGCTTTGGTCCGTAGAATGCGGCTTCGCCTTCTGCTTCGAAGTATTCGAGTTCGAGTTCATCCATTGTTTCTTTCAACTCACGTTGCGCCATTTCCCAGATCGCATCGTTGTCGAAGTACTTCTCTTTGTCCGCTGGGTCACGGTATGAAAGACGGAACTTGTAATCTGTGATCCCGAAATCAGCATAGACTTCTTGAATGAGATGAACGATGGCTTTAAACTCATCTTTCATTTGGTCAGGACGGACGAACGTATGTCCATCGTTAAGAACCATGTAACGAACACGTTGAAGACCAGTCAAGGCACCAGACATTTCGTAACGGTGCATGCCACCAAGCTCCGCGACACGAAGTGGTAAATCACGGTACGAACGTGGTTCGTTCTTATAGACCATCATATGATGTGGACAGTTCATCGGGCGAAGAACGAGTTCTTCATTGTCCATCTCCATTTTCGGGAACATGTCATCTTGATAGTGATCCCAGTGCCCCGATGTCTTGTATAGATCGACTGAACCGAGGACCGGTGTATAGACGTGCTCATACCCAAGTTCGAGTTCTTTATCGACGATATAACGCTCGACTGTCCGGCGGATCGCTGCTCCTTTTGGTAACCACATCGGGAGTCCTTGACCGACTTCTTGAGAAGTGAAGAACAATCCAAGTTCCTTCCCGAGTTTACGGTGATCCCGTTCTTTTGCTTCAGCGAGGAAGTGGAGGTGTTGTTTCAACTGATCTTTTGTTGCCCATGCTGTACCGTAAATCCGTTGTAACATCTTGTTTTTCGAATCACCACGCCAGTAAGCACCAGCAATGCTCATCAATTTGAAGACTTGTAGCTTCGCTGTCGCTGGAACGTGTGGTCCACGGCATAGATCGAAGAATTCGCCTTGACGGTAAATCGTCAAATCCTGATCAGCAGGAATCGACTCGATCAATTCAACCTTCAACGGATCATTGAGTTCTTTATAGATGGCAAGTGCCTCGTCACGCGAGACGACTTCTCGTTCGATCGGCAAGTTTTCACCGGCAATTTTATTCATCATCTTCTCGATTTCTGGAAGGTCCTCTTCTGTCAGACGACGTTCCATATCGATGTCATAGTAAAAACCATTCTCGATTGTCGGTCCAATTCCAAGATGAATCGTTTCATCCGGATACAGACGTTTGATGGCTTGTGCCATCAAATGAGCTGAAGAGTGACGAATCAAGTCGAGCCCTTCTTCTGAATCCGGCATGATCAATTCAATTGTACCGTCCTCTTCGATTGGACGACGGTAATCGATGGCGTGCCCGTTCAATTTAGCAGCAAAGGCTTTTTTACGAAGACCTGGGCTGATCGAAGCTGCCACTTCTTCAGCTGTCGTGCCGGCTGCAAATTCCTTTACGGCGCCGTCTGGAAATGTAAGTGCGATGTTTGACATGACTGTTTCCCCCTTTTACAAAATAAAAAAAGACTCATCCCTAAAAAGGGACGAGTCTTAATCTCGTGGTACCACCCTCGTTCCCGGACCATGTACTGGTTCGGCTCGAACACGCGTTAACGGGCGTGAGGCGCAAACGGATTAGCCCCGTTCGTGCTATGAGGGAGTAAAGACATGAATGATGCCATGAGAAGCTTCCACCGTTCTTCTCTCGCTAGTTTGGTTCATTTCATACTCCATATCCTCAATCGTTGCATCGTCTATTGACGTGTCATTAGTATAACGAATCCGTTGCTTCCTTGACAAGGAAAATTAGTAGCGACGTCGATTTTCACCAAGGAACTCGATTGGTTGCGTCGTCGTCCGGATTCGTTCCATCAGTCGTGCAGCCTTTAACTTATCGCCTTGATCGTTCGTGATTCCGAAATGGAGCTCGAGTTCATCATAAGATAAGTTCGAGCTGAATAATGTTGGCAGACGATGCATCATGCGATACTGCAAAATGATCCCGAACAATTCATCCCGTACCCACGGGCTGATCGATTCAGCACCGATATCGTCAATCAACAAGACTGGAATCGTTTGAAATCCTTCGAGGAATGTATCGAATGAGTCAGACCGAATCCGCCGTTTCGCTTCAGCGACAAACCCCGGGGCATGGACAAGAATCGTTGCAATCCGTTCTTTTTTCAAAGCATTCCCGATCGCAGCCAAGAGGTATGTTTTCCCGACGCCAAAGCTACCATGAAGGTATAATCCCTTGACCGTCTCCTTCGAGCGGAGATGATTGAGGAACTGAGACGCCGCACGCAAGGCAAGCTTACGGTCCGTCGTCGATAAGTCAAAATCACTGAAGTTCGCATCGCGGACTTCATCCGGCAGGAACAGGCTCTTAAATTTCTTCTCAAGCGCACGTTCATCCTCTCGGTCTTTTAACGCTTGCGACTTCTCATACGAGACGACGATCTGTCCTTTTTCGACGTGCAGGATCGGCTGGTACCCTTCGATGACTGCTTTACTTTCAATCAGTCGATTTCCGTCCATCTGTTCCGCATATTCATTCAATTTGAGCATGCCCCGCTCGATCATCCGTTGATCGATCTCCGGATGTGTCCGCAAGAACATGACGACACCTGGATGAGACAACACTCGTTGTTGAATCGCTCGAACCGATTCTGCGACGTCCGGTCGACTTAATATTTTTTCGATAGATGATTGGATATGTTCCATGTCTCGACTCCTTTAGTTCCCCTTCAGTTCTCGTAAGATCCGTTCCATTTCTTCATCATCTGGAACATCTGCTTCGAAACTCGCTTTTTTAGAGGCTTCGTACTGCTGCTGTTTCGCTTTCTCTTCTTGCAACCACTTCGGATTCGGACCGCCATTCGTGTTGCTTGTCCGTCCCCGGCGACCACCAACAGTTTGACGCGCACGTTCTTGTTTTTGCTCCTGCTTTTTTGAAATCAACTCATCCTGCTCCTGCGTCTTCGCTAATGCCTCGGATGCCGTCACGTATCCCTTCTGTTTCCAATCATCAACGATCGATAAGAGGAAGTTCTTGCTGAAGCGATTATCTTTTTTGATGACGAGCGCATAGTAGTACGCAGCATTGACGATCCCAGACGACATCTCATAATCGATGATCAATTGTTGGATCAATTCTTCATCCCGTTCAGACAACGCTTTGACCTTTCGCAACTTCGCTACATAATGCTTCGGATGGGTGCTTTCCATCGTCTCCGTCGCTTCGATGTCTCCGACCTCGATCGTGTCTAGTGAGGCGACCTTCGCTTTTTTCTCCCGGCTGAGTTTTTGTTTCGCTGACAACATCATCTGTTTGCAGCGTTCTTGCTTCTCAGCATCGGTCATCGGCAAGTACGCTTCGTGACGGAAACGGGCATTCAACAGTTCCGCCATCAATGCTTCATTCGACTGCGTGACGTAAGCAAGCTTCACGAGCAGATGATCGATTGCCTTTGAGTAAAATGTTCGTGGCAGGAAACGATCGGTCTGTCGCTTCATCTCTTCTAGATCAAAAGAATAGTCGAATTCATATACCGCACGTTCCTGTTTCGCATAAGCTTTCGGCTGATGAGCGGAAGCAAGACCAGCTTTTACGTCGAACACTTGATCAAATCGAACCGTCCGATCAACGATGTTCTTCGGAAGCGGCTCCGTCCGAAAACGATGCTGTAACGACCGGAACCGGATTTCACCGACGCGATAGAACAGCAGACTCGATAACACCCCGTCATTCAAGAAGGTGTTCGGCGCGAGCGGAACCCGGATTTGATAAATGTAACGATACGCGGCTTGGCGCGCTTCGAACGTTCGAATCAACCCGATCCCTTCTAGCTTAAATAACTCTTCCTTGAACTCATCGACGGAAAACCCGAGTAGTGTTCCGAGTTCCGCATGGGAAATATACTGGGATTTCGTTTTCCCTGGGATCATCTCACTCCAAAACGTTTGATAGAGCCCAAGCGCTTTAACACCGATAATCGGCTGGTACAAATAATATAAAGATTGATAAGCTTCACGGTCGACGACACCATTGCTCATCACTAAGCAAAGATCGGTACCGGAAAGTTCACGTTCTACCATCTGACTCGTCCTTTCTTTAGGGAGAAAAAGAGAGGTGCGCTGACCGGACAGACGACCTCTCTTATATCACGTTCAATTTTCACGGTCATTTTCTTGATGTCGCTCCATCAGCTCAGAGAGCTCTTGGAAAAAGACATTGATGTCCTTAAATTGTTTATAAACGCTCGCAAAGCGGACATATGCCACTTCGTCAACGGATGCTAGCTCATTTAATACGAGACGTCCGACCTGCTCACTTGGAATCTCATGCTGAGCTGTCGCTCGTAATGCCTTTTCGACCCGACTGACGACTGTTTCTAGCTGTTCAATCGAAATCGGTCGTTTTTCACAGGCACGCACTAATCCGCGTAGAATTTTCTCGCGATTGAACTCGTCACGCGTTCCGTCTTTCTTTACGATGATTAAAGGGGTCTGCTCGACCATTTCGAATGTCGTAAAACGATAGCCACAAGACTCACATTCACGTCTTCTTCGAATCGAACCGAAATCCTGGACTGGTCTTGAATCCAGTACTTTTGTTCCGTTAAAATTACAGGCTGGACAGCGCATGCCGTACCTCCGTTCACGTGATTTCTTTTGTTCCAATCATCTTTAATCGATACCCTGCATCAAGTGATGTATAGATTCGCTCAATTTGTTTCTCGAGATCAGGTCCGAGAAGACTTTCACGGTGTAAGAAGAGATCGACGGCAGTACGTCCGCCTGCCACCATGATGACTGTCGCAAGTCCATCGACTTCTTTTAAGGTAAAAGCGAGTTCTCCACGTTCCGCGTCAACACGACGAACCGTTCCGCCATCTTGCTTTAAGATATTTTCTAAACCAGCAAATAACATCTCCACAGTTGCTGCGTAGTAGTGTGTGCGTAGGTTTTCGTTTTTATGTGTATCGGATGTCTCTAGCTGTTTTTGCAAACGTTCCTTCAGTCCCATGGTCATCCTCTTTTCTTTGTTTCTTCTACTATTAAGAATAACAGACGTCAGACATATTAAAAAGCCCTCGTCTGAACGACGAGGGCTTGACGAATTCGTGTGTATTGTCAGTTGACGTGCTGGACAGTAGCCGCTGGGACTTGAACAGGTCCCATACCACGTGGAATTTCGACATTTTCACGGATTTTTGCATCAAGCTTTTCAGCAATGTAGTTCGCTGCGATGGCTGGATCGATCCGATCCCCACAAGTAAAGACATCAACCGATGCATACCCGTGCTCTGGGAAACTGTGAATCGTTAAGTGCGATTCAGAGATAATGACGACGCCACTGACGCCGTGTGGTGCAAACTTGTGGAATGCTACTTCTCGTACTTCTGCACCTGCTTGAAGTGCTGCGTCAACGAAAAGTCGTTCAACGAATTCCATGTCGTTCAATTTTTCAGGATTACAATCCCAAAGTTCTGCAATAATGTGTCTTCCCATAGTATCCATTTGTGGATCCCCCCTACATTCAATGGTCTTCAAAGTAGTTGATCACTTACTTTGCGCCTGAGTCGTTCGCACCCACGGGGGAAAGTTAGTCCAGAGAGGTCCTAACCCTTTAAGCTGCGATTGCCAGACCGATTGAAGTTCACGATTTGAATTATAGCGAGTATCAAAAAGATACACAAGGATAAATTTCAAAAATTAATATATTTTAAGAAAAAAAACGGGACAGCCCCCGTCATTGCTGGGATCTGCCCGTTATAATTAATTCAATTCAAGTTCTTTTTCAACGGTTCCCATCGCCTCTAAGTGTGCCGAGACGAGGTGTACGAGATCGACGACGCGGCATGAGTAACCCCACTCATTATCGTACCAAGCGAGGACCTTCACCTGACGACCACCCATGACCATCGTCGAGAGCCCGTCGACGACTGTCGAACGTTCTTCTCCGTTAAAGTCGATTGAGACGAGCGGTTCCATCGTCATTCCGAGAATGCCCTCAAGCGCACCGTCCGCTGCTTTCGTGAAGGCTTCGTTCACTTCAGCGACCGTCGTATCCCGACTGACTTCGACGACGAGATCGACGAGTGATACGTTCGGTGTCGGAACACGAAGCGCGAGTCCATTTAATTTCCCTTCCAAATGTGGCAAGACGAGCGCGATCGCCTTTGCCGCGCCTGTCGACGTCGGAATGATCGATGAGCCGCATGCCCGGGCGCGCCGTAAATCCTTATGCGGGTTATCAATGTTATTTTGATCGTTCGTAAACGCATGAACCGTCGTGACGAGACCGGATTCGATTCCGAATGCACGGTCGATGACTTGTACGACAGGTGCGAGACAGTTCGTCGTACACGATGCGTTCGAAACGATATCATCCGTTTCATGATCATACATGTCATCATTGACACCCATGACGATCGTCCGAACATCCCCTTTAGCAGGTGCCGTGATGACGACCTTTTTTGCTCCTGCCACTAAATGCTTCGCAGCGCCCGTATCCGAATTGAACTTCCCTGTTGCTTCGACGACGATATCGATGCCGAGTTCCCCCCACGGCAATAATTCAGGATTGCGTTCACTGACAATTTGAATCTCTCTTCCGTCAACCATCAACGCCCCATCGATGATGTCGACCGGGTAATTGAATTTTCCGTGTACCGTATCATACTTGATTAAATGCGCGAGTGTTTCGACTGGATAACTCGCATTGATTGCTACGACTTCGCTTTTCCCCTCAGCGATCAGACGTCGAAAGACCATTCGACCAATTCGACCAAAACCATTGACTGCCACCTTGACTCCCATGTGCGGATCCCCCTTCAATGTGACGGATGTAGCTCCGTTTACAGATAGAACTATATCACGAAATGTAAGCGATTTCATTATGTTCTCTAAAAAAAGTGAGAGAAGATGGAAACTTCTCTCACTTCATGTTTTTCATAACTTGTCATCATTTGCATCAATCACCATACCGACTTAACCACTCATCGATTTGTTGGTATAACGAATCAATACTACCGTCATTGAAGAATACATCATCTGCAAGCTCTTTTTTCTGTTCGATGCCGAGTTGCGCATGGATACGTGCATACGCTTCTGCTTCTGATAAATCATTACGTTGCATCAATCGTCTTAACTGCATATCTTCTGGGCAATAGACGACAACGACGCGTTCGAACAGGTTTCGCCAATCCCCTTCTAGCAGTAACGGAATATCAAATACGACGAGAGAATGTCCTGAACGTTCATAGGCATCTGCTGCTTCGAGCATCTGTTGTCGAATACTCGGGTGCATCAACTGATTCAATTGTTGTCGTTTTTCACTATCTTGAAAAATGATTTGTCCGAGCTTTGGACGGACAAGACGTCCTTTTTCAAACGCCTCCGGGAATGCCAGTTGGACTGCATCATATGCTCGCCCTCCCGGCTCAACGACTTCTCGCGCAATGAGATCCGCATCGATGACCGCTATTCCTTTTTGTTTTAAATAGCTAGAAACCGTACTTTTACCGGTTGCGATACTCCCTGTCAGACCGACTCTCATAAGGCAACCTGTTGGCACGTCGGACAGAAATGTGTTCCCCGTCCACCGACTTTGATTTTTTCGATGGCTGTACCACAACGAGGGCACGGTTCCCCTTTTTGACCGTATACCGCAAGTTGAAGCTGGAATTCACCTTTTCCTGACGGCGAGACATAACTCCGGATCGTACTTCCTCCTGCTTCCACCGCTTGTCGTAAAATGTTGACACCGGCTTGATGAATGCGTGAGATATCATCGAGTGTCAAGGCGCCGGCTTTCGTCAACGGGTGGACGCGTGCAGCATGAAGGGTCTCATCGACATAGATGTTACCGAGACCAAGGAAGATGGACTGGTCGAGCAGTGCCGTTTTGATTGGACTTCTCTTTTTACGAATTAAATTCTCCGCTAACACTTCTGCTGTAAATTCCGGATCAAACGGTTCACGCTCCAGTTGTGCCAGTGGAGCAGTCTGCATCGCTGTTTCCTTATTACGTAATTCCATCGTTCCGAACTTCCGAACATCATTATAGTGAAGTTCCGAACCATCCGTGAAGCGGAAAACGACATGTGTATGTTTATCCCGTTCAACCGGTTGTGGATACGGGAAGTACTTTCCTTCCATCCGCAAATGGCTGACGAGATAAAAACGATCAAAATCAAAGAGCAGGAACTTTCCGCGACGTTCGACGCGTTCGATCCTTTCTTGATGTAAGGCATCTGCAAATGGCGCCACTTCCATCCCCCGAATCATTTTCGGATGGTAGACTTTGACGGAAGAGACTGTCTTTCCAGAGACCGAACGTTCTAAACTGCGGCGAACGGTCTCGACTTCAGGTAATTCAGGCACATCTATTCCTCCTTGCTTACTTCGTTTCGTACCACGTATGCCCTGCGCCCCCATCGACGCGTAGCGGTACGGATAGTTCGACGGTCTGCTCCATCGCTTGTTTGACAAGTGTTTGTAAAGCGTCGAGTTCTTCGTCTGGTGCTTCAAAAATCAATTCATCATGTACTTGTAATAACAAGCGTGCCTTCAGATTAGATGCTTTCAAAGCAGCATGAACATCAAGCATTGCTTTTTTAATGATATCTGCAGCCGAACCTTGAATCGGTGTATTGATCGCAGTACGTTCAGCAAAACCGCGTAAGTTAAAGTTTTTCGAATTGATATCCGGAATATTGCGGCGACGGTTCATCAACGTTTCGACGAATCCATTTGCTCGTGCCGTCTCGATCGCTGTATCCATGAACTGTTTGATTTGCGGGAACAACTCGAAATAACGATCGATGAATGATTGCGCTTCTTTGCGTGTGATGTTCAAGTTTTGAGACAATCCATAATCGCTGATTCCGTAAATGATTCCAAAGTTGACGGCTTTCGCCTGACGTCGCATGTTTCCTGTGACATCTTCCGGTTCGACACCGAAGACACTACTTGCCGTTTGAGTATGAATATCCTCATCATGGAGGAACGCATCGACAAGCGTCTGATCCTGCGACATATCGGCCATGACACGTAATTCAATTTGTGAATAATCAGCAGCGTACAATGACCAGCCTGCCTCACTCGGAACGAAGGCTTTTCGAATCTTCCGTCCTTCTTCGATCCGAATCGGGATATTCTGAAGGTTCGGATTGACCGAACTTAAACGACCTGTCTGGGCAATCGTCTGAGCAAAACGGGTATGAATCTTTCCGTCTTCCTTAATGACTTTTTGTAAGCCTTCAACATACGTCGACTGTAATTTTTGGAGCTCCCGGTATAACATGATGTGATCGATGACCGGATGCAGCGGACGCAGTTTTTCAAGGACGTCTGCGGCAGTCGAGTAGCCGGTCTTTGTTTTCTTGAAGGCGGGCAATTCGAGTTTTTCAAACAGAATCACACCAAGTTGTTTCGGTGAATTAATATTGAACGACTCACCTGCCGCTTCAAAGACCAACGTCTCAAGTTCCGTTAAACGTCCGGCAAGATCTGCTTGCATCGACTGGAGCGTCGCGACGTCGACACGAATCCCGGTCCACTCCATCTCAGCGAGGACACCTGACAATGGACGCTCTAGTGTTTCATACAGCTCATATTGCTGATTCGCCTTCAACTCTTCCCGGACTTTCGGGAACAATAACTCGATCATCCGTGCCTTTTCTGCAAGATAAGGATGTAATACGTCATCCGCTGGGGCTAGACGTTTGGCTCCCTTACCGAGGACTGCTTCTTCGTTCGGTGCCATCAATGCATAATGACCAGCAATTGAAGCGAGCGTCGTGCCGCCACTTAAGTTCAATAAGTAACCCGCTAATAACAGATCCTCATAACCGTTTAAGGTTAAGCCGTGCTTACGCAACGCGAATGCGACTTGTTTGGCATCGAGACAAATCTTCCGATGTTCCGACTCGATCCATTGGCAGAATGCCGGATCTTCGACGAGCGTTGGGGCAGCAACATAGATCGTGTCAGGCGTTGCGATCGCAAACCCGATGATGTCCTCTTCCATGTAATCCTCTCGCAACTGTTCAGCAAGCAACACCGCATCGGTGACGTCTTCAGGAAGTGAAGTGATCGTCACGACGTTCAACTGCTCTTTATCCTCTTCTTTGACGACAGGGGCGAATCGATTCGTCAACGACTTGAAACCGAGCGACTGGAACAACGAATATGGCACTTGGGTATCAACATCGCGAATTTGCAAATCATCTAGCGTCGTCTCGAGCGGGACATCGACTTTAATTGTCGCAAGTTCTTTCGATAGTCGTGCTAACTCTTCGTTCGCGATGACTTTTTCCTTCTGCTTCCCTTTTAAGTCTTCAACATGTTCATATAGTCCTTCGACAGAACCATATGCCGAAATCAATTTAACTGCCGTCTTTTCACCAATCCCAGGAATCCCTGGAATATTATCCGATTTATCACCCATCAACCCCTTCAAATCAATCATTTGAATCGGTTTGAGACCACCATACGTCTCAGCAAACAGTTCCTCTGTCATGCACTGGACGTCCGTAATACCACGCTTCGTGATCAAGACTTCGACCTTATCTGTGACAAGTTGAAGTAAATCTTTGTCTCCTGTGACGATCCGTGTCCGATCCGTTGGCATCGTTCGTGCAAGCGTACCAATCAAATCATCTGCCTCATAGCGATGGAGTTCCATCATTTGAATACCGAGTGCTTCACAGATGTCTCGGACGATCGGGAATTGTTCTCGTAGTTCAGACGGTGTTTTTTCCCGACTTCCTTTATACTCCTGATAGACATCGTGACGGAATGTTTCACTCGAAGCATCAAAGGCAACGAGCATATGTGTCGGTTGCTCTTCTTCAAGCAACTTCAATAACATCATCGTAAAGCCATAGGCTGCGTTCGTATTTCGTCCTTGCGCGTCCGTCATTGGTGGTAAAGCGAAAAACGCCCGATAAGTCAATGAGTTCCCATCAATCAATAACAATTTATTTTCCATCATCTACGCCCCTTTAATCGATTTTCTGTCCCTATTGTATCACTCTGCACACATTTGTTCGCTAAAAATGACCAAAAAAAGACGATTGACTCAAGGAGAGTCAACCGCCAAGGGCATGACGACATGGGAGCTGATCCAGTCGCCATACAGATGATGAAGAAGGTACTTTCATCATAAGATACATCTATTAAGGAATTGTGAATCCACTGTGAAATTCAGCCATGTTTTGGTAAACGAATCGTAAACGTCGTTCCTTGTTGCTCCGCCGATTCGACATCAATTTCCCCATGGTGAAGATCAACGATGTGTTTAACAATGGCCAGCCCGAGACCCGTTCCACCTGAATTACGGCTTCGCGCCTTATCGACACGATAGAACCGTTCGAAGATACGCTGCGTCTCCTTCGGATGAATACCAATTCCATCATCTTTGATGATGAGTTGGACAGACTCTTCTCCGTCCTCGAGTTGAATCCAGACGTTACCACCGTTCGGGGTGTAGTTCAACGCATTCGCAACTAAGTTGACTACGACTTGTTTCAACCGATTCAAATCTGCCCGGATGAAGACTTCCTCTTCCGTTTCGATATGAATCATCATCTCTTTTTCCGCTGCTCGTCGATGCAACAGCTCAGCGGTTTCGCGAACGAGACTCGTCACATCAACGATTGCTGTTTCAAGCTGATAGTTGTCTTGTTCCAGTCGCGATAGTTCGAGCAAGTCTTCGACCAACGTCTGCATTCGTTCTGATTCATCATGAATGATTCGCAAAAATTGTTCCCGGATTTCCGGAACATCTTGCGCACCATCGAGTAACGTTTCTGCAAACCCCTTGATGGACGTCAGTGGTGTTTTTAATTCGTGGCTGACATTCGCAACGAAGTCTTTGCGCATCTGTTCCAGCTTTTTAATTTCCGTAATATCGTTGAAGACAACGGTCGTTCCTTGCACGCGACCGTTCTTATCAAAAATCGGTGCGGCACTGACCATAAACGTCCGACTGTTGATGCCGAAACGGACACTCGATTGTTTGCGATTCGGTTTTTCTGTCAGGTAGACATCTTCAATCACCTGACTCATCTTTTCGTTCGGAAGTACGCGGTAATATAATTTTCCACTAGATGGTTCGTGAATATGGAACATCTCCCGATAGGTACGGTTAACAAGTAGTACATAACCCTTTTCATCAATCAGCATGAGACCGGCTCCCATGTATTCGATCAAGGATTCGAGTCGTGCCCGTTGCATCGCTTCACCGGATGATGCATTCTCTAGATTTCGTGCGAGGAGATTGATCGAGCGTCCTAAATCACGTGATTCATCTGGTGCCGCTAACTCGTAGACGCGTGATTTATAATTCCCATGTGACAGTTCGTGCAACACATCGGTCGCCTCCGCGATTGGTCGTAGGAACCGTTTCGTTGAACGATAGATTGTCAAAAAGATGATTACGAGCGAAGCAAGGAGTGAGAAGAAAATGACCGTCCAAATCCGTGAATAGATAATATTCAAATCTTTAGCATAACGAATGAAACTGACGTACACTTCTCCACCATCTGCTGTTGGAACAGGCTTCGTGAACTGGACGACACTGTCATCCGTCTTCGATTCAAACGTACCATCTTTGGGAATCGCTGAGAAATTGAGCGTTGCTACTTTTAGTTTCGTGACATCAACAGGGGTACCTGCGATGATTTCCCCACGTCCGTTAAATAAGATCATGTCAAAGTTGGATTCGGCATACAATTGATTCACGTACTGTGCCATATCAGAAACTTCGCGCCCTTGTAGAATCGTCTCGACAAGCGAGGTTTCATCCATCAGTTTTTCTTTTTCATTTTGAACATAGAATTCCTTAAATGATTGTCCAAGTAGAAAACCGAGTGCAACAAGCACCAAACTAATGAAAGAAATCATTTTAAAGATGAACCGTTTCCGATACTTACTCATTCTGGTTTCGGCTCCTCCATCTTATACCCGAGACCGCGAATCGTTTTGATATAAATCGGTTTTTTCGTATTCGGTTCGATTTTTTCACGGACATGACTGATATGCACATCCACGATACGCGTATCACCGACGAAATCATAATTCCAAATCGCGGATAACAGTTGATCTCGTGTCAAGACACGTCCTTTATTTTTAGCGAGATATACGAGCAATTCGAATTCCTTAGGAGTAAGTTCAAGACGTTCTTCTGCTTTGAAAGCTTCGTAGTTATCCGGAACGATTTTGACGTCACCAATCAGAATCGTTCCGTCCGTGACCTCATCCGGGGATGCTGTCTGATGACTCATCCGTCGTAAAATCGCTTTTACACGGGCAACGACTTCGCGTGGGCTAAACGGTTTTGTCAGGTAATCGTCCGCACCGAGTTCTAGACCGAGCACCTTATCAAACTCATCATCCTTTGCCGTCAGCATCAAGATCGGTGTATTGATTTTCTGTTGACGTAGTCGTTTACATACTTCCAGACCATCGAGTTCCGGCAACATAAGATCCAGTACGATCAGTGCGGCATCTTGTTTTTCCGCTAATTTCAAACCTGACATTCCATCATGTGCCGTTTCAACGACAAAACCAGCCTGCTCTAAATTAAACTTCAATAGTGTTGCAATCGACAATTCATCATCTACCACGATAATTTTATCCTTCAAACCTTGCATCCCCCTCAAGTTTCGTTCTTTCGAATGAGGAATTCCGTGGAATCCGCTTCGTCTGTCTTCATCTTACCGACTTTTACTGGAAAATCACAAATCTTTCTGCTGTTTCTTTACATAATCTTTAAAGGAGACGATGAATCCCTCTTGATCATTCGTGTAAAAGCGATAAAAACGGGGAATCAATACATATCGTCAATCGTAGGAGGTAAAATGTATGGAATGGAATCATCCCCTTTTTGCAGCCATCACGGCATGGTTCATCGCTCAAGCAGCGAAGCTTGTTACGAGTTTGGTACGGACCCGAAAGTTCGACCTGGAGATCATGTTTGCTTCCGGTGGTATGCCTAGTTCACATAGCTCGACTGTCGTCGCGTTAGCCGTGGTCATCGGTTTTCAGGAAGGCTTCTCATCTTCGATCTTCGCACTAGCTGCCATATTTGCCACAATCATCATGTATGACGCGACCGGTGTCAGACAAGCTGTTGGTGTTCAGGCAAAATTACTCAATGATTATTTTAAAGGAATTCGTCATGAGACCCCTCTTCTGAACGAACTCGTCGGTCACACTGAGTTTCAAGTATTCGTTGGTCTCTTACTCGGTTTAGCTGTCGGTCTTCTATGGCCCGTCTTCTTCTTTTAATCCTATGATGTACAACAGCCCATCCAAAAATCGGATGGGCTGTTTGAGTATGATATAGCTTATGGTTTCAAGACGACCTTGATGCATCCATCTGTCCGATCATTAAATGTCTGATAGGCAGAAGCAGCATCATCAAGTGCCACTCGGTGTGTCACGATATCCGTCGGATCAAATTCCTTATTGATGATTTTCTGGAACAGTTCCGGCATCAAATGGACGACGGGTGCTTGTCCCATTTTCAGTGTGATATTCCGAGTGAAAAAGTCGCCGAGTGGGAATTGATTATATTTTTCAGCATAGACGCCCGTCAACTGTACGGTACCAAATTTCCGGACAGCGTCCTTCGCAATATTAATGGCACTCAACGTTCCACCTTGCAGACCAATCTTTTGTTCAATTTTTTCTACGGCGGACATCTTTCCGTCAAAACCGACGCAATCAATGACGACGTCTGCCCCACCTTGCGTCAATTCTTTGATGTAAGCACCACTTTCTGCATGATCTGAAAAATTCACGGTCTCGACTTTATTCGTCATTTTAGCATGATTTAATCGGTACACTTGATCATCCACCGCAATGACCCGTTTCGCACCTTGCATCCATGCGAATTTTTGTGTCATCAGTCCGACAGGTCCCGATCCGAGTACGACGACCGTGTCCCCTTTTTTCACACCAGCATGCAGGACACTCCAATATGCTGTAGGTAAAACGTCAGATAAGAACAACAACGCTTCATCTTCTAGTTCACACGATTCAGGAATCACAAGTGGCATGAAATTTCCAAATGGTACTTTTAAATATTCCGCCTGACCACCGGGATGTCCACCAAACTCTTCTGTAAAACCGAAATATCCACCTGTATCGACATGCGGATTTCCGTTTGAGTTATCACATTGACTTTCCATATCATGTTCGCAAAAGAAACAGTGACCGCAAGCAACGTTAAACGGTAATACGACGCGGTCTCCCCGTTTGACCTTCGTCACTCCTGGTCCAACTTCTTCAACGATGCCCATCGGTTCATGACCAATGACATAGTCTTTGTGAGCCGGCATATTCCCTTGATAAATGTGTAGATCCGAACCACAAATTGCAGTCGAGGTGATCTTTACGATGATGTCATCGTTTTTATCAATCGATGGATCCTGTACTTGTTTGACTTGAACATCTTTTGCTCCTTGGTACGTTACGGCGCGCATGTGGCATCCCCCTTAGTGGAATAGAATGACGTACCTTTGTCCTTACCCTAATACAATCTTTTTTTATACATGTTTATTGAAATTGGAACTTTTCTCCTATGTGTATCGTATGTTGTGAAAAACACACTTTACACAATTAACCTATGAATGAAAGGAGGCACTCGCGTGGCACGATGCACCGTTTGTCGTCAATCCTGGTCTGCTCGAACAATCTATCGTTTAATCTGGTCTGCTCACGGACTCCCCTGTCCACATTGTCAAAACCGACAACACCTACATATGGAACATCAAGGTCACTTCCTTCGAATCGGATATTTGATTCCTTGGCTGACGTTTCTTCTTATACTGGTCTGCCCTTGGTATGCCAAGTTATCGCACTATGCTTCTCCTCATCGGTTATGACGAGACAAAAAAGACGAACTTGTCACTTTCGACAAGTTCGTCTTTTTTTAGAATCAAGATTTTAATAGGTCGAGTACCGAACGGACAGTAGACGCAGAGCGGTTCAATGCTTCTTGTTCATCGGCAGTCAGCTCGAGTTCGTAGACGTGCTCGACACCGTTCCCACCAAGAATGACCGGTACACCAAAGTACATATCGTTGTATCCGTATTCGCCTTCGAGATAAGCGATTGCCGGAAGAATCCGTCGCTGATCCTTCAAAATCGCTTCGACCATCTCAGCAATTGCCGCTGCTGGCGCATAATAAGCAGAACCGTTTCCAAGTAACTGAACGATTTCACCGCCCCCTTTACGGGTCCGGTCAACGATCGCATCGAGTCGTTCTTTCGATATGAGCTTCTCAATCGGAATTCCTCCTGCCTGAGAATAGCGCAGTAGCGGTACCATATCATCTCCGTGTCCACCGAGCACGAACCCTGATACGTCCTTCACAGAAACATTGAGTTCTTCTGCTAGAAATGTCCGGAAACGCGCCGTGTCGAGGACTCCGGACTGACCGATGACACGTTCCTTCGGAAAACCAGATGCTTGATAGACCGTATACGTCATCGCATCGACCGGGTTCGTCAAAACGATGATGATCGATTCTGGTGCATGCGCGACGATTTCCTTCGTCACAGCTGTCATGACGGCAGCATTCGTACTGACAAGGTCTTCGCGGCTCATGCCCGGCTTTCGAGCAATGCCGGCAGTGATGACGACGATATCTGCATCCTTGATATCTGCATAATCCGATGTCCCTTTTACCGAAACATCAAATCCGAGGATTGGCGCTGCTTCTTGCATATCAAGCGCCTTTCCTTTCGTCGGATTTTCTTGCTCTGGTCGGTCGACGAGGACGATATCACCTAACTCTTGCTGGGCAAGGTAAAGTGCCGTCGTCGCGCCCGTAAAGCCACTTCCTATGACTGCGATCTTCTTCCGTCTGTTCATCGACTCATTCCTCCTGATCGGATTACATGTTTTTGATGAGTTCGTCCGCGAATTCAGAACACTTCACTTCAGTCGCACCATCCATGAGACGTGCGAAGTCGTATGTGACGACTTTTGCTTCGATCGATGTTTCCATCGATTTGATGATGAGATCTGCTGCTTCGTTCCAACCGAGGTGACGGAACATCATTTCGCCTGACAAGATGACAGATGATGGGTTTACTTTATCAAGTCCAGCGTATTTTGGTGCTGTACCGTGAGTTGCTTCAAAAATCGCGTGACCAGTCATGTAGTTGATGTTTGCTCCAGGTGCGATTCCGATACCACCCACTTGTGCAGCAAGTGCATCCGAGATGTAGTCACCGTTCAAGTTCATTGTCGCAACGACATCGAACTCTTTTGGACGAGTCAAGATTTGTTGTAAGAAGATATCAGCGATTGAGTCTTTTACGATTAACTTACCAGCAGCTTCAGCGTCTGCTTGTGCTTTGTTCGCAGCCTCAGTTCCCTCTTCTTCTTTGATACGATCGTACTGGTTCCAAGTGAAGACGTGCTCTGCGTATTCACGCTCAGCAAGCTCATAACCCCAGTTTTTGAAAGCTCCTTCAGTGAACTTCATGATGTTTCCTTTGTGAACGAGTGTCAACGAAGCGCGCTTGTGCTCAAGTGCGTATTCGATTGCTGCACGAACGAGGCGTTCTGTACCCTCTTTTGAAATCGGTTTGATTCCAAGACCAGATGTCTCAGGGAAGCGAATTTTGTTGACACCCATTTCGTTTTGAAGGAATTCAAGCAGTTTTGTAACGCCTTCGCTACCTTCTGCATATTCGATTCCTGCGTAGATGTCTTCAGTATTTTCACGGAAGATGACCATATCTGTGTCTTCTGGGCGTTTAACCGGTGAAGGAACACCTGTGAAGTAACGAACTGGGCGAAGGCATGTGTACAAATCAAGCTCTTGACGTAATGCAACGTTCAATGAGCGAATACCGCCGCCGACTGGTGTCGTAAGTGGTCCTTTGATTGCGATGATGTGCTCACGGATGAGATCGAGTGTCTCTTCTGGTAACCAGTTGCCTGTTTTGTTGAATGCTTTTTCGCCAGCATAGACTTCTTTCCATTCAATCTTCTTCTCACCGTTATAGGCTTTTTCAACTGCTGCATCAAATACGCGTACCGCAGCATTCCAGATGTCAGGTCCTGTTCCGTCACCAATGATGAATGGAATGATTGGAGCATTTGGAACTTGAAGTGTACCGTTCGTTACTGTGATGTTTTCGCCTTGAAGTGTAGCCATGTCTAAAAATCCCCCTTAAGTAATTGTAATCTACATCAAAAATCAGGAGAGGATTACTCCTCTCCGTCCTTTTAACGTTCTTCGATGGACACATATGTCCGGTGTGTTTCACCCGTGTAGTCTGCACGTGGGCGAATCAGACGGTTATCGCTATACTGCTCTAAAATGTGCGCCAACCAACCTGACATTCGACTTACTGCAAAGATTGGAGTGAAAAGTTCTGTATCAAGTCCAAGTGCATGGTACGTAGAAGCGGAATAGAAATCAACGTTTGGTTTCAATCCTTTTTCCGACTGGACGATCTCGTCAATCTTAACTGACATCTCATACCATTTCGGTTCCCCGATTTGAGCAGTCAGCTGACGACTCATTTCCTGAAGGTGCTTCGCACGTGGATCGCCGTCCTTGTAGACACGGTGACCAAAGCCCATGATTTTTTGCTTGTTCTCAAGTTTATTATGAACATACTCGTCAACCTTTTCAACCGAATCAATTTCTAACAGCATCTTCATGACAGCTTCATTCGCTCCACCGTGAAGAGGTCCTTTTAATGCACCCATCGCTGCCGTCACACCTGAGTAGACGTCAGAGAGTGTCGCAACACAAACACGTGCCGTGAATGTCGAAGCGTTCAACTCATGGTCTGCATGAAGAACAAGCGCTTGGTTGAACGCTTTTTCAGCCACTTCTGTCGGCTCTTCGCCTGTCAACATGAACAGAAAGTTTGCAGCGTAAGAAAGACCTGTTTTAGGTGCGATTGGTTCCTGCCCTTTTTTGATACGCGCATAAGCCGTAACAAGTGTTGCGATTTGCGCTTGTAATTTGATGGCTTTAGCGTAATTCGCCTCTGTCGACATATCTTCCGATGTTTCATCGTAAAGCGCGAGTTGAGAGAGCGCTGTTCGAATCATTGCCATCGCATTCGCCGACTTTGGTGCTGCCTTCATCGTCTCGAGAACGGCAGTCGCAACTGGTGCTTCGGAAATGAGTGCTTCCGACAGTTGCTTCAATTCCTCTTCTTTTGGTAGACGGTCGTTCCATAATAAGAAGACGACTTCCTCAAATGAGGCGTGCTCCGCCAAATCATCAATTGTATAACCGCCGTACGTCAATTGACCATCGATGATCGAACTGATTTTCGATGTCGTCGCGACGATTCCTTCTAAACCTTTAGTTTGCGTCATGACAATAATCCCCCTTTTTTTCCCCAGAAATTTAAAACGCTTTCATTTCCGTATTGAAAAAAAGACGTCCACTCAAGAGTCGTTCCCCATGCTTGTAGCGCTGTACTCTTGAATAGACCATCTTGTTTCTGTTCTTAGTATAAACAAAAATACCCAAAAAGTGAATGAACTTGCATACTATTATCAAAAAATTAATTCAGTTACTCTGCTGATTCAGCTCATCCTGTGAACGTTTTTGTGATGATATCCCACATTCCAATGACAAGCGCCGCGATTCCAGCACCAATCAATGGTCCGACCGGTACCCCACGGAAAATTCCTACTGCAAGAATCGTTCCAGCTAGCAAGGCTGTCGTCACGAGTGGGTCTTCTTTCATCAGTCCAACACCATGTGCCGCGACGATTGCAACAAAAATTCCTGATAAAAATGAGATGATGCCGATATGTCCCCGAATACTTTGAATAAGTTCCTTAAATCCGATATCCCCTGCTGCGATCGGTACAAGAATCGCAGCCGTGATCAATGTGACACCCCAGGTGATTCCTTTTGCCTGCAAGGAAGGAAACAGTCTACCATCCAGCCCGATTGCCTTGATGATCAGCAGGAAAGCAGCAGCAATGATTAATGATTTATTTTGTGCGATGACCCCGATGAAGACGAGGGCAATCAAAAAAAGATAAGCTTCCATACGTCCTCCTCATACAAAAAAAGACGGACATGACCTAAGTCACGTCCGTCATGAATGGATTATGCGTTATATAGTTTACCTGTCAATGGATCGATTGAGATCATTTGACCGTCTTTGAAGACTGTCAATGCATCTTCGACACCAACGATGACTGGTTTACCGAGTGATGGTCCAACGATTCCAGCATGGCTTGTCAATCCGCCATCAACTGTGATCATCGCTGCAGCCATCTCGATTGCAGGCATCATGTCACGATCAGTTGAGTTCGTAACGAGGATCATGCCTGGCTTCGCTTTCGCGTTTGCTTCTTCTGCGTTGTTTGCGATGACGACTTCGCCAACGACTCCACGCTCACCGATTCCACGACCGTTTGCGATCTCTTTACCGACGATGTGGATTTTCAACATGTTCGTTGTACCAGCAGTCAAAGCAGGGATACCTGCTGAGATGACGACGAGATCACCGTCTGTAACGAAACCAGCGTCTTTTGCTGTGTCCGCAGCAAGTGTCAACATGTCATCCGTGTTGTCTGAAAGATGATCAACGACGATTGGGTACACGCCCCATACGATGTTCAACTGACGTGCGACACGTGCGCTTGGTGTAACAGCGACAATGTTTGGCTCTGGACGGTATTTCGAGATACGTGCAGCCGTGTAACCCGATTGTGTCGGTGTCAAGATTGCTTTTGCGTCCAAGTTGATTGCAGTGTGCGTAACCGCTTGAGCGATTGCATCCGTCACTGTGTGCTCACTACGTGTCTGACGATCTTTCAACAAGAGCTTGTAGTCGAGCATTTTTTCTGTACGTTTTGCGATCGAGTGCATCATTTGGACAGATTCGATTGGGTAGTCCCCTGCTGCTGTCTCACCTGAAAGCATGATTGCATCCGTACCATCAAGAATCGCGTTCGCGACGTCTGATGCTTCAGCACGTGTTGGACGTGGGAAACGTTGCATCGAGTCAAGCATTTGTGTTGCTGTAATGACTGGTTTACCGAAGTCGTTACAAAGCTTGATTAAGTCTTTTTGAGTTGGTGTGACTTCTTCCGTTGGAATCTCGATACCGAGGTCACCACGCGCTACCATCAAACCGTCCGAAATCGCAAGGATTTCTTCGATGTTATCGACACCTTCTTGGTTCTCGATTTTTGGGAATATTTTGATGTGGCTCGCGTTGTTTTTCTCAAGCAATTGACGAATCGCAACGACGTCTGACGCACGGCGTACGAAAGATGCCGCGATCAAATCGATATCGCTCTTGATACCGAACTCGATATCCGCAATATCTTTTTCTGTCAAAGCAGGAAGGTTAACCTTTACGTTTGGCAAGTTAACGCCTTTTTTCGTCTTGATGACACCTTCGTTTTCGATTGAACAACGAAGCTCACGGTTCGGAAGTTTTTCAGTGACACGAAGACCGATGAGACCGTCATCAAGCATGATCATCGAACCAACTTCGACGTCATCATAGAGTCCTTCATACGTGACTGAGAATTTATCTTTCGTTCCGACGATTTCGTTTGCGTCTCCGCTAACGATGATGACTTCTTGACCACGTTCGAGAAGCGCTTTTCCTTCTTCAAACGAATGTGTCCGGATTTCTGGTCCTTTCGTATCAAGAAGAATCGTAACAATTTTGTTTGCTTCTTTCGCTGCGCGGCGGATATCCGTGATACGTGCGCCGTGTTCTTCATAATCGCCGTGTGAGAAGTTCAAACGAGCGACGTTCATACCTGCTTCAATCATTTCTGGAAGACGTTTTTCTGACGCCGGTCCAATCGTACATACAATTTTAGTTCTACGCATATTCCATAAACCTCCTACGGTGTTTGGCCAAGTTCTCTTGTCCATTCCAATCCTATCGACGTTCGTTAAATCGAAAGCTGTTTTGAAAGCTCGAGAATATCAAGATCCAGCTCATGTTTATTTTCGTCGAGTGCCTCATCGATATCGAGATCGATCATCTTACCACCACGTACACCTACGACACGTCCTTGTTTTCCTTGAAGTAGGATTTCGATGGCATGCGCTCCCATACGACTTGCAAGTACACGGTCCGCTGCCGTTGGTGCTCCACCACGTTGAACGTGACCAAGAACCGTGACGCGTGTATCGAGACCTGTTTCTTTTGCGATCGCGTCTCCCACGTCCTGGGCACGGCCTGCACCTTCAGCGACGATGACGATTGAGTGTTTCTTACCGCGATTGACACCACTTTGAATGCGATCGAGGACTTCTTTTAAATCTTCAGGACGCTCGGGAACAAGAATCGATTCTGCTCCACCAGCAAGTCCTGCATATAATGCGATATCACCCGCATCGCGTCCCATGACTTCAATGACATACGTCCGCTCATGCGACGATGCCGTATCACGGATTTTATCGATCGCTTCAAGCGCCGTGTTGAGCGCTGTATCAAAACCGATCGTATAGTCCGTTCCAGGAATATCGTTATCGATCGTACCTGGAAGTCCAATTGTCGGGAAGCCAAGTCCCGTCAATTTTTGGGCACCACGATACGACCCGTCTCCGCCTACGACGACGAGTGCATCAATTTCAAATTTCTTAAGATTGACAACCGCTTTTGCTCGTCCTTCTTCTGTACGGAACTCAGGGCAACGTGCTGAACGTAGGAACGTTCCACCTCGTTGAATGATGTCACCGACTGACCCAAGGTTCAACTGGACGATGTCCCCGTTGATTAATCCTTGATAACCGTTATAGACACCAAATACTTCTAAGCCATGAAAAATCGCTTTACGCGTGACAGCACGCACCGCGGCATTCATACCTGGTGCATCGCCGCCACTCGTTAAGACAGCAATCCGTTTTAAACTCACGTTAATCACCTCTCCATTAATCTGAATCTAAAATAGCACGTTGTTTTCTTGTTTTACAACAGGGCAGATTGCATAAACTTTCACTTGTTTTTTCATTACCGATTCCGGAAATGAGGAATATCAATCATGATAGCGATTACATGGTGCTTATGTGCCAATTTGGTGATATTTTTCGGTCCGTTGATCGATGAGCTCTTCCTTGGTCAGATGAACCAATGATTCGAGCTTCTGTACCAATACAGTTTTTAATTTATCCGCCTGTAATGACACATCGAGATGCGCCCCTCCGACGACTTCTGGAATGATGGCATCCGCGATCCCGAGTCGTAATAAATCAGGTGCTGTGATCTTCATCGATTCTGCAGCCTTTTCCGCAAGACTCGCATCTTTCCACAATAATGCTGCAGCACCTTCAGGAGAGATAACGGAATACGTCGAGTTCTCAAGCATCAAGAGTTGATCACAAACGCCGATTCCTAAAGCACCACCTGAACCGCCTTCACCAATGACAATCGAGATGATTGGCACAGTCATCCCAGCCATCTCAAACAAGTTTTTCGCGATGGCTTCACTTTGACCGCGTTCTTCTGCCGCACGTCCTGGATATGCTCCTTTCGTGTCAATGAACGTAATGATCGGTCGGTTGAATTTTTCCGCTTGTTGCATGAGACGCAGTGCTTTCCGGTACCCTTCTGGATGTGGCATTCCGAAGTTACGACGAATGTTCTCTTTTGTATCTTTTCCGCGTTGATGACCGATGATCGTCACGGGACGACCATTTAGCGTTCCGATTCCACCGACGATTGCTGCATCATCATACCCATGACGGTCGCCGTGCAGTTCGATGAAATCTTCACAAATCGATTCAATGTAATCGAGTGTCGTTGGACGTTCTGGATGACGTGCCAACTGAACACGATTCCACGCTTTCATATTCCCGTAAATATCGAGTTCTAACCGATGAAGGCGTTCTTCAAGAAGTTGCAGTTCTTCCTTGAAATCAAGTCCTTGCGTTTCCGCCATGTCATGAAGCTCAAGAATTTTTTCGCGTAACGCGATGACTGGTTGGTCAAATGGTTGCATGGTTCGTTCCCTCCGCATGTATCTTTAAGATTCGCGTATAGTACGTCTTCAGATCGTGTCGTGATACGACATCGTCCAGTTGACCTGCTTGCAATAAGAATTCTGCTGTTTGGAAATCCTCCGGTAGTTTTTCACGAATCGTCTGTTCGATGATCCGGCGACCCGCAAATCCAATCAACGCACCCGGTTCAGCAATGTTGAAATCACCGAGCATCGCAAAACTTGCTGATACACCACCGGTTGTCGGATGGGTCATACAAGAAATATAGAGTAACCCTGCATCTGAATGCTGTTTTAAAAAGAGACTCGATTTCGCCATCTGCATGAGACTGACCATTCCTTCTTGCATCCGTGCCCCACCTGAAGCAGAGAATATCGTGACAGGTAGACGATGTTTCGTCGCGTAACGAACAGCTTCAGAAATTGCAGCACCAACGGCAGCTCCCATCGAGCCCATCCGGAATCGCGCATCCATGACACAAGCGACGAGTGGGTGACCATTCACATTCCCGACGCCACAGACGATCGCTTCCTTAAGACCCGTTCTGACTTGATCTCCTTTTAATTTTTCCGGATAGTCCTCAAATCCGAGGGGATCCGCTTGAACTGCCGGCAGATCAAAATATGTTACCGAACCTTCATCAAATAATTGCGTAAAACGTTCTTGCGCAGTCAATGGATGATGATACCCACATGAACAGACACGTAAGTTCGCCTCCAGTTGTTTCGTATATTGGATCAATTTACATTTCGGACATTTCGTCATTAGGCCAACTGGCACATCGACACGCTGCTCCTTCGAAGTCAGCGTGACGAACTTTTTAGGTTTTCGAAAAAATGCTTGCACGTTCAGTTCCCCCTTGTCATCCTATGGGCGGTTCAAGAGTTGTTCCCGTTCCGCCTGCGTATAGAGTTCCCCTTGACCGAAGCTTTTATGGAAGGCATTGACTTGTCGCCAGATTCGTTCAAACAGATCGTTATCGACCGTCTGAATCAACGTCTCACGAAACGCTGCATCGGATGCAACAACTGGTGCAAGCACCGAAAGGTCATCCAGCTGCGCGAGCGCTGCTTGCTCAAGCAAGCGGAGCGTTCCTGCCAAGTCTTCAAACTTCGAATCGCCAGTCACTAAGAATTGAGCGATGATTTGAATATAGGTATGATCGTCACGGTTCAACAGAAAGCTTCCGCCTCCGTGCCGTGTCTCGATGATGCCTAAATAAGCGAGCGTCCGTAATGCTTCTCGTACGGACGGTCGGCTGATGGATAGTCGTTCTGCCAGTTCCCGTTCCGATGGGATTCGGTCTCCTGGAACTAATCCATCTTGTTCGATCATCAATTTAATCGCCGCGATATTGGCTTCAAACGCATTTCGTTTCTTCTCCATATCGATACGGCACCACCTTTCTGACCCTTCAGTCGGTTGCTTTAATCGGTGGCATTGGTCAGACCAATTACCCTTTATTATAACAAATCTTATTACCTACTACTAGTTTGAGCGAGGCACATTTTTCAGGACAACATGATCCTCACCAAACTGCATACGTAGACGAGCTAATAATTCCTCATCATGCCGAACCGCATAAAGTGACGGTAACGATTTCGTCTCGCGTGAATCAGCGTAGCGAACGACGACTGGAATATCGCCTGGCGTAGCTTCTAACAATTGTTCGAGTGTGGCTAGCTCATTTTTTGATGTTAGCTTGACGAACAATACATCTTGTCCGAGTGGCCGGAGCCGTTCCAAAATGAATTGGCGCTCCCCTTCACGATCTTGAACCTTCAACTCGATCAATAAGACATTCCCTAAGTAAAGAGAACGACGGAACCGCTCATATTGACTTGGGAATACGACGACTTCTTCATTTGAATACCCATCGACCGCTTGAATGACCGCCATCACTTGACCGCGTTTCGTCTTGAATTCTCGGATTTGATCAATATAGCAGATTAAATAATGCGTGTCTGCTCCGACACTAAGATCATGAAAATAAGCAGATTCGACCGGTGCTTTCATCGCTGTCGTCAAAGGAGAATACGTTAACCAGAATCCGAGTGCATCTCGTTCCAGGCGTGCCCAGTCGGAATCGCTTCGTTTCGATGACTTCTGTGTCCGGCGTTTCCCGAGGATTGCCAGTTCGTCCGGTAATAAGGTATTCGATGATTCCGTGAAGTACTCGAGCACCTCTTGTTCAGCGAGTCCACGATCGCCGTGCGTCGCTCGGTCTAATGCGCCACTATAAAGCAGTAATTCGATTTTTGCTCGTTCCTTTTTACCCCATCCGACATGAGTCAATAGACCGGCGATCGTCGCCGTGTGCTTCGACGCTTCTTTTAACCGTTCGAACTCTCGCTCGGAAATACCTTTAATCACATGGATTCCAAGTCGAATCCCCTTTCCCTCTAGCGAAGAACGATAATCGGAAATCCAGACGTCCGGTGATAGGACAGGGAGACGTCGTTCGCGCATCAACCGGACAAGGCGTTCCGGTTGTTCCACCGAAACGAGAAAGAAAATTTGCGGGAAATGCGCTTTGATATACCCAAGGGCATAACTAATCTTTGAGTAGGCGACTGCATGACTTCGGTTAAATCCATATCCGGCAAAACGTTCGATTTGTTCATAAAGTGAATGCGCTACTGTATCATCGAATCCATTCGTTCGTGCACCTTCTAAAAAATGGAGACGTTCCTGTTCGAGTGAATCCGTACTCTTCTTAGAAATCGCACGTCGTAATATATCTGCTTGAGCAAGCGTAAAACCAGCCACTCGGCGTGTGATTTCCATGACTTGCTCTTGGTAGACGATGATGCCATATGTCGACGCCAGCACCTCTTCTAATACAGGATGTACCATCTGATAAGGTTGACCGGCTTTTCGTTTTGCGTACAGATCAATGAATTTCATCGGTCCTGGACGATAGAGCGACATCGTGGCGACCAAATCTTCAAATCGATTCGGTTTCACTTCTCGCAATGTTTGTTTCATGCCTGGTGATTCGAATTGGAAGATATCATCCGTCTCGGCGCGGGCAAAGACTTGGAACGTCGCACGATCTTCTTCTGGAATTTGCGAGAGCTTAAAAGAGGGGTGTTCTCTTCGAATCAATTCTTCCATCCGACGCAAACGACTAAGATTGCGCAGCCCCAGCAAGTCAATCTTCAGTAATCCTTGACGTTCTAATGCTTGCATCAGGAACTGCGTCACGTATCGCTCGTTCGGTCCTGTCTCTAAGGGTGTCGTCTCGACGAGATTCTCTGACCCGATGACGACGCCGGCTGCGTGAACCGAACGTTGTCGCGGGAGACCTTCGACTGCTTGCGCTAGCTGTAAGAGTTGTCGACGTTTTTCACTTCCAGAGAACCAGCGATACGTCTGTTTATTTTGTTCGATTCCTTGTAATGTCGTCGATTTCCCAAGTTGTTTGACTGCAGCATCCAGTTCATCTTTTGAAAACTCCAGCGTTCGTCCGACGTCTCGCAGAGCGGCTTTGGCACCAAGCGTTGATAATGTCCCGATTTGGGCGACATGGTCTTTTCCATAACGCATTACGAGATCTTCTAATACCTCTTCGCGTCGTTCATCTTCGATATCGATATCGATATCCGGCATCGAAATCCGCTCTGGATTCAAAAACCGCTCAAAGAGTAATCCATATTTCAACGGATCAACCGTCGTGATTCCAAGCGCATAACTAACGAGAGAGCCTGCTGCCGACCCACGACCAGGTCCAACATGAATGCCTTTCGCCTTTGCTCGTCGAATAAGTTCCTCGACGATCAAAAAATAATCAGCAAATCCGGTTTGTTCGATGACGGACAGTTCATAGGCGAGCCGTTCCGCCGCTTCTTTACTTTCATGACCGTGTGCCAGTAATCCTTCTTCAGCATGCGTCCGCAGCATCGCATTCGAATCTTCTGCGACGCGTGGTAATGGACGTTGCTGGAACGGTAATTCTAAGCGTTCAGATGTCGCGGCAAATTGCTCAGCCATCGTGATTTCTCGCTCCGTAAAGTCTTCGAGTAACTCTTCTCGAGTCTTTAAATGCATCAGACGATCTGTTTTTTGATCTTGGAACGTCGTTGCTTCACGGATCGCACGTATTGCTTGATAAGCTGGGGCTTCAGCTCGATGAAGATAACGGACAGGATCGACCGGGATTGTCTCTACACCGAGTGATGCGGCTACTTCCCGATAACGCATGCGACTCTCTCGCTCGACGGTCGAGCGACTCGAAGTCACTCCCATATATGTACGCGCTCCTTGAACGTGTCCCATCCACTGCACGACGGAACGACGTAGACGTGTCATATCTTCCGATGCCTGACGAAGCGGAACGAGCACCGCAATGAGCGATGAGGCTTCAATAACCGGTTGTTCACTAGCTAATCGGTACAATTGACGTAAGCCATCAGAAGAAAAAGCAAACCACAAGATACAACAGTCTTCTTCCTCGATTCGCTGTTCCCAGCCAATGACCGGTTGTAACTGTCGACGCTGACACGCCTCGATGAATGCCGGAACTCCGGTTAATGTCGTTTCACAGATGATCGCTCGTCCAAGCTGACGATGAACAAGCTCATCGAGGTACGTCTCGATTCGAATCAAACTTTGTAAGGGACTATATTGTGTCCGGACATTTAAGTGCATCTTCTATTCTCCTCTCTCTTCTGATGAAAGCTTAAAAAGTTTTCAGAACATTCATATCTAACTAACTCAAGTACTCGCCATCTGATTTATTATTCGCTACAATAAGTATAGAAATATCATGACGGGTACGGAAGGAGCATTTCTCATGATTTTGAATCGTAGTCAAATCGCACGTGAAAAGGTTGAACAACTAAAGTTAGGTGTTACTGCTTTTACTGAAACGGAAGAAATCGCTGAGAAGATTCGCAAGTCGGTCGCTGAACTTCAACTGAATGTCATTGAAGACCACACAGATCGTGGCGTATGGTTCATTCCGCAACAAGAAACAAAAACGAAATAAGCATAAAAAGGCTGTTCGCTCCGCTTCCTCACGAGAGGAATGAGACCGAGCAGCCTTTTTTCCATTTAAAACTGGAAGTTCGCAGCGACCTCATTCAGACGATTAACGACACGTTCGACTTCACTTAACTGTTCAATCGTCGCACCAGACGCCATTGGATGTCCACCGCCATTGAATTCTTTTGCTACTTCATTGATGACTGGACCCTTCGAGCGAATTCGGACGCGAACTTCCATATCTGTTTCGAGGAACAGCGCCCAGCACTTCATTCCTTGTAAACCGGCAAAACTATTGACGAGTAACGATGCTTGTTCGACCGTTGCTCCAAATTGCTTCAATGTATCCTGTGTCAAAACGACATAACCGACGCCTTGATCCGTCAATTGGATATGTTGAAGAACATATCCTTGTAGATGAAGCGCCGCCAGTTCTGTTTGGTACATATTCCGATACAACCAATCTGTATCAATCCCTACATCAATCAATTGCGCCGCGACTTCAAACGTTCGTTTCGTCGTACCACGGAATTGAAAACGTCCCGTGTCACCGACGATTCCCGCATAGAATTGAATAGCAGCTGATGCTGGAATGTCGTATTCCCATTCATTCAATAGATGAACGAGCAGTTCCGATGTCGAACTCATCGTCGTATCGACGAGTTGCACTGACGCGTATGGATCCTCATCGGGATGATGGTCGATTTTAATGACGTCTTTTCCTGTCATCGCGACCTTCCCGTCAATACGTGCTTGATTCGCCGTATCCAGAATCACGACTAACGCCTCTTTGTATAACTCGTCTTCTACCTGATCGAGCTTCCCCATAAATGACAATGATGTCGCCATCTCACCTGCCGACAACACTGTTTTTTCAGGAAACTGGTGTTGCAATGTCAATTGTAAGCCGAACTGACTACCGAGTGCATCGGGATCCGGTCGTTCATGACGATGAATGATGATCGTATTTGCAGCTTCAATCATTTGTTTGATTTGCTCTTTCACTGTGCACAGCTCCTCTAATCTTGATATGATACTAGATGAAGACAAAAAGGAGGTCCTTTTAACATGCAATTCATCCTCATCGCCCTCATCGTTTTCTCGCTTGGTGGGTATTTGTTAGCAAAACGCCGCGCGTTCCATACGAAAAGCACGAACCGAAAATACTTGTTCAATACACAAGCGAGCATTTGGTTGAGTCTGTTCGTCATCCTATTCGCCGTCAATCAGTTCGTTTCCGGGAACGGATTAACGACACTCGTCGGAAAAGTTGTCTGTTCTATTTTAATCGTCGTCGGTGTTGCTTCATTCATCGCTGGATTCATCCGTTACAAAAAGATTTATCCATATGTCGTCCGTGAGATGGAGCAATCCTGAGCGAGATTCAGAGGAACCGAAGTCAATCGACTTCGGTTCTTTTTGTATTCACTTAACGATCGATGAGTTGAGAAGTCACGAGCGCCTTCGCAACGATTTGTGTACCTTGATACATTTCGACATCGACTTTCCCGAATTTCCGACCAACGTCAAAGACATTGGCCCGGATCGTTACCGTGCTCTCGATCTGAACAGGTTTAATGAAATAGATGCTGACGTTTTCAATGACAAGGTCACCTTTCTTCATGTGACGCAACATTCGCGTCGCCCCTTCGACGAGAAGCGTCGTCAATACACCACTTGAAGCAGTCCCCATGAAATTCGTCATTTGCGGAGAAACCTCAAGGGATAAGTACGGTCCCCGTTCGTCCTCTGCCGCTTTAATCTGGCCTGTGATCAGATCATCGAATGTCTCCCCGACCTGCGGCTGGCGATTCGCCAGTTGCAACGCCTTGAGGACATCTTGACGGCTAATGATCCCAAGCAATCGCCCATACTGGTCAATGACCGGTAACATTTCGATGCCTTCCCATACCATCTGATGCGCAGAATTCGTGACACTCGTTCGAATGCCGACCGTAATTGGATGCCGCGTCATGACTTTTTCAACAGCCCAGTCATGTGGACGGTCAATGATGTCCTTCGCCGTCACGACACCGACGACCTTCATTTGTTCATCGATGACAGGGTAACGATTGTGTTTCGTCTGTTCGTTCAACTCGTGCCAACGTGAAATCGGATCCGTCGTCTGTAAATAGAACGTATCATGTAAAGGGATCAAGATATCCGAGACGAGTAAGATTTCCTTTTTGATCAATCGATCATAAATTGCTCGGTTGATCATCGTTGCGACCGTAAATGTATCGTATGACGTCGAAATGATGGGTAACTCCATCTCATCCGCCAATCGTTTTGCATCCTCCGTTGTATCAAATCCACCGGTGATCAATACAGCGGCCCCTGCTTCAAGCACGAGTTCGTGTGCTTTTTCACGGTTCCCGATGATGACGAGACTGTCGACATCGATGTAACGCATCATCGCTTCAAGCTTCATTGCGCCAATGACGAATTTCGTCAATGTCTTGTGTAATCCGTTTCTCCCACCGAGAACTTGACCATCGACGATATTCACGACCTCCGCGAATGTCAGCTTCTCAATATTTTCTTTTTGTTTCTTTTTGATTCGAATCGTTCCGACTCGTTCGATCGTCGAGACGAACCCAAGATTCTCTGCTTCCTTGATGGCGCGATAGGCCGTTCCTTCGGATACGGTCAAGTCCTTCGCGATTTGTCGGACGGAAATCTTCGTTCCGACATCAAGATCTTCGATATGTCGAATGATCTGTTCGTGTTTCGTAGGCATACTGTATCCCTTCTTTTCCTTTTTTCTACTCTCCTGTCATTATACTGTACTACTCCAAAGATGAAAACGTGTACTAGTCTGATTTACGAGAAATGTTTTTCGAATCGGACGATGGTATACTTATGTAGAAAATGAGTAGAGAGGTGGAGTCACATATGAGCGAACGTACGAATTACATTAGTGCTTTCTTGAAAGAACAAGGAATCGATTTAGCCGTCATTACTTCAAAGGCAAATGTCTTTTACTTTTCAGGAGTCTACGCAGAACCTCACGAACGTGTCATGGCAGTCCTCGTTGATGTAACCGGCAAACATGTATTATTCTGCCCAGCACTCGAAGCAAGTGTCGTTGCAGCGAGTCCTTGGGAAGGAGACGTCGTCACGTATGAAGATCATGAAAATCCATTCGATCGTTTAGCTGAATTATTCAAGACATTTGAACATTCTAACAATCGGATCGGTATTGAAGGTGAACATATGACGTTTAGTCGATATCAAGAACTGAGCTCACATCTTGAAAATGCAGCCATTTTTGATATTGGTGAGTCCTTACAAGCGCTTCGCTTGAAGAAAACACCGGAAGAAATTGCTATCCTTCAAGAAGCAGCAGCACTTGCGGATGAAGCGATCGAAATCGGTAAACAAGCGATCCGTCCAGGTATCACGGAAATCGAAGTCATTGCGGAAATCGAATATGAAATGAAGAAAAAAGGCGTCCGCGAGATGTCGTTCGATACGCTTGTCCTATTTGGTGCAAACAGTGCTGATCCACACGGTGTCCCAGGTGACCGCGTCATCCAAGAAGGCGATTTCGTCCTATTCGATCTCGGTGTCATTTGGAAAGGCTACTGTTCAGACATTACACGGACCTTCATTTATGGTCAGGCAAGCGAAGAACAGACGAAAATCTATGAAACGGTCCGCCAAGCACTTGAAGCCGCGACAAAAGCGAGTCAGATCGGTACGACACTCGGCTCGTTGGATAAAGCAGCCCGCGACGTCATCACAGAGGCTGGCTACGGTCAGTACTTCACACATCGCGTTGGTCACGGACTCGGAATCGAGGTTCACGAATTCCCGTCCCTCGCTTCAAACAACTTACTGACGGCTGAAGCTGGTATCGTCTACACGCTCGAACCAGGTATCTATGTTCCCGGAGTCGGCGGCGTCCGGATCGAAGATGATATCCATCTTACTGCGGAAGGTCCGGTTGCGTTGACTCGCACACCAAAACACCTTCAATCGATTCCATCATCTTAAATCAGTAAAAACACCTAATCCAAGCGATGGATTAGGTGTTTTTTATTTACTTACGGGATTGATGGACGACATTGACGCCCCCTGTCACATCAAGAATCGCACCTGTAATCATACTTGATTCTTCTGCGAGTAAGAAGGAGATGGCGCGAGCGATATCTTCCCCGACACCCGTTCTTCCGACCGGTGTTTCTTCATCTTGCTCTGCTTCGGAAATCCGTTTCGTCTTGTTATCACCGACGATGTTCCCCGGATTGACCATGTTGACCGTAATGCCGTGCTCTGCCTCTTCAAGCGCCACACTCTTCGTCAAACTCACCATCCCGCTTTTAGCAGCAGCGAACGCCGCCCGGCACACCCATCCTGGCGCTGTCGCACTTTCCGGAAAACCATACGTAATGATTCGACCATAGGCTTGCTTACGCATGACGGGTAATACTTGACGTAACAACCAGAAACTAGCGGTCAGATTCCCGGTAATGACTTCATTCCATTCTTGATCGCTATAATCTACTAATGCTTTCCGCTCGAATATATATGGTCCTGCATTAAGTATCAACGCATCAATCCGACCTTGCTCGTTAATTGCTTGTTGAGCTGCGTGTTCCACTTCTTCTTGGTTCGTCACATCTGCTTGAATCGTCACAAGATTCGGATGTGTAAACTCGGGTTCGGAACGATGGAACGCCGTTACTTTCCATCCTTCTTCCAATAACTGGCGTGTTACTCGCTCTCCCAGTCCTTTTGTACCTGCTGTAATTAACGCGTGCCTCATCTTGGCATCGCCCCCTTTCACTGACTCCATTTTACGATGGAATGGAAAGGTAGGACAATTTTTAGAACTTGTTGAATGTTTCGTCCGCTTCCAGTAAGAGAATGGTATAATTAGGGTGTACTCATCATATCGATTACGAAGGGATGGATTCATCATGGCAATCGTCTATCATAATGTACTTGTAGCAGTAGATGGCTCAAAAGAGGCAGAACGTGCCTTCGAGACGGCAATCGATGTTTCATTGCGAAATGATGCAAAATTGATCATCGCACACGTCATTGATACACGGACGTTCGCAACAGTAGAAGCATATGACCGTACTATCACGGAACGTGCTGAATCTTACGCGAAGGAATTGCTAGACGAATATGTCAAGACCGCTCAAGATCGCGGTGTACAGGAAGTCGAAGTTGCAATTGAATACGGTTCTCCAAAAGTCACGATTGCCAAAAAACTTGCTCCTAATCACGATGCTGATTTAATCATTTGTGGCGCGACCGGCTTAAACGCTGTTGAGCGTTTCTTCATCGGTAGTGTCTCTGAAAGCATTACGCGTTACGCAAAATGTGACGTCTTGATTGTTCGTTTATGAACCACTCTTCCATCAAAAGCCTCTCTCCCTTCATCTCAAAGGAAGAGAGGCTTTTTGATGACCTGCTTAAACAAAAAACCATCGAACCGATGTCCGATGGTTTGAAATCATTTGTATTTTACTGTAACGGTACGACGACCCCAGTTGAATGCTTCTGAACGAGAGTAGTAAAGGATATCCATCTTCTTACCTTTGATGGCACCGCCAGTATCAGCAGCTGTATATGTCCCTTTCAATTTCCCTTTATAATACACTTTGACTGTCGAACGAAGTGGAATGACACGTGGATCAACAGCTACGACTTTCTTTTTCGAGCTTTTGATGTTCCAACCGATTGCTGTCAGGTTGCCACTGCCTGGATCATACGGTGTATAGGCTGTCGCACTCACATTCGTGACTGTTTTCCAACCGCCCGTAGATTGTTTTTTTGATCCGCTTGACGTCACGACTTTCGAGTAGCTCGCGCTAAGATAAGCCGTCTTACCTTTGTAGCTTACTTTGTACCAGTTTCCTGTTTTTGCTTTGTACGATAACGTTTGGTTCTTATATAGAAGACCGAGCTTCTTCGAAGAAGTAGTAGCTTTTTGACGAATGACTAGGCTATCGACTGTTGACTTGACGCTTTTCTTAGTTGCAGCCTCTGCTTGAAGACCTGCGAACGAACTGAGTGCTAACACGACCGTTAAAACACTTGCGAGCATTCGTTTCATCATGTATTTTCTCCTCCATCATTGTTTCGTGTTTGTTAACTGAGATTAATATACATGACAAAAGCAGGTAGTGCCGTTACATATAGACCACAAAAATATGTCTGTACTATTACCGTTATGTTACAAAAGACTAATTTTTTTAAGAAACGACTCTTTTTTAGGTTTATTTTTACGATGATGACGCTTCTTTTTTCGTTGTATGACAATCGTCGTAACAATAGATCATACGTTCGTGTATCATTTTTCTGGGATTTCATCAAAAAAGGACTAAATCGTCGTATTAACGATTCAGTCCTTTTTAAAAATTATGCGTTTTGAGCAACCAATCCACCAACACGAACTGTATCACGTGCGATCATCAATTCTTCATTCGTTGGAATGATAATGACTTTGACTGGTGAGTGTGGGTAGTTAATGAAGAGTTCTTCTCCATGAGCTCCATTGTTGAGTGATGGATCCCAGTAAACGCCCATGAATTCGAGACCACGTAGGACACGCTCACGGATTGAATCTGAGTTTTCTCCAACACCAGCTGTGAAGATAATGGCATCAACACCATTCATCTCAGCAGCATATTGCCCGATGTATCCGTGGATACGGTTCGCGAAGATACGGAGTGCCATCTCTGAACGGTGGTTTCCTTCCTTCGCAGCCGTTTGGACGTCACGCAAGTCACTTGAAAGACCTGAGAGTCCGTAGATTCCAGACTCTTTGTTCATGACGTTCAAGACTTCTTCCGCTGTTTTCCCTGTTTTCTCCATTAAGAATGGAATCAAAGCTGGGTCGAGTGAACCAGAACGTGTTCCCATCGTGATCCCTTCAAGCGGTGTGAAGCCCATCGTCGTATCGATTGATTCGCCACCCGAAACTGCTGCGATTGATGCTCCGCTACCTAAGTGACATGAGATCAAACGAAGGTCTTTTAATGGACGACCGAGTAATTCAGATGCACGTTCCGTAACATATTTGTGGCTCGTACCGTGGAAACCATATTTACGGATACCGTATTCTGTGTAGTAATCATACGGTAAGCTGTAAAGGAAGTTTTCTTCTGGCATCGTTTGATGGAACGCCGTATCGAAGACCGCCACTTGCGGCACTTCCGGAAGCAATGCTTGGAATGCCCGGATTCCGATCAAGTTTGGTGGAATGTGAAGTGGTCCGAGTTCTGTATACGACTCGATATCTTGCATGACTTCATCCGTGATCAATACAGAGTCTGCATATTTTTCTTTACCATGAAGAACACGATGTCCGACACCTTTAATCTCATCGTAAGACGAGATGATTCCGAACTCCATTAATTTTTCGAGTGATAACTCGACTGCTTCTTTATGTGTTGCAAGCGGGAGGACATCTGTATACTTTTGTCCTTCACCATATTTAATCGTAAAGATTGCATCGTCTTTACCGACACGTTCAACGAGTCCGACTGCAGTCATCGTTTCGTTCGGCATTTCGAGCAATTGGAACTTCAAAGACGAACTACCTGCGTTTACCGCCATAATTTTTGCCATGATTTTTCCCCTTTTCCATTTGAATCCAATGAACATTCACATCTGTTTAGGTTTTCTTCTATTTCTGTTCTACAACTAGAATAGTCAAATTAACGACAGATTTCAATCACTTTGCGTAATTCATTTTAATTCTGTGTTAATCCATTCATCAATCTGTTTCACCATACCACCAAACGCACGGGCATCTGTGAAAGATGGTAGTTCAGCAAGTAACGCTTGTTTTGGCATCTTCATACCGGCTAAATGATTACGGACGATCAAATAACTTTTTGCTGCCTGTTCTTGTTTGAACATGGTTAACGGCAATTGTAAAATGCCAATGACGTGCGCTTTTGATTCAAAGTACTGTTTCAACTTGCCTTCCGTATCATGCTGGAACAAACCGTTCGGAATGACAAAAACACCGAACCCACCTGGTTTGACGTATTGCATCGCTTGTTCGATCAATAAGAAATGACTATAGCTCATACCCTCATCTCGTTTCAAGATGTAAGAAGCAGCAGCCTCTTCATCCGGATAATAACCGACTGGGAGATCAGCCATCGCAAGATCAACTGGATCTAGCAACAAAGGTCGTAACGCATCTTGATGCGTATACGTAACAGGGTAGTCGAGTAATTCCGTTACAGCTGCCGATAAACGAATTAACGTCTCATCTACCTCAACTGCTTCAGCAGATGTGCCCGTCGAAAGCTGACTCAAGACAGCGTGTAACATACCACCTGTTCCACTTCCTAATTCAAGTAGTCGGATGTCCTCCTTACCTACCAATTTCCCGATTAGATAACCAGCAAACAAAGCGACGCTGTCTGGCGTCGGCAAATGGTTCGGTTGCGCTTGTTTCATCCCTTCTAAAATAGCAAGCGATACTGCCTTTCGAATGACCTCTTTGTCTACATTTTCAGTATGGCGATCGTTCAACCGGTCAATCACAGTCGTCAACGCTTCTAGGTAAGGCATATCAAGATCACGTTCGATTTGTTTTGTTTGACGTGTTAATTCCTTATATAACTTTTCTAACGGCTCCATGTACGTCATCCTCTCCAAAACGAAACGGCCCCCCGTAGAGCGGGAGCCGTTTCTATCATTAGTTCCATTGTAACGCTTCAGCGTCGTTTGTAAACCATTCTTACTTCGCTTCACGTGCTGCAGCGAGTGCTGCTTCGAAATTTACCTCATCCGTTGATTCTTCGAGGTATTCGACATACGTGATTTCGTTGTTCGAATCTAAGACGAAGACAGAGCGAGCAAGCAGACGTAATTCTTCGATTGCCACGCCGTACTGTGTACCGAATGAAAGATCACGGTGATCAGACAATGTCACGACTTGATCAAGACCACTTGACGCACACCAACGACGTTGCGCGAACGGAAGGTCGTTTGAGATCGTCATGACCGTCACACCTTCGATTCTAGCTGCTTCTTCGTTAAATTTACGCGTCTGTGCATCGCATACCCCTGTATCGATTGATGGGACGACACTGATGATTCGAACACCTTGGTATGTATCACGTGTTACAGGCGATAAGTCGTTAGCTAACACTTGAAAGTCCGGTGCTGTTTGTCCGACTTGAACCGCTGTACCTTGAAGTGTGATTGGATTTCCTTTAAACGTTGCCATATGAATTCCCCTTTTCCCCTGATTGGATATACTGTATTTTCTATTTAACTATAGGAATGATCTGCGAAGATGGCAAGTATTCTGCCATAATTGATGGACTTCAGTACCCGTCTTTCTAAAAAACAGGTATAATAAAAGAGTTCATGAAACGCTTTCAAGGGGGAATTGACCATGGCTCGAAATAATGTCTACCTGTACTACCGAAATACACAAAGACACGAGACGCAGGTGCGAAAGTTGATCGATGTCGGTACACGATACGGACTGAATGTCGTCCAAGATCATCGACAAGCAAACATCATCGTCTCGATTGGTGGAGATGGGGCTTTCTTGCAAGCGGCACGCTTCACAGGTTTCCGTGATGATGCGATCTATGTCGGATTCGCTGAAGGACCAAACTCGTTCTACTGTGATTTTGATATCAATGATCTTTCTGCGGTCGAAGCAATCTTTAAAGAGACGGGCAATCGTGTCTCGGATGGCGAAATCGAAGTACGTCGTTATCCACTACTTGAAGCATCCATCAACGGTGGACCACCGATGCTCTGTCTGAACGAATGTTCCGTAAAGTCGAGCATCATCAAATCACTCGCAATCGAAGTCTATATCGATGACTTCCTGTTTGAGACATTCCGCGGGGATGGAATGGTCATCTCAACACCGACGGGATCTACGGCTTATAACAAGTCACTCTCTGGTGCGATTGTCGATCCATTGATCCACTGTCTTCAAGTCAGCGAGATCGCTTCCGTTAACAATAACCGGTACCGGACACTCGGTTCTGCTTTCCTATTGAACCGCGGACGTAAACTCTCGTTACGCATCATTGAGGACGGAAACGATTATCCGATCATCGGGATGGATAACGAAGCACTCAGCCTGACACGAACGGATTCAGTCGATATCCAGCTCTCTGAAAAAGAACTTAAAACCGTCAAATTAACGAACAATACATTTTGGCATAAGATTCAACGCTCATTCTTATGACAATAAAAAAATCTGCCCTGAAGAGGCAGATTTTTTTATTGCGTCTTCCGTTACGTCACCCCTTATACTCCAATCAAAGGAGGTACACAGATGATGTATTCCACTCAGGAAATCGCCAAACTTACCGGAGTCACAAAACGAACGCTTTATCATTATGAGACATTCGGTCTCCTTGTGCCAAAGCGCAACGATGCCGGTCACCGATATTATAGCAGTGAGGATCTTTTACGTTTACAACAAATCCTTCTCTATCGCTCTCTTGATTTTCCGCTGTCAGAAATCCAAAGATTACTTACACAATCTGACTCCAGTCATCACACGATGATATTGAAAAAACAAATTGTACTACTTCAAGAAAAAGCTTCGCATTATCAGATGCTCGCTCAACTCGCTGAACAAACATTACTCACTTTAATAGGAGGACTCCCCATGAAAGATGAACAATTATTCCGCGGTTTACGTCACGAAGAGATCGTCATGCACGAAAAACAACATGCAGATGAAGTCCAACAACACTACGGTGACACCGACGCCTATCGAATCAGTGCAAAAAGACAAAAACAACGTACCCCGAATGAGAAAGAACAACTGAGCGCCATGCATAAGCAACTCGATCAGCGCTTGACGACCCTCTACCGCGACGGGCACAAGGCGACAGATCCAGACGTTCAACAAATCGTGAAAGAACAACATGACTTCATCGATACGTACTATTATCCATGTGAGTTATCTATTTTTGCCTCACTCGGCCAGATGTATGTGTCCGACGACCGGTTTCGTGCCTACTACGATGCGTATGCACCTGGACTATCTTCTTTCTATTCGGAAGCTATTTCGCACTATGCAGAAGCAACATCAAATTAAGGCTGCTTCTGCCTGATAGACGGTTTTACCAGCTTGGACAGTCTCCACTAAACGGTTATTCAAGATGGCTTCCCCACGCAAGCGATAGAAGTCTTCTTCAAAGATGACGAAATCGGCATCGTATCCTGGTAGGAGTAATCCTTTGCGTCCATGTGTCTCGGTCGCGAGATGTGGATTTTTCGTAAAGAGTAACAAGGCTTCGTACATCGATAACGTCTCATTCGCCTTATTGACACGTCCCGCTGTTCCTTCCGTCGCTGCATACAGGGAACGCCGGACATCGGGGTCAGAGATCGGTGCATCTGCCCCACCGCATAATAATGCGCCGGTCTCAGCTAACGAACGTAAACGATAACTCCAGTCTAAGCGGTTCAATCCGAGTCGATCGACGATGAAGTCTGCGTCATCCAGTAAAAAGACCGGTTGAACGTCAATCAAGACCGGTAACTTCCGAATTCGTGCAAGCGTTTCTGGTCGAACGACCGTCGCATGAATGATCCGATCCCGCTTGCCTTTTGGTGCTGGATATTTCTCGAGCACCTGTACGAATCGTTCAATCGCTAAGTCACCGATGACATGTGCCGCAACTGTGAACCCGTAACTACGTGCACGCTTGACGAGTTGTTCGAGTTGTTCTGGCGTATGCACTTCGATGCCACGTGTCGTCGGATCATCAGAATAACCACGACCAAGTAGAGCTGTCCGTCCTCCGAGTGCACCGTCGACGAATAGTTTCATCGCACCAATTGACATCGTTGATGGCAAAATTGGTTGCTGTTGCACGAACTCATCGATGACAAGATGATGAACGAGTAGATGTGTATGGAAGCCTGTCTCTTCTGTCACTTCTTTATATGCTTGGAGGATTTCCGCGACATCTCCGTGATACGATAAATCTTCTGTGTGTGCCGCAATGATGCCGTATTGATATAAGTTCTTAATTGCTGACCGGAGTGACGATTTGTTTCGCTCTAAGTTTCCAGCTTGTAACGCATACAAAGGTTCAAGCGCCGCATCGTACAAAAATCCGTCAGCTTCGCCGTTATCCGATAAGCCGATCTTTCCACCATCGATGACAGTCGATGCTTTATAGCCGAGCTGTTGGAATAAAACATCGTTGACAAGTGCGGTATGCCGGTCCGTCCGTTTTAATAAGGCAGGAACGTCCGGGAACAACTGATTCAGCCATGCTTTTGTCGGCGCACGGTCAAGTTTCGTTTCGTCATATCCTTCCGCCACGTGAATCCCATTGATTGGTTCTGCCTTGAGGAAAGCTTGTCCTAATGCTTCAAGCGTCGTATAACGCGAGGCATCGACACGGTTGATCGCTTCCCCGTAGCCAATCAGATGAATATGTGCGTCTGTGAAGGCTGGATAAACAGCTTTTCCGTTCAAGTCTTGAATCTGTTCAATACGTCTACCGAAACGTCGACGTAGTTTTCCTTCCTCCCCCATTGCGATGATCCGCGTCTTCTCGACGAACATCGCTGAATGGACGTCCTCTTCATGTGCCATCGTCCGAATCAATCCGTTTACGTATAGTGTTCCCATTCTACTCACTCCTCTTTTTACAAAAATAGGGTGACCATGACGGTCACCCTGAATTGTCGATCCTGATTTAAACGTGCAACGTTTCCTCTGGTGCACACGATCGTTTAATGCGATCGATCGCGTCCGGATCGTATTCATTTAGGACACGTTCCGCTAAGATGATCGTACGTTCATAGTCTCCCGCTAAGAACTTCGTTTCCGCGATCGTCAGCGACATATGTATCTCATTGTCGTGGCGACGGTATCGGTTCGCATACTGGACGAGCCGTTCGGCATACGTGACTTCGAACACTAATGTATCTAACCGTTCTTGCACATGTTTAAACGTTTCTTGGACGTCTTGACTTTGTGCAACGATCGATCGGACATTAAACGGTAACTCTTCGAGCCGTGTCTCAAGCGTCTGTAGCGAACGATTCGCATTACGTAGTGCTTCTTCGACTTCCGTTGGTAAGTTCGGTAATCCAAGTCGTTTCAGACGAAGACGTGTTTGCGAGAGCTGATGACGCCATTCGACGATCCGTTCGCGCACTTCTGTCTCTTCTTTTCGAAGCGCTTGAAGTTCGACCGTAAAGCGTTCGTACTGAATCATCAACTGTTCCTCTAAGCGAATCGCATCGCGCATTTGATCTTCGAGCATACTGAACGGAATGATTTTCCCAGCAATCGACTCATCGAGATCTTTTGCCGCTTCAAATAGTAGCTCTTCGTCACGTTGGATCGTTTCGTAGTGAATTCCAAGATCTGCTGAGATTTCATACTTTTCACGTAAAATGCTGAACTCTTGTGCTAACTGATGAATCCGTTCGCGCATCCGTAATGCTTTTTGTTTCAAGGATTGATTTTCTTTTTTTACTTGATGACGTGCATCAACTTCACGACGGAACGTATCGTACATTTGATCAACGTCGGCTGATAACTGTTGAATCGCCTCTTCCAAACCATCGACTTCAAGTCTCTCGATTTTTTCAGCAAGACTTAAACGTTGTTCCTCGAACCGTTTGATCTCAGATTGAAGACCGAGGGGCTCAAGTGGATACCCATCTAACGACATTTCCTTATAACCCGCTCCGAGCTGATCAATCCGTTGACGCAATTCATGAGCGAGAATCTTCCATTGTTTCGGTACGAGCTCGACAAGGTGACGTGTCGTCGCTACTTCTTGCTCGAGTAACAAGCTTGTTTCATACGCCTTCGTCACTTCACCCGAAGCTTCGTACTGACACATCTCATTCCAGTGCGCGTCGATTTGTTCACTTCGTTCTTCCAGACGCGCGAGCGCCGGACCGAATGAGTTCGCTTGGATCAATAACGATTTCCGAACTTGCCCTGAATCGGCTTCCCCTTGCGCTTTCAACTCTGCTAGAACCGATTGATTCGTTTTGAACGTCGACATCTCGACGAGCATCTCATCGATCAATCCTTCGAGTTCCGCAATCAATTGTTCCGTTACTTCAAGGTCATTCTTGACGGCGATGAACCGGTATTTATCGAGCGCTTCTTCCGCTCGGTAAAGGGTTTCATCGATTTGGGCGACGTGGACCGTTAACAACTCTTCCCACGCTTGATGCCAGGAGCTGAACTTCGTCTCCGTCTCACCCGCCATCGGTAGTTGCTTTAAGTCCTGCAACTCCTTCGGAATCGATGCACTGACGATGCCTTGCTTGCGCATATCAAGTTCATCGATTTTCGTGTAGTATTTTTTTCGACTGATCATGCTGAATAGCATGACGAGTAATACGATGACGATGACTCCGATCACCCATGCCCACATTTGTCACGACCTCCACTCTGTCGTACGACTTTAGATTTTCTCTAAATCGCAATAATCTTATCCTTATAATAGTATAGCGCAACCGTTTTGCATAGATTTACAAAGGCTTTTCCTGATTTCTTCCGCTGTTTTGAATCCTTTTTCCAAAAATCAATTGTTTGTCAGCTACACGAAAACTCGTTAAACTAAAAAAAATACGCTTTTCACGGGAGGAATTTTTATTATGTTCGAAACAAAGACATATGAAGGTGACCGGACGAAACAATATGACATGCTATCAAAACAACTGGATGCTTTATTAATGGGAGAAGACAATCAAGTCGCGAACTTATCGAATGCGAGCGCGTTACTCAATCAGTTCCTTGACCGTATCAACTGGGTCGGTTTTTATTTGACGGATACCGAGCAAAACCAACTCGTCCTCGGACCATTCCAAGGACTTCCAGCATGCGTCCGTATTCCATTCGGTCGTGGTGTTTGCGGAACGTCCGCAGCAGAACAGACGACACAACGCATCGAAGACGTTCATCAATTCCCAGGTCACATCGCATGTGACGCGGCATCGAATTCTGAAATCGTCATTCCACTCGTCAAAGACGGCCAAACGATCGGCGTCCTCGATATCGACAGCCCAGAATTCAACCGTTTCGATGAAGTCGATCAAGCTGGTTTAGAAGCATTCTGTACGACGCTGCTTCGTCATCTGTAATTCTGATTGACAGTCGATTGTCCACACCGTATACTTGTAAAAGTGCAGAAATGATAACGATAGCGGTCAAATCGCTTACGTATCACATTTCATGACTCGGTGAATAACCGGAGGGGCATCGTGTAACTTTGCTATCAAGCGAGGGTGCCACATCATGAAATGGGCGTAACGTGGGTTTGATGGCGTTATTATTTTTATGCAAATAATAACGAACAATAAGGAGGAGTCTTATTATGGCTCGCTATACAGGTCCAGCTTGGAAACTCTCACGTCGTCTCGGTATCTCACTTACTGAAACAGGAAAAGAAATCGCAAAACGCCCTTACGCACCAGGTCAACACGGTAACAGCCGTCGTAAAATGTCTGAGTACGGTCTTCAACTTCAAGCGAAGCAAACACTTCGTCACATGTACGGAGTAAACGAACGCCAATTCAACCGTATCTTCAACGATGCTGGCAAAATGCCTGGTATCCACGGTGAGAACTTCATGTTCTTACTTGAAGCACGTCTTGATAACGTCGTTTACCGTATGGGTATGGCTCGTACACGTCGCGCTGCTCGTCAGCTCGTCAACCACGGTCACATCCAAGTTGATGGACAACGCGTTGATATCCCATCATTCCGCGTGAAACCAGGTCAAACGATCTCAGTTCGCGAAAAATCGAAGAACTTTGTCGTTATCAAAGAAGCACTCGAAGTTGCTCCAGCAACTAAAGACTTCGTTACTTTCGATGCTGAGAAGCTCGAAGGAACGTTCGTCCGTCTTCCTGAGCGTTCTGAATTGAACGATCAAATCCAAGAACAACTCGTCGTCGAGTACTACTCACGTTAATCGATTGTTCCAGCACCCACTTCGGTGGGTGCTTTTTTATACCTATGACTAAAATGTATACCTGGTCTTAAGAAAATAGTGACGGCTTCCATCCATTTGTGTTAACCTATAAATATACATAGTTAACACAAATAGAAAAGAGGACTTCATTCATGAAAACAAGAGATTTAACGTTCATCGCCCTCGGTGCTGCCATCATTGCAGCCGTCAGTTCTATGCCACAAATCCAACTCGTCGGTGCTGTTCCAATCACACTCCAGATGCTCGCCATCATGACGGTCAGTGCCATTCTCGGTGGAAAACGCGGTGGACTTGCTGTCTTGATCTTCTTATTGCTCGCAGCTGCTGGTCTCCCTGTTCTCGGCGGAAAAGGTGGACTTGCTCCGTTTGTCGGACCAACTGCCGGTTATTTGATTGCCTTTCCGATTGCCGGCTTCTTCATCGGTCTCGTCGCTGAAAAAACGCGTCGCTTCGTGCCACTCTTTATTGGAATGATCGTCTTCGGACTTGGTTTAGTCTACTTGCTCGGGACATTTGGTCTGATGGCTGTACTCGATCTGTCGTTTAAAGATGCTTTTGCGATCAACTACCCCTTCATCCTATGGGATACGATCAAGGCCGTCATTGCCACGACGATCGCCGTTCGTTTGTTACCACTCCGCTTATTCCGGACAGCTTAAAAAACGCTCTCTGCATCTATGTGCAGGGAGCGTTTCGTTTATCATCAAGCATGCTCGACGACGAAGTATTTTTTCTTTCCGCGACGTACGATCGTAAAGCGACCGATTGCATCTGATTCAGTGATTTCTTTCGTTAAGTCTTGCTCGCGTTCTCCGTTCAGGTAGATCGCACCGTTCGTGACGTCTTCACGTGCTTGACGTTTTGACGGACTGATCTTCGCCTCAACGAGAACATCGACCAGGTTCTTCGCTTCGCCGAGTGTAAAGCGCGGCATTCCTTTAAACGCATCTTCGATATCTTCGACTTGCAACGATTTAATATCTCCGCTAAAGAGTGCCGTCGTAATACGTTGTGCTTGTGTCAGACCTTCTTCACCGTGGACGAGAACCGTCATTTCTTCTGCAAGACGACGTTGTGCGACGCGCTTCTCTGGTGCTGCCTTGACTTCTTCTGCAAGTGCATCGAGTTCTTCGTGCGTCAAGAACGTGAAGTATTTTAAGAACTTGATGACGTCGAGATCGTCTACATTGAACCAGAACTGGTAGAACTCGTACGGTGACGTTTTATCAGCATCTAACCAGACCGCACCGCCAGCTGTCTTACCGAATTTCTGACCATCCGCTTTCGTAACGAGCGGTACTGTCAATCCAAATGCTTTTTCTTCATGACCAGCACGACGAATCAGCTCCATTCCTGCTGTGATGTTCCCCCACTGATCACTACCTCCTACTTGAAGACGGCATCCTTTGTCTTCGTAAAGTTTCAAGAAGTCAAACGATTGAAGTAACATGTATGAGAACTCAGTGAATGAGATACCGTTTTGAAGACGTGAATCAACAGAGTCCTTCGCAAGCATGTAGCTGACCGGGAAGTGTTTTCCGATATCACGTAAGAAATCGATGATTGTCAAATCTTTCGTCCAGTCTAAGTTATTGGCGATCGTGACCGGGTTTTCACCTTCAAGTGGTAAGAAACGTGACAGTTGATCTTTAATCCGATTCGCGAACTCTTCGACGATATCCGATGTGTTCAATGACCGTTCCGTTGCACGACCACTCGGATCCCCAATCATCCCAGTTGCCCCTCCAACGAGACCTACGACATGGTGACCCGCTTGTTGGAATCGTTTTAAGACTAAAATCGGCAACAAGTGTCCGATGTGAAGTGAATCTGCTGTTGGATCGAAGCCTGTGTAAAGCGTCGTCGGATTCTCGAGTAATGTTTTCAGCCCTTCTTCATCTGTCATTTGGTTAATTAACCCGCGAAATTCTAAATCTTCTAATAACGTCATTGTTTCTCCTCCTAAAGTTCACTATTAACAAAAAAAAACCGTCCCTTCGTCTAAAACGAAGGGACGGAATATTTCCGTGGTACCACCCTAATTGTCCTTTTGTGTAAAAGGACCACTTGGTTCGTCGATAACGGGACGGACCGCTTGATTTCTCAAGAAACTCCTGGAAGCGTAATTCATAAGTTCACTGTGTCCTAGTTCGCAGCACCACTAGGTCTCTGTCACAGGGAGTGACTTACTACTATATTCCGATCATGGTTTAGCGCAATATACGAAAATAAGATGGTTTCATGATACGTCGAAGGCGAATCCGCTGTCAAGTCCGATTTCATTAGTAGATTTATGGTATAATACGTCTATCTGTGATTTAATATTAATTTACACCTAAGTTTAAGATGCAAAGGAGATCATTTATGCGCGAGAACTGGTTCAAGTTTTGGAATCATCCCCGGACGAAAGCCGTTCGGCACTGGTCAAATATCACATATGATGTTTCATGGAACATCATTTTGTTCCTCATCATAGCTGTCTTACTCGTCGGTAGTTTTTCTGTTGGTGCAGCGGGCGGCTATTTCGCTTCGCTCGTCAAGGACACAAAAGCACCACCATTGACTGAGATGAAACAACAAGTCAACAGCTATGCCGTCACAAGCCAAATTTATTGGGGAAGTGGTGAAAAGCTGACGAACATCTCAACAGATGAAGAACGTCAGCCTGTCGATATCAAGAAGATTTCTCCTTACTTGATCGATGCGCTTTTATCAACGGAAGATGTAGACTTCTATCAACACGATGGTGTCGTTCCAAAAGCGACATTACGAGCAGTTCTACAAGAACTAACGAATTCTGCGTCGCGCACAGGCGGAAGTACGCTAACACAACAATTAATCAAAAACCAAATCTTGACGAACGAAGTCTCATTCGAACGGAAAGCGAAAGAAATTCTTTTAGCATTGCGCCTTGAAAACGCGATGTCAAAAGATGAAATTTTACAAGCGTACTTGAATGTCGTCTCATTCGGTCGCAATTCACTCGGTCGTAACATCGCGGGGATCGAGGCTGCATCACAAGGAGTTTTCAACAAATCCGCGAAAAAACTGACGTTACCACAAGCAGCTTTTCTCGCTGGGATTCCTAAAAACCCTTATTACTACACCCCTTACCTTCAAGGTGGCGTCGTCAAAAAGGACTTGACGCCAAGTGTCAACCGGATGAAAACAGTATTGAAGCGGATGTATGTCGCGAAAAACATCACGAAGGAACAGTACGAAAAAGCAATTAAGCATGATATTACGAAAGATTTCGCGAAACAATCAAAACGTTCTCGTGATACGTATCCGTATGTCTACGATTTAGCCGAACGTGAAGCGACGAAAATCATGACGAAGTATCTGATGAAACAAGATGGCGTGAAGGAAGATGAAGTGAAACCGTCTGAACTGGCAGAAGTGCGTGCCAACTATCAAGATCAAGCACTTGTTGCACTGCGCCAAGGCGGCTACAAAGTTCACTTGACACTTGATAAAAAAATTCATGAAGCGATGCAACAACCTGCGAAGAACAGTGCGAACTTCCCAGGAAGCATGCAATACAAACAAGTCGTCGATCCAAAAACGAAAAAAAGCGTTTCGAAACAGGATCCAGAAGAAACAGCAGCAGTCATGGTTCAAAATGAAACGGGACGTATCCTCGGATTCGTCGGCGGACGGTATATCGATGGAAAAGCTGACGATTTCAACCGGGCATTCCAAGCCAAACGTCAAATCGGGTCAACAGCAAAACCAATCCTCGTTTACTCGAACGGGATTGAAAATCGCTTGATCACACCAGGGTCTACCGTTAATGATGAAGAGTACTACTACCAGACTGTACCACGTCAACCTGGCGACCGTCCGATCAAGAACGAAGGTGGACGTTACCGTGGTAATGTAACGGTTCGTACGGCATTAGAACTATCATTGAACGTACCGGCCGTTAAGATTTACGAGAAGATGAACATGTCGAATTCGATTCAAAAACTCGTCGATATGGGAGTTGAAGTACCTGATGCGATCCGTTATGCCCCTTCTGCGGCACTCGGAACGATGGAAATCACACCTGTCGAACTCGCAGGTGCTTACGCGACACTTGCCAACTATGGTGAATTCGTCCAACCGTACATCATCTCGAAAATTACGAAAGACGGAAAAGATATCTATAAAGCAAAACCGAAGAAAAAACGGATCTATGAACCACGAACAGCTTACCTGACACTTGATATGATGCGTGGTGTCTTCACGAAAGGTACAGCGACGTTCGCTAAAGCTAGACTGAACGTACCGGGAGATTGGGCTGGTAAGACGGGTACGACCAACGATGTCAAAGACTCTTATCTTGTTGGTTCTACTCCTGGCGTAACCCTTGCCGTCTGGACAGGACACGACCAGAACAACTCACTTATCGGTCCGTCAACGTACTACCAACGTACGCAGACGCTCTGGTCACAGATGGCGAATGCATCGTATGGTGCGAACAGCAGTTACTTCAAATCTGGCGCCCGCTTCACGCAACCATCTTCTGTAACAGCAAATGACTTCCAAAACAGTGGTCGCTTCAAAGAAGAAGATAAGAAGAAAAAAGCAGAAGAAGCAAAGAAAAAAGCAGAAGCGAAGAAACAGAAAGAAGTAGAAGAAAAGAAAAAAGAGGAAGACGCACAGAAGAAAGAAGATCAACAAAAACAACAAGATCAAGCTAAAGAAAAAGCAGATGCTGAGGCAAAGAAAAAAGCAGCAGATGACGCAAAACGTGCTGCCGATGCAAAAGCTGAAGCTGATGCAAAAGCAAAAGCCGACGCAAAAGCAAAAGCCGAAGCCGATGCAAAAAAGAAAGCTGAAGCGGACGCTAAGAAAAAAGAGGCAGATGCGAAGAAACAGCAAGAGCAACAAAAGAAACAGCAAGAGCAACAAAAGAAACAAGATGAAAAGAAAAAAGATGCTGCTTCTGAAAACTAACAAAAAGGATGAATCACCTGTTTCGGTGATTCATCCTTTTTTCATGTTCAATCCTCCATCGTCGATAAATCGCCCGTTTCCAAGTTCAACTCCCATGCTTTCAGGACACGGCGCATGATTTTACCACTTCGTGTCTTCGGCAACTTATCTCGGAAATCAATTTCTCTTGGGGCCGCGTGAGCAGCTAGACCTTCCTTGACGAATGCTTGGATTTCTTGTTTTAATTCATCCGTTGGCTCATAACCATCACGTAAGGCAATGAATGCCTTAATGATTTCGCCTCGCACCGGGTCTGGTTTCCCGATGACTCCGGCTTCCGCGACTGCTGGGTGCTCAACGAGACGGCTTTCAACTTCAAACGGACCAACCCGTTCTCCAGCCGTCATGATGACATCATCGACACGCCCCTGGAACCAGAAATAGCCTTCATCGTCCATATAGGCAGAATCGCCTGACACATACCATCCTTTAAAGAAATAGGATTCATATTTTTGTGGGTTGTTCCAAATTTGACGCATCATCGATGGCCATGGTGTTTTCAAGGCAAGGTTACCCATCCGGAACGGTGGTAACTCGTTTCCTTGATCATCAATGATCGCAGCTTGGGTTCCTGGAATTGGTTTCCCCATCGATCCCGGTTTGATGTCCATCGACTTGTAGTTACAAATCATCATCGCACCCGTTTCTGTCATCCACCATGTATCATGAATGCGTTGGTCAAATGCTTCTTTTCCCCAACGAATAACTTCTGGATTCAATGGTTCTCCGACAGACAACACATGACGAAGACTTGAAAGATCATGGTGATTCGCGACGTCCGCCCCCGCTCCCATTAACATCCGGAAAGCAGTTGGCGCGCTATACCAGACCGTTACGTTATACTTCTCGATAACGCTATACCAGAAATCTGGATTGAAACGTCCACCGACAACGACGTTCGTTGCCCCATTTAAGAACGGTGCGAAGATACCGTAACTTGTTCCTGTGACCCACCCTGGATCAGCCGTGCACCAGTAGACATCGTCTTCTTGTAGATCGAGTACCCAACGTCCTGTCATTAAATGCTGAATCATCGCATTTTGAACATGGAGGACACCTTTTGGCTTCCCTGTCGATCCTGAAGTATAGTGCAAGATCAATCCGTCTTCACGATCCAACCAGACCGGTTCAAATACATCGGATGCTTGCTTGAACGCTTTCCGGAAATCAAGTAATGTTTCTGATTCTTCAACGCCTTCATCAACGAGTACTACTTTTTCAAGTGATTCCAGTTCCCCAACTGGAACACGCGGGAGCAACGCTTTCGTTGTCACGAGTAGTTTCGCTTCAGAGTCAACTAAACGATCACGAACAGCTTGTTCCATGAATGCTTCAAACAACGGACCGACGATCGCCCCTACTTTCAGTGCACCAAGTAGGGCAAAGTACAGTTCTGGTGAGCGTGGCATGAAGATGAAAATCCGGTCACCCGTTTTGACTCCTGCATCGACTAATACGTTTGCCGCTTTATTCGTCAATCGTTTCATGTCTGCATAGGTGAATCGTTGTTCCGTCATTCCATCGAAATAGATCAGCGCATCCTTGTTCGCCCGCTCGCCTTCTGCGTGGCGGTCGATTGCTTCATAGGCCATGTTGACTTTCCCCGTTGTCGCCCATGAAAAGTACTGCTCAGCATCTTTCCAGTCGTACGTGTTCGTTTCATCATACTCTGCTAACCAATGCTTCCCCGGAAGCGCTTTCAAAACTTTCATGTCTCGTTCCTCCCCTTCTATGTTTTCCTCTTTATTATAAGCTAGTTATCCGTCAGTTCAATCCATTTGCCGTCAATTTGTTAAAAAATCCCTCTCTTTACTCAAGCGCTTTCGTCTATAATGAATAGGAAGGTGGTGACGCTTACATGTTTGAAAAACAATTCAATCATCGGACGCATGAAACATCACTCGGTCCTGTTGACATCGAAGGTCCCGTACCGAGTCAAACACTAGCAACGTATACACTCGATTCAGGGTTAACGGCTTTTCGTCCACCCGCTGAACAACATCAAGCGCTCGTTGAGATTGCGGACCTTGAAGAAGGACGGATCATCGTCGCTCGTCAAGGAACGGAAATCATCGGTTATGTGACTTACTTATATCCTGATCCCTATGAAACATGGAGTGAGGGAAACAATCCGTACATCTTGGAACTCGGGGCGATTGAAGTCTCCTCTCGGTTCCGCGGACAACAGATTGGTAAAAAATTGCTTGAAATCTCCATGCTGGATCCTGCCATGGAACATTATTTAATTCTAACGACTGAATATTATTGGCATTGGGACTTAAAAGGGAGTGGACTATCGGTGTGGGATTACCGGAAGATCATGGAGAAGATGATGAATCATGGTGGTCTTGTCTTTTTCCCGACCGATGATCCGGAAATCGCCTCCCACCCTGCTAACTGCCTGATGGCACGTATCGGAAAACACGTCTCACCTGAAGTCATCGCTCATTTTGATGCGCTACGCTTGAGAAGACGCTTCATGTATGACTGAGCTCGAGGAGGAATCGTCATGTTAATCGAACAAATCATGAATACGACGTGCATCACGATGCAACCGACGAATTCCATCGCGCATGCGGTTGAACTCATGCAACGTCATCAGATTCGTCATATTCTCGTCGTTAATGTCCGTCATGAACTCGTCGGTCTTGTCGGACTAAAGGAAATTCAAAGTGCGAGTAGCATCTTTCATCCGGACACAGCAAAACAAGACCTACAGTATCCCGTTTCAAGCATTATGATCGAAAGCCCTGTCACGGCCCATCCGCTTGATTTTCTAGAAGATGCTGCTGTGCTGTTTTATGAATATCGCTTATCCTGCTTGCCAATCGTTCGCGGTCGACGTCTTGTCGGTATCGTCACGGAAACGGATCTGTTACGGACATTCGTTCAGTTGACGGGTGCACTCGAACCAAGTTCCCAAATCGAGATCCGTGTCGAGAATACAGCAGGTACATTAGCGAAGATTTCCGCACTGCTTGCTAAAACGAATATTAATATTTTAAATGTACTCGTGTATCCAACAGACGATCCGTATGTCCGGATCGTTGCGTTTCGTGTTCAGACGATGAATCCAATTCGGATCATCGAGAAGTTACGCAAAGAAGGATTCGATGTACTTGGACCGGATGTGAGCAGATGAAGGATTTTGCTTATCTGTATAGTCCTGAAGAAGCAACCTATCGATTTTCCGAGACCCACCCTTTTAACCCAATCCGTCTCGAATTAACCATTTCCTTGCTTGAATCGATGCATCAATTAGATGACATCCCTTGTATCGCCCCACGTCATGCGACCGATGAAGAATTGGCACTCGTTCATGATCAGGATTATATTGCTGCTGTCAAAGCAGCCGGAACCGGAGTATTATCACCACTCAAGGCACAGATGTACGGTCTTGGTACGGAAGATACTCCCTTGTTTCAAGGCATGCATTCGGGTGCTTCCCTCCTTGTCGGCGGAACGATTGAAGCATGTGACCTCGTCTTATCTGGTCAGTATAAACGCACCTTTCATATCGGCGGTGGATTACATCACGGGTTCCGCGGACGTGCTTCAGGGTTTTGTGTCTATAACGATACGGCTGTCGCCATGGCGGCGATGATTGAAAAATATCACTGTAAAATCCTTTATGTCGATACGGATGCTCACCACGGGGATGGTGTGCAATGGGCCTTTTATAATCGAAATGATGTCATGACACTATCTCTCCATGAAACAGGTCGCTACTTATTTCCAGGAACGGGGATGGTAACGGAGAGAGGATCTGAAGAAGGATACGGTTTTAGCTGGAATGTACCACTGGATGCTTTTACGGAAGACGATTCGTTTTTACTTGCTTATGAGACGGCACTCTTTGAGGCATGCGAGTTGTTTCAACCGGATCTCATCATCACACAAAATGGCGCTGATGCGCACGTGCTTGACCCATTGACGCATCTATCCTTAACGATGAAAAGTTATGAAAAGATTCCTCAAATCGCTGTGGCTGCGGCAGAAAAGTATACAGATGGAAAAATCGTTGCTTTAGGCGGCGGTGGTTATGATTGGTATCGTGTCGTTCCTCGCGCGTGGAGTCAGGTTTTTGCTGCCATGACAGGACAAGATCCTTTTCACGGGGAAATTCCAATTGCATGGCAAGAACGATGGGGCGGACAGGAAATAGCGCCACCCACGCACTGGCATGATCCGTCACCACTTTATCCCGCAATTCCAAGACGTCCTGAAATTGAAGAAAAAAATTGGGAGACCGTCAAACGATTGATTTGGCCATTCGTAAACGATGAACGTAAAAAACAACTGACAGCGATTTCCCCCTATTCCGCTGATTAATTGACTTTTTATCTTCACATTTATTTCGTTCGGAGTTCACATCTTGTTGCTATACTAAATATGGAATTTTTACTTAGTAAACGAATAGTTGGGGGAATCATCATGAAAAAGGCATGGCTTTACTCCGGTCTCATTCTGTCGACAGGGATCGTACTTGCAGGGTGTGGGAATGAAAAGCAGGCAATGGATCACGATAACATGCAAGGGGCCGGAAAACCGACCGTCGACGTCACTGTCGATATCCCAGCAAAGACAATGGATGAAGATGCCGTCGTCTTTAAAGCATCCGCGGTCGAAAAGAAAAAGCCCGTCAACCTTGAGGATGTGACGTTTGAAGTTTGGAAAGCTGGAAAACAAGATGGGGCACATCAAAAATTCAAAGCAACCTTGAAAAAGACAGGTTTCTATCAAGCAGAAGCCAAACTTGCTGAAGGTGAATACGAAGGTCTCTATCATATTAATGATAAAAAAGGACTCCATCACATGGATAAGATCTCTTTTGTCGTCATGGATCATTCACATGAAAAAGAGGAAGCATCGCATGAACACGAAGCCGTCGATGGTCTGTCTGTCCATTATATGGGTGCGACGAAAGTAAAGGCTGGTGCTGACCTCCCTGTCTCCTTTCACGTTTTTCTCGATGGAAAACCATTAAAGGCGAACGTTCAGGTCGAAGTCATTGAAACCGGTATTGAAAAACATAATTATGTTCCATTAACTAAAAAAGGTGATGCATACAGCGGAAAAGTCACATTGAACGCCCCCGGTCAGACGACTGTGCGTCTGCACGTCGAAAATGATCAACTCCACCATCACCAAGATGAACTCATCACCGTCATAAAATGAAAAAGCGTCTCTTTTTTCAAGCAGCTTGCTTGAGAGAAGAGACGCTTTTTCGATTAAGGGCGTGTCGAATCCCGTTGTTCGATTCGGTGTGGTAACGTGACATCGTTCGTTTCGATTTCTTCTTTGTTCAAAATCTTTGTCAAAAGACGCATCGAGACTGCTCCAATATCATACATCGGCTGAACGACAGTCGTCAGTTTCGGACGAATCATCGTCGCAAGACGTGTATTATCGTGTCCGATGACTTCGAAGTCTTCTGGAACACGGTGTCCGGCATCTTGTAAGGCATGGATGACACCAAGAGCCATCTCATCTGTTCCAGCAAAAATCGCACGTGGGCAATCTTCTCCAAGTTCAAGCAACTGGTTCATCGCCTTCATTCCTGAATCATACGTATAGTTTCCAAGGACGACGTTTTGTTCGCTGAACGGAAGATTTGCCTCTTCGAGCGCCCGACGATAACCAGCAAATTTCTTTTCACCATTGATTTGCTGTTCAAGTGGACCAGTGATGAACCCGATCCGTTCATGTCCACGGTCAATCAATGATTTGACGGCGTCATGTGCAGCACTTTCGTAATCGATGTTGACGGCAGGAAGGTCATAATCTTGATTTAGTGTCGCAGCGAGAACGATGGGCACAGGTGATGTCTTGAATTCACGAACGAGATCCTCATGTAGACGTCCACCCATGAAGATGATCCCATCAACCTGTTTTCCAAGTAATGTATTGAGCAAATGGATTTCTTTTTCCCGATTTTGGTCGGAGTTACAAAGAATGATGTTATATTTATACATCGTCGCAACATCTTCGATCCCCCGTGCTAAATCCGCAAAAAAGATGTTCGAGATATCGGGTACGATGACACCGACAGTCGTCGTTTTTTTACTTGCAAGTCCACGAGCAACAGCGTTCGGGCGGTAACCCAGTTGTTCGATTGCATCTTGGACCTTCTTTCGTGTGGATGGTTTAACGTTCGGATTCCCGTTGACGACACGCGATACGGTCGCCATCGAGACCGCCGCCTCTCGTGCGACGTCATAAATCGTAATATTACTATTCAAAACAAATTCCTCCTTTAGTATGATCGATCTCAAGTGTTTTCATTTCGTTTTCATTTTTAGGCAACACGAAAGGAAGACAGGAAAAGATAGTTTTCTTTTCCCATTCTTCCTTTATTGTAAAACGTTTTCATTCGCTTTAGGTCACCCTTTTTCGAAAATCATTGAACGTTTAGTGCCGGAAAGGTTGTCGTCAAGTTTTCGACGAACGTATCGAATTCTTGGAAATCAAGTTGTTGGTTCGCATCAGATAGTGCGAGTGCCGGAAACGGATGGACTTCAACCATGACAGCATCAGCACCGATCGCGTAAGCCGCTTTCGCTGTCGGCAACAGAAGATCCTTCCGTCCTGTCGAATGCGTCACATCGACCATGACAGGAAGATGTGTCTCTTGCTTCAGAATTGGAACTGCTGAGATATCAAGCGTGTTCCGTGTTGCACGTTCGTATGTCCGAATGCCGCGCTCACACAAAATGACTTGATCGTTACCACTTGCCATGATGTACTCAGCCGCGTACATGAACTCCTCGAGTGTTGCAGCAAGTCCTCGTTTTAAAAGAACCGGCTTATTTGTACGACCGACTTCTTTTAGTAAATCGAAGTTTTGCATGTTGCGTGCGCCAACCTGGATAATGTCGACATATGGTAAAGCAGATTCAACCGCACTCGGCGTCATGATTTCAGTGATGACATGCAAACCGTGCGCGTCCGCTGCTTTTTTCAACATTTTTAGACCCTCGAGTCCAAGACCTTGGAAGTCGTAAGGTGATGTGCGTGGTTTGTACGCCCCACCTCGCATGAACTTCACGCCGTGTTTCGCGAGTTGTTCCGCGACTTCGAATACTTGTTCCTCGCTCTCGACCGCACATGGTCCAGCGATCAATTGTTGAGAACCATCTCCGATGACAGCATCTCCGATTCGGATGATCGTGTTCGTCGGTTTTTGTTTCCGTGATACGAGTAATTTCCGAGTCCGATCTTCTCCTTGTAATTCAAGAGAAGCTTTGAAAATTTCTTTAAATACATGCTGAAGGCGTCCTGTTTCAAAAGGTCCATGGTTATTAGCAGCAATTGATTCGAGCATTTGACGTTCCCGAACAGGGTCGTAACGGTCAAGCCCTTGTGCTCGTTTGACTTTTCCGATTTCGACAGCAATTTGACCACGTCGGTTCATCAATTCCAATAATTCTGCATTCACTAAATCGAGTTCATCCCGTAATCTTTTTAATTCTGCGTGTTGATCCATGTCCTACCACTCCCTAATCAGCATATAGCTCGTAATAGCAACTAATTATAACGAACTCTTTCCATGTTGTACATAAAGAAGCTGCATGATTTCTTAAAATATGAAAATAAATTACGTTTTTTCATATAATTTTTTCTACGTTTTCTCTATAAAGAAACATAGAAAAAGAGCCCTCATGATGAGAGCTCCGTATTCACTTCTTATTTCTTATGATTCACATCAGATTGTGGGTCATTGTCTTCCTCTTGCTCTTCCGCTAACTGTTCCCGTAGCTCTGAAAGATCAACGACCGTTTCCGTATCGATTTCTTCTGCCACGGATGCGCCATCGACTTCGTCCCCAATTTCACGCTCGATGTCACGTACAAGTTGTTCTGCTTCTGCGAGAGCTGCATCGATACTTGCCTGATCTTTCTCAAAACCAGCGTATTGTGCCGCTTCTTGAACTGTCGAATTATTCTTTGCTTTTTCAATGACAGGTGCTGCTTTGTCTTTTGCCAGTTGAATCCATTCTCCCACGAGTGGTTCTGCTTTTTCGCGAACAACTTGCGTCTGTTCCGTCAAACGTTGACGTGCAGGAGCCGTACGCTCGTCGATTAAGTCGCGCATCTCACGACCTGATTTCGGACTAGAAAGGAGAGCTGCCGCGGCACCAATCAATCCACCAACGATGATTCCCGCGAGGAAACCTCCTCCTTTAGAAGAATCTTGTGTTTGATATGGGTGTTGTTTCGTCATGATTTACGATCTCCTTTCAACTCATCTGGAATGCTTTCGACGTCCGGGACGGATACGACTTCCGGTGTAACCGGTGTCTCTGCTTTTTTCCGGAATCGACGACGTGGTTTTTTCTCGACTGTCGTCGTCGCTGTCGTATGATTTGAAACTGTTGTTTCTGCCGGTTTATTTTTTTTGAATAATTCTACAGCGACTGAGCCCCAACGGACTGCTTGTGCAATCTGGTCTTTATTCGTATCTGCCGCACCAGCGACCGTATCGGATACCGTCCGGACAGAATCTGTTACTTTATTCAAGGACGTACCAAGCTCTTCGATCGAGTTTGCAACAGGTGCAAGCAACTCGGTTTTTTCTTCAATCGTATCGACAAGACGATTCGTCTTATGTAACAACGCTGTCGTCTCCATCATGATACCGTCCAATTGACGTTCAAGTCCTGCTGTCGTGTTGGCTACATTGTTCAGCGTCTTACTTGCAGCACTTAGTACACGGGCAAGGAAAATGACGAGTACTACGAATGCGATCGCAGCGACTAATCCGGCGATTCCGCCTAATGTGATTTCCATGGTTCTTGCCTCCAATTTTTTGCGTAGTCTTTTGTTGTTAGTTCGACATGTAGCAAGTCGTTCCTGCTACTCCAAATGGTTTATTTCCGTTACAATGATAATTGAAACCTACATCATCCATTTCGAGGGGGAAATTTCATGCGTGACCCACGTCTTACTCAACTGGCAACGAATCTGATCAACTATTCGGTTGCCCTTGAACCTGGTGAAAAAGTATTGATTGAAAATTTCGGTATCGAACGTGAACTAGTCGAAGCACTCGTAGAAGCTGCCTACGCGGCTGGCGGTCATCCGTTCGTCTTACTTAAGGATAATCGTATCCTACGAAAATTATACCGAAATGCTTCAGAAGAGCAACTCCAATTGATGGCAGACATCGAACGTAAGCAGATGCAGGCAATGGATGCATACATCGGATTACGAGCTGGTGATAATATCAATGAACTATCGGATGTACCAGCTGAACAAATGAAACTGTACGGTCAAACGATTGGTAAGATGCATACACAGGATCGCGTCAAAGGAACGAAATGGGTCGTCCTTCGCTTCCCGACAGCATCGATGGCTCAACTCGCCAATCAATCGACAGAAGCATTCGAAGACTTTTACTTCGATGTCTGTACGCTTGATTACGAAAAAATGGGACAAGCGATGGAACCGCTCGTCGATTTGATGAACCGGACGGATCGTGTTCGTCTCGTCGGACCAGGAACGGACCTTTCGTTCTCGATCAAAGACATCCCAGCAATCAAATGTGCCGGAAATGCCAATATTCCGGACGGTGAAGTCTTTACGGCACCCGTTAAAGATTCCGTCAACGGTGTCATCTCATATAACACACCATCTCCGTATCAAGGATTCACGTTTGAAAACGTCAAACTGACGTTCAAAGACGGTAAAATTGTCGAAGCGACGGCGAACGATACGGATCGTATCAACCAAGTCTTCGATACAGATGCGGGTTCTCGTTTCGTCGGCGAATTTGCAATCGGCGTCAATCCCTTCATTCAACATCCGATGAAGGATATTCTATTCGATGAGAAAATCGACGGCAGCTTCCACTTCACACCAGGTCAAGCTTACGAAGAAGCCTACAACGGTAATGATTCATCCGTTCACTGGGATCTCGTCAACATCCAACGCCCTGATTACGGTGGTGGGGAGATCTGGTTTGACGACGTATTGATCCGTAAAGACGGTCGTTTCGTCCTTCCTGAACTCGAAGTCCTCAATCCTGAAAACCTGAAATAAGAAAAAGCGGATGGCTCGTCCTTCATAGGACAGGGGCATCCGTTTTCTATATCTTATTTTTTCAATGTCGCACGAAGCATCCAGATTTGTTTTTCGATTTCCTTCGCTTGACCAAGCAGATCATCTTCGACTGTTACGTCTTGTGCCTCAAGATGTTCAATCGCATCAAGCATCTCTTTTCGGACTTGTTGGAAGTCTTTAATGACCGAATCGATCATCTCATCTGCTGACAAACCTGATTTTGCTTCTTCGAGTGTCGTTTGTTCTAAATATTCTTTTAGCGTCGCTGAAGGTGTTCCGTTATTCATCAAGAGACGTTCCGCAACGACATCATACTGCTCAGACACCCATGTATAGAGTTCTTCAAGCTTCTCGTGAAGCGTCAAGAAGTCTGGACCTTTAATATACCAATGGTAGTTATGGAGCTTAACGAATAGGACCCCATAGTTTGCGACCTGTTGATTCAAAGCTGATTTTGCATGATTACTGATCATCTGATATTCCCCTTTCCTGATTTCAAATGACGTTCTAATTCATCTTTATCCTTAAATAACAAAGGATAAACATCATTTTCAGGAAGATTGGATTATCGCGGACGTTTTAATCCCTTTAGCATATATCCGCCTTTGAAGTCGACGGAATCGAAGGCAACGAGAAATGCTTTCGGTTCATACTCCTCGACGAGGTTACGGAGCACTTTCATACGTGTTCGTGCCGCAAGGACATCTAATCGGTAACGAACACCGTCTCGACCTTGTCCTTGATAATGCGTCACACCGAAACCATTATCACGGATGACTTGAATGAGTTCTGCCGGAAATTCTTGTGTGTGTACTTGGATCATATTGTAACCGATGGCTAGTTTTCGTTCGACATATCCACCAATGAGTATACCAAGTCCGAATCCGAGTGCATAAACGACCATACCAAGTGTCGTTAAGTCTTGGAACACGATTCCTAGTGCAAAAATGTAAATCAATGTTTCGACCGTCCCAAAGAGTCCGGCAATGACGGTCCGTCCTTTGACAAGCATGATCGTCCGCAATGTCAAAACAGGAACGTAAATCAACTGGAGCAATAAGATGAGTAAAATCTGTCCCATGGTGTCTTTCCTCTCTATAATAACTTCAACACATACACACTATTTCAAACTTTATTTCAAGATGCAATCCTATTTCAGATTTTCCTTATCAGTTTTTTGATTTTACTATCACAATTCAAATTTACGACAAAAAAATGCCACTCTAATCGAGTGACACTTTTGGTTCTCACTTATTTTACACTTTGATATTGATGCTGATACGTTTGAATGTCGCCCGCTCCCATGAATAGAAGCACAGCATTTTCATGCTGACGTAGGACAGAAACATTGTCGCGCGTCAGAATAGAAGCTTGCGGGATTTTCTCCTGCAAATCTTCGACTCGAACTTGCCCTTCCTGTTCACGTGCTGAACCAAAGATTTCACATAGATATGTCGCATCTGCTTCACGTAAAGATGTCGCAAAATCATCCATGAATGATTTCAAGCGTGTGTACGTATGCGGTTGGAAAATCGCGATGACTTCACGATCCGGATATTTCTTCCGTGCCGACTCGATCGTTGCGCTGATTTCTTTTGGATGGTGTGCGTAGTCGTCTACTAAGATTTGTGTGCCGAATTCTGACTCACTGAAGCGGCGTTTCACTCCACCGAATGTTGCTAAACGTTCAGCAACGTCTTCTTTACTCAATCCTTCGTACTGACAGATCGCAATGACCGATAATGCATTCAAGACATGATGACGACCGAATCCTGGAATCAGGAACGTGCCATAGAAATCATCACGTAAATAGACATCAAACGATGTGCCGTCTGGCGTTGATGTCGCATTTTCAGCTCGGAAATCATTGTTTTCTCCGAATCCATAATAAAGAACAGGTACATTCGCTTGAATGTTTTGAAGATGTTCGTCATCTCCACAAGCAACGATTGCTTGCTTGACCTGCATCGCCATCTCTTGAAAAGCCGAAACGACATCATCGATTCCCGTGAAATAATCCGAATGATCGAAGTCGATGTTTGTCATGATAGCGTAATCCGGCTTGTAATATAAGAAGTGACGTTTGTATTCACATGCCTCGAAGACGAATGCCTTCGCATCTTCTACTCCTGCCCCTGTTCCGTCTCCGATCAAGAAGGCCGTCGGTGTAATACCGCTCAAGACGTGTGAAAGCAAACCTGTCGTCGACGTTTTTCCGTGTGAGCCTGTAATGGCGACCGAACGATATTCATTTGCTAAGTGTCCTAAGAAATCGTAATAATGATGGATCGTTAAACCAAGTTCATTTGCCCGTGCGATTTCTGGATGATCATCTCCAAAGGCATTCCCCTGGATGATGACATAATCTTCTTTGATGTTATCCGCATTGAACGGGAAAAATGGAATTCCCTTAGCCCGTAACGCGTCTTCAGTAAAAATGTGCTTTTCGATGTCTGAACCTTGTACCTCATGATTCATCTCATGTAGTACTTGGGCGAGCGCACTCATCCCTGTTCCTTTGATTCCAACAAAATGATACTTTGTCATATAAAAGCCCTCCAATTCACGTTCCGGTCCGTACCATCGGGCTCGGGTACAAAACCTGTACCATTATAGCAAACCGATTTATTTTTTACCATGTAAATTATTTTGCTCTCGACGCGCACGATACATCGCCATCAAGTCTTTTGTCGTCATAACGACATTGACAGGCGGTCCAACCGGCTTTTTCACTTCCGACTGAACGGGTGCTACTGCTTCCGCTTCAGCAACAGATGGATCCAAAATCGAAGTGACTTCTTCCGATTGTTGCTTCTCTGCTTCTTGATCATCAAGAAGTGCCTCGCTCGATGTATCCATCGGAACAGTTTGCTCTTCTACGGTTTCACGTGTAGAAGGTGCTTCACTTACCCGCTCTTTTACAACCGTTTCTTCTGTTTCAGGTACGGTCGGCAATTCGACTTCGCTTACGTGATCTTGATTGGCTTCAGGTTCCGGTACAAGTAATTCAACGTCCGTCACCGGTACAAAGCCAGCATCTGCTTCTGCATTGTCTAAGACAACTTCTTCCGGCGCAATAGCCTCCTGCTCCGTCAAAGTAACCTCATCAGTAATTCCCTGTTCATCTGCATCTGAAACCTGTTCAACGGTTTTTGTTTCTTCCGCAGCTTCTACCGTTTCAGATACAGATTGTTTCGGACGTTGGAATCCATAAATCGGTGAAGGAACATCTGTTAAAACGAAGCGGTCTTCGCGCTCCTCTTTTTTCGGACGCTCTACCGGCTTTGTCTCACGTTCCCCCGCAAGCTCTCGACGAATTCGGGCAGCCTGCTCCTTTAGTGACTGTTCATAACGATTACTCATACGTTCACCCCTCCATCTTGTTAAAAAATCGGTCGAATCATCGACCGATTGAGAATGCTTCCCCTACTGCTGATGTATCATCAAGTACAAGAATCCCTTTTTCTTGTGGCGCATTGGCAAGTCCGAGCTCACGCGCTGAACATAGCATACCACTTGACGGTACGCCACGTAATGCTGAAGGACGAATGATTAACCCAGACGGCATGACCGCACCCGGTTTAGCGACGACGACCTTTTGACCCGCTGCTACATTCGGCGCTCCACAAACGATTTGTAAAGTTCCGTTATCCACCTCTACCTGACAGACCGATAATTTGTCAGCATCCGGATGCTTCTCACAAGAAGCAACAAACCCAACAACGAATTTCGGAGAATAGTCAACTTGTTCGAGTGACAATTCGATATCTCGGTTTGCAAGTTCCTTTTGGATGCGTGTTGCCAATTCTTCCGTCAATTCAACCGGTCCTCGTGACTCGATCGTAAATGTATTCGACGCCTCAAACAAGTTGTAACCAATAATACGATCACCATGCTTGATTGTTGCTACGTCTCCTTCACGAGTCGCCGTCACTTCCGCACGTGGTGCGTCTTCTAAAATGATCATTAAGACGTCACCGACGCCCTCTTTATTATAAAACACATTCATTCAATCCATGACTCCCTTCCGTCTTTCTCACAATGCCTATTGTATCAGATTCTTTACTCTTTCGGCTGCTTGTTTTTCGCGAGGACGAAGACCGGCTCAAGATTGCCATCTTCATATAAGAATGGCAATGCCGTAACAGGTACACGACCGTTCGAGAAGAAATCAAACATGAGTTGTTGTAAGACATCATATCCAGCGTCATTGCGGATATCGGCAAAAATCAAGACATCCTGGTGTGGAATACCAACAGCGAATTCCCCTTCGATTCGCGCCGCGTAATCAGCTAACAATGTCTTGTTCAAGACACGACTCGCCTCATATCCGTCTCCAAGACTCAAGAAATAAAAGATGTTCCCCGCTACTTCATCTTGTTTAAATGGCGCATCGAGCGATTTCAGGTTAAAACGTGCAGCTTCTGACAGCTGTTCAGCCGTCCATTCTGCAGATGCCAATAACTCTTCGTCAATCAAACGATATGTCGCCCCTAAATCAAGTGCGTACATGATTTTCGTCTCACCAGTATGTGGTGTGCTGACAAGCGTTTTTCCTTCTTTTGTCGTATCAGCAAACGATTTAGCCCGAATGACAGGGAATATTTTCTGTTCTTGTCCAACGAGTGAAATTTGATCCGTTTGTCCGAGTACAGCACGGATGTATTCGATCGTCTCTTCGACTGCGATGACACCTCTTCGTTTTGCTTTTGCGACGAGCGGGTTCAATCCGACATCAACGCCTGATTTATCATGCTTCCGCTCAATTCGTAACACGGACTTTTCACGATCGAAATACGTTGTATAACCTTCTTCTTCGAATGTTTGTGTCATCATTCTTCGGATTTGTTGTAGTTCCACTTGATTTCATCCTTTCTATCATGAAAAAAAGCGAGTCAGCGCTCGCTTTTTTCTTAAACGGTTTCTAAAAATGCTGTCACTTGTTCTGGTGTCTTCCGCTCTTTGCCGACATAACGCCCTGTTTCTTCACCATCTCGGAACGCGACAAAGCTTGGAATTCCGAAGATGTCCATTTCCTGGGCAATTTCAATGTGATCGTCGCGATCGACATAGTAAAATTCGAACGCGTCAAACGTCTGCTCGATTTCCGGCATGAACGGATCTAAAAAGCGACAATCGGGGCACCAGTTTGCTGAGAATAAAAAGACGGTCTTGCCTTGTTTTGCTGTATCGAATTCTTGTTTGGATTGTAATGTTTTCATGATGGTTTCCTCCTTTAATTTCCCTAGAAGTCATTGCCCTCATCATAGCATATTCAAATGTGACTGTGCGTTTTTGTGCTTGGTTTGCTATACTGCAACTAGAAAACACCTTGAAAGGACTTCACTATGGCAGATCAACCAATCAAACATCCGTTCGAACGCTTCGTCAGCTTCATCGGCATGACGAGTTGCTTACGTTACGGCTATTCCTTCATTGATTCCGAACGGAGCTTACCCGAAATCTTTTTATATTTAGTTGTCGGTTTCGCGGTCATCATTCTACTCGAAGCACTCGGAAAACGACTTGCTCGGAAATTACCTGTCGTGCGCATGCGTTACTTGATACCCCTCTATCTCGTTTATCTTTACATCTTCTTCACGAGTTTTTATTCGAGTTCATTCGGATTCTCTTTATGAAATGAAAAAAAGCTGATTCAAAAGGCATGTCCTTGTTTATCCACCATTCGGTCAAACAGACACATTCTTTAGAATCAGCTTTTTGTACTTAATATTCGATTTTCAAGTCACCATCTTGAATCCGACCGAGTCGAAGTAATAACCGATAGATGAGATAGCTGATGATGCCAGGCGCAATAAAACATAATACGATGACGGCTACATAGTATTCCATTTCAAACCCCATCGTCTTCAACAACATCAATGGACCAACAAAACCACTCGTCCCCATGCCCGAGCCTTCTGGGTTGCTCTCAAGCATCAACAGAACAGTCGCGAATGGCGCTAGGATAGCACCTGCGATCGTAGGCGGAATGAGAATCCAAGGATTGCGGATGATGTTTCCGACTTGGAGCATCGATGTGCCGATACTTTGTGCGATGACGCCCCCGATTCCGTTATCACGATAACTGATGACACCAAAACCAATCATTTGAGCGGCACAGCCGATCGTCGCAGCACCCGCAGCAAGTCCATCCAATCCAAGCATGATTCCAAGTGCAGCACTTGAAATCGGCGCTGTCAATGCAAGTCCCATTACAGTAGCAATGAAGATACCCATGAACAACGGTTCGCGTTCCGTCCCCCAGCGAATTATTTCACCCAGATCGGTCATGCCTTTTCCAATCCATTTCCCGGCATAACGTCCAGCAACGAATCCAACTAGCAACGTGACGAACGGCGTCAACAGAATATCGAGTCGCGTCGTCTTTGACACGAGTTTTCCAATTTCTGTTGCAAGTAGCGTCGCAATGTAACTACCTGCCGGTCCGCCAGCTTCATATCCAAATGCTCCAACCGCAACTGCTGCAAATAAGATGAGTGGCGGTGCTTCAAGCGCAAACGCTACGGCGACACCGATCGCTGGTCCCGTCAGAGCAATCGCCTGCTCGCCTAATTGAATAAGAAACCTTGCTTCGATACCACGATCTACCAACCCTTCTCCGATTGTTTGAACAATCAAGCCCATGATCAGCGAACTGAATAAACCAAGCGCCATATAACTTAATACAGTGATGAAATATACTTTAGGGCTAAGTGAAATTCCCTTTTGCTTGAACATCTTGTCACGTCCTTTACTCAACATCGCGTATCATTATACCAAATCCACTTTCGATTCGACTAGTCTGTTTTTCCAACTGACAAGACAATCAACATCATTATGTTCTCACTACAATAAAATAGACGACGGATTATAAGTCCGCCGTCTATTTTATGAGAATGGTCCTCCCCGTTCGTTATTTACTTGACTTGCAATGTTGCAAGCGTCGTCGTATCAAGATTCGTGACGAGTTTTCGTAGCAATTCCTTCGCCGCATCATAATCATCTGTATGCATGATTGACGCATGGGTATGAATATAACGTGCCGGTAAACCAACGACTGTTGTTGGAATACCATTGTTCGAGCGATGGATGACACCGCCGTCCGTTCCACCTGCACCGACGTAGTATTGATACGGAATCTTGTTCGATTCTGCCGTATCAAGGACATAATCCGTCATCTCTTTCGAAAGAATCATGACGCTGTCTTTAATACGGAGTAATGGTCCTTGTCCGAGTTGACCAAATTCCGTTTTGTCTCCTGACGCATCATTGGCTGGAGACGCATCGACGACGAACGCCACATCAGGATCGATAAGTGTCGTCGCTGTTTGGGCACCGCGCAATCCGACTTCTTCTTGAACCGTTGCACCAGAGAACAAAATGTTCGGATGATCCGCTGCTGTCGTCTCCTCCAACAATTCGATTGCCATTCCGACACCATAGCGGTTATCCCATGCTTTCGCCATGATTTTCTTCGGATTCGCCATCGGTGTGAATGGGAAAAATGGTACTGCCGGAATACCCGGACGTACACCAAACGATTCTGCTTCTTCTTTTGAATCCGCACCGATATCGATGAACATGTCTTTGATTGCCATTGGCTTATTGCGTACTTCTTCTGTTAATAAGTGTGGTGGAATCGACGCGATGACACCAGGGATGATACCGTTGTCTGTACAGATCGAGAAGCGTTGGGCAAGCAATACTTGACTCCACCAACCACCGAGCGGTTGGATCCGTAACATCCCATTCTTCGTGATTTGTGTCACCATGAATGCCACTTCATCCATGTGTCCGGCAACCATGACTTTCGGTCCTGTCGCATCCCCTGTTCGCTTCCCGAAAATCGAACCCAGTCCATCTGTAACGATCTCATCCGTGACAGGTGTAATGCGTTCGCGAACGAACTGACGCACCTCGTGTTCAAACCCTGGTGCCCCATTTAATTCCGTCAGTGTTCGAAATAACTCTCTCGTTTTTTCATTCATATGTATCGCCTCCTGTTACCCATTATACAAAAAATTGCTTCAATCACTTAACCTTTTGTTTCTCTCTGAACGAATTATTTGGTACAGTAGGAATAGAACCTGTAAGGAGGGGAATTTTAATGAAAAAACGCTATTGGATTATCGGATTGGCAGCAGCTGTCGTCGCCGCTTTCGCAGTGAAGAAGGCCGTTGACAACAAACAACTTTCTGCCGAAGAAGCGCTCGAAATCACGAAACGCACATTTTCAGCAAAAGGACGTGTCCAAGGTGCATGGATCTCTGCAACACCGGAGGCTTACGCATATGAGTCACGCGACTACCAAAGCTATAAAGGTGGCATCTCGGTCCTTGAAGGTGATGATGAAAAAACGTATCAATTCACAGTCGATGCCGAAACTGGCGCATTACTCGAATACGCTTAATCAGAAGACCGTGCTTCAATCGATGAAGTGCGGTCTTTTTTTCACGTTCCTATAAAGGAGGTATGATTCATGTCCATTCTTGCTACTATCTTCGTTTTACTTGTTTCCTTAGAGCACTTTTATATCATGGCTCTTGAAATGTTCTTTTTATCCTCTAAGGCGGCACGACGTACATTCGGACTGACGGATGAAGCGGTCGCATCTAAGCAAATCCAGACGCTTTTTGCCAATCAAGGTCTCTACAATGGATTTTTAGCTGCTGGTCTTCTGTTTGGTCTGATCCGTGAAGATATTGCTGTCCAATTGTTCTTTTTAGCTTGTGTGATCATTGCCGCACTCTATGGCGCCTTGACGGCTAATCGCTCCATTTTACTTAAACAAGGATTACCCGCCATACTCGCTTTCATCTTTATATTGTTAGCATAAAAAAAAGCCTCTACCCAAACGGGTAAAGGTTTTTTTGATTAGCGCGGGTTATCGTTGCGCTCATAAATCGGATTCATGTATTCCGAAGTAGAGTACAAACGTGGTACGACGATGTATAAGACGATCGCTGGTACAGCGATGATCAACAACATCAAGAGTACCGGTAACCAGTAAACGACTTTTTGATGAAGATTGTCCGAGTTGCTGTCGATGTATTCTTTTACGCCGTCAACTTTTGCAGCGTCGGCACTCGTCAACAATTTACCGCTATCGGCATTGAAGAAGTGGATTTCACGTTTGATTGTGATGAAGATGCCGTCACGGACTGTCTTGATGACAGCGATTCCGCCAATGACTTCTTCTCCTTTTCCGTTCGTGAACGTCTTCGGATCCTCGATTTCGACCGAACCTTTTTTATAATCGTAATGCGTCGTTGGTAATTCCTCATCTAATGCTTTTGTCATTTCTGAGGTATCAACCGCAGCAAGTACCGATTGACCGATACTTAATGCGAGAAAGAGCGCCGTTACGAAGGCTAAGCTTTTCTGCCACATCCCCAAATTCCCCCTTTACCTATAAGTACAAGTTCTTCAGTCAACAACATTGTACCAATTAATAAGAAAAAAGTGTGAAAGAAATACCAGGAAAATAAGAAAACTTTTTGTCTAAATTAATTTTGGTACGTTGCTTCCATCCGATAAATCGGTTGACCCATTGAAGAAAAACGCTCTTCATACTCTGTCCGGACGTTATCTTCCGGTTCATTCGCATGTAGATCAAGCGACATCCAGTCGAAGCGCATGCCGTACGCCGACATCGTCATCAGACTCGATTCAAACAACTTGCGATTATCGGTCTTAAAGTGAATTTGTCCTTTCGCAGGTAAGATATCTTCATACGTTGAGAGGAACGTTTTATACGTCAAACGACGTTTCGCATGACGTGTCTTCGGCCATGGATCCGAGAAGTTCAAATAAACGCGCGCTACTTCACCTTTTTCGAAGTAATCACGTAAATCTTTCGCATCGACTGTCAAGACGCGAACATTTGCTTGTGGAGCCTCTACTAATTTTTGAACGATCGTCACTGCTACGCTCTCAAAAAGTTCAATCGCGATGAAGTTGATCTCCGGATGTTGGTTTGCCATCCCTGTGATGAAGGCTCCTTTTCCTGACCCCACTTCGATGTAGATCGGATTATCATTCTTGAACTCCGTTGCCCAGTTTCCTTTCAGGGATGCTGGTTCTGCTATATAGATTGAGGATTGTTCCTTCATATAATCCTGCGCCCATGGTTTATGTCGTAAACGCACTATCGTTCATCCTTTCCAAACTTAGATTATCCGCAGATAAGTTTATCATGATTCGGGTAATTATATAAGAACTTCTTCAATCCCGATTGAAGAATGTTCAGCAGTTCGTCACTTGAGAAACAGTGAGCAATCTACTACACTAAAGGTACGTAAGAACTAAAAAGGAGGGCTATACCATGGAAGATTTCTTGATTGCTTGGGGCTCCCCCATCGTTCTCGTCATGGGCATCTGTGCCTTATTCGTCTGGGCGACTTTCGGAAAAGTCGACGTTGAATAAGCGCAATCTCTGTACCTTGTGTAATCGTACACAAGGTACTTTTTTTATTCTCTAAACGAATTTAGGTTGGATTTACCATGAAACAGATGTATACTTTTTTCGAAACAGATTATTTATTACAGCTATCGAACACCAAAAAACGTTGGTAAAAAGGAGAATTGTAATGAACGAAAATAAAAACAGAGATTCAAAAGAACTAGTACAGAAGAAAACAGGTGCAGACTTAGTCGTCGATTCACTCATCGAACAGGGTGTAGATTACATTTTTGGTATTCCTGGCGCCAAAATTGATTCCGTCTTCAATGTGTTACAGGATCGGGGACCTGAACTCATCGTTGCACGTCACGAACAAAATGCTGCATTCATGGCTCAAGCCATTGGTCGCTTGACAGACAAACCAGGCGTTGTACTTGTAACATCTGGCCCAGGCGCATCAAACTTAGCGACAGGTCTTGTGACAGCAAACTCTGAAGGTGACCCAGTTGTCGCAATCGCCGGAGCCGTTACACGAGCAGACCGCTTAAAACGAACACATCAGTCCATGGACAATCAGGCACTCTTTACACCGATTACGAACTTCAGTGCAGAAGTGCAAGATGCCGATAATATTCCAGAAGTACTGTCCAATGCTTTCCGAACAGCGGAAACGACTTCCGGGGCTGCTTTCGTTAGTATCCCGCAAGACGTCGGATTGAGCGAAGCGAACGTCACGGCATTCCGTGCGGTTGAAGCACCGAAGCTCGGTGTTGCACCAGAAGCTTGGGTTGAAGAAACAGCTCGTTTGATCCAAGATGCGAAGCTACCTGTCTTGTTGCTCGGTATGCGTGCGAGTCAGCCGGACGTCGTACATGCGATTCGTTCCCTGCTCAAACACGTCTCGATTCCTGTCGTCCAGACGTTCCAAGCGGCCGGCACATTATCACGTGAGCTTGAATCGAATTTCTATGGACGCGTCGGACTATTCCGTAACCAACCGGGAGATGCACTGCTCGCAGAAGCGGATCTCGTCCTCTCGATCGGCTATGACCCAATTGGCTATGATCCGAAATTCTGGAACCAACCGACGCACGACCGGACGCTTGTCCATATTGATCAAATGCGTGCTGAAATTGACCACTTCTATCGCCCAGACCGCGAGCTTGTCGGTGATATGGCGAAAACGGTCGATGCAATCGCCGAGCGCCTGCAACCACTCACATTACCTGAAAGTTCAGCTCAATTCCTTGAAGGATTACATCAACGTCTTGTCGATCGTGATGTTCCTCCTGTCGCGGATTCTCCGTTGACGCACCCACTCTATTTCATGAAGACGTTACGTGAAAAAATTACGGATGATGTCACTGTCACAGTCGACGTTGGTTCTCACTATATTTGGATGGCACGTCATTTCCGTTCGTACGAACCACGTCACCTTCTCTTTAGTAATGGGATGCAAACGCTTGGTGTCGCGCTTCCTTGGGCAATCGCAGCAACACTCGTACGTCCTGGTAAGAAGGCCGTCTCGATTTCAGGTGATGGTGGATTCCTCTTCTCGGCAATGGAACTTGAGACAGCTGTTCGTTTGAACTCACCACTTGTCCACTTCGTATGGCGTGATAGCGGATTCGACATGGTCGCGTTCCAACAAGAGATGAAATACAAACGGAAATCCGGTACGTCATTTGGTGACGTCGATCTCGTCAAATATGCTGAGAGTTTCGGAGCAAAAGGATTACGCGTCAATCATCCATCTGAACTAGCCGCAATCATGGATGAAGCACTCGCGACAGAAGGACCAGTCATCGTTGATGTTCCGATTGATTATCGCGACAACATCGCGCTCGGAGAACAAGTTCATCTCGATCAATTGAACTGAGGAGGATTCACATGACACACGATAAAACGCTCGTCCAGATTTCAACGATGATGGCACTGCTCGACGGAGTATTCGAGAGTGAAGTCACATACGCGTCCGTTATTGATCAACGAAATTTTGGTATCGGAACGTTCGACCACTTGGATGGTGAGATGATTGGTTTTGATGGTCAGTTCTACCAGCTCCGTTCAGACGGTAGCGCTCGACCACTTCAGCCTGAGACGACGACGCCGTTTGCGACATTGACCCGTTTCGTGCCAGAGCAAACGCTCTCCGTGACAGAAGAGATGTCAAAATCGGAATTCGAACACTGGTTGAATGAACAACTACCGACGATCAATAGTTTTTATGCCGTTCGAATTGATGGAACGTTCACAGAGGTGCAGACACGTACCGTCGCACGTCAAGAGAAACCGTTCGTTCCAATCACGGAAGCTGTCGCCTCTCAAAGCGCGCGTACTTTCGAACAAACGGAAGGAACACTCGCTGGTTACTACACACCACGGTTCGGTCACGGTATCGCCGTCGCTGGATATCATCTTCATTTCATCGATGCTGAACGCGCGGGCGGAGGCCATGTCTTTGACTACACGGTCAAGAACGTCACCGTCACATTCGAAGAAAAACCGCAGCTTGATTTACGTTTACCAACGACTGAAGCGTATCGGTCGGCGGATCTTGAAAGTCATGATATTGAAAAAGAGATTAAAATCGCAGAAGGTTAATCAAAAAAGCGTGTCGTTCCTTTTCGGAATGACACGCTTTTTAGTCGTTCGAGTATTCAAGTAACTGTTCTAGAAAATGATAGCTGTCCTCGACATCCGGATGACGCATATCTTCATACCAATACAAGGATAATACAGCTTGCGCTACGACATACCAATGCATTCGTTGTTTCAGATCATTCGTCAACGGATGACCATAATGCTCAAACCATTCGGGCCAAGCCGCTTCATCGACATAACTGTATAACATCATCCCGAGGTCATACGCACGGTCGGCAATGATCGCATCATCCCAGTCGTTCAGGTAGAGTTGACCGTCCGCTCCCGTCAACCAATTATTATGATTTAGATCTGAATGACAGACGACTTGTTCATCCGTTCTTACTTGCTCCAGATTTCGTTCGAGATAATCCAGCGCAAGTTCTACCAGTTCTGGATTCTCTAAGTCTTTTGGTTGAAAATATAAGTGACATTGGCGCAATAACTCATCAGGCTCGATCGGACGTTGGTCAAGCTGTTGTAGCATGAACAGCAATTCCTTCGAATCATGGATTTTCCCAAGCAAACGCGCCACTTCAGGACGTTCCATCATTTCCGGCTCCAACTCGTCGCCTTCAATGAATTGTTGCGCACTGATGACATCCCCGCTATAGATTCGTTTCGTCCATAATAATTTCGGGACGATTCCGTCCGCGGATAAAATCGCCAAGAACGGCGATGAATTTCGTTTTAAGAACAATTTTGATTGTCCGGTTGAAGCGATGTACGCTTCTCCTGTGATTCCACCTGCTGGCGTAAGGGTCCAGCCTTCGCCAAGCGCATCTAAAATATCTATTTCCATTATAATCCGCTCAACTTTTTTAGTAGATTTGCCTAAGGCACAATGCTTATCTTAACACGTCGCAATCGTCGTTGACAACGGAAGGACTTGAATCCTATCGACACCTTTCAGAAGCGGGTCGACCGAGGCATCATCCCCTTGGACATGTACATTCCAGCGCGAGTGATCGAGTGAGACTTCCACGATTTCGTGCGTCGTATTGTAGACAACGAGCGTGCGTTGCCACGCATCGTACGAATGGATCGCTTCGACTTCGTAGGCGATGACACCCGGACGTAAGTTGATGAAACGAAGCAGCTCTCGAACCTGATTCGCCCGGTGTAGACGGAATCCGCCATGCATTCTGCGAATTTGTAAAATCGTCTTGATATACGTAACGAGGGAGAGATGATCATCCCGGCGTTCCCAGTCCATTCGGTTGATTTCGTCCGATGCATTATAACTGTTTTCGACACCTTGTTTCGTACGCAAGAACTCTTGACCCGCATGCAGAAACGGAATGCCTTGCGCAAGCAAAGCGATCGTTTGAGCTAATCGACTCATCCGTAATAACTGAAGTTCGTCCGCTTCCGGACAGGAGATCTTCAATTTGTCGTACAGCGTATGGTTATCGTGCGCCTCGACATAGTTGATCGAATACGTCGGTTCCGGAAAACGTCCATACGTTTGGTTATCGATATGAACACTACCCGCAATCCCGTTTCGGACCTCTCCTTCTTTCCATCCGTCTCCGGCAACGAATCCTCGATCGTATGCACTGAACGTCGATCCTTTCAAGGCATCACGGAACAAGTCATTAAAATGAGCGATTCGCGGCATTTGCGCAGCCGAGGCGCTCATCGCTTTGAATCGTTCCGGCAATGCCGTCGCAAGATCCCAGCCCTCTCCATACACAAGAATCGTAGGATCAATCGCATCGAGTGCTGCACGTACTTCATTCATCGTCTCAATGTCATGAATGCCCATTAAATCAAATCGAAACGCATCAATGCGGTAGACACGAGCAAAGTACGTCAAGCAATCAACGATGAGTCGACGCATCATGAATCGTTCGGATGCGGTATCGTTTCCAACACCCGTTCCGTTTGAAAGTGTGCCGTCTACTTCATAACGGAAATAATAACCCGGAACGAGCTGTTCAAGAGAGGAACGCTCCCGAACAAAAACGTGGTTCATGACGACATCGAACGTAACACGAATCCCTGCTTCATGGAGTCGCTCCACCATATCCGCGTATTCTCGGACGCGAACGAGCGGTGCGACCGAACTCGCGTAGCTCCCAGCTAATCCGAACCAAAGCATCGGATCGTATCCCCAGTTATATGGCGACCTTGTTCGTTCATCGGTCGTTTCGAAGAAGTGGACCGGTAACAGCTGCAGATGCGTAATCCCGAGATCAAGAAGATAATCAAGACCTGTCGCATGTCCACGAGAAGAAACTGTTCCACGTTCCGCCACCCCTGCATATTGTCCCGGATGACTTGAACCAGCGGAACGATCAATCGTAAAATCGCGAATATTTGCTTCATAGATGACAGCGTCCGACGGTTTGACGAACAGAGGACGCGCGACTCGCTTTGGAAACCACTCGGAAATCGTCTGTTCAACGTCGGCGATGACACCGTAACGACCGTTTACCGATATCGCATGAGCGTATGGATCGACGACTTCATGTGTGCCAACGTAAGTCGTCACTTCATAGCGGTACCATCGTTCTGCTGATTCTTGCCCAAGTCGAAGGTGATAGGTACCTTGCTCTTGTCGCTCCATCTTGTGTCTTCCGAGTACCTGTTCATCTTGATCGTATACGATACACACGATTTGCTCTGCGACAGGCGACCAGACAGCAAAATGATACGTATCGTCTTCTTCCCAGACACCGAGCTTCTCTTCGTAACGGTACTTTCGCTCGAACGCTTCCGTCCGAACTAATCGATCAGGAACGACACGGATTGACCTGCCTGCTCCGAACACCTCATAGCGGCATTCTAACTCGACTGGTTCAAGAACCGTTAACTCATAAATCACGAACTGTTCCTCTCGATGCGTTTCGGTCTGTTGAATTTCAAGCGGTTTCCCATCACATTCAAGCGACCAGTGGATTGACGGATTGCCTTCGACCTCGACTCGGATGCTTCGAAACGATGAGAACTCTGCCCGGATCACCGGTATTACCACCTCTTGGTTCGTCATGTCTTTCGCAACGACAATGCCGTCGCTTCCTCCCCTACTCTTGAATTCGTGACTGCCCTTCACTTAGAATTGCCATTTGAAACGGAATCGATACGGTCTCTTTCAGGATTTTTTCACACACCCGCATCTGAAACGCTTTTGTATGCGGCGCACTTGCATTCATTCGTTGTAGCCAGTTTGGAAACTCGACTTTATTGACGTAAGTCGTCGTCGTTTCTTTTGGAATCTGATCAAAATAACCTGAAGGTGCTAAAATGACTCGTTCGATCGGCAAGACATAATCTCGCCCAAGTACGACTCGTAGAATATCTTCCGTCCGTTTTAAACCGATGTTCGGATTCAAAATTTGTTTTGCGGATGCCTTGAACGGTTGTTCCCGCCACAACTTATCTCGCCGGATATGATAGATACTTTCGTCACCGTCAAGCCATTCCATGATATAAATCGCGGATGGACCGACGACGAACGGACTCAATTCGACTTCCCCGACTTGATATTGAATGACGGCGCGATAAAACATTGCATACTGTTCATTCAAGAGATGTAACATCTGATAAAAGTCTAAATGACGTTTTAACGGAATCCGCCAAATGTCCTCTTCGCCCGCTCCACCAGTAACGTTTAATAATTTTTGTAACTCGAGACGTTTTTTGTACCATTTATCAAACGCTCTTCGAGATAATTGTTTACCCGGAAGTTGAATGACTTCGCTTTTTTTCATCACTTGCCACCACTTCTTCGGACGGATGAGCGTTTCCCCGGGAAATAATTCTCCAGCCTCCCATCTACGATAGACATGAGCGTAATCAAGTGCCTGATGTTCACCGAACCGTTTTGTCATCTCAAGCGGATTTTTTTCAAATCGACTATCTAAGTCATATAGTTTCATCAAGATTGCGATGGGGATCACCTCATTCCTCTTTACCTAGATGAATCCGGTAAACCGGTTCATATCGCGGCGAAACGCCTGGTCGTACTTCAAACAGAATAAGTTCACGAACAGTCCATTCCACCGGTTGTATCGGATTCGTCGTCCATTCTTCCGCCTCCGTGCGCCACTTCTTCGCGATCGTGACATGCGGAACGAATGGTTTAGTCGCACTTGGATCAATCAGACGCACTAATCGAAACAATTCCTCTGCTTCTGTTCCGAATCCGACGACACGTGGTCGCTCGTTTTGTCCAAAGGTAATTAGACGATCCAATCGAAGTACGAAAGGTTCGATCGTGCGCGCAATCTCCTGCAGTTGCTGTTTCCACGATTGTTGTTCTTTTTCACCCAATGGACCAAAAAAACGAAGCGTCAAATGGTACTCTTCTAACGTATAGACATTTCGAAAGTAATCAGATAGAGATAAACGATTAGCGATATTCGCTAATTCTTCAGAAGGAATCGGTAAGGCAACGAAAAAGTGTCGTTCCTGTCTCATCGTATCTTCACTCCTTCATTCGACCACTGACACTGTACAAGACGGCACCAAGAATACTGCTAATTGTATATACCCAAAAGACGGTATAGATTGTACTTTGGTCTAGCACAAACCCACTCATCAAGTTAAACAGTGCTGTCGCTAGCCCTGTCGTCGTTGCCATATATGTACTGACAGCTGTTGCGACCATCGTCTCTGGAACGAGTGACCGAACATAGTCTAATGCAACAGGGATCAACAATCCGACGATCATTCCTTGCATCGCAGACAATACCCAAAGCATGACGATCGGAAGCTCTAATGCGATCATCGCCGTACGAGCAGCTGACAGCAAGGAAATGAAGACAAGAACTGGAATCGCTCCGAATCGTAACAATAGACGCGAAGCGATGCGCATGAACGGGATTTCGCACAGAACGGCGACGAAGAACAAGGTCCCGACGAGCGCGGTCGTCTCTCCACGAATCGTGACGTAGCTGCCAAAGTAATAGTTATTGGCGAAGATCGGTCCGAAGATCAAACTCCCTCCCGCTAAGAATAACAAGAAGCGTCGATTCGAAAAAAGTTGTTTCAACGGTACCTGTTGTTGATGTGAAATGTGTACGCTCCCCGTTTCTTCAATACCGATCAACACAAGAAAACCAAAAACCCACGCTGCACCGGTCGCATAAAAAATCAGACCAAGTCCACCCTCCTCAGTGATTTGTCCAAGGATGAAGACGGCTAAAGCAAAACCAGCTGATCCAAAAAGACGCAAGGCGCCATAATCTACCTTACGTTTTCGTGTATATTCGATCGCTAATGTATCAACGAGTGGAATATGCGCGCACTGGAACAATGCCCAGACACATGAAATCAACAGTAAAAGTAGATAAGCGGACGTCAGTAAGTAACTTAATGTAAATACTCCAGCGGCGAGCATGGCAACGAGTAAGAGACGTTTCGGCTTTCCGAGTCGATCTGCCGCGATGCCCCAAACGGGCTGTAAGAAAATAGAGAGAATCGGTCCGATCGCAACGATTGTACCAATCTCTGAAGCGGACAGACCGAACGCATCGCTTGAAAAATAAAGCGCAAGATACGGAATGAGTGCACCTTGTCCAAAGAAAATAAAGAAATATAACGCTTGGAAATGATAAGTTTGACGATTTTTCACACGGAACTTCCTTTCAAGAAGCAATCCCCCCATCTCCACGATGCGGGGGATCATCAGTCATTATTTTGCGAGTTCATAAATTGCTTCTGCATAAATCGCGACAGCAAGCAAGAGTTCTTCAAAATCAACATATTCATCGACTTGGTGGGCAACTTCAGGACCACCTGGGAAGACTGGTCCAAATGCAACCCCTGCCGTCAACGAACGTGCATATGTACCACCACCGATAGCAATCAGATCAGCTGGTTGGTTCGTATGACGTTCATACACGGCACTCAGTGTCTGAATCAATTCATGATCCGGATCGACATGGTGTGGTGTCATATGTGTTCGAGTCTGTAACTCGAAGCCATATCCCGCTGCCGCTTCCTTGATGATTTGCAAGCGTTCCGTGAAATCTGCTGAATAAGGATAACGGATGTTGATCGACGCTGTTCCTTGCTCTTCTGCATACCGGAATACACCACCGTTGATCGTTAAGTCACCTGTCTCGTCTGAAGCAGCGACACCAATCGCTACACCGCGAGAATCACGGAACATGTGCGTGACAAGCTGAATATAACGACGACCGTTATAATCCAAGTGAAGCGTATTGAGGAAACGTGCTAAATGTAAGGCAGCATTTTTACCGTTATCCGGCTCCATGGCATGGGCTGCGACACCGTTCACATCAAGAACGAGACCTTCCGTTTCTTGCTTGACCGTCCCAGACAAGCCTTGTTCTTCAAGATACGTATGGAAATCCGTTTCAAGCGTCCCCACTTCGACGACACGAAGAAGTGCTTGGGCATGACCCGGAACCATGTTCGGACGTTCGCCACCTTCAAAACGAACGAGATGGTAGCCTGTATCAGATGCTTGCGCTGGTTTTCCTTGAATCAATAACCCATCATACAGTCCTTTTTCCGCATTGATGATCGGGAAGTCGGCATCTGGTGCAAAGCCGAGAGTCGGCATCTCTTCATGTTTGAAGTAATGATTCACACAACGCCATTCACTCTCTTCATCTCCTCCAGCAATCAAACGAATACGTTTTGAGAGCGGTAATCCGAGTTCTTTGACGATCTTCAAGGCATAATAAGCTGCCATCGTCGGTCCTTTATCATCGATTGCACCGCGCGCATACAGTTTCCCATCGACAAGCGTTGGGTTAAATGGACCGTATGTCCAGTGATCGCCACCAGCTGGTACGACGTCTAAGTGACAAAGAATACCGAGTAATTCCTCCCCTTGACCATATTCCAAATGTCCGGCGTATCCATCAACATTTTTTGTCTTGAATCCGTCTCGTTCCCCTGTCGCGAGCATCCAATCAAGGGCTCGTTTGACTTCTTGACCAAACGGTGCACCTGCTTCGATTGTTGATTCATCAAGTATACTCGGAATCCGCAGTAGTTCTTTTAAATCCTCTAATAAGTCCTCGCGACGCGCGAGTACTTCTTCTTTCCAATTCACCATCTGATTTCGCTCCTTCATTCTGGGTTGAATTCGTTTCCTATACACCTTTCTAGTATAGCGAATATTCGTTCAGATACGAACATCCAAATTCTGTTTTCTTTTTTATTTGTTTAAATAACGAACATTCAACGATGTTAAAACTCCAACTATCGACTTTACAATCTGTTTGAATATGTTTTTTATGCAAACGTTCGGTTAAATCACTTGCAATTTAACATCAAAACGTTATACTAAAGGCGAAACAACTGGATATTGCATTGTCTTTTGTCACCCGAAGCTTTAGAACACTATTCTATCCATTGGGGGAGTGGTTATACCAATGAAAGATTCTACAGACCGTATGTTGACCCGGATTAAATCGATTTATCTCTACATCCAAGAGAACGGAGCTACTACGACAGCAGAGTTGGTTGAAGAGTTTGGCATCACTTCAAGGACCGTTCAGCGGGATTTGAACGTGCTCGAATACAACAATCTCATTGTGAGCCCTCGACGCGGTACATGGACGTCGAGCAAGAAACAAAAGCAAGCGGGTTGATCCACTGTTTCACTATGTATATCTTTCGATGACGCGATTCTTCGCGTCTTTTTTTGTTATCTTTTTTAAAACGTGGGGTATAGCTATTGGGAGAAGGAGTTGAGAAGAATGAATATTTTAATCATTGGAGCAAACGGAACGACCGGACGCAAGATGGTCGAATTGATCGCTAAACAAGGTGATCATCAAGCAATCGCGGTCGTACGAGAAGAAAATCAAATCAACGATTTGATTGCACTCGGTGCATCTGAAGTCAGACTTGGGGATTTGACGAAGGATGTCAGTGGTGTCATCAGTAATGCGGACGTCGTCATCTTTGCAGCGGGTGCTGGTGGCGCATCAGACGAATTGACGCGCGCCGTCGATCAAGAAGGCGCAATTAAAGTCATCGATGCAGCAAAAGCCAACGGTATCGATCGTTTCCTGATGCTCAGTTCAGTAGGTACCGAAGAACCAAAAGGTGAATTGAAAGTATATCTCGAATCTAAAGCAACAGCAGACGCACACCTCCAGGAAAGCGGACTCAATTATACGATCGTACGTCCTGGTCCACTCAGCTATGACGACCCGGCAGGCACTGTCGAAACGAAAGAGCATTTCGATTCATACGAAGATCGTAAGGTGTCGCGTGATGATATCGCAGCATTATTCGTTCACTTGATCGATCATCCGACACAATCTCGTGTATTCGAAGTACTCAGTGGTCCTTATCCAATCGCAGAAGCATTGCGTAATCAATAATCGAAACCCATAACAAAAGGCGATGGAATGTACGCTCATTCCACCGCCTTTTCGTTTTGCTTATTCAGGTTGCCAATCAAACAAAGACAGTTCCGCTGGCGTCAGTTCACGATAATCCCCTAGCGCAAGTGCCGGATCAAGTTCCAAGAGCCCAATCGAGCGGCGCTTTAAAAAAGTGACCTCTTTCCCGAGCGCAAGCATCATCCGTTTGACTTGATGGAACTTCCCTTCCGTGATCGTCAACTCAAGCGTTGAATCTGTTTCTGTCGTCGATAAGATGACAAGTTTTCCCGGCTTTGCTCGGTAACCGTCTTCTAACGTGACGCCTGCCGCAACCGCTTCGATGTCTTCTTGCGTCAACACTCCTGTCACTTCTGCGTAATACGTTTTTTCGACGTGTTTCTTTGGAGACATTAAAGCGTGATTAAACGACCCATCATTCGTCAACAGCAATAGACCCTCTGTATCTTTATCGAGTCGTCCGACCGGGAACGGTTTGAAATACGTCACGTCTTCAAACAACAGATCAATGACGGTCTCATCTCGTTTATCTTCTGTTGCACTAATGACACCCGGTGGTTTATTCATCATCAAGTAGATGTATTTTTGATACGTGACCGGTTCGCCGTACATCAGAACTTGTTGCGTCTCGACATCGACATGTTGTTTCGGATCACGCACGATCTCACCATCGACTTGAATTGCCCCTGCCTTCAGCAGCAGCTTCACTTCTTTTCGGGAGCCTGCTCCCATGTTGGATAACAATTTATCTAGACGCATGACCTCGTCCTCGTTTCAATGAAATTTTACGTCCTAATACGACTTCTGCTAAGCCACTCCAAATCGAGAGTCCTGCAAAAATCACGATTCCGACTGCTGCACCTACGATCAGAATCAATAGAGACGCCCATGTCGTCTCTGGCAAGATGGATACCATTCCCCACTTGACGAGCGCGACACCCGCTCCCATCAAGGCGCTGATGATCAAGATCAACGACGTCCGGCGTAAGACCGTATTGAATGGGAACTTCACCGTTTGTGTGATCCGGAAGAACATTAAACCGGTCGCAACGAGATAGCCGATGATCGTCGCATATCCAGCACCTGTTCCATCACCCGTCAAATGAATCAACGGTGCATTCAAGAGATACTTCGCAAGTAATCCAGCAAGTGTTGCGATGATCGTAAAGTATTGACGGTTAATCCCTTGAAGGACCGCTGCCGTGACTGAATAAAGAGCAAGGAACAAGGCACTTGGTGCATAACTCAACAGATAGACCCATGCTGCTTGATCTTTCGGGAACAGGACGTGGAACGTTTCTTCACTGAGGAGAATCATTCCGACAACTGCAGGAATCGTCACGAAGAAGACGAGTTGATAAATCTGTGAAATTTGAGCCCGTACCTTTCGCATATCCCCCTGCGTAAATGAGGCTGTCAATAGTGGCGTCGCAGACAAAGATAAGCCCGTTGCGACAGAGACCGGAATCAAGACGATCTTATGACTATCCGCAATCAGATAAGCCGTCGCATTTCCGGCAGCTTCGAGCGTATAGCCGATACTTTGTAACGCGGCATTCATCGTGTTCTGATCAATGACTTGGTAAAGCGGCGTCGAAAGACCGACCATGACGATCGGAATCGCGTACGTCAATAATTCCTTATACAAATCCGTTAACGGGCGATCCGGCGAACGGACGGTTTGAGTAGCACGAAGCTCCTGCAGCCCACTGGATCGTTTGCGGAAGTAATAGATGAGAACCGCGACACTACCGATTGCACCAATGAATGCACTGAACGTTGCAATCGTCGCTGCAAAGGCTACACCTGAATCAAATACATAGATAGCGATGCTGACTCCTACGAGTAAGAAGATGATGCGGACGATTTGTTCCAAGATTTGCGAAATCGCTGTCGGTCCCATCGATTGATATCCTTGGAAATATCCACGCGTCATACTCATCGGTGGAATCAAGAGTAACGCAAAACTAACCCCTCGAATCGTCATCGTGACGGCATCGACGTACGAGGCTGAATCAACGTCACCGCCTGGAATCGCCCGGTGTGCTAAATACGGCGCAAGGAAGAATAAGGCGAGAAAAGAGACAACCCCGGTCAAAGACATGATTTTTAGACCAGACCGATACAAACGTTCACTCGTATCATATTCTCCTAACGCATTGTATTTGGCGACGAATTTCGAGACGGCAACAGGAATCCCCGCTGTCGCGACACCAATCATGATCGCATAGTAGTTGTAGGCATAGGTATAGAACATGATACCTGTCGCACCGACCATGAACTGAAACGGAAAGAGATAAATCAAACCCAGTGCGCGGGAAATCAGCGACGCACCGGACAGGAGCATCGTTCCACGAACGAATCCTGCATTGCCGGAAGAAGTAGACTGCTTATTACTGACTGTGGACATGGTAACATCCCTCACGCTTTCTAATTTTTAAATCGACACTCTAATCGTGATTGTCTCATTATACAAGTTCTCTCGTACACAATTGCAAATCATTATACCGCTGTCTATCTTGAATTGAAAGAGACGGTTTGTTTACAGTCGCAACTTCTGCTAAAGTGAAACAAGCAGAATTCTATGAATGAGGTGACCTTATGTACGATGTAATCGTAATCGGAGGCGGACCGAGCGGTTTGATGGCGACGCTCGCCTCTTTACAAGCCGGAGCCCGGACGCTCCTGCTCGATAAAGGAAATAAATTAGGACGAAAGCTCGCAATCTCTGGCGGCGGACGGTGTAACGTCACGAACCGAAAGCCACTCGATGAGCTCGTCCAGTCGATTCCAGGAAACGGACGTTTCCTTTATAGCGCCTTTTCTCAATTTAATAATGAATCGATCATCGATTTGTTCGAAGGATTTGGTGTCGCACTCAAAGAAGAGGATAACGGTCGGATGTTCCCGGTCTCGGATAAGGCGGCAGACGTCGTTCGTGTATTGATTGATCAAATCCGTGCACATGGCGCCGAGATTCAAACAGACGCGCAAGTCGCTACGCTCGACTTTCATCCAGATGGTTCTTTTGCAGCTGTCATCTTAGAAAACGGCATGCGTCTTGAAGCAAAAAGTTGTATCGTAGCGGTCGGCGGACAATCTGTTCCGCACACGGGTTCGACGGGTGACGGCTATCCGTGGGCTGAAAAAGCGGGTCATACGATCACGGAACTTTTCCCAACGGAAGTCCCGATTTTGTTAGGTGATACGTTCATTCATGAAAAAACATTACAAGGACTGTCGTTGCGTGACGTTGCCTTAACGGTTCACGGTAAAAAGGACAAAGCAATCAAGACACATACGGGTGATCTACTGTTCACACACTTCGGTTTAAGTGGTCCGATCGCTTTACGGTGTAGCCAATATACGATCAAAGAGCGCAAACGATCGAAAGAGACGATCGTTCATCTATCGATCGATCTCTTCCCGGATGAGTCGCTTGGTGCATTAACAGAACGCTTCCAGGCAGCACTTGCGGCAAATCCGAAGAAATCGGTTCGGAATGCCCTTCGTGGTTTTGTACCAGAACGATTGCTTGAACTCCTGTTCGCTCGAATCGGCTTTGGCGATGAAGTGTGTACACAAGTAAAGAAACAGGACTGGACGGACTTCCTGCAACAATTGAAACGATTCCCACTCAAAGCAACAGGAACGCTCGATTTCGATAAAGCCTTCGTCACTGGTGGCGGTGTCTCGATCAAAGAGATTGATCCTAAAACGATGATGTCCAAAAAGGCGGAGCGATTATTCTTCGCTGGCGAAATTCTTGATATCCATGGCTATACAGGTGGATACAATATCACAGCTGCGTTTGTGACGGGTCATTGTGCTGGTAGTCACGCTGCAGAGATGGCACGTGACACTGTCTCTTAATACAAAAAAGACCCGATTCGTCTCTGTATAATCAGAGAAATCGGGTCTTTTTTCTACATCAGTCAATCGGTGTGAACGATCGACTTGAGAATTTATCCGTGACGACTAAGGCGAACAATTCATTATCTTGTACAAAGATTCCTTTTGATCCATACACTTTCGGACTCGCTGTCTCCCCCGTAATCGTTTTCTCTTTCTGATCAATCGAATAAAGATAAAGTGCTTCTGAGTCTAACGTGTAGATCCGACCTTGCCGTTCTGCAAGACCAATCGGACGGAATCCGGATTGAAATGCTTTTTTCGCATCACTTCGCATTCCGCTCGCCGCTTCGATTTTCTCTCGTTTGACGATCGACAAGTACGGTGGTTTTTGCTTTTTCTTTAAGGCACGCTTCTTCTTTTCCGAAGCATCTGGATCAATCTTGATTTTGTCCTCTTTCATTGCAAAGTAAGTCAATTCAACACGACCAATCGAGCGAATTTGATTGATTGTATAGAATTCTTTTTTCTTCGCATCATATCCAAGACCATGGAAACTGTCTCGAATCGTCGTCCCTTGTACTTTTTCGCGTTTTTCTTCACTCCAGACGCCATCTTTTCGTTTAATCGTGACTAGAATTTGATTCGACGTCAATAAAGCGACTGTCTCTCCGTCAACGAGTGTCATCCCGTCAAGACCAGACAATAAGAGATTCCCTTCTTCCAACTGAAACGTCGCATTGATGCGTTCTCCAGTTCCACTGATTTCAAAGAAACGATAGTCCTCTGTTACGACGAGGTACGAACCGATGGAATCATCATATAACATCTGTTGAACATTTTTAATCAACGGTTCTTCTGGATTCGGAATGGCTGAAGGCGTTTTCGGTGGCACCTGTTTGACAGCTGCCTGATGCTTCGATTGCGTCTCGATTTTCGCGAACGTTTCTTGAATACGTGACAACGTCTCTGGCTTTGAGAAGACGAGCAGTATACAAAGGATCAACCCCGAAACGACAGCAAAAATCGTTGTATAGACTATATAAGATCGTTTCATTGATGGTACTCGCCTTTCTTTCTCGGTTTCTGATTCAGTGTAGCAGAAGGACGTTCAAAAAAAAAGCGAACTTGCGACGGAAATGAAGAAACCCCCTCCATTCGCATCAAGTGAATGAAAGGGGTTATGGCTTAGTTCGCCACGATATTGATCAATTTTTTCGGTACGACGATGACTTTCCGAACCGTCTTGTCGCCAATCCATTCTTGTGTCTTTTCATCAGCAAAGGCAAGTGCTTCGATTTCTTCTTTTGTCGCATCGATGTTGATTTCGATTTTCGAGCGAACTTTACCGTTCACTTGAATGACGAATTCCATCGTATCGCTGACAAGTTTTGATTCATCGAATGTTGGCCATGCCGCATACGTCAATGTCTCTTCAAAGCCAAGTTGTTCCCAGAGTTCCTCACCAAGGTGCGGTGCGACTGGTGTTAACAATTGAATGAATCCACGAAGGAAGTGACGCGGGAGAACCGGCTGTTTATTCGCTTCGTTGACGAAGACCATGAGTTGCGAAATCCCGGTGTTGAACTGAATGTTCGCGAAGTCTTCCGTGACCTTCTTGACGGTCTGGTGGTATGTCCGTTCGAAGTCAGCATCGACTTCCGTGACGTCTTGAATGTCTGCTGTCCGTTCGAACAAGCGCCAGACACGGTCGAGGAAACGACGCGCCCCGTCAAGACCGTTCTCAGACCAGGCAACCGATGCATCGAGTGGTCCCATGAACATTTCGTATAAACGTAACGTATCAGCACCATGCGACTTGACGATTTCATCTGGGTTGATGACGTTACCGCGAGATTTTGACATTTTCTCGTTGTTCTCTCCAAGGATCATTCCTTGGTTGTATAACTTCTGGAATGGTTCTTTTGTTGGTACGACGCCTGCATCATACAAGACTTTATGCCAGAAGCGCGCATACAACAAGTGGAGAACAGCATGTTCTGCTCCACCGATGTAAATATCGACTGGAAGCCAGTATTTTAATTTTTCCGGATCCGCAATCGCTTCTTCATTGTGTGGATCGATGAAACGAAGGTAATACCAGCAGCTTCCTCCCCATTGTGGCATCGTATTCGTCTCGCGACGGCCTTTCATTCCTGTTTCAGGATCCGTGTAATCCAACCAGTCTTCAGCAAGCGCAAGTGGTGATTCGCCTGTACCAGACGGTTTGATTTCTGGAATGATTGGAAGCTCAAGTGGTAATTCCTCTTGATTGAGTGTTTTCATCGAACCATCTTCCATATGAACGACTGGAATCGGCTCGCCCCAATACCGTTGACGACTGAACAACCAGTCTCGGAGTCGATACGTGATTTTTTTACGACCAACTTGATTCGTTTCGAGTTCAGCGATCATCGTCTCGATTGCTTCTTGTTTCCCAAGTCCATCAAGCATATGCGAGTTGACGTGTTCGCCCTCTCCTGTGTAGGCTGCTTCGTCGACATTTCCACCCGCGACGACTTCAACGATCGGTAAGTCGAATTGTTTCGCGAATTCGTGGTCGCGCTCATCGTGTCCTGGAACAGCCATGATCGCACCTGTTCCGTAAGAAGCAAGGACGTAATCAGCGATCCAGATTGGAAGACGATCGCCTGAGATCGGATTGACCGCAAAAGCACCCGTGAAGACACCCGTTTTTTCCTTCGCTAAATCCGTTCGCTCGAGATCTGTCTTCGTTTGGACTTGCGAAATGTACGCATCGACGGCTTCCTTGTGATCCGCTGTCGTGATGTCAGCTACGAATGGATGCTCCGGTGCAAGTACTAGATACGTCGCACCGAAGATCGTGTCCGGACGTGTCGTAAAGACCGTGACTTGTTTTTTATGTCCATCAATCGTGAAATCAATCTCAGCACCCTCAGATTTCCCGATCCAGTTGCGTTGCATCTCTTTGACAGAATCCGGCCAATCGAGATCATCCAGATCTTCAAGAAGGCGATCCGCATATTCCGTGATTTTCAAGACCCATTGACGCATCGGAACACGCACAACCGGATGATTTCCGCGTTCGGATAATCCGTCGATGACCTCTTCATTCGCAAGGACAGTTCCAAGTGCCGGGCACCAGTTGACTGCGACTTCGTCTACGAAGGCAAGTCCTTTTTCATACAACTTCGTAAAGATCCACTGCGTCCATTTGTAGTATTTTGGATCCGTTGTGTTGATTTCACGATCCCAGTCATACGAGAATCCAAGTTCTTTAAGCTGACGCTTGAACGTCTCGATGTTTTTCGCTGTGAATTCGCGTGGATCGTTTCCTGTATCGAGCGCGTATTGTTCTGCTGGTAATCCGAACGCATCCCATCCCATTGGGTGAAGGACGTTGTATCCTTGCATCCGCTTCATCCGTGCGAGGATATCCGTTGCTGTGTAACCTTCCGGATGACCAACGTGGAGTCCAGCACCTGACGGATACGGGAACATATCAAGGGCATAGAACCCTTCTTTTTCTGGATCTTCTGTCGTGACGAAGGCGTTGTCTTGATCCCAACGCGCCTGCCATTTCGGTTCAATTTCGCGATGATTGTACGGCATGTCTTTTCCTCCTCTAATCTAAAAAAACCGGTCTTCCGCCCCTAAGAAAAGGGACGAAAGACCGGTTTGGCTTCCGCGGTACCACCCACGTTGTCTGTCTATGACAGACCGCTTGATTCACGGATAACGGTGTGAAAGACCGGATTCGCTACTACGACTTCACAAATCGTGCTCCCTGACGAGTTCACGGTTGTTACCGACTGGTTCGCACCTTCCACCAGCTCTCTTGACGGCACCTTTCCCCTACTACTTCAGTTCCATGCATTTGACTATCTTTTTCTAGTGTAATCTGTTTCTTCCTCAAGCGTCAACGCTTCCGTAAAATTTCCTCGATTTCTGCGTGTGATTGCGCGACATGATCCGCTTGCTCTAAGCGTTGCGTTGGCATCCGGTCATCAAGAAGCGCAATCACTTCCATGCCTGCTGCTTTCGCACCAATCATCCCGTTCGCAGCGTCTTCAATGACGAGACAGTTCTCGGGTGCGTGTCCAATCCGCTCTGCCGCAAGTCGAAAAATCGCGGGATCCGGTTTCGAACGGATGACTTCTTCTCCACTGACGTAGTGCGTGATCGGAAGCCCATAATGACGGATGACACGTTCGATTTTCTGAAGTGAACTCGAAGAAGCAATGCCGATATCGTAACCAAGAGTCGCCGCTTGTTCGATGACTTGTGTGACGCCTTTTTTTAATCCACACTCCTCCGGCTTTGCATGAATTTGAAACAAGCGATGTTCTTCCTCAAGCAACGCACTAGCTGTTTCTTTCAGCTGATGCTGGGCGACGAGTTCTTCCCACATTTCATCTCCTGTTTTTCCCATGAACGTCGCATACTGAACCGGATCAAGCGGAATCGATAACCTTTTGAACATCTGTTGATGCACTTCAAAGTAGCGAATCTCACTATCTAAGATAACCCCGTCCATATCAAAAATCAGACCGCGTTTTTTCACGATAACTCCCCCCTTTATTGATCGATCCTGACTTCAGCATATCAAAAAAACGACTACATGATGTAGTCGTTTTCATACTCTCATTATCTATTTAACTAGTTGCCACCTGAATACCAGCTTGTCGATACGCCGGAAAATAATCGGAATCAGCATTTGATCCGTATCGTACGCAGAGCAAATCATATAGTGATGGCTGCAGGATGGATTTTCCTTGATGATACTCAAATAGTCGATATCCAGTGTAACGGCATTTACTCTCAAAAAGACTATCCCGTTCTTGATACCCGCCCCCAAGATGTTGTTCGACGAGTCCCCGTGCTTTTGCCTGAAGAATTGCTTCGTACTCAAGTCGCTGATTCGGGAACATCTTCGCTTCATCCCGCTTACAGCCGATCAAATGACCGTGGGCGTATTCTTTTCCAAGCAATACGAAGTATCCCCCAACCGCTTTTCCATCGATTTCCGCCATCAGTAATAAGGGCTCACAAAGTGGGGTCGTCTCCATCAATTGCTCAAAATACGTCGCGGTAAAATAATAATGAGCCGAGGCATTCTTCCGGTCCATCGTTTTATGATACAACGCTAAAAAAACAGGTAGATCGTCCCGTGTTCCTGTTCTGACGGTTAAGGGTGAAGCAAGCGATTTACGAATCATGCTTCTCGTCTTCTTATGAAATGTCTGCATGATATCTTCAAGTGAAGGACGCAAATCAATACTCGTCGTATGACGGATGAAGGAAACTTTTGTCCAGTCCTGCATAAACCGTTCATTACCTGTTAACGGATTAAAGCGGATCATTTCCGAGACGATCGATTCTTGCTCCGCCCACCTCTCAAAGGATAAACGAGCCTGCTGAATCTCGGACGCAGTCAGTTGACCGATGATTTCCGGTCCGCCATAGCCGTACGGTGTAATGAGATCTGAATAAGGCGTATCAAAAATACGACGCTTCAAAAAAGGATAAAACAGTGTTCCTGCATGACCTTCATAAAGAAATAATACCGCTTGCTCAGACGGTCTAGTGTTGAGCGTGACGTATTGGTGACTATAGAAGATATCAAGAGGCTGTTTCTGTACGTGTGTCGTCCAAGTTGCGGCATCTGTGATGAATTGACACCTTTCCATCCGTGCACCTCCAGTCAAAAAGAAGCAACGTTCATATGACCTTTCTTTTCAAGTTCTTGATTAGAAAGTACCCGTTTCTTTGCCGAAATATTCCATATTATTAAATGTTTGTTTTATAATTTTCGAACGAATGATGTAACAAAAGACAGCTGATCTATCATCCGCTGTCTCACAAGATAAAGCTCATGATGTAGTTTTAGGAATAGCACGAAGGAAGACAACTCCTGCTAACAGGATCAATCCAATTAAGGTCAAGAAAACTGCTGACATACCTGATAAATCGTAGATCAAACCTCCAACTGTCGGACTGATCATCCGCCCTGCTGAAGCAGCGATATTAACGTATCCTTGGAATTCTCCTTCTTTTCCGATTGGCGCAAGTCGCGCCGCCATTGCAGGAACCGCTGGCCAGATGAACATCTCACCGATTGTCAGAATGATCATCGCCATGAGGAACATCTTGAAGCCGCCTGCAAACGGAACAATCAGATAAGAGAGAAGGAATATCCCTGTCCCGGTCATCAGTTGGCGTTTCAAATCATCTCCAAACCAACGAAGAATTGGTGTTAATAAAGGTTGTGCGAACACGATAAGCGCTCCATTGATTGTCCAAAGAATCGAGTACTCGGAAATCGTGACACCGAGCGATTTCGTATGGACAGCAAAGGTCCCTTGCCATTGCACATAAACGAACCAAAGTAATGCATAACCGATCGAAACGAGCAACATCGTCCGTGCGGATCCGCGCGAAAGTGGCGTGCGTGTCGTTTCGATCTCGTCATGTGCCGCATGCATCCGCGCTGGCGCCTGAATCCAGGACAAACCGACAAACAAAATGATGGCAAAGACGATATAGAGAACGAGATTGGCGATGAAGATGTACTGAATCGAAAAAGCAGCAATTTGACCACTAACAGCTGTCCCGAGGGCTACACCGACGTTTTGCGCGACATAGATCGCATTAAAGGCGCGGCGTCCGCCTTCCGGCCAGATGACGCCCGTCATTGCGTAGATCGTCGGGAAAACCATACCACCGACGAATCCAATCAATCCAAGCATCGCGACGTATCCAATATACGTCTGATGAAATAGCAACAAGCCGACGGAAGACAGGACAAGTCCGATGACACTGATGACAAGCGTCTTCTTTCCGCCGAGTCGGTCAAACGCTTTTCCGCCTAAGTAGTTCCCAACGATTGCTAAGGCTGAGTTGACGAATAACGCCATTCCGGCTTTTGTCATCGACTCCCCTAAATATTCATGAATATATAATGTATTGAACGGCCATAAAAAAGAGGATCCCGTCGTATTGATGGCCATCGCAAGGACGAGGATCCAGACCGCTTTTGGTAATTTTGGCATACCTTTGGTCCTCCTATTTCATTCTCAACCTTGCCACTTTACGCAATCCCTCCCCCGCCTGTCAAGCCACTTCACTTTTCGTCAATGACTCAAAAGATGGTATAATGCAGGAGGAATCATACATACGATGATCATGTATAAAGAGAAAAACAGCCCATAGGAACAGGAGTCTATGCCATGTCACTTGCCCGTGTACTACCTTATACGAAACAATTACTGGAGTCCGTCATCGAACCTGGTGACTGCGTCGTCGATATGACTGCCGGAAATGGACATGATACGCAGTTCTTAGCAGAATGCGTCGGTCCAGAAGGTAGAGTCCTTGCGTTCGACGTCCAAGCTCAAGCCATCGAGGAATCGACACGACGTCTCGACGAAGCCGGAATGTTAGAACGCGTCGATCTTTATCACGAAAGTCACATCCATGTTGGTGCGCGTCTTTCGGACGAACGACGGCCTGTTCGTGCCGGCGTCTTCAATCTCGGATACTTGCCTGGAAGTGATAAATCGATCACGACGACAGGTGAAGAGACGCTTGAAGCACTCGACGCTCTCCTCCCGGTACTTGCACCTGGTGGTCTTGTCGTCCTTGTCGTCTATCACGGTCATCTTGAAGGAAAACGGGAACGCGATGCTGTCCTAGATTACGTCACAGCCCTTGATCAGCAAGGTTATGCCGTTCTTCAGTACCGCTTCTTGAATCAACAGAATCATCCACCGTTCATCATCGCGATCGAGAAAAAAGTGCGCTGACAGTAGAAATAAAGAAGTGATGGCTTCCGCTATGGAAACCATCACTTTTTTCATTCTTCGACTAATTTAAAAAACAACAATAATTTTTCCGCAAACCGTGTATTCAACCGTTCAAAGCTGAAATGCGGGAAACCGTGTAGACGTTGTAAGTAAATCTGATCGCCACCCATTTTCCGACATACTTCGAGTGTCAGTTTGACGTCTGCGAACTGATCGTCTGGTGCATAAAAACAAGCCAAGTTTACACGAGGCAGTTTTTTTCGTTCCTCGTCATGTACGACGATCTCTTCTTCGATTTCCCGGTACTGCGCATACGTCAGTTCACCGATGCGAACGGTATCTTCCGTACTTTGACCAAACGGCAACGTACCGAGTGGCGCATCGGGACGGAAACGATCAAACGCACTCGCGAAGACTTGTTTGACACCTCCGAGTTGTTTCGACGGATGCCAATCAAACAATGGTGAAACGAATGCAAGACTTGCGACTGGTAGTTCATATTCTTGCAATAGACGATTGACGACGAGTGCGCCCATGCTACAGGCGATGATATGAATCGGTAGCTTTCGTTTTCCTGCTTCGCGTAATGCTTCTTTTAACAGTTGACCGTGCTCTTCAAACGAAATGCGACGTGGTGCGTCGACGAGTAACACTTCATACTCTCTTTCGAGTACTCGAATCAAAGCTTCACTCGGACGGGCACGCAGTTGTAACGGATAGACTAATACGATGATTCCTGTTGGTTGTTCAACCACAAACTCACCTCTTCACTTCATAATTCCATTTCACGATACCTTATTTCAAACGCAAACGAAACCGTCCCGAGACGGATTTCACGAGGCAACATGGCGAAGACGAACGACTGATTCCGCTTGCCCAAACACTTCTTCCGTCATCTCACTAAGTTCTTCAAAACCAAATGAGGTCAGGAATTGACGCGCTTTATAGTTACGTGCTTCCACGTAGACTTCGAGTGGGACGGCTCCTTGTCGTTCGAGTTCACGAATCAGACGTCTTCCGATTCCGTTTTGCTGATATTCCGGCAGGACGTAAAGCCGAATGATCTCCCATGTTCCTTCGACATCAACAGCATGAATGAAACCGACGATTTCCTCGTCGATGATTCCGACATAAAAATACTCTCCCCGTGCTTCTTCCGCTGTCAGGATCGCACGAACGACTTCTTCTTGCGGATACGCCTCCTGCACGAAATGCGCTTTCGAACGTTCGGAATAGATTTCTTCATACGTATCCATCCAAGATGTGATAGCAATGTCATGAATACGTCCTGCATCAGCTGGAATAGCTTCGCGTATTTCCATAATCGGAACCCCCCTTTATACTCATACAAATCGACTCATGTACTTTTACCCTTTTCTAGAAAAAACATTCGTTTCCTGCAAAGTTCCGCGGAAACAAAAAAGCCCGAAAACCCAAGTAGGATTTCCGGACTTTTTGATTATGCGAAACGTTTTGCTTGTTCTTCAAGAACTGCTGCTTTATCTGTTTGCTCCCATGGAAGCTCAACATCTGTACGACCGAAGTGACCGTATGCAGCTGTTTGACGATAGATCGGACGACGGAGATCAAGCATGTTGATGATTCCAGCCGGACGAAGATCGAAGTTTTCAGCAACCAATTCGACGAGTTGTGTTTCAGGAAGTTTTCCTGTGCCGAATGTATCAACCGCGATTGATACTGGGTGTGCGACACCGATTGCGTAAGCGAGTTGAACTTCTGCTTTGTCTGCAAGACCTGCAGCAACGAGGTTCTTCGCGACGTAACGTGCTGCGTATGCAGCTGAACGGTCGACTTTTGTTGGATCTTTACCTGAGAATGCTCCACCGCCGTGGCGTGCGTATCCACCATACGTATCAACGATGATCTTACGACCAGTCAATCCAGCATCTCCTTGTGGTCCGCCAATGACGAAACGACCAGTTGGGTTGATGAAGAATTTCGTTGCTGCGTCGATGTATTCAGCCGGGATGACTGGTGTGATGACGTGTTCTTTTAAATCAGCTTGGATTTGCTCAAGCGTAACTTCTTCCGCATGTTGTGTCGAGATGACGATCGTATCGACACGAACCGGCTCGTTGTTCTCGTTGTATTCGACCGTGACTTGTGTTTTTCCGTCCGGACGAAGGTAGTCGAGTTGACCGTTTTTACGCACTTCTGCCAAACGGCGTGCGAGACGGTGCGAAAGCGAAATTGGAAGTGGCATGAGTTCTGGTGTTTCTTTCGTTGCGTAACCGAACATAAGACCTTGGTCTCCTGCACCGATTGCATCGATTTCTGCATCAGACATGCTACCTTCACGTGCTTCAAGCGCTTGGTCGACACCAAGAGCGATATCTGCTGATTGCTCATCGATCGATGTCAATACAGCACATGTATCCGCATCGAAACCGTATTTCGCGCGTGTGTAGCCGATTTCACGAATCGTTTCACGAACGACTTTTGGAATGTCGACGTAAGTGGATGTCGTGATCTCACCTGCAACGAGAACGAGACCTGTTGTAACAGAAGTTTCTGCCGCAACACGTGCGTTTGGATCCGCTGCAAGAATCGCATCGAGGATTGAATCCGAAATTTGGTCACAGATTTTATCTGGATGACCTTCAGTGACTGACTCCGACGTGAATAGTCGGCGATTAAGGTTTGTCATGTATGACCCTCCCAAAAAAGAATTTGACGGTGTACTCATTTCCCCTAGTTGAGTGGGACGGTAAAATGAAAAAAACCTTTCCAAGTCCAAAAAATGGTCAGGGAAAGGTTGTGCGTTCTTCCTTTACCCTCTTATCGTTCGAAGTGTTTACTTCGCTTCAGGAGAGCACCTTTTCCCTCATTAATATATGAATTAATGTAGGACGGTTGCCGGGTTTCTTCGGGCCTTGTTCCCTCCACCTGCTCAGAATAAGAGTATCCGTTACGAATTACATGATATAAAGTTGTACCTACTCTGTCAAGCAAGGTTTCAAATTCTAGTCGAAACTTTTTAAAAGAGATGTTAAACTATTAATGCTGAAAGCGTTTCCAGATAAATAGAAATCAGCACCAGAAAATGATTGCGCTCTCTTTAGTATGTCATATATAATAAATGTGTCATACTAAATTCAGTGAGCCAAAACCAACGTAGGGGAAAGGTGGGGTCAGGATGCCGATGACGGTCCTGAATATCGAAGAACTACTCAAGAAAGAGCATGTGTTCAAACAACTATCTGTTGCTGAACTTGTCGAACATGCGATTCGAAACGAAGAAGGTGTCCTTACTGAGAACGGCGCACTATCTGTAGAAACGGGGAAATTTACAGGTCGTTCACCAAAAGATAAGTTCATCGTCCGTGATTCTTCCTGCGAGTCTCACATTGATTGGGGTCATGTTAACCAACCGATGGATGGAGACAAATTTGAACAATTGTTACAAAAGGTTCTTCGTTACATGAACGAAGCCGATCAGCTCTACTACACAGAAGCTGCTGCTGGGGCAGATACGCACTTCACCCTTCCGGTTCGTGTGCTCACACAATACGCTTGGCATAACCTGTTTGCCAAACAACTCTTTTTACGCGAGTATCCTGAAGTGGCTGCCTTCGAACCGTTCACGGTCGTCTACGCGCCACATTTCAAAGCAGATCCTACCGTTGACGGAACGAATTCCGAGACATTCATCGCCATGTCGTTTGAACACCGGATCGTCTTGATCGGTGGAACCGAATATGCGGGCGAAATCAAAAAATCGATTTTTTCCGTCATGAACTACCTCTTACCACAAGAAAATGTCCTTTCGATGCACTGTTCAGCAAACGTCGGACACGAAGGCGACGTCGCCTTGTTCTTCGGTCTATCCGGTACTGGTAAGACCACCCTGTCAGCAGACGATAGCCGTCAATTGATCGGTGACGATGAGCATGGTTGGTCGCATGACGGCGTCTTCAACATTGAAGGTGGATGTTATGCGAAGACGGTCAATCTGTCACGCGAAAAAGAACCGCAAATTTTTGATGCGATCCGTTTCGGAACTGTCCTTGAAAACGTCGTGCTCGATGAATCTCGTCATCCTGATTACGATGACACATCGTTGACTGAAAATACACGTGCTGCTTATCCGATCACAGCGATCGATAACATCGCTGTCCCATCACGGGCTGGTCATCCGAAGACGATTGTCTTCTTGACGGCTGATGCGTATGGCGTCTTGCCTCCGATCAGTAAGTTGACGAAAGAACAAGCGATGTATCATTTCCTATCAGGTTATACATCAAAACTTGCTGGAACAGAGCGTGGTATCACGGAACCGGAAGCAACGTTCTCGACATGCTTCGGTTCACCGTTTCTTCCACTGATACCTGAAAAGTATGCGACGATGCTCGGAGAACTGATTGATCGTCACGGTGTGACCGTTTATCTCGTCAACACAGGCTGGACAGGCGGTGCTTACGGGACAGGTAGTCGAATGAAGCTATCGTATACACGGACGATGGTCAACGCTGCCGTCAACGGAACACTTGCAACGATTCCAACAGAAGAGCACCCAATTTTCGGACTTCATATGCCACTTGAAGTTCCTGGTGTTCCAAGTGAATTACTCAATCCGGTACGCGTCTGGTCAAATCCTGACGAATACAACACACAAGCGCGTTCGCTTGCTGAGAAATTCCAACATAATTTCCTTCGTTTCGAAAGTGCGACGGATGCGATCAAGTCAGCAGGTCCATGTCTATAAAAAAAGAGCCTCAGGGCTCTTTTTTTTATAGAATGGCATCTGTCTCTTCTTGAAGATGCATCTCTTTTTGCATAAGCCACTCCTGACTTTCCGTCAGTAACGCATATGCTCGCGGAAGTGATACACCTAACCGTTGACTGAGCAATTCGAACTGTTCGAAATCACCGCGATCTGCGCTGATCGCAAGCACTAGACAATCCCGGAACGGATGGTCTTTTCCTTGGAGGACAATCTTCAAGGATTCCTCGATTGGCAATTGATCGATGATGTCGTCAATATCAACGGACAATAACGCATCGATATGCGATAACAAGCCGATCATATAGGCACTCTCTTGTTGCAACGTCCTTGTTTCTGTTGCAAACAACTCACAGAGCTTTGCGCAATGTAAGGAAGATCGCAGCAACTCATTCGACCATTCATAAGGACTTGCGAGCTTCATTTCACGTAAGACAATTAACGAAATCCAGCTTTTAAGTTGAGCAAAGCCAAGTAGTGAGATCGCTTGACGAACGGAACTAACCGTATTGCGTAATCCCACTCCCGGAGAATTGATCAGTTGTAATACCTGGATGCTGATATACGGATTGGCTTCGATCTCGTCAATGACTTCATCGTACTTCTCATCCGTATCAAGCCATTTCAGCATCTTTAACAACACCGGCAATTGTGGTGGGACAGCTTTCCCTTTCATCAGCATCGGTTTAGCATAAAAATAGCCTTGGAACCAGTCATACCCCATCTCAAGACAACGTGTATGATCCTCGTGCGTCTCGACACGTTCAGCAAGCATCTTAATATGAGGATAATTACGTCGAACGATATGCAAAATGGCACTTTGCTCGCGAGGGGAAATTGCCTCGATGTCGATTTTAATTAAATCGATCAATGCAAACAATTCCGCTCCGTACTGTCGAAGTAAATCTGTCACAAAATCATCAAGTGCTAATGTGAAGCCTGCTTCTTTCCAAGTATGCAGAACAGACAACATTTCAGTATCAATATCAACTGTCTCTAAAATTTCAATGACGAATCGGTTAGGATCTAAATAATGAATCAGATCACTTTTCAACAAATCTGACGTAAAGTTGACGAAAAGTTTTTTTCCTTCCGCGACATGTTCCACCCCCATATGGACGAGTGTATTCGTCAATACATCCATCGTCGCTAAATCTCCATCAAAAATAGTCATTTGCTTAATCGAACGATACAATAATTCAAATGCGTCAATTGATCCAACTCGATTAACGATGGGTTGACGTGCTAATAAGATATCCATCGTTCTCCTGCCCCCTCCATTGTCCTCAGATGGTTTCTATTATATCAAAGTTTACTTTTTAGGAGATTATTGTTTTTTACAATGTATCAATGGTCTGTTTTTTCAATCTCTATGCTTCATCTTCCAAAATACAAAAAGCAATACGACAAACATCGTATTGCTTAAATCATGTATCATATCGGTTCCAAATGCCTGTCTCGAACCAAGTCAAAATATCACGCGTCACACGTAATTTTTCATGGATCGGGAATTGATGTGCATACGCATAAGTCTGAAGCAGGGTTTGGTCGGGATGACGTGCAGCATAAGCCGTCGCATGTCGTAACTGAACGTTCTCATCATACGCACCGTGAATCAATAATACTTCACCTTGAGGAGCAACATGAAGCGGCGAGCGCACCTTATACGCCTCAGGTACGGTGTCTGGTGTCCCCCCCGTATAGCGACGCAACATCTTTTGCATCGTCTTCTGCTCCTCGTAGGTCCATGTCAACTCGGTCACGCCTGCCCACGACACCGTCCGCGAAACTGGACGATGATGAGCCAGAAGTAATGCCATTTGCCCCCCACGAGAAAATCCGAATGCATGAACATGCGAGACACGTTGTTGCAACCAATCGAAAGCACTGCATGCGTCTTCGACATCCCGATATCCGAAATCTTCTTTTCCTGTTCCGCCTAAGTTTCCCCGATAGAAAGGTGCCATGACGAAAAAACCAGCCTGCGCGAACGCGAGCAGCCGTGTCGGTCGAACCATTCCGATAGATCGTGTGCCACCTCGCAAGTAGAGAATCCCCTGTCCGTTCGCGACTTGCGGAAGTACGATATAGGCACCGACGCGCTCCCCGTCTGCCGTCGTATAGAACATCCGAAACGTCCGAAACGGACCTTGCCGCGGAAGTTCAAACCAATCGGCGTTCGCTAAGTACACGGAGTGTCTCCGGAAGGACGCGGTCCTTCATCATGAAACTGTATTGTCGGTTCGTATCGAGACGATCAGGGAGTTCCTCGAACAGAAAAGCACCATCTGTTTCATCTACAGCCAAATGGGATGACAGCGATTCGATTTGTGCGAAGTAGATATTTTTGATGATCGTATCCCCTTTTCCGGCAACACGATATTGCCCGATATACTTCAAGGAATCGATTTTCCCGCCTGTCTCTTCCATCACTTCACGACGTGCGGCTTCTTCTGCCGTTTCACCCGGTTCAACCTTCCCACCAGGAAATTCATATCCGCGTTGCTTATGATGGGTCAGCAACCATTTCCCTTCGTACACGGCAATGACCCACACATGTAGAGGACGATCCGAGAACGGATGGTCCTCAAAACTTAACTCCACTTGATTTTGATAATAATCCAAGAATGTAATCACGTACGTGCACCTCATTTCTTCTTCTAACTTCACTTTACCTGTTTCACGGGTATTCTAAAAGTGAAAACGCTAGGATTGCCTATAAATCTGGAAAATGATTACTCGTCCTCATCTCGTGAACGTAAAAAAACAGCCGATGTTCCACTAAGGAACAATCGACTGTCGTTTTGTATTATTTCAAACGTGCTTCGAGTTCTGCTTTTTCTGCTTCGAATCCTGGTTTTCCAAGAAGAGCGAACATGTTTTTCTTGTACGCTTCGACGCCTGGCTGATCGAATGGGTTTACTCCAAGGAGGTAACCACTCATCGCACATGCTTTTTCGAAGAAGTAGAACAGGAATCCGAGGTGATACGGTGTCATCTCTGGAAGTTCGACTGTCAGGTTCGGAACTTGTCCGTCCGTGTGTGCAAGCAATGTTCCTTCTGCTGCCTTATCGTTGACGAACTGAATCGACTGTCCTGCGAGGAAGTTCAATCCATCAAGGTCCTGAGCGTCTTCTTCAATCGTCAACGCGTGACGCGCTTGTCCGACTTTAATGACTGTCTCAAACAGATCACGACGACCTTCTTGGACATATTGTCCCATTGAATGAAGATCAGTCGAGAAATCAACTGCTGCTGGGAAAATACCTTTGAAGTCTTTTCCTTCAGATTCGCCGTACAATTGCTTCCACCACTCTGATACGTAATGAAGTGCTGGTTCGTAGTTGACGAGTAGCTCGATCGTTTTCCCTTTCGCATACAATGCATTTCGGACGACTGCGTATTGGTACGCTTCGTTGTCAGCTAGGTTTTCGCTCGCGTAGCGCTCTTGTGCGTCACGTGCCCCTTGCATTAACTCTTCGATCGAAATTCCTGCTGCTGCGATCGGTAATAGACCAACTGGCGTTAACACAGAGAAACGTCCGCCGACATCATCTGGAATAACGAATGTTTCGTATCCTTCAGAATCTGCGAGTGTTTTTAATGCACCGCGGGCTTTGTCCGTTGTTGCGTAAATCCGGTGTTTCGCTTCTGCTTTACCGTACTTTTCTTCCATGAATGCTTTCAAGAGACGGAACGAGATTGCCGGTTCTGTCGTCGTACCTGATTTTGAGATAATGTTGACCGATACATCTTTTCCTTCAAGTACTTCAAATAAATCATGCAGATACGTTGATGAGATATTATGCCCTGCATAGATGATTTGTGGTGCTTTACGCTCGTCTTTTGATAACAAGTTATGGAATGAGTGTCCAAGCATCTCGATTGCCGCACGTGCACCGAGATACGAACCGCCGATTCCGACGACTAGCAACACATCAGAATCCGACTTGATTTTTTCTGCAGACGCTTGGATACGTGCAAACTCCGCTTGATCGTAGTTCGTCGGAAGATCTACCCATCCTAAGAAATCACTTCCTGCACCTGTTCCTGCATGAATCGCATGGTGGAGCGTCTTTACGGTCTCCGTCATGTGTTCTACTTCATGTTGACCTACGAATTGTAGGGCTTTCGAATAATCAAAACGTACTGTTGACATGCCATCGTCCTCCTTATTCATTCGCAACGAAATGCGACCTTCCTTTTCATTAAAACGCAAGAAGGAAGGTCGTTCAAGTCTTTTGTGAAAAGATTAGCAAATGTTACGAGTTGTTATAGGGCAGCTGTCACGATTTGACGAACATCCTCGTTTCCGAGTGATTTGAAGTTTCCGAAGTCACCACGAGTCATTGCTGACTTGACGATTGAATCGACTGTATCTTCTTTGATGTCGTAATCCGCAAGGCGGTTTGGTGCGCCGAGTGATGTCCAGAAAGCACTAATCGCGTCGATTGTCGCATGTGCTGCTTCCATCTCTGATTTACCTTCCGTGTCGACGTTAAAGACGTTCTCACCGAGTGTGACGAAACGATGTGCGTTTGATTCATCGAGTACGTGGCGCATCCAGTTCGGGAAGAGAATGGCGAGTCCACCTGCATGTGGGATGTCATGAACAGCCGAGACAGCATGTTCGATGTTGTGTGATGCCCAGTCGCCGCGTGCTCCCATTTGAAGAACACCGTTGAGCGCCATCGTACCAGCGAAGAGAATCGTTCCACGAAGTTCCACGTTTTCGAGATCGTTAACGAGTTTTGGTGCTGCTTCGACGACTGCTTTCATGACACCTTCTGTCATGCGTTCTTGAACCGGTGCATGTGCAGGATGGAAGTATTGTTCGAGACAGTGACTCATCATATCGACGATACCGTAGATCGTTTGATCTTTCGGTACGCTGACTGTGTATTTTGGATCAAGAATTGAGAATGTTGGGTACGTAAGCGGACTACCCCAACCATATTTCTCTTGTGTTTTCCAGTTCGTGATGACCGATCCTGAGTTCATCTCAGAACCTGTCGCTGCAAGCGTCAAGACTGTTCCGAATGGAATGACTGTTTTTGGTGTCGCTTTACCGATGACGAGATCCCATGCTTCGCCTTCATACGGGATACCTGCTGCGATCAATTTCGTGCAGTCGATGACAGAACCGCCACCAAGTGCAAGTAGTGCGTCAACGCCTGCTTCACGTGCAATTTTAATTCCGCGTTCTGCAGTTTCGATGCGCGGGTTCGGTTCGACACCGTCGCATTCGACGTACTCGATTCCTGCCGCATTGAGTTCACGTGTGACATCATCATAGACGCCGTTACGTTTAATACTTCCGCCGCCAAACACAAGCATGACTTTCTTCGCACCAAGTGATTCGAGTTGTGGTTTCAGTTGGCTGACTTGACCGTCACCAAAAATAAGTCTTGTTGGATTGCGATATTCAAAGTTTTCCATCTGTGTTGCCTCCTCATTAAGTAATGAACACCTTACATTATCCACACATTCCCCTTTCGCATCTAATTTAATGCTTATTGCATGTAACAATCGCAAAAAAAAAGAGAACCGACCGATGTCGATTCTCTCATGTGGCTTATTTTTGGAAGTTTGATTTTTCAATCCATTCTTCCAATTTACCTTTAAGAACGTTGAATCCAGGTGCTTCTTCTTGTTTGAAAGCAGGACCTGCATCGCGACGTCCAGCGTTTTTGCGTGGACCTTTCGCGCGTGCTTCACGTTTTGGAGCTTCCTGAGTTGCTTTGATCGAAAGCTTCATTTTTTTGTTAGCTTCGTCGATGTCGAGAACTTTAACAGTTACTTCATCGCCAACTTTTACGTAATCGTTGATGTCTTTTACGTAATCGTGTGAGATTTCTGAAATGTGGACGAGACCTTGTGTTTGCTCGTCAAGTGCTACGAAAGCACCGAAGTTTTGAATACCAGTTACTTTACCAGTAACGACTTGGTCTTTTTCAAAGTTTGCCATAATGTATACACTCCCTAACTAAATTCATCAACTTATAATAACACACTTTTCTTGTATCGTAAAAAATATTTTTGGAATTTGTTTATTTTTTATTTCACAAGGGAACATTTTAGTAGCAAGACTTCAAGTATTCCCCCTGATTCTGCCGAACTTTCCGAGTTCGGCCCTTTTTTTGTTCTTTTACTCAATTGACCTAAAAAACAGATACCGAAAAGTGATGGGAACGACTTTCAAAACGCTCTAATAAAAACGGACAGTCTCGGTCTGATCGCTTTCCGCGGACAAGCCCTCATGCCGCTTCAGATGCGTCGCATCTCCCAGGGTCATGACGACTTGTTTTTCCGCAGGAGTCGAGCAGAAACTCACCTGTCCTAGCGTAAAGGAAATATAGAGTAGAAGCAATGATAAATTAAGAGGGACATTACTTACTTAAAAATCAAACTGCAATTGACAATGACCGTTCACAAATGAAGCTGAACGAAAGTGTTCTTCAATCCATTTATCGCGACGAAAATGTCCACATACCCAGTGTGCATTACGATAGTGCGGTTTAATAAGGCACATTCGAAGTCCTCCTTTCCTTTAAGCAAGGAAGGATTACTTTCAGCTTCGAACAAATAAAATTGTTTTACTTGAGGCACATATGTAGTATTGTTTGATTAAGTTCTTAACAACACTATTCTTGTTCGAATAGACATTGCCGTGTCTGTTCGAACGCAACGTGCAGCTGAGAGTTAACTCCCTCGCTGTACTAAGCAGTTGCGATTTCGCAGCTGCTTTTTTTGTACACTTTTTCGGACCACCTCCTCTGATATCTGAATTTTCGATTATTTCAACCATTAAAAAAAGGACTAACTGAATAGTGTAAACAAAACTTTATCAGTTAGTCCCTTCCACATGCTTTTCATTTCACTTACAAATCGTCGAATCCATTCGCATCCGTTACTTTCGCATATGAACGTGATTTTTGTTCGAAGAAGTCCGATTTCGTCGCGTTCATCGAATCATCTGAATATGCCCGAATCCATGGCATGACGTCTTCGTCGTGTCCTTCGTAGAGGTCCGACAAACCGATGACGCGAAGGCGTTTGTTCGCAAGATATTTGACATAGTCACGCATTTCACTGACGTCCAGACCGTCTAGATCACGCAAGACATATTCGCTCCATTCGATTTCAAGATCCACCGCACGCTTAAACGTGTCGTAGACGAATTGTGTGAATGAGCCATCTGCATCAATTTCAGGATGCTCTGACAAGACAGCACGTAATAACTGGCTGATGAAGTACGAGTGTTGCAATTCATCACGTTGAATATAGCTGATCATCGTCGATGTTCCGACCATCTTCTGATGGCGTGCTAGGTTATAGAAGAAAGCAAAGCCAGAATAGAAGTTGATCCCTTCAAGAACTATTGAAGCAACGAGTGATTTCGCGAAGTTCTCTGGAGTCCGGTTATTTTGGAAATCTTCGTATAAATCAAGAATGAATGCATTACGCTTCATGACCATGTCATCGTCTTTTGCGATATCGAAAATCCGGTTTTGTTCAGCCAATGGAACTAAGCTGGATAAGACGTAGCTATACGATTGATTATGAACGACTTCCTGTTGCGCGATGATGGCGAGAATCGCATGAACGGATGAGTCTGATGTGAACATCGCTGATTCCAAAATATAACGTGTCTGAACCGAGTCAAGGATTGAGAGTAGCCCAATGATTCGTTTGAATGCATCTTGTTCCCGTTCACTCAATTGATTCCATTGTTGCATGTCTTTTGACATTGAAATCTCATCTGGAATCCAGAAGTTCGATAACAGTTGTTTGTAAATCGAGTAAAACTGTGGATAGGCAATATCGTTCCAATTGACGATGGCACTTGTTTCGCCACCGATGATCGCTGTCGCGCGGTTTGGATGACGTGCATCAAGCAGTTTGATTTTTTGTAGCTGTTCCATGTGCTTCGACTCCCTCTTGCTGTAATTGAAGAATGGTCCGTCTTGTCCATTCCTTGACGAGATGCGGGCGATTGCGTGGCGACTGTTCGATTTTCAACAGTTCTCCGGCAAGCGGGATCCCGAATTTCGAGAGGTGATACGCCATCTCATCGACGGCGCGACAATATTTGACGAACATCTTATCCCCTGTTCCAAAAACAGCTGCCTGCGGAATCGCATGCGTGCTCTCCTTCAAAACCGTTCTAAGACAGTCGCGCATATCGTCGGGTAATTGCCCATCGCCCCACGTATACGAACCAAAATAGACGATATCATAAGGCATTAACTGATACGTCGTCACTTCGTCCGCAAACAACATCGTCGGCTCGATTCCCATCTCAGAACACGTCTTCGCGACGAGTTCTGCCACCTCCTCCGTGTTTCCACTCAATGACGCGTATACGATTGCTGCCTTCATGATATCGTCCTCCTTATCTTATGATGAACACGATTCACATTCGTCGATCTCAACCGTCGTCGAACGCGTGTAGTAGATCGTCTTCATCCCAAGTTGCCATGCTTCCATGTGCATCTCGAGTAATTCTTTTGCTTTGACGTTATTTTTCACGTACAGATTGAAGCTGATCGCTTGGTCGATGTGACGCTGGCGCGAAGCATTTTGACGAATGCTCCATAACTGGTCAATCTCGAACGCTGATTTATAGAACCAGTTCGTTTCCGGTGTTAAATCCGGAACGGTAACTGGGATCTTATAGTTTTTCTTCTCTTCTGAGTAGACTTTTTTATAGATTGGATCAATCGATGCCGTACTTCCCGCAATGATCGCCGTCGATGAGTTAGGTGCGACTGCCATCAAGTAAGCGTTACGCATCCCGTGCGCCGTGATGTCGGCTTGGAGACGATCCCAATCGAGTTCATCCGTCGTTTTGTAGTGGCGACGTTTGATGTACTCTCCTGTTTGCCATTCTGAACCTTCAAAGAGACGGTACGCGCCTTTCTCTTTCGCAAGTTGCATCGACGCATCGATCGTCAAGTAAGCGATTTTCTCGTAGAGACGGTCTGCGTATTGCACCGCTTCGACCGATTCCCAACGGATACCTTCAAGCGCGAGCAGATGGTGCCAACCGAATGTTCCAAGACCAACGGCACGGTATTTTTGATTCGTCAATTGCGCTTGCGGGACATCGATCGTATTCAGATCGATGACGTTATCAAGCATCCGCATTTGAATTGGAATCAATCGTTCTAAGACGTCAGAGCGAACCGCACGTGCAAGCGCGATCGATGACAAGTTACAGACGACGAAGTCCCCTGGTGTCTTCGTGACGATGATCTTACCATCTTCCGTGTACTCTTCTGTCACGGTCGTCGGGCTCATGTTTTGCATGATTTCCGAGCACAGGTTTGATGAGTAGATCATCCCAGCATGTTTATTCGGATTCGCACGGTTAACGGCGTCACGGAAGAACATGTATGGCGTCCCTGTCTCAAGTTGTGAACGCATATAGCGTTTGACGAGATCGATTGCCGGAACTGTTTTTTTGCTGAGACGCGGTTCATTGACACATGCTTCGTATCTTTCCGTGAAGCTACCGCCTTGTTCTGTCTCATCGAAATAATCTTCAAGGCTGAAGCCCATAATCGTCCGAATTTCGTGTGGGTCAAACAGGTGCCAGTCTTCTCGTGCTTCTACAGCACGCATGAAGCGGTCTGGTAAGTTAACGCCCGTGAACAAGTCATGTGTCCGAAGTCGCTCGTCCCCATTGTTGAGCTTCGCATCTAAGAACTCGAGAATGTCTTTATGCCAGATGTCAAGATACACGGCGATTGATCCTTGGCGCATACCGAGCTGATCGACGCTGACTGCCGTGTTGTTCAATTGTTTCATCCATGGGATGACACCACTTGAAACACCTTTAAAGCCTTTGATGTCTGATCCACGTGAGCGAATTTTCCCCATGTAGACACCGATTCCGCCGCCACCCTTAGAAAGTGTCGCTACATCCGTGTTCGAGTCATAGATGCCGCGTAGCGAATCATCGACTGTATCGATGAAGCATGATGAGAGTTGACCATATGATTTACCGGCGTTCGAAAGCGTCGGTGTCGCGACCGTCATGTAGAGGTTCGACAATGCCCAGTATGCTTCTTTGACGAGCTCTAAACGACGTTCCTTCGGTTCGTTCTGCATCAGCGTCATCGCGATGACCATGAATCGTTCTTGCGGTAGCTCGTACAAATTTTTAACGTGATCACGTGCAAGATACCGGTCTGCTAGTGTCCGAAGGCCAATGTATGTGAACAGGTGGTCGCGGGAAGGATCAATCGTTGCCGACAGTTCGTTGATGTCTTCTTTCGAATACGCATCCAGTAAATGTTTCGTGAAGATGCCGATTTCTGTCAGCTTTTCAATCAATGTATACAGCGAACCATATCGTTCTTCCGCTGCATATCCGCGGTTTTCACCCGCTTCTAGATATAACCGATTTAAGTAAGTCGCTGTCGCTACGAATGTCCAGTTCGGCTCTTCTGCCTTTAACATATCGAGTGCGTGCATCGTTAACAGTTCATAGACTTGATCAGCTTGTAGGGATTTTCCTTCAAGCGCTCGGATGGCACGTTCTGTATAGCGGTCGATATCAAGTTCCGGATACGTTTCCGTCGCTTGTCGAATCACGACATATACGTCTTCTATTGTCATTGCACCCTTAAAGATGCGTGCTGTATTCAGTGGAGATGCCACTATGAACCACTCCCATTCTCTATCGTTAAACAGGTTCGCATTACACTATGAAATACGCTAAACTAAAAAAAGACGTCCTACATATAGAAAGAACTCTACAAGTATCACTCTATATATAGACGTTTTAGACGTTTTTAAACCTGTTAATGTACAAGATATAGGTTATCACTGAAATCTAAAAAAATAACCCCTTGCTTTGAAATTCAGGTCAAACAATTTGAAAAAGGCATCATGACGCCTTTTGAGATATATTGAGATAGCGAGTAAAACATATTATAAGTTCACGCGAACTCTTAAAATAAAGATGAGTCATTTCTCCTATCAGAAGAAAAATATTCTCTTCGAATTTTCTGATATACTGAACGTATCGATCTTCCGTTTGGAGGAAGAAGGATTGAATCCAACTATCACGAAAAGATGACATATGGCATATACGTATGTACGTTGAAAGGAGCTTACCTATGCAAGTCGATTACACACCAAACCCGAATTCCGTCAAAATCACGCTCGAGGAACAGCGCTTCGGTGCAAAAAGTACGAGTGTCAAAAAAGAAGATACACCGGAAGATACGTTGCTCGCATCTTTGATCGCTATCGATGGCATTGATAATCTATTCGCTTACGGCGACTTCGTGACGGTCACGAAAGAACCAGAAGCAGAATGGAATGAGCTGCTACCACGTATCGAAGCAAACATGTAAAAAAACAAGAAGACACCTGTTCCTGAACAGGTGTCTTTGTTCAAGGAGCGATCGCTGATGCCAACCGTATCCATCATCATCCCGACATACAATCGTCCTCGCGAACTAGCAGAAGCGCTAGAAGCGTTGACACGTCAACACTATCAGGACTTCGATGTCATCGTTCTAAACAATAATGGCGACGATGTCTCAGCAGTGACCTCTGCCTATCAGGATCGTCTGCAGATCACATATGTCGAGTTACCTGAAAATCATCACGTCCGTGCTCGAAATCACGGTGTCATACTCGCTTCCGGTCGGTATATCTTACTTCATGATGACGATGACCTCTTATTACCGAGTCATCTCGAAGAAGCGGTCGGTGATCTCGAAGCCGGCGCGGATCTAACGTATACGGACGCGGAGCTCTTTACGTATCGCTGGGAAGACGGTCACCGGATTGCACTTCATTCCGAACCGTTCGCGTACCCGTATGATCCGGAGACGATGCGAGAAGACTCGACGTACATTCCATCCGGATCGCTCTACCGTAAATCGCTCCACGATCAACTCGGTCTGTTTGATGAAGACGTCTTCAACTACTGGGACTGGGACTGGATTTTACGCGTCGGTAAGGATCATTTAGTGTTACATCCGGCACGAGCAACCGTCCTGTACGCCTTCAACCCGTCCGGCAATCATGAGTCGGCACGACAAGACGCAACGCGACGCGTCTATTTTGACCGCCTGGTCGAAAAACATCAACTTCCGACACGTGAAATGAAGAACTTCCATATCGTTCAGGAAGAACGACGCGCACGACTGCGACAGACACGTCGTACCTTCAATGGTCAATTGACAGAAAGTGAGTGATTCCATGTACACCGAAAAACAACTCGAATTATTAGCACTATTAACACAAAATGGTCCGATGGACGTAAACTTACTTGCGCAGATGCTCGATTGGGAAGCGTCAGAAGTAGCTGCTTCGATTGAAACATTCAAACGTGACGGTGTCCTACTCGGCTATACCGCCGTCATTGACTGGCAAAAGATTCATGCCCATCACGGCGTGACAGCTTTCATCGATGTCAAGGTCACACCAAAACGGGGACGCGGCTTTGATGAAGTCGCAGAGCGAATCCATCGTTTCCCGGAAGTGACATCTCTGTATCTGATGTCAGGCGCATATGACTTACAAGTCGTACTTGATGGCAAATCGCTACAAGAAGTGTCTCAATTCGTTTCTGAAAAATTATCGACACTCGACTCCGTCATCTCGACGACGACCCATTTCCGCTTAAAGACGTATAAGCACGATGGCGTTCTCTTCAGTCAGGATGATGACGACAAACGATTGAAGGTGTCTCCATGAAATCTTTATCAACACGTGTCGAACAGCTAGCTCCATCCGGCATTCGTCGTTTCTTTGATTTAGCTGGATCGATGGAAGATGTCATCTCACTTGGTGTCGGTGAACCCGATTTCGTCACGCCATGGAACGTCCGAGAAGCAAGCTTTGCAGCACTTGAACAGGGCTACACAGCATACAGCGCTAACGCCGGTTTACTCGAGTTACGTCAGGAAATCGCGCTTTACATGCAAGAAAAGTTCGCCATCTCCTATTCGACGACGGAAGAGATCATCGTCACGACCGGAGCTTCGGAAGGACTTGACCTTGCGTTTCGTAGTTTGATCAATCCGGGAGATGAAGTCATCGTCGTTGAACCGGCGTTCGTTTCATATGCCCCCTTGATCGAACTTGCTGGAGGAATTCCTGTCGCCGCTGCATGTCACGCAGAAGACGGTTTTGCGATTCAACCGGAAACGATCGAACAGTTGCTGACGGACAAAACGAAAGCAATCATTTTCTGTTTCCCATCGAATCCGACAGGCTCGACGATGACATGCGATCAGTTAGCGGACCTCGCGTTACTTGTTCAAAAGCATGATTTATATGTCATCAGTGATGAAATCTATGCGGAGCTATCCTACGAAACAGAAGCGATTTGTTTTGCGACCCTTCCTGGTATGCGGGAGCGGACGATCATCATCAATGGTTTCTCGAAAGCTTTCGCGATGACGGGCTGGCGGCTCGGCTTTACTTGCGCACCACCTGCGATCACGCAATCGATGCTGAAGGTCCACCAATATGGAATGATGTGTGCACCAACACTCGTCCAATTCGCGGGTATTGAAGCGTTACGTTCTCGTCATAAGACAGTCCCTGATATGGTGACAAGTTATCGCCAACGCCGGAATTACTTCGTCAAGGCGTTAAACGATGCGGGTCTTCCGACGCACTTACCAGGCGGTGCCTTTTATGCTTTTCCGTACATTGGTCATACTGGGCTGACGAGTGAGCAGTTCGCCGAGCAATTGTTGCTCGCTGAGCGCGTCGCTGTCGTTCCAGGATCCGTCTTCGGAGCAAGCGGTGAAGGCTATGTCCGGGCAAGTTACGCGAGTTCAATCGAGCAACTGCAAGAAGCCATCGCGCGCATTCAGCGCTTCATGAAAAAATGGCAGACTCAGGATGAGACAACATCGTCTCACTCACACTAAAAATAAGCCGCTTGCTCAAACGAGCAGGCGGCTTATTTTTTAATCGACATAGAAGACAAGAAACATCCGATAGTCGTCTTCCGCATGATACGGTGAGACTGGACCGAGTTGTGGCGCAAAAACTTCTAACCGATACGGTGAGTCCTTGAAATCAAGTGGTGTCCGCTCTTTGATCAAGCGCCCCATTTCATCTGCTAATTCTTTCACTTCGACTAAACTACGCGATCGTTCCATCGGTGCCTCGAAGACGAACGCCTCGATTCCCTCAATCGGCGCACAGCGGAGGAATCGTCGAAGCGACGGGAGGGCCGCCTCCATATTACCCGCTAATGTTTGATCATCCTCATAAATAGGTGCTCCCCAGAGACGTGCCTCACTTCCTGTCGCACTCCGGAAGTGATCAATCGTCTCTTCCGTGATAGGGTCACGTGTCAACGCAAAGCGTGTTTTATCCCGCTTGAGATTCTTTTCATTCGTCCGATCGATTTCCGACAGTAAATCGAGTTGTAGCGGTCGTGCTAAACGAAATAATTCCCGTTGCAGACGTGCGATGGAATGACCGATTGGAACAATTGTATCCTTCGCTTTAGGCGGTTTATCCCCTTCGTACCCATTCATGACGCGTGCGACTTGACCAGCTTCATGCACAAGTCGATAAAAGGAACCGTCCTGATCATCGTTTACCGTTCCGAGTGCCTCATGTTGCACCGCAAGATCCGTCACGTATTGATTGGCAAGACACGTCGAGATCATCAAAACGTCTACAAGTTCTGAACGAAGAGCTTCTTGATCTCTTTGTTCGAGTGCTTCACCGACTTCACCGATTTCTTCGGTCAAGCGTGCGAGACCAGAGAGCGGTCGAAAATAACCTCCGAGTGAACGAATCGTCGCATCAACCTTTTGTTGCAGTGTCTTCATCTGTTCCATCTGTCTGATCCCCCACGATTGCTTGACGTACTTGCGCCTCCGTCTCTTGTTTGACGCGTTTGGCAAACGCCTGATTTTTCTTCCATTCTCGGATTCCAACGGATGTCGCAGCAATCAATGCAGCAAATAATCCGATTTCTCTTTTACGCATCGTTTTCTCCTCCTTTTGAATGACTCGTTCCCTACCTAAACATGATATGATGATATCAATTCTACATAATCCAGTAAGAGGTGTTGCTTGTGTCGACTGAACGTCTTTGGCAAATGGCCCGGTTCTTGACGGTGATCTTCGCCTTCGTAGCTGTTGGATGGTTATTCATCCGCCTCTCGTCCATTTTGTACCCGTTTGTCTTTGCGTTTCTGCTTGCTCTTTTCAGCCGTCCGCTTGTCGATTTCTTTCAAAAGCGGTTACGGATCAATCGTGGATGGGGTGCGTTATTGTCCATCATTTTGATCAGTGGTTTATTGATCGGTTCGCTTGCCTTGATCATCATGCAGTTGATTCGCGGTCTCGTATTTGTCGCCAATCAATTACCGGCACAAATCCAGGAGTTGAGTCTGTATTTCCAAAAGCTATATAACGAAAAACTGGCACCGATTTGGAACGATGCTTCTGAAGCATTACGTTCATTAGAACCATCCCAACAAAATACGGTCCAAAACAGTATTCAATCGCTCGGTAGTTCGCTTGCGAGTGCGATTGGAGAAGGCTCAAAAAGTGTTGCGATGATGCTTCAATCTGTTCTTGCGACTTTACCATCGATTGCGTTGATTTTCGTCATCGTCTTACTCGCTTGGTTCTTCATCGCAAAGGATTGGCACCAGTACGAAATGCGATTGAAGCGCTACGAGATGCTTCCTTGGTTCGCTCGTGTCGAGTCGGTCTTCTTGAGCTTACGATCTGCCTTATTTGGTTATCTTAAAGCGCAACTCACGTTGATCACGATCACGTTTTTCATCGTCTTGATTGGTTTAATCATCATTGGTGTCGATCATCCATTCGCAGTTGCTTTCATCGCTGCCTTCTTCGACATCTTACCGTATCTCGGTACTGGTTCCGTCTTCCTGCCTTGGATCGCTTACTCGGTGATCACCGGAGATACGACGCTTGCGATTGGACTTGGCATTTTGTATGCCATCGTCATTCTCCAGCGCAACATCATGGAACCGAAGATCGTCGGCGATAACATCGGCATTCAACCGATTACGGCATTGATTGCGTTGTTCGTCGGGATCAAATTCTTCGGCGTCTTCGGGCTAATCCTTGGACCATTGATTGCCGTCATCTTAAAAGCACTCTACAATGCACAGATTTTCCATTATATCTGGGACTTCGTGAAAGGATCACCCACACCATTTCGGTGAGGGTGATTTTTTGGGTACAGCGGCATATAAAGGATACCCTTCCGTGTCCACTGGTTGACTTGCTGGCAAGTAATCGCATGGAAACCGTGCACCGGTCGCAAGCAGACAAGCATCAAGCCAATCATCAATCGCGACGTTCGGCTGACGCTGTTCCCATAACGGGGGACAATCATATTGTTCAAGTAATTCGATTCGTTCCGCGATGCCTTCCCTTGTTTTCTTAGAAAAACGTGCCGGATGACCGGCGAGGCGTGCAAAGCAGACTTCTGGATGTGATTCAATCATTTCAGATCGATGTGCATGACGGACTTCTCGGATTTTCGGTAATAGATACCACGCTTGTTTCGAAAGTCCGATACCAGCATGTTGTTTCGCTAAATTATTTGCTTCCATATAACTTGGTGTTGTCAACGCACTGAGGAACGGTGCATTAAAGGCACTACTCGTTCGTCCGGGGCGTAGTTCCTGTCGTAACAGCTGATCTGTTTCGCGTCGTCCTTCCATCAAACCGATCGGCATATCGATCCAAATTCGGTCGGCTGGCGGGATCTGTCCAAGCGTCAGTTCGATTGATCCTGAGTACGTCTCATTTTCGTACCTGACGACGACCCATCCTGCCTTTGCCGCATCAATCCCGATGACGTGCATTCGTCTTCTCCCGGAAAGAACGCAGTAGTGATAAGACCGTGAAGATACCGATAAATGTCGCAAGACCGAGCGATAGACGATCTCGTGCATCCAAGTACCAGACGACGATAAGAATCGTCAACAAGACGCCGAGTAGATTCCAACGTCTCATTTTTCTTGCTCGACGAATCGATACAGACTACGAACCATGACACCCGTTGCTCCTTTTGGACCAATCTCAGACGCTTGATTCTGTTCCGATGTTCCCGCGATATCGAGGTGCAACCATGGTGTGTCGCCTACAAATTCCCCGACGAACGCACCACCGAAGATCATGTGTCCCATGCGTCCCGGTGAGTTATTCAAATCTGCGACATCTGAGCGGCGGACTTGTTTAATGAACGCATCGACATATGGCATTTGCCATACCATCTCGTTCGTCTCTTTCGTCACCTGTTCAAAGCGTTCGTAAAGTGACGCATCATTCGTCAATGCACCTGTGATTTCTGTTCCAAGGGCGACAAGGACACCACCTGTCAATGTTGCGAGGTCGATGATGGCTTTCGGCTGGTACTCTTTCACGTACGTGACTGCATCTGCGAGGACAAGTCGTCCTTCTGCATCCGTGTTCAAGACTTCAATCGTTTTTCCTGCCATCGACGTGATGACATCATCTGGTTTGAAAGCATCCCCAGAAATCATGTTATCCGTTGCCGGAATGACGCCAATGACGTGAACATCAGGTTTGAGTTGACCGAGTGCTTCAAACAGACCAAGAACTGCTGCTGCGCCTCCCATATCTCCTTTCATCCCGACGATCCCGTCTTTTGGTTTGATCGAATAACCACCTGTATCGAACGTGACACCTTTTCCGACGACAGCAATCGGTGCTTCTACTGAGCCTTTGTATTCAAGGACGATCAACTTCGGCGGGATGACCGATCCTTGATTGACGGCAAGCAAGGCACCCATGCCAAGTGCTTCCATCTCTTCCTTATCGATGATTCGGAGATCATGTCCATGACGCTCCGCGATGAAGCGTGCTTCGTCCGCAAGCGCTGGCGCCGTCAAAAGATTTCCCGGCATCGTTACGAGACGTCGCGCCAAGTTCGTTGCTTCCCCTAAGGCTTTTCCGCGACGCACTGCCTCGTCTTCAGAAGGTAAGACCGTCAGATGAAGCGTGTACGCTTTAGAAGGAGATGTTTTATAATGTTTGACCTCATATGTAGCGAGGGTGAATGTCTCAGCAATCAGTTCGACCGGTTGACCTGGAAACGTCGTCGCGTCGACTGTCACCTGTTCTAAGCGGCGTGCTTTGACATGTTGTGCGGCTTTTCCGAGCAAACGGCGCAAGTTGTCTTGCGAGAGTTGATCGACTTTCCCGAGTCCGACGAACAGCACACGTGCGACGTCTCCTGATAACGTCGGCAACAGACGAAGTTCTCCCCGTTTCGTTGAGATATCACCTTGACGGACCCACTCATCTAGTTTGTCACCATACATTGCTTGTAATCGTTCATCAATCGGTTGATTCCCTGATATCCCGACGATCAGTACGTCTACGGGTTGATTCGTTTGCATAAAAATTCCCCCTTTATCTAATACCTACTAGTATGAAGTGTTTTCAGTCATTTTCCAACTGATAGCCTCTCAGCGGACCGCAAACGCTTACATCATTCTTGTTTGCCAATTTGTCGAAATGCTTGGTTTCAAACAATTGTTGCCCGTTTCACAATATGATAGGATTAAACAGGTGAAAAATTGAGACACTTCAAGAAACGATGCGTTTGCTGTTCCGGGAAATGTCTACGTTTTCATTCAAGGGAGAGTGCGCAGAAGGCTCGTTAAGAGAGAGGCGTTTATGGGTATCTATAGATAGCTAAGAAACGAAGTCGTCGCGTTAAAAAAACTTACTGAAAAGAGGGTAATGCACATGGCACAACACATCAAAGGAATTGGCGCTTCTGCAGGGATCGCGATTGCAAAGGCATTCGTGATGGAAACACCGGTCTTTGAGATTCCATCGCACAAAATCGAGGATACGGCTGCGGAAAAAGAACGTTTCCAAGCAGCGATCGCAAAATCGAAGACGGAACTCGAAGTCATTCGTGAAAATACCTTAAAAGAATTAGGTCCAGATAAAGCGGAGATCTTCTCGGCTCACCTTCTCATCCTAGAAGATCCGGAAATCGTTAGTCAGGTGAACGCAAAAATCGAGGACGAGCAAGCAAATGCTGCGAAAGCACTCGATGAAGTCGCGAACATGATGGTCATGATTTTCGAATCAATGGATAACGAATACATGCGTGAACGTGCAGCGGACGTCCGCGACGTCACGAAACGGACGATGGCTCACCTTCTCGGTATCACGTTCGTCACTCCAGCTCAAATCAATGAAGAAGTCATCATCATCGCGGAAGACTTGACTCCTTCAGATACGGCACAATTGAACCGTAAGTATGCTAAAGGTTTCGCAACGAACATTGGTGGCCGGACATCGCACTCTGCCATTATGTCTCGTTCACTCGAAATCCCAGCAGTCGTCGGAACAAAAGTTGTCTTGACGGACGTTAAACACGGCGATCTTCTCATCCTTGACGGTGCGGAAGGTGACGTCATCGTCAACCCAAGTGAAGAGCAAGTCGCTGAGTATGAAGCAAAACGTGCAGCATACATCGCACAAAAAGAAGAGTGGAAAAAACTTAAGAACGAAAAAACAATGACAGCTGACGGTCACCACGTCGAGCTCGCCGCAAACATCGGTACACCAAACGATGTCAAAGGCGTGCTTGAAAACGGAGCAGAAGCTGTCGGTCTCTACCGGACAGAATTCCTCTACATGGATGCAGAGACATTCCCAACGGAAGACGAGCAATTCACAGCATACAAAACCGTTCTCGAGTCAATGGGCGATAAAAAAGTCGTCATTCGGACGCTCGATATCGGTGGCGACAAAGAATTGTCGTACCTTGATCTCCCACACGAGATGAACCCGTTCCTCGGTTACCGTGCGATCCGTCTCTGTCTCGATCAAACAGACTTGTTCCGTACACAATTGCGCGCACTTCTTCGTGCAAGTGCATACGGTAAACTCGCTGTCATGTTCCCAATGATCGCAACAATCGAAGAGTTCCGTGCTGCAAAAGCACTTCTCCTTGAAGAGAAAGCAAATCTCCAAGGTGAAGGTGTCACTGTATCAGAAGACATCGAAGTCGGTATGATGGTCGAGATCCCAGCAACTGCGGTCATGGCTCGTCAGTTCGCAAAAGAAGTCGACTTCTTCTCTGTCGGAACGAACGATTTGATTCAATACACGATGGCGGCAGACCGGATGAACGAAAAAGTATCGTACCTGTACCAACCGTTCAATCCTGCGATCTTGAACCTCTTGAACAACGTCATCACAGAAGCACACAAAGCAGGCAAATGGGTCGGCATGTGTGGTGAGATGGCAGGAGAAGAATTGGCACTCCCAATCCTTCTTGGGCTTGGTCTCGATGAGTTCTCGATGTCTGCTTCATCTGTCCTTCGCGCACGTAGCTTGATGACACGCCTCAACAAGTCAGAATGTGAAGCAATCGTCGAGCAAGTGCTTGATATGGATACAGCAGAAGAAGTCGTCGACTTCCTCAGCACGACATTCGATATCAAAAAATAATTTCTGTTAGACGAATCTGGAGTAATCCAGGTTCGTCTTTTTTTATACCGATTAACAAAAAAACAACGCCTCTTTTAAATAAGAAAGAAGGCGTTGTTGAAACCTGATTATTGAGCTTGTTTTTTCTTCTCTGGGGTCGCTTGTTCCGATAAAATCGGACGCTCGTTCCCCATTAAGAAGATAAAGATGACACCGAGTACTGCTGGAATCAAGGCCCAGAAATAGACGGTAGAGATGGATTCTGCAAGCGATGTCTTGATTGCTGTCGCGACTTCTGGTGGCATCTTCGCAAACGCAGCTGCCGTCGGGAACTGCCCACCTGACGGCGCTCCACCTTGCGGCAATCGATCCGCTACAGCCGATGTGAACGTTCGTGATTGAACGATGCCGAGGACCGTGACACCAAGCGTCATCCCGATCGTCCGGAATGTCGATCCCATCGACGTCGCAGCACCACGACGTTGCATCTCGATACCATTGATGCTTGCTAGGTTCAACAACGAGAAGCTAAAGCCAACACCGAACCCAAGAATGATCATATAGATCGTTACTGCTGTACGCGATGTCTCAAGCGTCATTGTACTGAGGAGATAGACACCGAGTAGGAAAAAGACAGCTGAGACGATCATGACATTTCGGAAACCAAACTTATTCGGCAACTGGCCACCGAGCTGCGCCGAGATGACTGAGGCAATCAACATCGGCATCAGGATCAGACCGGAGTTCGTCGCACTGCCACCAAAGACACCTTGAACGAAGATTGGAATGAACACACTCGCCGAGATGAAGACGAATCCATAAAAGAACGCAACGCCTTGTGTTGCCGCAAATAAACGACGACGGAACAGACTGAATGTAATAACTGGATCCGCGGCACGGCGTTCAGCGAATGCGAAGGCAACGAACGCGACGAGTGCTGCTCCGAACAGACCAAGAATTTGTGGTGAAGACCATGCATACTCTTTCCCACCCATTTCGAGCGCGAGTAAGAATAAAACCAATCCTGCAACAAGCGTGAAGGCACCGATGTAGTCGATTTTCTGTGTCCGGTGCACCGGTGATTCCTGATAGAAGACTGTCACGAGACCAAGGGCAATCAATCCGAGTGGGATGTTGATATAAAATACCCAGCGCCAGTCGAGGGAATCCGTCAATACGGCACCAAGCAACGGTCCGAAAATACTCGAGATCCCGAAGACCGCTCCGAACAATCCACTGACTTTCCCACGTTTCTCCGGTGGGAAGATATCAAAGATAATCGTAAAGGCGATCGGCATCAACGCACCGCCACCAAGCCCTTGTAAGGCACGATACGCAGACAATTCAATGATTGAGTCTGCCATTCCACACAAGATACTCCCTATCATGAAGATAAGCATCCCAAAGAGGAAGAAGCGTTTTCTTCCATACATGTCACTCAATTTACCGAAGATCGGCATCCCGGCAACGGTTGCGATCATGTAAGCCGACGTGACCCAAGCGTACTGATCAAACCCATTCAGTTCACTGACGATCGTCGGCATCGCCGTCGCAACGATCGTGTTATCCATTGCTGCGACTAAAATCCCAATCAATAGTCCAATGACGACAGGTGTCGTATTCGTTTTTGTTGTAGTCGAAGACATCGACACACCTCATTTCTAAAAAATTAGCTAACTCTTATAATAGCTAACTCATTGTATCATCATATGTGCAAAATCTCACTATCAAATGTGTTCTACAATATTTTCACACAAAAAAAGACGGACCGTTCGTGACGATCCGTCGCTTTTCTTCCTTTACTCTACACGATACGAAATCGCTTCTCCGGCTTCGACCGTCTGTCCGACATCGACGTCGACTTTTCGATCGCCACTGTTCGTGACGATGATCGGTGTCAGTAACGATGGCACGAGTGGTCGTACTTGCTCGAGATCGACATTGAGAAGTGGTGTCCCCGGTTTGACACGATCTCCAGCTTTCGCTAACGCCTCAAACCCTTTTCCTTCAAGTGACACCGTATCAATACCGATGTGAATCAAGATCTCATCTCCGTTATCCGCAAGAATACCGATCGCGTGTTTCGTCGGGAAGAAGGTTGTAATCTCACCAGAGACGGGAGAGACGACATATCCTTCCGTCGGTTCGATCGCATATCCGTCACCCATCATACGACCGGAGAATACTTGATCCGGTACATCATCCAGAGAACGAATGATACCGCTCAGTGGTGCGACGTATCCATCTTCAGGCACATAAGCACCCCCACGATCTCCAGCGAGTGGTCCCGTATCGGTTGTACCCGATCCAGAAGTTCGCGCTTCATCTCCTGTTGGAACTTGTGGAATCGGGTCGGCTTCCGGTGTCTCTTTCGGTTTGTAATTTGGATCTTTCATGATATCTGCCATTTCTGACTTGATCCCATCAGATTTCGGTCCAAAGATTGCCTGGACGTTATCTCCGACTTCAAGGACACCGGCAGCACCGAGCTCTTTCAAGCGATCCTTGTTGACACCTGATTTATCATTAACGGTAATCCGAAGACGTGTGATACAGGCATCTAAATGTTTAATGTTTGATGGACCACCGAATGCTTGTAGAATTTCATACGGTAGATCGCCTGCTTGTGCCGTCGATGTCGCAGCACCCTCTTTGATTGCTTCACGTCCTGGAATCTTCAGATCGAATTTCGTGATGACGAAACGGAAACCGAAGTAATAGATGACGGCGAAGACGAGACCGACTGGAATGACAAGCCACCACGAAGTTCGGTTCGGTAAAATCCCGAACAACGTGTAGTCAATCAATCCACCGGAGAATGTCATCCCGATCTTGACGTTCAGTAAATCCATGATCATGAATGAAAGACCTGCAAAGACAGCGTGAACGGCAAACAAAAGTGGTGCAACGAATACGAAGGAGAACTCGACTGGCTCCGTGATCCCAGTCAGGAAAGAAGTCAACGCAGCTGAGAAATAGAGACCTTCGACGGCTTTACGACGATCCTTTGCGACCGTGTGGTACATCGCAAGACAGGCTGCTGGCAGACCGAACATCATGAATGGATATTTCCCGGTCATATATGTCCCTGCCGTGAACGGTACACCGTCCTTTAATTGTGCAAAGAAGATCCGCTGATCCCCGTTGATGATCGTTCCGGCTTTATCCGTATATTCACCGAACTGGAACCAGAAGCTTGAGTACCAGATATGGTGAAGACCAAACGGAATCAACGAACGTTCGACGAGTCCAAAGATGAAGGCAGACAACGGTTCGTTCGCTTCGATGATCGTTTTGGAGAACGTATTGATGCCTGTCCCGATCGGTGGCCAAATATATGACAAAGCAAAACCTGCGACAAGACTGAACAAGGCCGTTGCAATCGGAACGAAACGTTTCCCTGCAAAAAATCCGAGGAAATCAGGCAGTTTGATTTTGAAGAATTTATTATAACTGTACGCTGCTATCAAACCGGCAATGATCCCTCCGAATACCCCCATTTGCAAGGTCGGTATCCCAAGGACCGTCGCATACGACAAATCACTCGCCTTTTGTGCTTCCGTGATTTTTTCTGGTGTAATCTGCAAGAATGAACTGATGACCTTGTTCATGATCAGGAAACCGACGATGGCTGCTAAACCGGCGACCCCTTCTCCGTTCGCAAGACCAATCGCGACCCCGACGGCGAACAATAATCCGAGGTTCGCAAAGATGATGTCACCCGCATCCTGCATGACTCGCCAGATGACGACAAGCGAATCGTTCTCCAGAAACGGTAAATATTGTGTTAAGTTCGGGTTTTGAAACGCTGTCCCGAACGCAAGCAATAACCCCGCTGCTGGCAAAATCGCTACCGGTAGCATCAGGGCCTTACCGATCCGCTGTAAGACACCAAACACGTTTTTCCACATGCGCATATTCCCTCCTTTTTTAAACAAACTACTTAATTCATACCCTAAAATATTCTAGTGCAAAACGATTCTAAACGATTTCGAAAAAAAAAAAATGAGCCCTTCCGCAGAAGGACTCATCTAAAAAAACATTAGACTGTTTTTTCTTGTTTACGTGACGTGATGACAGCTTGAATCTCAGACTTGATGTTGTCTGATTTCGGTCCATAGATCGCTTGGACGTTGTTACCAACTTCAAGGACACCAGCAGCACCTAATTTTTTCAACTCATCTTTATTGACTTTCGATTTGTCGAGAACTTCAACACGAAGACGTGTGATACATGCATCCAAGTGTTTGATGTTCGACTCTGAACCGAGTGCATCAAGAATACCTTCAGCGAGTTCAGAACCTTGAGCAGATGAAGTCTCTTGAGCTGCATCTTCACGACCTGGAGTTTTCAGGTTGAACTTGCGGATTGCGAAACGGAATCCAGCATAGTAGATGACAGAAAGTGCAAGACCGACGACGATGACGAGCCACCACTGTGTGCGCCCTGGAAGAACACCGAACAGAAGGAAGTCGATCAAACCACCAGAGAATGTCATACCGATCTTAACGTTCAACAATTGCATTGTCATGAACGAGAGACCTGCGAAGACAGCGTGAACTGCGAACAAGATTGGAGCTACGAACAAGAATGCGAATTCGATTGGCTCTGTGATACCTGTCAAGAATGCTGTAAGTGCTGCTGATCCAAGAAGACCACCAACGACTGCACGACGCTCAGGGCGAGCTTCGTGGTACATTGCGAGTGCTGCTGCTGGAAGACCGAACATCATGAACGGGAATTTACCAGTCATGAACGTACCAGCTGTTAATGTTGCGTTGTCTTTCAATTGTGCGAAGAAGATTGCTTGGTCACCATGAACGACTGTTCCTGCTGCATTCTTGTACGAACCGAATTCGAACCAGAATGGTGCATAGAAGATATGGTGAAGACCGAATGGAATCAACGAACGCTCGATGAGACCGAAGACGAATGCTGCGAGTGTTGGGTTTTTCTCCATCATGAAGTGCGAGAACGAGTTCAAGCCATCTTGCGCAAACGGCCAGACGAATACGAGAACAAGACCTGCAACCAATGAAACAACTGCTGTGACGATTGGAACGAAACGTTTACCAGCAAAGAATCCAAGGAACTGTGGCAATTCGAGATTATGGTACTTCCCGTACGCCCAAGCTGCGATCAAACCGATGATGATACCACCGAATACCCCAGTTTGAAGTGTTGGGATACCGAGTACGTTTGCATATCCTTGACCGTTAGCAACCATTTCTGGTGTAACGCCGAGCCAAACGCTCATTGTTTTGTTCATGATCAAGAATCCGACGATTGCCGCAAGTCCGGCTGCGCCGTCCCCTGCAAGACCAATCGCGACACCGACCGCGAATAAGAGTGCTAAGTTACCGAAGATGATATCCCCAGCTGCTTCCATCAATTTTGCAACCTTGATGATTGCATCATTTTTCAAGAACTCGAGTTTTGACGTCAAGTTCGGATTTTGCATCGCGTTACCGAATCCGAGTAGGATACCGGCAGCTGGCAAAATCGCTACAGGAAGCATCAACGCTTTACCGACACGTTGAAGAACAGCAAAAATCTGTTTGAACATGTGTGTTTCCTCCTTTTCCTGTTAAGAGCGAAGTATGATGAATAATGCCAATGATTGAGACGAAAAAAGTCAGACATCTGACCGATTTTTTACAGAAAAAAATCAGGCACGAGCGGATTGTAGACAATAGACTTATCCCGTTGAATAACGGAAATAAAGCTTCTTGCCCGACATCCCACTCATGCCTGATCGTATCAGTAACACGTAGTCCGTGCGGTCATTTACCTGAATCGTACTGCACTAAGCGTTGCAGATGCATCGTAAGATACGTCGCCTCACCGCGCGGTACCGCTTTCTTCAACTGACGTTCCATGATGGACATCAGCTCCCAAGCAGTATCATAGCATAGCGGATATTCTTCACGCAATAGCTTTTCTACTTTTTCTGGAGCCTCTAGATACTCCCCATTGGAAACCCTTTCAATCGCTGAACGAAGATGCCGAATCAGACGCTTGTAATCAAGCGATTTTCGATCGATTTTAATCTCCAGTCGCTGTTCGATATGACTAGCAATTAAACCGACGAGTTGATGATGGCGGTTAACTTCGAGTACGTCTTTGAAGTTCGTCGCCGAATGAATATGAAGTGCGATGAATCCTGTCTCCGCTGGAGGCAGGTAAAAATTCATCTCGGCACTGATGAACTCGACGATTTCTTCTGCAAGGGCGTACTCTTCCGGATACAAGGCTTCCGTTTCAGCAAGAAACGGATTCGTGACTTCCATTCCTTGTTCTAGTCGCTTGAACGTAAACGTCAAATGATCCGTCAATCCAATATGGATATGTTCATCGACCTTTTTTCCGAAGCGTGTCTCGATCATCGAGACGATCTCGTTCATCAACGCGATGAAGTTCTCATCGAGATGATCGACGAGCGCCTTATATTGATCCTGTTCTTCTTTATCCTTCAACGTGTAGACTTTTTCCAACTTGTCGAGATCTGTCAGTTGATCGCCTGGCTTCCGACCGAAGCCAATCCCTTTCGCGAGGATAATGACTTCCTGATTCGCACCAGTCGAACAAATGACGACATTATTATTCAATACCTTGATAACGTGGTACATTTGTTTATCCATTCGCTCTCAACCCAATCTGCTCTTACACATTTATTTAAAGACATTGTTTTTATTATAACGGTTTTTCAGACACGAAAAAAGCCTACTTACTCAAGTAGACTTTAAAACATTTGGTAACCGCTCTTACGCAAGAAGCGAATCGATAGACCGGCGATGATGATTCCGGCAAGACCAGCCGCGAACATCGTGATATCCGCTGTCTGTAGACCAGCAATCCGGTCCCCAAGATTCGGAATCGCTTCACGAGCATTCGTGAAGTATTCGAGCGTCGATTGGTTGTCGATCATCATGATGATGATGATCGGATAGAGTACGAGCATCACCCATGTACTCCGCAACAACATGTTTAAAATGAATCCGATACTAAAGAACATGACGAGATAAAGCACACTCCCGATCACGGCTTGAATGATATGCATACTGTTCCCCCTTTGAATCTCTTCTAGTATAACCGACAAAAAAGGCAAATGCACGAGTGTACATTTGCCTAAAACGTGAACTTAGAACTTCCCTTTTTTGATCGCAAGACCAAGTTTTTTCAGTTCAAAGAAGTGTTTGTTGTCGATGACTTTTTTCATAAATGATGCGTTACGACCGTAAATCTTCTTGCCGAAGACCATGCCGATACCATCTTTATGACCAAGTGAAGCAACCGTTCCTTTGTTCTCGTACGTGAACGTCGATGTTTGACGACCCGCGATGAGTGCTGCGATGTTCTCAGCGACTTTGTGTGCTTGTTGTGTCGCGATTTGTGCAGTTGGTGGGTACGGACGGTTCGAACTTGGATCCATGACTGCTGAACAGTCACCGATCATGAAGACGTTATCGTGTCCTGGAACACGAAGATCTTCTTCGACGACGACACGGTTACGCATCGCTTCGAAACCAGATGCTGCAACGACAGGGTTACCGCTGACGCCACCTGTCCAGATGATCGTACTTGCTTCGATCGTTTCAGTCGTGTCGCCTTGAAGCGGACCGAACGTGACGCTTCCTGGTCCACATTCCTTGATGCCGTTACCGAGTTTGAACTCGACGCCTTGGCGCTCAAGCCATTTGTGTGCGTAGTTGACGAGATCAGCATCGAATCCTGGAAGGACTGTTGGCGCTGCCTCGATATTAACGACACGAACGAGTTCGCGTGGGATATCATATTGTTTGCACAGTTCTGGAATACGGTTGACGAGCTCACCCATGAACTCGATTCCTGTGAATCCAGCACCACCGACGACGATCGTCAAGAGTGAACGATCTTGTGATCCTGTTGTTTTGTACTGTGCGAATGAGTAATCGATATGTTCCTTGATTTTACGGACGCTGTTCAACGAGCTGATCGTTAATGCGTGTTCCTTCAATCCTTTGATACCGAATGTTTCAGGAACGCCACCGAGAGCAACGACGACGTAATCGTAAGGAACTGTTCCGCCATCTTGTAAAAGAACTGTTTTAGCAGCCGTGTCGACTTTCTCAACGATACCTTTGACAAGTTTGACGCGTGACGGGTTGATGACATCATTGATGTAGATGCGCGCTTGCTCCGCAGACATCGTACCTGCAGCTGGTTCATGCAACCAAGTTGTTTGGTAATGATAGTCGTGTTTATTAATCAACGTGATGTTCGCTTGATCGACGCCGAGTTTCTTTTGAAGGTTGACTGCTGTGATCAATCCACCGTAGCCCGCTCCAAGAATAACAATGTTAGGTGTGTTCATGTTCTGATACTCCTTACGAATCGTAGTTTTGTTGTGATTTTCTTCACATTCAATTACAGACGAATGCTCAAAAATTTTGTTCAAATAATGTTCACATGTCTATAAGCTTATTGAAACACTTTTCAGGAATGATTGCAAAAGAAAAATGTAATTTCCCTTAAAAAAATGTGAGATGTCCCGTACTTGCACCTTCACCCCCTACTTCCTATATAATAGACCTATCCAACGCTAGGAGGGAATCAGATGCACCAACCATATGATGTCACGATCATCGGCGGCGGTCCGGTCGGACTGTTCACCGCGTTTTATTCAGGGATGCGCCAGATGAAGACGAAGGTCATCGAGAGTCTACCTCAATTAGGTGGTCAACTCGCTACGCTTTATCCTGAAAAATATATATACGATATTGCCGGTTTTCCGAAAGTAAAAGCACAGGAACTGGTCGACCGGTTGCTTGAACAAGCAAATGAATTCGATCCGACATACGTGCTCGGTGAGACCGTCATCGCTTACGAACGGATGGATGACGGAATCATCCGCCTCGTCACGAACAAAGGCGAGCATTATACGAAGACCGTCATCTTGACAGCAGGAAACGGCTCGTTCGCCGCGCGCCCACTCGGAGTGGCAGATGCAGAACGCTTCGAGGAAACGAACTTACACTATTTCGTCAACGACATGGAACGTTTCAAGGATCGTCAAGTCGTCCTGCTTGGTGGTGGCGATTCAGCAGTCGACTGGTCATTGATGCTTGAACCGATTGCCAAATCTGTCACGCTCGTCCACCGTCGCGATAAGTTCCGTGCCCATGAACATTCGGTCGAACTATTACATGACTCATCCGTTAACGTCATGACGCCGTATACGCTCGAATCGGTCACAGGTGAGACGCACATCGAGACGATGACGTTCAAACATGCTGAAAGTGGTGAAGTCGTCGTCGTTGCTGCTGACGATGTCGTCTGCAACTTTGGTTTCGTCTCGTCACTTGGGCCGCTCAAAGAATGGGAAGTCGAGTTCGAACGCAATTCGATTCGCGTCAACTCGAAGATGGAGACTGCGATTCCAGGCGTCTTCGCTTGTGGAGATATTGCGACTTACGAAGGACGCGTCAAATTGATCGCAACAGGCTTCGGTGAAGCACCGATTGCCGTCAACCAGGCGAAACTTCTTGTCGATCCATCGGCTCGTCACCCGCAACACTCAACGAGTCTGTTCGAAAAAGTAACGAATCATTCTTGAGATAAATGAATGGCTGCAAACAAATAAGAGGTCGAATTCCGGATGACATACCGGAGTCCGATCTCTTATTTTGATGGAATCACATCTAGGACGTGACCAAACATCTTTGACTCCCACAGGAAAAGGAAGCACGATGTGTGCTTCCGTCAGGGGTAAGGAAGACCCGACAGATCACATGGAATGGGAACTGGCGCGGCTTACATCCCGCCTGAGGAAAGCGAAGATGTTGAAACGTCCGATTTCATACGAATGATCTTTTAACAGGCATCCGATAAACCCGTTGCACGAGTTCGATCCCACCTCGCTCAATCATCGATTCTTCGAAGACCTGACCACCGAATCGCTCGTAAAACTGGCACGCCGGATTATCCCGCAAGACAGAAACCTGCATTGCCTCGTATTACGCCAAGTCCTCGATGATACGTTGAAACAATGCCTTCCCGAGCCCCTGCCCTTGAGAAGCTCGCAAAACATAAATCGCGTAGAGTTCTCCTTCACGCGCATCCCTTCGATTTGGTCCACCTTGCGCGAAGCCAACGACTTCGTCTTCTAACTCCACAACATACACGCGCTGATCGACTAACGCCTGCTCCCATTGTTTCGTCCGTTTCGCGTAAGACAACTGTGCTAAATAAGAATCAGGGATGATCCCTTGATACGTCTCCCGCCAGACATCGATATGAACGCGCGCAATGGTCGACGCATCTTCAAGACGTGCTTCACGAATTCTCATAATGGGATGATGAAGCGACGTGTCTCGCGTCCATTATGAACAGTCGGCTCAATTTCTCGTCCGCCGTTCGCTAAGATGACACGACGTGATGCTACATTATCAACGCCACACGTCAACAGCACTTGATTGAGTCCACGTTGCCGTGCTTCTTCTAGCGCTAAACGAAGCCCGGTCGTCGCATACCCTTTCTGACGCTCGGATGGTCGGATGCCGTATCCGATGTGTCCGCCGTACAACTTCAAGTTCTCCGTCAAATCATGCCGGAAGTTCAACGCGCCGACGATTCGTTGTCCGTCGACCATCCAGTACGTCGAATGGGTGACGAGCCCCGGTCTGACCGTTGTCTCCATTTCCTTCAGTTCCGCAAAATAAGCGCCCAGTGGTTCATACGTATCCCCGACTGCTTCCGGCACGATCGTTTCGCCCGACTTTCGCCAGTCTTCTAAAAAGGCGCGGTATTCTGTCTCCCATGCGAGGGTTGGTTTTATCAACTGCATCATTGGTGATTACGCACCTCCTCTTCAATCAAACGATCGAGCCAGTCATCGATATGTTGGAACAGATAGCCCGCTTCTTTCGCAGCTGTCGTATCCATATAGAAATCGCGTTCTGGCGCAAGTGGCGATTCATCCTCTCCTTTTGCGACGATTTGGCTCGTCGTTCCCGCAATACGGTCGATTTTATCCATCAGGTCTTGAATCGTTAGGACGCCGTCACTCGCAGCGTTGATCGGTCCTGTCAATTCCGAACGACCACACCACTCCAAAAAGGCAGCGGCTTCGTAACTTGAGATGTAGCCCATCTTCGCATAGTTGTTTTCAGCGATAATCGGACGCCCGTCAAGCGCCCGTTTGATATGGAAGACAAGTCGTTCCGTATAATCGTCTGGTCCGAGGACAACAGGAAAACGAACGGCAACGACAGGGAACGTCGCCCGTTGGAAGAAATAACTCTCCGCTTGGCGCTTCCCTTCGCCATACCCATGTTCCTTCTCAAGATCATATTTCCCGGGAAACGGATTGTAGGCGCGTTCCGAAATATTCGCACCACCGTCTTCATAAACAGACATCGTCGACGTCAACACGTAGCGTCCGACTTTCCCTTCAAATGCGTCGATCGCGAGCTTTGCTTGATACGGTGTGAAGCAGATGTTGTCATAGATGACATCCCAGTGCTGTTGGCTTAAATCCTTCATCGTACTACTTGACGTCCGGTCTCCTTTAAAAAATGTCAAGCCCTTCGCGACCGGTGGAGTATGCTCACCCCGTGTGACGATCGTCACATCATCCCCCGAATCGGCTAAACGAATTGCAAGCCGGCGTCCGAAATAGCGCGTTCCCCCGAAGATCAATACTTTTCTCATCCTGAAGCCCTCCCTATTCGTAGTAGCATTCACTCTCTTAAATATTTCGAGTCAATGGAGCAGGTCTCCTGTTTGCAGGCAATAAAAAAATCGTGGACGATGTCCACGATTGGATTCATTAACAGCCACCCGGTGTCCCGGCATTCGTTGCCGTCCGGAACGAAGTCCCGCAACCGCATGTTGCGATGGCATTCGGATTCGTGATCGTGAATCCGCCACCAAGCATTGACTGTTTATAATCGATTTCCAGTCCTTTGACGACCGGGTAATCTTTTTCGTCCACGATGACGGTCACGCCGTGCTGTTCAAAAACGAGATCCGTTTCTTTTTGTTGATCGAATCCCATTCCGTACGACAGACCACTACATCCACCACCTTGGACGAGCATCCGAAGATTTCGTTCATCTGCTGGTGCCTGCGCCATCATGTCCTGGACTTGTAGCGCTGCTGCCTCCGTTAAATGGATCATGTCATCACCTTCCTTTTCTTTAGTATACGCAACTTCTGAGCGAATCGAAACCTAGTTGCTTGAAACTATCTTGAATTCGTTGTATAAATGGTATGTACAATAAAATAATCGTTCCATCTTCAGGGCAGGGTGAAATTCCCGACCGGCGGTAAACAACTCTTTTTAAGTTGAAGCCCGCGAGCGAATAGGGCGCTATTTGCTGATTCTGTGTAATTCAGGAGCCGACAGTACAGTCTGGATGGGAGAAGATGGCGGCATGAGTTTGAATTTGATCGATTTTGCAATAATCGATTAGGTTTATTTAATGCGGACTTCTCCCCTGTTGATCTCATCAATGGGGGTTTCTTTATGGTCGCAGTCATGCCAATACTTCATCGAGAGGAACGAGCAAAAGGAGACAATACTCGTATGAAACGCACACAAAAAATGGTCACTCTGTCAATGTTAGGTTCAATCTCGTTTGTTCTTATGCTTATCAATTTTCCACTACCGTTCTTACCAAACTATCTGAAGATCGACTTCAGTGATGTTCCTGCTCTTGTCGCAGCGATCATGTTCTCACCGGTCGCAGGTGTCATCGTCGAAGCATTGAAGAACGTGTTATACTACATCTTCCGCGGAAGTGGTGTTCCGGTCGGAGAATTCGCGAACTTCGCTGCAGGCGTCGCATTCGTACTACCTGTCAGCTGGTTCTACCACAAAAAGAAATCAACACAAGGTCTCGCAACTGGTCTCGTCGCTGGTACGATCACGATGGCACTCGGTCTTGCGATCCTCAACTATATCTTGATCCTTCCAGCGTATGCATGGTTCCTCGGTATGGATTACATGGCGGATCCAGCTGTCAAATGGACAGCGATCACAGCCGGTATCTTACCGTTTAACGTCATCAAGGCCTTGTTCATCTCGGCACTCTTCATTCCGTTGTTCTTGAAACTACGCCCATGGATGATGCGCCGTCAACAATCTGCCTGATCCGAAAAGCTGCGCCCGCTGACGGACACGAATCCCCTCGTTCAGACGAACGAGGGGATTTTTTGGCTGTCCGTGCTCACAGCTCATTCTCTTCGATTTTCAGGTAAATCTTTTCAAGCAACTCTTCCGGCGTTTCACCTACGACGGTCTCACCATCTACGAGACAAAAATGGTCAAGCGAACAAATCCCGCAATAACCAAGGCAACCGTATTCGACGACGTCAACATTCGGGTCACGTTCAAGTTGCTCCATGACGACCTGTGTACCAGCCGCTAAGTTACTAATACAAAATTCAATAATCGGATTCACTTTTTTTCCTCCTTCAAGCAGGAAACGACCTGCCTCATGTCGTATTATACAAGGTCAGACTGATTTAGGGGAACTAAGGGGGATTTTACGTTATGAAGCAATTGATCGTACTCGGCGGAGGTTATGGTGGAATGCGGATTTGTGAGCGATTCAAGGACGAGGAAGTTGCCGTCACGCTCGTCGACCGTCTACCGTACCACGCACTCAAAACGGAATACTACGCACTCGCAGCAGGTACATTATCAGATCGGGATGTCCGGATTGAATTTCCGGAGGGGAAACATCTTACCTATAAATATGGACATGTCATCAAAATCTCACCAGAGACGAATACAGTCCATCTGCAGGACGGATCAGAATTATTCTATGATGACTTAATCATCGCCCTCGGTTGCGAGGATAAATACCACAACATTCCGGGTGCTCAAGAATTTACATATAGCATCCAGACACTAGAAGAATCACGGAAGACACAACAAGCGATCTGTGGTCTGTCACCGGGGTCAGTCGTCTCGATCGTCGGTGCTGGTCTATCTGGTGTCGAACTCGCCAGTGAACTACATGAGAGCCGGAAGGATTTGACGATTCGTCTATTCGACCGCGGTCCATCCGTCTTGTCGTTCTTATCCGATAAAGTCTCGTCTTACGTTCAGGAATGGTTCGAGGAACATGACGTTGAAGTCATCAACAACTCGAATGTCACGCTCGTCACAGCGGACGATGTGCGAAACGGCGACGATACGTATCCATCCGACTTAACGATTTGGACAGCTGGTACGCAGCCGGTCAAAGTTGTACGCGATCTCGGCTTTGCTGCGGATAGTGGCGGTCGGATCAAATTGACGGAACATCATCACGTACCGGAATACGATAACGTCTTCGTCATCGGTGATTGTGCAAGTCTACCATATGCACCAAGTGGTCAACTCGCAGAACATCAGGCAGAACAAGTCGTCGATGTCTTACAAGCCAAGTGGCAAGGAAAGAAATTACCGAAGCTGCCAGAAATTAAACTGCGCGGGATGCTCGGTTCACTCGGAAAATCAGACGGTTTCGGGATCGTCATGGGCAAGCAAGCATTGACGGGGAAAGTCCCACGTCTCTTGAAGTCCGGTGTCTTATGGAAACACAAAAAGATTAAATGAGCAAAAGAGGTGTCCCAAGCTTTGGGATACCTCTTCTTCGTTCACCCCGTCTGACTTAACTTTGCATCAATCGCTTCCGTAATCGTCTTCAGTTTGATGTACCCCTCGTCAATCATCTCATCATCAAGCACGATCAGTGGATAAAAATAGACATCCTCTTTTAGCGCTTCCGTCCATTGATCTGATGTTGCTGTCTCGAAATCGACATAGCGTAGCGTCATCGCTTGCTCATATTTCCGTCCGAGGACAGCTTGTAGCCAACTGAATGTCTCTTCCGAGCTGGGTGCCCCGACACAACTCGGACAGGTGACCGCTGTTCCATAAACCGTGATTTCCATCTTGAAGTCCCCCTTTTCAATTCTCTCCTCTTTAGTATACAAGTTTTCCAGATTGAGAACATTTTTCAACCCTGTTACAATGAAACTATACGAAAGGATGTGTTTACGCATGGAAATGTTTGATCAAGTGAATGAAGTTCTTGAAAAATTGCGTCCGTTCCTTCTTCGTGATGGAGGAGACGTTGAACTCGTAGATGTAGAAGACGGAATCGTAAAACTCCGTTTGATGGGAGCTTGTGGTAGCTGCCCAAGTTCAACGATCACATTGAAGGCCGGTATCGAACGTGCCCTTCTTGAAGAAGTCGCTGGCGTCGTCGAAGTCGAACAAGTCTTCTAATACATGAAATCCCGAACGAATTCTCGTTCGGGATTTTTTGATTCATAGAATCCATTCGGCTAACGTATCGACCATGTATGTCGGTTGACGATCCTGCCCTTGAATGAAGACGGGTGTGTGGACGCCAGAATTGACGTGCATCGTCCGGATGCCTCCATTGATTCCGAATAGGATATCCGTATGGTAGTTATCCCCGACCATGATGACGTCTTCTTTTGACAGACCAATCATCTCCGTTGCGATATCGACCATGACCGGTTCCGGTTTGCCGATGAAGAACGGTTCCTTCTCCGTCGTCACGCGCAGGACGGACGTCAAGGCACCATTACCTGGCAGGAAACCACGTTCGGTCGGAATCGCGATGTCTCCGTTCGTCGAGATGAAACGAGCACCGGCACGAATCGCAAGTGCACCAACAGCGAGTTTTTCATACGTGATCTGACGATCGAGTCCGATGACGACGTAATCTGCCGCTTCGGTTGCGACGACGTCTAACCCTTCTCGTTCAAGCGCGTCGATCAGTCCTGTTTCTCCGATCGCATAGACGCGCGCTTTTGGTGACAGGGCAGCAATATAACGACCAGTCGCCATCGCACTCGTCAAGACGTGTTTCGCATCGGAATGAACACCCATCCCGCGTAGTTTCTCCGCCACAGCTTCTGCCGTCATCGACGCGTTATTCGTCACGAACAAGTACGGAATGCCCTCTGCTTGCAGACGATTGACGAAATCGACCGCTTCTTTTACCGGTTCCGTTCCGTTATACATCGTTCCATCTAAATCAAATAAATAGCCTTTTGCCTTCATCCTGACTCACTCCTCGTTTGGTAAAAATGCAGACACCGGTCCGAGTTCTGTCTCGATATACCGGCGAATCGCTTCCGGGAAACGACGTAGTTCTGCTTCCTCTGTCTCAAGTACCGCCCGAATCTCCGCCATACTCGACTGTGTGAATGATCGGACGATCAACGTACGTAACGCAACGAGCTTCTTCAGACTCGTCGCGAGCGGTCCATCGATGACCTTCTCATCTTCTAAAATGAGAATGATATCTTCATAACTTCCCGGATCCCGCATGATGAATCCATCAATCATACTGTTTCCGATGTCGATGACACTTTCGATGACTAAAAAACCGATCCGTTCCATAGCCAGTGCCGTCGTCACCGGATCCCCCGTAACTTCCTTACTTTGTCGAAGTGCCGTCTCATAACAGACGACCGTCTCTTCGATTTTTTGACGATTGACGAAATACATCTTCATTCCCCCTCACATCCTCCATTTTATCGTTATCCGGCAATCCTGAAAAGCAGAAAGGTCATTTGCATCACATTCCCAAATGTGTTATCCTCAATTTAGATTTTTGCTGAAAATAGTATGTCACATTGGTGACGTGGAGGTTATATACATGGAACGGGAACTCGCACTGGAAATCGTACGCGCTACGGAAGCAGCAGCACTAGCTTCTGCTCAATGGATTGGTCGCGGTAAGAAAAATGAAGCGGATGACGCAGCAACGACTGCGATGCGCGAAGTCTTGAACACGGTCAACATGAACGGAACGGTCGTCATCGGTGAAGGTGAACTTGACGAAGCACCAATGCTCTTCATCGGTGAACGTGTCGGAACAGCGAATGGTCCAATCGTTGATATCGCCGTCGATCCGCTCGAAGGTACGAACATCGTTGCCAAAGGTCTCGGTAATGCGATGGTCGTCATCGCCGTCGCCGATCAAGGTGCCCTGCTCCACGCACCTGATATGTATATGGATAAATTAACAGTCGGACCGAACTTGAAAGGGCACGTCTCACTCGACGATCCACTTGAAGTCATCATCGAAAAAGCAGCTCAATACAACAATAAACGGATTGAGGACGTCACGGTCATCATGCAGGATCGCCCGCGTCACGATCACTTCCGCGAATCAGCCATGCGGATGGGCGCACGCGTCCGTCTGTTTGAAGACGGCGATGTCTCAGCTGGAATCGCACCACTTTCTCCTGCGACAGGAATCGATATCTTCATCGGAACAGGCGGTGCTCCTGAAGGTGTCATCACGGCTGCTGCCGTTAAAGCGATGGGCGGCGACATGCAGGCACGTTTACATCCGATGAATGAAGAAGAAACTGCTCGTGTCATCCGGATGGGACTTGAAGATCCACTTCAACTCTTGACGCTTGATGACCTTATTAAAAGCGACGACTGTATCTTTGCCGCGACCGGCGTCACGACGGGCGAAATGCTCGATGGCGTTAAGTTCTTGACGGATGATATCGTTGAGACGACATCTCTCGTCATGCGTTCGAAAACACGGACAATCCGAAAAGTGATCGCTGAGCATAGCTTATCGCGTAAACCATACTTGCAAAAAGTCCCCCAAACCCTTTAATCTGAAACAGATGTTAGGGAAATGAGGGAAGCTGAATGATGGAAGAACGTGATTTTTTATATGATGATGTCGAACAAACGAAGACACGCTTCGTCAGTTGGATTGGAGAAGCCAGTCGGTTTGATCTCGCCATCACCCACTCGGAGCATTTTTACGGTAAGATTCTCGTCTTGAATCTCTTATCGAATCGCTATGCGATCATCGGTGCGGACGATTTTGATGAACCGGGCTACATCGCGACAGCGTTTGACGTCGAAGACGATGCGGCAACGGAACTCGAGATGTATCTGCGCGCTTATATCGGTCTATGAAAAAAGCCTTCGTCCGCGGACGAAGGCTTTTTCTTATAAGAGACGATCGTTTCGTTCATTTAGTGTGTTTGGTCCGCTGAAGACGTTCGTATTGTCTGACTCGTCATGGGCACGGCGTTCTGAATGCTGATCCGCTTCATCACCGACGAGTAATACGAATTGACCACTTTCGACCGCATGATTCGCACGATCGACGTCTTCCTTCGTCAAGCCACTTCCGTGGATGGCATCTCCATGAGAGACTGATTCATCTTTTTTGAAGATACTCTTGATTTCCTGCCATAGATTACGATGATCTTCCTGCGACAGACGCGTAGATGTCTGTTGGTTGTTCAAATCCGCTAGTTCCTCGATTTGTTCGAGATCGTATTTGTCGTGTGCTAAGACTTTTAAATCAGTCGAGACGACACCGGCAACACGGAGATCGTGCACGGCACTGACGACTTCTGGTACGGATGAGTAAATTCCAACGATTCGCATGGATGATTCCCCCTATAGGTACATGATACTTATAGTAATAGCCGAATTCCGTCCACTAGAAACGCTTTTCTGTATGACAGTTTGATTACTCGCTTTCCGTCTTCTCTGGTGCAGGTGCGAACTTCCGTTTCAACTTCAACGTATTGGATGAAGAACCGTCGAAGCGAGGTGGTGCTTCTTCTCCTTCTACCAATCCGACCTTCTTGACGATGAAATAGGCACATCCGAAGTTACAGTATTCGTAGAGATAATCAGCCACATGCGAAATCTTCGTATCGAATGTCGCTTTCTCGTGTTGATCCTCATAGAAGCCACGTAGTCGTAATTGACCGTGCCCCCAGTCGCCCACGATATAATCATATTTTTCAAGGACATCGCTGAAACGACCGATGAAGGCTTCTTCATTAAAGCCTTCCCGTTTCTCTTCGACGACTTCATAACGTTCCCGATTGACTTGTATCATTATTCCCACCTCCTGCTGTTCTTATCATAGCATATTCCATTTCTCCTGACAGACGAAAAACCGTCCGAGTCAGCTGCTCGAACGGTCGTTGATCGTTAGTCGATCGGAAGTGCTGTTTTATTCTTTTTCGCTGCGTTGACTTGCTCATCTGCATGATACGATGAACGAACGAGTGGACCTGCCTCACAGTGCGAGAACCCTTTGCTGAGCGCGATTTGCTTCAGTTCAGCGAATTCTTGCGGTGTATAGTACTTGATGACGTCGAGGTGCTTTTTCGTCGGTTGGAGATACTGACCGATCGTCATGATGTCGACGTTATTTGCGCGAAGATCATCCATCGTTTCAAGAATCTCTTCCCATGTCTCACCAAGACCAAGCATCAAGCTCGACTTCGTTGGAATTTCAGGTGCGAGTTCCTTCGAACGACGAAGGAATTCAAGCGTCCGGTCGTAAGTTGCTTTCGCACGAACGGTCGGCGTCAGACGGCGGACCGTCTCGATGTTGTGGTTCATGATGTCTGGTTGTGCATCAATCAGCGTTTTCAATGCCTCAAAGTTCCCACCCATATCTGAAGGTAGGACTTCGATTGATGTCTCTGGGTTCATCCGACGCACTTCACGGACGGTTTCAGCGTAAACGCCTGCTCCGAAATCATTCAGATCGTCGCGTGCGACCGCTGTGATGACCGCGTGCTTCAGGTTCATCAATCGAACGGATTCCGCGACGCGTTTTGGTTCTTCGAGATCGAGTTCGTTCGGACGTCCTGTCGTCACGGCGCAAAAACGGCACGCACGTGTGCAGATACTTCCGAGAATCATGAACGTCGCCGTTCGGCGTACCGCCCAACACTCGTGGATATTCGGACACTTTGCTTCCTCACAGACAGTATGTAGCTTTTTCTCGCGCATCATACTTTTTAATTCTGTGTAAGTTTCATTCGTATTCAGCTTGATTTTCAACCATTCCGGTTTACGTTGGATTTCTCCGCGTCCCATGGTTTCGCTTCCCCCTTCATCCCCAAAAAGTCAATTCATGTCTGCTTTAGTATAACAAACAATCAGGGTTTGCGAACATGCAATTCATTATATTCCGACTTCTCCGATAAGCGTTCAAACAACAAATCACGCAACAATTCAGGCATGAAATATTCTTTGGGCATCTCTTTGATGGCCGGGAATAATGGACCGAACGTAAACATATCCGGCAAGACGACAGAATAATCGCGTGTTAGCTCAAGCGGTTGATGATCCGCCAAACCAGCATAATGCATCCGTCCCATCAACTTTCCTCGGAATCCAAGACCACGAACCTTTAAGTGCTCGAACTGTTCTGTGTTGACTTCATCGAGGAATGTTTGTAATTCCATTCCTGTCATCGTGACTTTACAAGGATTGATCGGATGTGGACAGAGTCGATGTAAATCAAAGACAGAGACGGGACCTGGTGGAAGCGACCCGAGCAGAATACCGGCTGGTACACAAGCGATATCTGCCTCACACCAGTCGCGCATCGTCTCGACGAGCAACTGTGAAAACGGCGACTCACTGAACCAATCATTGGTTAGACCAGCTGTCTCGCCAATCGGTTCCTTCATCTGTTGTTCCGCCAGATATTGTTCTCGATCGAGTAATTTCGCTGTTGCCTCATCCTCAACGTAATCGTGTAGGGAATGAAGTACTGCTTCTTTCTCACCCGTATCCGTATTCATATAAATCTCACCCGCATACTGACCGTGTTTTCCGGCTTGCGTGATTAAGACACCGTTCTTGACGACACCATCATCGAGGACATGATGCGTATGCGCACCGATGATTAAATCAAGTTCTGGAAAGCGCATCGCAAGTTCTTCATCCTGATAAAATCCGAGGTGACTTAAACAAATCAGGACGTCGACTTCCTGGCGCAAACGTTCGATCTCGCGCGCCGCGACGTCAAATGGTTCTTCGATCGTCCAACCGAGTAAACCGTATAGTTCGATATACGGTGCCGTCAGACCAAAAACACCGACTTTTCCCGTCGGTAACTCATGAATGACACCTTGCTTGGCGAATGGTGCTTCTAAATTCGAGACAAGGACTGGAAAGTCTGCTTCCGTATAGAGATTCGCTAACCAGTCATGCGGAAACGTGATGCCTTCATTGTTCCCGATCGTCACGGCAGTCGGCATCAACGCATTCAGTAGATGCGTATTGATTTTTCCTTTTGTTGCTTCCGTCGCTGGATCGACACGGTCAGCATGATCGCCGAGATCAAAGACGAGCGAATCATACGTCCGATGTTCCTTGACGAATGACATGTAGCGAGGCCACATGTCGAAGTGTGAGTGCAAATCATTATAGTGAATGATGTGTAACTTCATGCAGAAGCCCCCCTTGATGATTTAAAACAAAGAGATTTGTCGCGGCGCGAGTTCATAGTCGAGATCAAGAATTTCGATTAATCGTTTCGCATTCGGGGCAGCATCTCCTGCTGAGTTATTATTGAAAAAGACATAGACATCCTTTGCTTCCGCTGCAACGTCGCGGACGTGACTTGCAAGTTCCTGTAGCTCATCTTCCGAGTACCGATAGAGACAGCGGACTTTTCGCCAATCGTCGCTGCTTTGACCCGGTTTCTTTAACCAACCGGCCTTGTTTCGTCCATGTAATCGAATGAATGCCGTCTCCTGCGTCACGACCGGTACGAACGGCACCGAACCATCTTCGGTCTGCGGTTCATCGCAAATCGTATGGATGAACTGATGTTCCTTCAAAAAACGGAGCGTCCGCTCACGATAAGCTTCCGAATACCACGATGGATTTCGGAATTCGATCGCGACTGGCAGTCCAGCAAGCGATTTTCGGATCGTTTGCAAGTATTCCAAATGCAATTTACTGACATCGAACCATGGTGGAAGTTGGACAAGGATTGCCGCAATTTTTCCACTCTTACGCATCGGTTCGATCGACGCGATATATTGTTCAAAAATTGGTCCGAGCGGATTTTTATTTTCCCGGTCGTGCCCACTCATCGCGCGGTGGACCTTAACGATGAAGCGGAACCCGTCCGGTGTCTCAGATGTCCATTTTTCGTAGTTTCGTTCCGGTTGAATCGCATAGAATGTCGAGTCGACCTCAACTGCTGGAAAATGCCCAGCATAGGCAGCTAGTTTTTCTTTTCGATCTTGCGGGGTCAAGTAGAGACTATCATGATCTCCCCAGCCCGTGACACCGATATATATCATGCTCTCTTCCCCCTCGCGTGTTCTATTCTGCCTATTCATCATAGCATAGCAGAATCCGGGATTTCTTCTTCAATGCTTCAATTTAAACGTTCATATTCAAGTATGATACATCCTGATTCGAAGCGTTGTGTTTTGATCATTTTTAAGTGTTGCGGTTGATCAAATACTGGAAACATTCGTTTTCCACCTCCGAGGAGAACCGGGTAAATCACGACATGATAACAGTCGACGAGTCCAAGCTCAATCGCTTCAGCAGCAAGCGTTGCCCCACCGATCGCAATCTGTTTGCCAGGTAAGGCTTTTAGTGCTTGAAGTTCCTCGGCAAGCGACGTGGTCGCTAGACGCGCTTTTCCTTCGACAGCGTCGAGCGTTCGCGAGAAGACGATCTTCTCAAGCGCCTGCCACGTTTTCGCATACTCAACGATGATCGGCTCGTCTTCTTGATCCGCTGTCTCCCAGTACTGCATCATTTCATACAAACGACGTCCATAGACATGGGTATCGAACGCTCTCTCATAATCATTAAAGTATTGATGCAGTTCCGCATCCGGTGAAGCGAAATCGATGCTGCCTGACGCATCCTCGATATAACCGTCAAGTGAGACTTGAAAGGAATAAACGATGTCACGCATAGTAACCCCTCCTTTTTCCCTCCTATACCCGTTTTCCTCCAACCATGAAAAAACTCCCTCATCCGCAGATGAGAGAGTAAGACGAATTATCCGATTGAACCTTCCATCTCGAACTTGATGAGACGGTTCATTTCGACCGCATATTCCATTGGAAGTTCTTTTGTGAACGGCTCGATGAAGCCCATGACGATCATTTCCGTTGCTTCCTCTTGTGAGATCCCGCGGCTCATGAGGTAGAACAATTGCTCTTCCGAGACCTTCGAGACTTTCGCTTCGTGCTCGAGCGAAATGTTATCGTTGAGGATTTCGTTGTACGGAATCGTATCCGACGTCGATTGGTTATCCATGATGAGCGTATCACATTCGATGTTCGAACGTGCACCTGTCGCTTTACGTCCGAAGTGAACGATACCGCGGTACGTGACTTTACCACCGTGTTTTGAGATCGACTTCGAGACGATCGTCGACGATGTGTTCGGTGCTAAGTGAATCATCTTCGCACCCGCATCTTGGTGTTGACCTTTACCTGCGATTGCGATTGACAATGTCATACCACGTGAACCTTCACCTTTGAGGATGACGGCTGGGTATTTCATCGTCAGTTTCGAACCGATGTTACCATCGACCCATTCCATCGTTGCGCCAGCTTCACAGATCGCACGCTTCGTAACGAGGTTGTAGACGTTGTTCGCCCAGTTTTGGATCGTTGTATAACGGCAGTAAGCGTTTTTGTTGATGAAGATCTCAACGACCGCTGAGTGAAGCGAGTTCGTCGTGTAGACCGGTGCTGTACATCCTTCGACGTAATGAACCGATGCTTCGTCATCAACGATGATCAACGTCCGCTCGAATTGACCCATGTTTTCCGAGTTGATCCGGAAGTAGGCTTGAAGCGGCGTGTCGACTTTAACGCCTTTTGGTACGTAGATGAACGATCCACCTGACCAGACCGCTGTGTTCAAGGCTGCGAACTTGTTGTCTGTTGGCGGAATCAATTTTCCGAAGTACTCACGGAAGATATCTTCGTTTTCTTTTAAGGCTGTATCTGTATCTTTGAAGACGACACCGATTTCTTCGAGGTCTTCTTTCATGTTGTGGTAGACGACTTCTGACTCGTACTGAGCCGAGACACCTGCCAAGTATTTTTGCTCTGCTTCTGGGATACCGAGCTTATCAAACGTACGTTTGATTTCTTCTGGTACTTCATCCCACGATTTCTCTGCACGTTCAGACGGCTTGACGTAGTACGTGATATCGTCGAAGTTCAATTCTGAGAGATCGCCACCCCACGCTGGCATTGCTTGTTCGTTGAAGATCTTGAGTGATTTCAAACGGAAATCAAGCATCCATTGTGGTTCTTCCTTCATTTTCGAGATCGTTTCGACGACTTCAGTCGTCAAGCCACGTCCAGAACGGAAGATCGAGATATCGCGATCGTGGAAACCATATTTATAATCGCCAATTTCCGGCATGTTCTTTGCCATGTTCATTTCCTCCTCTTACTTGCTTGTGACCGAAGTTTACTTCCCTTCTTCTACGCCGCGTTCGAGCGCCTTCCAGGCAAGTGTCGCACATTTGATGCGTGCCGGGAATTTCGTGACACCCGAGAGTGCCTCGACGTCCCCGAGGTCGAACGATTCGTCGTCATAGTCTTTTCCTTGGACCATGTCCGAAAAGATATCCGCGAGTCGTAAGGCTTCATCGATAGTCTTACCTTTGACGAGTTGCGTCATCATTGAAGCAGACGCCATGCTGATCGAGCAGCCCTCCCCGTCAAATTTCGCATCACGGACGACATCGTCTTCAATCGCGAGCTGGAGACGAATCGTATCGCCGCACGTCGGATTGTTCATGTCGATCGTGACGCCCCCCTCGATCGCACCGCGATTTCGGGGAGTTTTATAATGATCCATGATCACTTGACGATACAAGTGATCGAGATTGTTAAAATCCATGACTGAAATACTCCTTCGTTTGGCGAAGTCCTGTCACGAGTGCGTCAACCTCTTCTTTCGTGTTGTAGAGATAGAAGCTAGCGCGAGCCGTCGAGCTCGCTCCGAGCCAACGCATCAGGGGCTGTGCACAGTGATGACCGGCGCGAACCGCGATTCCCTGCATATCAAGGACGGTTGCGACGTCATGTGCATGGACATCACCGAGATTGAACGTGACGAGTCCAACGCGTTCTTCCGGACCGTAAATCGTTAGTCCGTCGATGTCACGCATTTGTGCCATCGCATACTGCGCGAGTTCACGTTCGTGTGCTTCGACGTTCTCTAAACCAATCTCTTCTAAGAAATCAATCGCTGCCGATAAACCAACAGCGCCTGCGATGATCGGTGTACCCGCTTCGAAACGATATGGAGACGGTTTGAATGTCGACTCTTCAAGACCGACGTAATCAATCATTTCGCCACCGAACTCAACAGGTTCCATCGCATTGAGTAATGCCTTTTTCCCGTAAAGGACACCGACGCCTGTCGGACCACACATCTTGTGTGCAGAGAAGGCGAGGAAATCACAATCGAGATTCATGACATTAATCCGTTGGTGCGGTGCACTTTGCGCGGCATCGACGATCATGACGGCTCCTCGAGCGTGCGCAAGACGAGCGACTTCTTTGATCGGATTGATTGTCCCGAGAACGTTCGAGACGTGTGCCATCGCGACGATTTTCGTCCGGTCAGACAGTTGTGCTTCGACCGCTTCGACCGTCACGCGACCATCCGCTGTCAAATCAACGTATTTCAACTTCGCTTTTTTGCGTTTAGCGACTTGTTGCCACGGAATGAGATTCGCATGGTGTTCGAGGTACGTGACGACGATTTCGTCGCCTTCTTCGACATGCTCCATACCGTAGCTTGACGCGACGATGTTGATCGCCGTCGTCGTGCCGCGGGTAAAGATAATTTCTTCATGGTGTTGCGCCTGGATGAAACGACGAACGTTCTCACGCGCACCTTCGTACGCATCCGTCGCTCGTGTTCCGAGCGTATGGACGCCACGGTGCACATTCGAATGAATCGTCTTATAGTAGTCGTCAATCGCATTGATGACGACGAGCGGCTTCTGCGAAGAGGCCGCACTATCGAGATAGACGAGTTTCCGGTCGTTGACCTGTTGGTCGAGGATCGGAAACTGATTGCGGATGGATGCATCGATTCCCATATTAGTTTACTTTCCCTTCGATGACTTGAACGAGACGTTCTTTCACCGAGTCAATCGCAAGTTCCGAGACGACCGGCTGGAGGAATCCGTGAACGACGAGGCGTTCTGCTTCCTTCCGTGAAAGGCCACGGCTCATCAAGTAGTAGAGTTGTAGTTCATCGACACGACCGACAGATGCCGCGTGTCCTGCCATGACGTCATCCTCATCGATCAAGAGGATTGGGTTCGCATCACCACGTGCCTTTTCAGACAACATGAGGACACGTTCCGTTTGAACGCCGTTTGATTTCGAAGCGCCGTGATGGATCATCGACGTTCCGTTGAAGATCGATGTTGCTGCGTCTTTTTGGACACCGTGGATCAAGATGAAACCTTCTGATCCTTTACCGAAATGGTCCGTCCGGACGTTGAAGTTTTGTTTTTGCTCTCCACGACCGACCGTAACGGCTTTCGTATCTGAGAACGAATCGTTTCCGACGAGGTGTGTTTTTGTTTCTGTAACCGTGTGACCGTCATTCATGTGACCGAGTGCCCATTCGAGCTTCGCGCCTTGTTTGACGACACCGCGACGGTTCATATACGTGATGGCACCCTTAGATAGTGTATCTACACCACCAAAGAGAACTTTTGCGTTGTCTTCGACGAATACTTCTGTGACGACGTTGACGTTATGCGCTTCGTCACCGTAAGAGACGAAGTTTTCGATATACGTCAATTCGCTGTCAGCATCTGCGACAATGATTGCGTGATGGTAAAGGGCAGCGCCTGATTGCTCAAGCGTGTAGATCGCTTGCATTGGTACAGACAGCTTGACGCCTTTTGGTACATAAAGGAACGTACCGCCGTTACGAAGTGCTGCGTTTAATGCCGCAAGACGATCTTCGTTGACTTGAACACCTTCCGTCATGAAGTACTTCTCGACGAGTTCCGGGTGTTGTTTTAATGCGTCTTCGAGCGTCGTGAAGATGACGCCGTTCGACGCTTCACTGTTTTGCGCGTGGACAAGTTGTCCGTTACGTGTGACGAGCATGTGATCACGGTTTTCGCCGATCAATGCTTCGATATCTGAAGAAAGACCAGTGACGGTTTCAAGTTCCGTCGTACCTTCTGTGAAGTTCCAGCCTTCGATCTTGATTTTTTCTACTTTTGGCAATGCGAGCGTTGGGGCAAGATCAAGCGCGTCTTGACGCTTTGCGACCATCCAAGATGGTTCCCCTAAGCGAGTCGCACGTTCTGCCACTGCCTCGCGATTTACTGCAAGATTCAGTTCTACAGTCATCATGCTTCCTCCCTCGTCTTACGCTTTTGTTTCGATTTCGACGTCTTCGATGCCGAGTTCTTTTTTAACCCAGTCATAACCCTCTGCTTCGAGACGGTGTGCGAGTTCTTTACCACCAGACATGACGATTTTTCCGCCCATCATGATGTGGATGAAGTCTGGCTCGATATAGTTCAAGAGACGTTGATAGTGTGTGATGATCAAGCAGCCGAATTCAGGTGAACGCATTTCGTTGACACCTTTCGCAACAACTTTAAGTGCATCGATATCAAGACCTGAATCGATTTCATCGAGAATCGCGATTGCTGGTTTAAGCATCATCATCTGAAGAATTTCGTTACGTTTCTTTTCTCCACCAGAGAAACCTTCGTTGAGGTAACGGTGTGCCATTTCTGAAGGCATCTCGAGAAGTCCCATTTGTGAATCAAGTTCACGGATGAATTTCATGAGTGAGATTTCATCGCCTTCTTCACGACGCGAGTTGATCGCTGAACGAAGGAAGTCCGAGTTCGTAACACCACTGATTTCGCTTGGGTACTGCATTGCGAGGAACATACCTGCTTGTGCGCGCTCATCGACTTCCATGTCGAGGACGTCTTCGCCGTCGAGTGTGACTGAACCAGATGTCACTTCGTACGATGGGTGACCCATCAATGCTGATGCGAGTGTTGATTTACCTGTCCCGTTTGGTCCCATGACCGCGTGGATTTCCCCGCCTTTGATTTCCAAGTTGACGCCTTTCAAGATTTCCTTGCCGTCGATCGCGACGTGTAGATCTTCAATCTTCAAGTGTGAAGCCTTCATGTTAGAATCCCTCCATCTATTCATTTCGTGACTGACGATTCAGAACACGAGCGTTACTAATTTAGTATCATTCTAATCTTAAAGAAACATGGCGTATTATTCAAGCGTCATCGCTCGTTGTTTTTTCTCAAAATCATGCGTTTTGTTGAGAATCATTCGAAAGTTTCACCGGTTCCTCCAGTTCCTCGATCGTCGAAGTCCGATGAATCCGTTGTGACAGTAGGAGCAGTGGTATTCCGAATAATGTCAAGCCCGCTAAAATCCCGAAAATCGGTAACGGACGGTCCGCTCCATATAAACTTAATAAATGTCCGCCGGCAATTGGACCGATTGATTGTCCGATCGACGTCAAGCCCATTGCCCCGAAATAACTGCCCCGTAATTCTGGTTTTGCGAACCGATCGGTCAAGATATCAGTCATCGTGAACATCATGACTTCGCCGCACGTGAAGATGACCATCGCGACGACCATCAGCCAAATCGAACTCACATTACCGATGATGAACAATCCGACAGCGACGGTCGCAATTCCGGTCGTGATCGAGACGAGCGGTGACGTCTTGACACCGAACTTCATGATCGGATATTGCACGATCAAGACGGTGATCGCATTGATCGTAATCAAGATCGCATAAAGTGTCTTCCCGCCTTCAAGGAGTGACGTCTCCGTCAAGAACTGTGGCAAAGTCGAGTTGAACTGACTGTAGCCGAAGACCCCGAAGATGATGCCGGCAAGTGCCAGTGTAAAGGCGATATCCGTCCGCAACAGACGAATCGTCGCTCCGAACGAGACTTTCTTGCCACCGTGTGTCTCGGTGATCGGATGACGTTTGAATAAAATTCCGATCATCACGCCGTACACGATATAGACGAACGCCGTGATGTAAAACGTCGCGGACGTGTTCCCCGCACTCAGCAGTAAAGCGATTCCCGGTCCGATTGCTGCCGCGATGTTGATCATCGCGTAACGGATATTGAAGACGAACAATCGGTTCGCTTCATCCGTCGTATCACTGATCAAGGCACGGGCGGATGGTTCAAAAATCGAACGACAGACCCCGTTCAAGGCACTGAGGATGAAGAACGCCCAGAATGTCTCGACTTGTGCCAGTGCGATGAAGACGATCGCGAACCCAATCGTTCCAGCGAGCATCATCGCCCGCCGACCATACCGGTCTGACAGTGTACCGCCGATGAAACTCATGACGAGACTGGCAATCGCTGAGATACTGAGGACCCAGCCGACATCGACCGGATCAAACTTCAGGACGGTCGTCATGTAGATGGCGAAGAACGGCATCGTGATGAACGTTCCGAGACGTGAGAAAAACGTCCCGAACAAGACCCCGAGTGTCAACGGATGCAGTTGACGAATGCGTTGCATATGATTCCCCCTAACCCCTGTTTCAGACAAATGAAAAGCATCCTTCCATTATATAGGAAGGATGCCGGATTCGGTAAACTTATTTGCTGACTGGAACGACTGCACCTTTGTACTTGTCGAGGATCCAATCTTGGTTTTTCTTTTCGTGCAAGACATCGAGAAGTGTCGTGACACGCTTGTCTTTCTCATCGCCGTCACGTGTGACGATGATGTTGACGTATGGTGAAGACTCATCTTCTGATGCGATCGCGTCTTTTAACGGGTTCAGACCGTTATCGATCGCATAGTTCGTGTTGATGAGGACGGCGTCGCCTTCATTGTTTTTGTAAGCTTGCGGAAGAAGCGATGCTTCGATGTTCGTTTTGAACTTAAGTTTCTTCGGGTTCTCCGCGATATCGCCGAGTTGTGCATCTGTCGTTTTACCGTCTTTGAGTTTGATCAACCCTTCGTTTTGAAGGAACGTCAAGACACGACCGCGTTCCGCGACGTTTGAGCTCGTTAAGATCGTTGCACCGTTTGGCAACTTATCGAGTGACTTGTATTTCTTCGAGTAGATACCGAGTGGTTCAACGTGGACGCCACCTGCGTTCGCAAACTTATACGATTTGTTTTCTTTCTCTTGTTGCTCAAGATACGGTACGTGCTGGAAGTAGTTCGCATCGATTTCTTTTGAAGCGAGCGCTTTGTTCGGAAGTACGTAATCTTGGAACTTCTTGATTTCAAGCTTGTAACCTTTTGCTTCGTATTCTTTTTTGACGTGCTCAAGAATCTCAGCGTGCGGTACGTTTGAAGCACCGATGACGAGTGTTTTATCGTCGCTACCTGATCCTGATGATTTTTCACCACATGCAGCAAGGCTGATTGCTAAGACGGATACAGCGGCAGTACCTACGAATTTTTTCCAAACTTTCATGAATGATTCCTCCAATATGAATAAAATTTGAATTAACGTTTATCAATCGCACGGATCAGCAAATCACCAATGATTTGGATGACGAAGACGATCGCTAAGATTAAGAGTGTCGCAATGACGATGACATCGTTTTGAGAACGCTGGAATCCTTCGATGAAGGCCATGTCCCCAAGTCCACCTCCGCCGACTACTCCGGCCATTGCCGTATAACCGACAAGTGAGACGAGTGTGACCGTGATACCAGAAACGATGGCAGGCAACGCTTCCGGGATTAAGACTTTATAGATGATTTGGAACTTCGTCGCCCCCATCGATTCCGCTGCCTCGATGACACCTTTATCGACTTCACGTAACGCGAGTTCAACCATCCGACCGTAAAATGGTGCAGCACCGAAAATCAGTGCCGGTAATGCTGCCGTTGGTCCGAGGAACGAACCGACGATCGCTGTCGTAAATGGAATCAATAAGATCAGTAAGATGATGAACGGAATCGAACGGAAGACGTTGACGACCAAGCTCAACACTGAATAAAACGCCCGATTCTTGAACAATAATTCTTCGTTTGTCGCATACAATAGTAAACCAATGATCAAACCGAGGACGAATGTCGAAACCCCAGCGATTGCCGTCATATAAACGGTACTGCCTGTCGCTTCCCACACCATGTCCCAGTCTAGGTTGTCAAAGAATGAAATCATCGGTGATCCACCTCCACTTCAACATCACTGGCTTGAAGCTTCGTGATGACCGCTTGTGTTGCTGCTGTTTCCCCGATCAACTGAATGAACAGTGTACCGAGTGCCCCTTCCTGCGATTGACCGACGTTTCCGCCGATGATATTAAACAGGACCGGTGAATCCTTCATGACTTCCGCGAGGATCGGGCTTTCCGCTGTTGATCCGACGAACGTCAACTGAACGATTTTTCCGGTTGGGTACCGTTCGCGTAGTTTCGCGAACGTCAACTCGTTTTCCGACGGCGACGTCAATTGTTTGACAAACTCCTTCGTCATCGCTTGCTTCGGATGACGGAAGACTTCTGCAACCGGTCCTTGCTCGACGATTTTACCGGCTTCCATGACAGCGACCCGGTGACAGATTTTTTGAATGACGTGCATCTCGTGTGTGATCAAGACGATCGTCAGTTTTAGTTTCTGGTTGATGTCGACGAGTAACTCAAGGATTGAGTCCGTCGTCTTCGGATCGAGTGCACTTGTTGCCTCGTCACATAAGAGAACGTCCGGGTTCGATGCCAGTGCCCGAGCGATACCGACACGTTGTTTTTGACCACCCGATAATTGTGACGGATAGGCTTTTTCGCGTCCGTCCAAACCAACGAGTTGGATCAGTTCCGCTACCCGTTCCTTGCGGTGTGCTTTCGGGAAGCCACCGAGCTCGAGTGGGAACATGATGTTCTCTTCAACTGTTCGTGACCACAATAAGTTGAAATGTTGGAAGACCATCGAGACATTCTTACGGACGCCTCGTAATTCCTTTGGTTTTAGTGATGTCATCTCAACACCATCGATTTGGATCGAACCACTCGTTGGTGCTTCGAGCATATTCAACAATCGGATCAAGGTCGATTTCCCTGCTCCGGAATAACCGATTATTCCAAAAATTTCACCGCGTTCGATTGTCAGATCGACATTCGCGACAGCTTCGACCGCTCCGCGCTTTGAGCGATAAATCTTTCCTACGTCTTGTAAACGAATCACAACTGTCCCTCCTAAAATAAAAAAAGTGCGCGCGTTTTAGAGCAAACGCGCGCACTTTTCAGTACACAAAACCATTTGCTCTCATCTCCCAGACTTTTGTCTGCTGGAATTAGCACCACTTCGGATTAGATCCGCGGTTGCCGGGTTTCATCGGGCCAGTCCCTCCACCACTCTCGATAAGAGTTTCGGTATTAAGTTTGTAGAATATATTCTGAATATTAGCAGGGGTTATTTTTGTTGTCAAACAGTTTTTTCAGAAACTTTTTCGAGGAACGTGAAAGCACGTGTTAAGTCTTCTTTCAAATCTTCCGCATCCTCAAGTCCAACTGAAATCCGGACGAGACCGTCCGTGATGCCGAGTTCTGCCCGACGTTCTGCTGGGATCGACGCGTGCGTCATCCGTGCCGGAACGGAAATCAGGCTCTCGACGGCACCAAGACTCTCAGCGAGTGTGAAGAAATGTGTCGCCTCGACGAGTTTTTCTGCGTTCGCTGCTGAACCAACATCAAAGCTGATCATCCCACCAAATCCAGTCGCTTGTTTCGCTTGGATGTCGTGACCAGGGTGCGATGCAAGTCCTGGGTAGAAGATGTTCGAGACGATATCTTGCGCTTGTAGGAACGCAACGAGATCATGTGCTGTCTCTTCGATTGCATCCATCCGGATACCGAGCGTACGAAGACCACGGACGAGCAAGAAGCTGTCTTGCGGTCCAAGCACGCCGCCTGTCGAGTTTTGGATGAAATGCAACTCTTCGCCGAGCACATCATCTTTAACGACGACAAGTCCAGCGACGACGTCCGAGTGTCCGCCGATGTATTTCGTCGCACTGTGCAAGACGATGTCTGCACCGAGCGCGAGTGGTTGTTGATGATATGGAGTCGCGAACGTGTTGTCGACGACGAGTTTAAGATCGTGACGTTTGGCGATCGTTGCGATCGCTGCGATGTCCGTTACTTTCAATAACGGGTTCGTCGGTGTTTCGACGTAGACGATCTTCGTGTTGTCTTGGATCGCTGCTTCCGTTGCCGCAAGGTCCGTCGTATCGACGAATGTCACTTGAATGTTGAACTTTGGTAAGACGCGTTGCATCAAGCGGAACGTACCACCGTAGACGTCATCCGTCATAACGATGTGGTCGCCAGACTCAAGCAAGTGGAAGACGGCATGGATCGCTGCCATCCCAGAACCGAAGGCAAAACCACGTGCGCCGCCCTCGAGATCCGCAATCAATCGTTCGATGCTCGTCCGTGTCGGGTTCGCTGTCCGTGAGTATTCGTATCCGTCCTTAAGTTGACCGATTTTATCCTGCTTGTATGTGCTTGTTTGATAGATCGGAGGTGTGACGGCTCCTGTTGCCCGGTCGACACCTGTTCCTCCATGAATCAATGCTGTCTTCTTACGCATGAGTTTCGTCCACCTTTTCAAAGATTTGTTGGCTTAAGTAGCGTTCGGCACTGTCTGCGAAGACGGTGACGATCGTACTGCCGGGGTGACGCTTCGCGATATCAAGCGCAGCAACGAGCGCTGCACCTGCTGAACTACCAACGAGTAATCCTTCGCGAGCAGCGAGTGTATGAACCGCGTCAAATGCATCGCGGTCAGAAATCGTATGAATCTCGTCGACGAGTTCACGCGGAACGAGACTTGGCCATTTCGCTGTTCCAATGCCTTCTGTCTTATGCGGACCGGCTGGACCACCATTTAAGACGGAGCCTTCCGGTTCGACGATCGCTGCTTTTGTACCGAGACGTTGTTTTAAGAAGTCCGCTGTTCCGGCGAACGTACCACCTGAACCACAACCGGCAACGAACCAGTCGATGTGCGGCAAGTCCGCAATCAGCTCAGGACCGAGTGTCCGCTGATACGTGACTGGGTTCTCTTCGTTTTCGAATTGTAACGGAACGTAACTGTTCGGAATTTCCTGACCGAGTTCTTTTGCCCGGTCGATAGCCCCTTGCATATCGAGTTCAGTCGGCGTGTTGACGACGGTTGCGCCGAGTGCCCGCATCAACGTCTGTTTTTCCTGACTGAATTTTTCCGGAACGACACAGATGACTTGAAGATCATATTTTTTAGCGGCAAGCGCCAAGCCGATGCCGGTATTCCCGGCTGTCGGCTCGATGATCGTACCGCCTGGTGTCACATGTCCGTTTTCGATTGCTGCATCAACGAGTTGAATGCCAAGGCGGTCTTTGACGCTGCCCCCAGGGTTCATCCATTCGAGCTTCGCCAAAATGCGCGTACCAGCAGGCAAATCGAATGAAGTGATCTCGTAGAGTGGTGTGTTTCCGACGAGGTCGCGGACGTTGTTCGCGATCATCCGAAGACGATGTCCCATTCATCACGACCGGCAAGCATTTTCTCGGCATAGTGCTTCGCTCCTTTGAGGTCATGTGCGCTCGCAAATCCACATTGGACTTCGTTTTGCGCTGGAATCTCTTCTGCTGCAAGGACGTCTTTCAACGTCTTCTCAACGAGTTCGCTCATTTTTTCGACAGAGTCGAAGTTCATCATCGCCATGTAGAAACCTGTTTGGCATCCCATCGGCGAGACATCGATGACATCATCCGAGTAGTTGCGGATGTTTTCAGCAAGTAAGTGCTCGAGTGTGTGCATCGCACGCATCGGCATTTGCTCAACGTTTGGTTGTGTGAAACGGATATCGTATTTGACGACTTGGTCGACTTTACCTTCTTTATAACCCGCGACACGGATATAAGGTGCTTTGACTTTCGTGTGATCCAGGTTAAAGCTTTCGACGTTCATTTTTTGAAGTGCCATGATTTATTCCCCCATTTTCTCGGCTTCTACGAGCCAGACGAAGTGATTGTATTGTGTGAAGTTAACAGTGAATCCCCGTGCTGTAAACAATTCTTCCATGACTGGAATCAACGGGTAAAACTCGCGTTCGAGATCGTCCGCTAACGCATCGAACCCTTGAGCGCGTGCTTCGCGAATCGTTTGCAGGCGTGCCTCTTCTGAGACGAACATCGTATCCGCGTAGACGATTTTTCCGTCTGCCGGTAAATGTGATGCCATCAGTTCGATTGCTTCTCCCTTTTCCTCATCTTTTAGATGATGAAACGCATACGTCGAAACAAAACTACGTGCTTCCTTCGCCTCGAACGAGAGAAAGTGACCATCCTGTACATCAAGCGACGGAATCTTTTCCGTCAGGATTGCCCGCATCTCCGGACTTGGTTCGACGGCGAGTACGGCGTCGTGACGTGCCAGAAGACGTTGTGTCAGGTTCCCTGTGCCTGCTCCGAATTCAATGACCGGCGACTGCGCTTTATCCGCTACTGTATCCAAAATCTCATCGTATCGACGAAAAACCTCTTTATATTCCGGATCGTGTCCGGTTACTGTCTCGTCATACGTTGATGCCCATTCTGTGAAAACATCCATAAAACGTACTGTCATGCCTTGTCGTCCTCCATCTCACCAGTTAATTCCGAGTAATCGGATATGAATTAAAGTAATTTTCCTTATTCGCATTGTAGCAAGGAGATTCCATCCTGGCAAGCGACCGGCTCGAAAAACTTCCAGAAAACAAAAAAAGGCGTTGCCGGCGAACCGACAACACGAATAATGTGGTTAGAAATGCTACGAAGGAAAACCCAGCTCCATTCGGAATTGTTCGCTCTTCCGCGTGGAGGACGGCGCCTGTTCGACATGATCGCCAGCTTACGTTCACTTCCTGATCGGTCCTTTCGATCCACCACCCGTTCATTGCACCGCTTCGTCTTTGGGGGACGACTTAAGGGGAAACAATACACCGGCTTAGGATGGGAGAAAGGGTTCAGGACTTGAATCGTATTGAACGATCATCTCTGCTAGACTTCCTATAATGCATTTCTAGAAGTTGTTATGAATATACCATTCATATTTCGTCGTTGTCAACGGATTATTGTAAATATTCCGACAATTTAACAAAAAGAAAAATCCAGTCGGACTTTTCTTACCGTTCTTGACAGAAAGCAAAGACGTTTTGAACGGACTGGAAAGCATAAAGTCGCTCTACGACTTGATTTTCTTCAATTCGCAACAACGCAGGAACACTCATGACACGGGCTTCTTCTAAGAAATCCGGAATGAAATTCCCATTCGCCTTCTGAATCGATTGACCTGATTCCGTCGCTTCGACGATATCGAGCATACGCTCCGCGATGGCGCATGTCCCGCACATCGGTGCATAGACATACAATAGCCCGTTTTCCGGGACGGTCGTGACCTCTTGCATGACGGTCGCTCCTTTCTTCGTGGCATCTGTCGTCAGTATACAAAAAAAAGAGAGCGGACGAAACGCAAGCGCTTCGTTCACTCTCTTTTCGTTAAGTATTACTCGTTGATCATCGATTTGTACGCCGCAGCGTCCATCAATGCCTCGACTTGTGAAGCATCTTCGATTTCGATGTCGACCATCCAAGCGCCTTCGAATGGTGACTCGTTGACGAGTTCTGGGGAATCCGAAAGGTTTTCGTTGATGGCAACGACTTTACCAGAGATCGGTGCGTATAATTCCGAGACTGTCTTGACCGACTCGACTGAACCGAATGGCTCGTTTGCTGTGATCGTATCCCCGACTTCAGGCAATTCGACGAAGACGATATCCCCGAGTTCGTGTTGCGCGAAATCCGTGATTCCGATGCGCGCCTTGTTTCCTGATACTTCGACCCATTCATGTTCTTCCGAATAGCGTAAGTTGTCTTTTACTTGACTCATTTCCGATTCCCCCTGTGGACTAATTTGGACTAACGTGTTCAGTATACCAAAATCGACTCTGAACTTAATACCATTTTCCTTGATACATTTCTTCCTTGAAGCCGATCGTGACTTCTTTTCCATCTGTAACGATCGGACGCTTCAACAACATGCCGTCACTTGCGAGCAACTTGTATTGCTCGTCTTCTGATAACTCAGGGAGTTTGTCCTTGATGCCTTGCGAACGGTATGATTGACCGCTCGTGTTGAAGAATTTCTTCAGTGGCTCTCCACTCTTTTGATGAAGTTCCTGAATCGTTGCAGCAGATGGTGTTTCCTCGACGATATGTTTGTAATCGACTTCGACACCGTGTTGTTCGAGTGCTTTTTTTGCTTTGACGCACGTACTACATTTCGGGTAGCCGTACATCGTGACTGTTGTTGTCATGTTCATCACCTCACTTCCAAGAGTAGCAGATGGATCACTTCTGCTTCAAGCGTGCGAGCGTCCCGTCGATCTGATCTTGATGATGGGCGTCATGGACGACGAACGACTCGACGAAGGCTTGCGGTCGAAAATCCTCATAGGTCGCTTCAAATTGCTCATCAGACAGACGATTGAGGTGATCGACGATATCACGCCGGACACTGATCGCTTTCTTCAGTAAGGCAAGCGGATCGATATGATGCGCATACTCGACCGCCAATCGATTGAACTGATCAAAATCCGTCTCGACGAGTGTCAGCGGTTCGTCCGGTAACTTCGAGATGGCATGATCATAATAAAACCGGTCCCATAAATAGAGGTGACTGACGCACTCAAGGACAGTCCACTTGTTCAGGGCAAGCGGCAGATTCCATTCTTCTGGCGACAAACGTTCAAGGGATTGATAGTAGGCAATCGCAAATTGCAGTTCAACCAATTCTTGGCGCATCTCGTTTTCCCTCCTCAACCAAAAACTTCGCCTTTACAGAGATTTTCCCTGCAAAGGCGAAGCGGTAAACCTGACTTATACCGTATATTTGTTTGATTCGATGAGGCGTTTTGCGATGACGCGTTTCGTACCGATGACGTTGATCGGCTGATAACGGCTGAATTTTTTGAGTGCCGAGAGCAACATCCGGAGTTCGTCGCCGCTTGCTGCCGCGTAGAGAGTCTCTTTCGCGTCACGCTCGACAGCTTCGAATGCTTGTTGCGCGAAGACTTCCGTATAACGGACTTTCAGTTCGCTCTTCTCGATGCCTTTATCGGCAATCGCTTTGTCCGTCCGGACGATCGCTGACTCAAGCGCATAGATTGCACTCATGATGTCGGCTGTGTTCGCTAAGATCTCTTGCTCGCCTTGGAGTTTGTCCTGGTATTTCTGGACCGCTGTTCCGGCAGTCAACAAGAAGATTTTCTTCATCATCGCAAGTAAGTGACGTTCGCGATCGAGTGGCGCTGTTCCGATGTCAGTCGGCATGAAGCTCATCACTTCTTGTTGCAGACGCTGTGCTTCCGCAAGCAATGGTAACTCGCCTTTCATCGCTTTCTTCAGCAATGTTCCTGGTACGAGGAGACGGTTGATCTCGTTCGTTCCTTCAAAGATCCGGTTGATCCGTGAATCGCGGTACATGTTCTCGACTTCGTATTCTGCCATGAAGCCGTAACCACCGTGAATCTGAACCGCTTCATCGATGACATAATCAAATGTTTCCGAAGCAAAGACTTTGTTCATCGAGCATTCGATCGCGTACTCAGCGATTGCATCGGCGATTTTCTTACCGTCCTTGCTCTCTTCTTCTGACAACTGATCGAGACTGTCTTGGAACAGACCACCCGTCCGGTAGACTGAACTTTCCATCGCATACGTCTGTGCTGCCATCGTCGCGAGTTTTTCTTGAATCAATGGGAACGAGCTGATCGGTGTCTTGAACTGTTTACGTTCATTCGAGTACTGGACTGCAAGATCGATCGCTCGTTTTGACGAACCGACAGCACCGACAGCTAATTTGTAACGACCGACGTTCAAGATGTTGAAGGCGATGACGTGACCGCGTCCGATCTCACCAAGAATGTTATCGACCGGTACTTCTGCATCTTGTAAGATCAACGTCCGTGTCGATGATCCTTTGATTCCCATCTTCTGTTCCTCGACGCCTGTCGAGACGCCTGGATACGATCCTTCGACGAGGAAGGCTGTGAACTTGTCGCCGTCGATTTTTGCGTAGACGACGAACAAGCTTGCGAAACCAGCGTTCGTGATCCATTGTTTTTCACCGTTTAGGATGTAGTGCGTGCCAGCTTCATTCAAGACAGCTGTCGTTTTAGCACCGAGAGCGTCTGAACCAGAGCCTGGCTCTGTCAATGCGTACGAAGCGATCCACTCCCCTGAAGCGAGTTTCGGCAAGTATTTCTGCTTTTGCTCTTCGTTACCGAAGAAGACGATCGGCAACGAACCGATTCCGACGTGTGCGCCGTAGCTGAGGGCGAATGAACGGCCACGTGCGAATTTTTCAGTAATGATTGAAGACGAAATCTTATCCATCTGATAGCCGCCGTATGCTTCCGGAACGTCTGCGCCGAGTAGACCAAGCTCGCCTGCTTCACGGAGGAGACCGACTGATAATTCGAACTCGTGTTTTTCGATTCGATCAAGGACTGGAACGACACGATCTTCGACGAACTTCGCTGTCATGTCACCGACCATTTTGTGTTCTTCCGAGAAATCCTCTGGTGTGAAGAGACGTTCTGGTGCTAACTCATCTAATACGAAACTGCCACCTTTGATTAATTCGTTTGTCGTTTGGCTCATTGTCCTGTTCCTCCTTCAACTAATTCGAATACGCCTGCTGCGCCCATTCCGCCACCGATACACATCGAGACGACACCATACTGGACATTCCGGCGTTTCATTTCATGCAAGAGCGTCAATGTGAGTTTTGTTCCTGTACAACCGAGTGGATGACCGAGGGCGATCGCTCCACCGTTGACGTTGACGATGTCTTCGTTTAATCCAAGCTCGCGGATGACACCGAGCGACTGAGAAGCGAACGCTTCGTTCAACTCGATCAAACCGACGTCCTCAAGCGTGATGCCTGCGAGGTCCAGTGCCTTCGGAATCGCAACGACTGGTCCGATTCCCATCACTTCCGGACGGACACCACCGACCGCAAACGATTTGAACTTCCCGAGAATCGGTAACCCTTGGCGTTCTGCTTCTTCTCGTTCCATGACGAGGACGGCAGCCGCACCATCTGACGTCTGCGAAGAGTTCCCTGCCGTGACGCTTCCGCCGAGACGGAACGCTGGGCGAAGTTTCGCGAGACCTTCCGGTGACGAATCCGGGCGAACGCCTTCATCGTGCTCGATGACGAATGTCTTCTCTTCGATTTTTAGTTCATCATTGACGAATTGTTCCGTCACCGTTACCGGGACGATCTCGTCAGCAAACTTACCGGCTGCGATTGCTGCCGCTGCTTTTTGGTGACTCTTCAACGCAAAAGCATCCTGATCTTCTCGTGAGACATTGTAGGTCGCAGCGACTTGCTCCGCTGTATGCCCCATGCTCATGTAGTATTCCGGTGCCGTGTCGACGATCGACGGATTAGGTCGGACGACGTGACCCGGCATCGGGACTTGGCTCATCGATTCAAGTCCTCCGGCGACGACCGCAGTTGCTTGCCCCGTCATGATCTTCATTGCCGCGTCAGCGATCGATTGTAATCCACTTGAGCAATACCGGTTGATCGTGATTGCCGGTACCTCGTGTGATAAACCACCGAGGACCGAAGCGTAACGAGCGATGTTCATGCCTTGTTCCGCTTCCGGCAAGGCACATCCGAGGATGACGTCATCGACCGCTCCCGTGTAACCGGACCGTTTCAACGTTTCCTGGATGGCGATGCCTGCTAATTCATCCGAGCGCATTGACTTGAATGCGCCCTTTTTTGCTTTTCCGACCGGTGTCCGTGCACCGGCGACGATTACTGCTTCCTTCATCCGAATCCCCCCAGTCCTCAGTTACGAAGCGGCTTGCCTTTGACGAGCATGTGCTGCATCCGTTGTTGTGTCTTCATCTCACCGATCAGGCTCAAGAATGCTTCCCGTTCGATGTCGAGCATATATTGTTCATCGACGTGGCTACCGAAGGCGACGTTCCCACCGGCGATGACGTGTGCGAGTTTACTGGCGATTTTTAAGTCATGCTCCGAGATATACCCGCCGTAGAACATTTCGCGTGTTGCGAGTTCAAGCGTCGCTTTCCCCGCACGACCGACGACTGGAATCTTCGCTTTCGCGGGTGCCGTATAGCCAGTCCGGTCGAGTTCGAGGACGAGTTGTTTCGCATCATACGTCAAGTGATCGCGGTTCATCGAGATCTGATCAACGGAGCGGACATATCCGAGTTCCCGCGCTTCAAAGGCTGATTTTGAGACTTTTGCCATCGCGACGTTCTCGAACGTTTTTTGCGCTGCTTTCTCGATGTTGACGAGTCCGTCCGGTGTGTTTTCTAGCAGTCGACGGTACGTGTTGACGTTTCCGCCACCTCCCGGAATCAGACCGACACCGACTTCGACGAGACCCATGTACGTTTCAAGACCAGCTTGCAGACGAGCTGCCGGAAGCGAGATCTCTGTACCGCCACCAAGCGTCATCCCTTGTGGGGCAGCGACGATCGGACGTGATGCGTAACGAATCTTTTGAATCGATTGTTGGAACTTGTTGATGATCCAGTCGAGCTCGAACCAGTTCTCATCTTCCGCTTCCATCAGCATCATCGCTAGGTTCGCACCGACACAGAAGTTTTTGCCATCGTTCGCGATGACGAGACCGCGGTGATTTTTCTCGACGAGATCGACTGACTGTTCGATCATCTGCATGATGTCGACACCGATTGCATTGCTCTTCGATGTGAACTCAAGGACTGCGACGTCGTCGCCGATATCAAGCAAGCGTGCCCCGTTGTTCTCAAGTAAAACACCGTTTGACTTCCGGACGTCGCGGAGGCGGATTTCCTTCGGATTGACCGTTGCTCCGACGTAGTCTTTCGTTGCAACGTCATAATGACGACCGGACGCATCATAGAAATTCGTTTTTCCTGCTGCGAGCATCTCATCGACCCATGCCGGTACTGCGTAACCATCTTGTTTCATCTTCGCGACCGTCTTCTCGACGCCGAGTGCGTCCCATGTCTCGAACGGTCCCATCTTCCAGCCGAAGCCCCATTTCATTGCTTCGTCGATCGCTTTGATGTCGTCTGCGATTTCTCCCGTCAGCTGAGCCGAGTAGAGCAATGTTTTCGCATGGATTGGCCAGAGTAAAGCACCGACACGATCTTGCGCGAAGACGACGGCTTTCAGCTTGTTTTTTGCGCCCGGAAGTGCTTTAGCTTGTCCAATCGACGCTTCAGTAAGCGCTTTCTTTTCAACGTACTCAAATGTCTCGAGATCAAGTTCAAGGATCTGTTTTCCGACTTTCTTATAGAACCCTTGACCTGTCTTCGCACCGAGCGCTCCTTGTTCGACAAGGCGACGCATCTCAGTCGGAACCGCGAACGTCTCCTTCTCTTCGCCTTTTGGCAACAAGTCATAGACGTTGTTCGCGACATGGACGAACGTGTCGATGCCGACGACGTCAAGTGTCCGGAACGTCGCTGACCCTGGGCGACCAAGGAGTGGACCTGTGACGGAATCGACCTCCCCGATCGAATAGCCACCTTTTTTCATCTCATCCATCGTCACGAGGAGACCGTATGTCCCGATCCGGTTGCCGATGAAGTTCGGTGTATCCTTCGCGATGACGACACCTTTCCCGAGTCGTTCTTCTGCGAATTGTTTCATGAAGTCAACGACACGTGGATCCGTGTCTGACGTCGGAATCAACTCGAGTAACTTCAGATAACGTGGTGGGTTAAAGAAGTGTGTCCCGAGGAAACGACGGTTAAATGATTCCGAGCGTCCTTCGCGCATCGCTTCAATTGAAATGCCTGATGTGTTCGAGCTGACGATCGTGTCTTCCCGAATGAACGGTTCGATCGTTTTAAACAATTGCTGTTTGACGTCGAGTCGTTCGACGACGACTTCGACGATCCAGTCCGCTTCCTTCAGACGTTCTAAGTCGTCTTCTAAGTTTCCGACCTCGATGAAGTCGATCAATTTCTTTGATGCCAGTGGTGCTGGGGTTTGTTTCAAGAGTTTTTCGCGATTATCGCGCGCGATGCGGGAACGAACGCGCGGATCACTCAGCGTCAAGCCCTGCTTCTCTTCTTGTGCCGTAAGTTCTTTTGGTACGATATCAAGCATCAATGTCCGTATGCCAGCATTCGCAAGATGTGCCGCGATGCCTGCACCCATCACCCCTGAACCGATGATGACGGCGAATTGGATGTGTTTCGTCAACTGGATTGTGGTCGGCTGACCGATTTGACTCGCCATGATATACCCCCTGATTTTAAATTGAATGAACAACCATTCATTATACTGACAAAAAAAGAAGCCGAACGACTTTGGTGTGCTTCTTCTACATCTTCATCATAAATGAATAATGATTCAGTAGCAATAAAAAATCAGTCAATGGACAAATTTTCCTGTTAGACTGATAAAAAGGAGTGGTTGAAAATGAGTCAAACCGAGCATGTATGGAATCAAAAAGCCGCCGACTGGGCGGATCGCGCTGACGATATGTGGACGAACGGCAGTCGCAAAACCGTTTTACCATTCTTACGAAAAATGATCACCGGTGGTCGGTTGCTTGATCTCGGTTGCGGTGATGGGGCAGCCTGTCGACTACTGACACCGGACTTTCAGACAGTCGGACTCGATGTCTCAGACGAAATGATTCGAATCGCGCGTCAGAAATCACCCGAGCAGACGTTCATCGTCGGGACGAGCGAAGCGTTACCGTTCGCTGATCATGCATTTGACGTCGTTCTTGCCGTCAACTCACTCGAATGGTCGACACGTCCCGTTCAAGTACTGCAAGAAATCGAACGCGTTGCCCCACTTGTCGTCATCAGTCTACTTGGTCCGACAGCCGCTCCGCGTCAACTTGCTTATCGTCGTCTGTACGGTGAAGAAGTCGCGATGGGAAATACGATGATGCCGTGGGAATTGCTGCAGCTAGCAAAAGAGCGCGGCTGGACGTTGCTTGATGAAGCGGTCATCCAAAAGGAAGGAGCCGTCATGACGGGGCATCGGTTACTTGATCAAGCACATGCTTTCTCGTGTTTGTTTGCTTTTCAGACGACGGCTGTGAGGGAGCGATAAATATGTCACACAGTACCTTTTATACATCTATATTAATAGCTTTATGTATTGTTTTTTTATTTTACATTGATGCTCTCGATGTTCTAGAAAGATGGCAATTCTTCCTACTCTTTATTGGTCTCTTATTCTGTATACAGGCATTGGGGGACCGTTTATTTCGACGTTATCGGGAGAAACGTTTCCAACCACAAACTACTGTCTTCTTAATGATTGGTTTATTTGCTGGGATGATGTTTCTAGGTAATATCATTTGGCCATGATGCGAAATGACCGATGTAACGCACTATTCACCTCACTGTCTTCTCACCCGCTTTCCTCAGGCGAGACACAAGCCAGTCTTCTTCACCCTTCGGATGACGAATCCGGGTCTTGTTCGTCTCTGACAGCGCGAGATGAAACGTCGCGCTTTTTCCTGTAGGAGTCGGGTGAAGACATGTGAGGAGGACGCACTCATTTGTTATCCAAAGAACTCAAAAGCGATCGATTCCATTGACGGAAATCGATCGCTTTTGATGTGAGTTCATATAGGACGAAACTAGGCATCTTCGACTCCTACAGGAAAAGGAAGCATGAGCCATGCTTCCGTCAGGGAATAGGAAGACCCGGCAAATCACATGGAATGTGAGATGCCGCGGCTTACTTCCCGCCTGAGGAAAGCGAAGATGCTAGGGACGTCCGGTATACTATGCTTCATCCTCCATGCGTTCGCTGATGTACCTGTCGCAACCACTCTTCAATTAAGACGAGATCCGATTGTTCTTCCCATTTCAGTCGGAAATAGAGTGTCTGTAGCAATTGTTTGACGTTACGATACGTCGTCCACTCCGCATCTCCCCATGTCACGTCACTCTCAAGCCACTCCTTAATATTACGTTCGATTCGTTGCAATAGGACATCTTCCGACAGTCCATGACGACAAGCTTGCAACCACGCTGTCACCATCCGGTCCGCTTCTTCATCGACATAGAGATAATCGGATCGGATCAACTGACGAATCATCGCATCAATCGCTCCGAGCTCCTCCTGTGGACGACTCGCTGGGTGCGTAAACCAAACCGCATAGACATCTGCGATATGTGCCATGCTGTGTGCCCACCCCATTCCGTCAATGAATCCACGGACATCCTTTTCTTGCTCCAAATAGGTTTGTAAGTAAGTCGACAGCCGATTCAGCTGACTTTGCGTCAATAAGTGTCGGGTTTTGTCCATCACCAACAATTCAGCGAGTGCTAATGCTGAAAATGATCGCGTCAGGACAGCTGTTGTGTCCGCTGTTCCCATTCTATACATCAATCCATGCCCACTTAAAATAAAATCGAAAATTCGATTGGTGTCTTCTATCGCAAATGACTCTGATACGATGTAGGTCGCTAACTGCGGATAGATCAATCCATCCCGCAACTCAGAATCCGTCGAACCGATATGTAGAAGCAACTCATCGAGTAACGCAGGTGTTACACTTTCGTTTTGTTGTAGCAGTTCTTTTAGCTGTTGTTCCGTTCGAGCCATTTTGTTCTCTCCTTCCTGAATTCAAAAAAGACGACGCAGCGCTGCATCGTCTTTTCTACTTATCCTTTGACCATTCCTTTGAGAACGAAGGCAACGTTTGCCGGTCGTTCTGCTAAGCGGCGCATGAAGTAACCGTACCAGTCACGTCCATAAGGAACGTAGACACGGACTTTATAGCCTTGTTTGACGAGTTCGAGTTGACGCTCAACCCGGATGCCGAATAACATCTGGAATTCGAACTGGTCTTTTTCAATCCCGTTTTCTTTAGCGTAACGGATGATTTGCTCGATCATCGCATCGTCATGTGTTGCGACGGCAGCATAGTTTCCGAGTGATAATTGTAACTTCACGAGCTTGATGTAGTTGTGATCGACGTCTTCTTTTTCTGGGAACGCCACCGTTGCCGGCTCTTTATATGCCCCTTTGACGATCCGGAGATTCGTCTCGAAGCGACCGACGCGTTTGATATCATCTTCCGACCGGTAGAGGTATGACTGAATGACCGTACCGATGTTATCGAAAGATTGGCGCAATTCTTCAAACAGTTGAATCGTTTTTTCACAACGTGGCTCATCTTCCATGTCGATCGTGACGAAGACACCGAGTTCTTTTGCCCGTGTTAAAATCCGTTCCATGTTCGAACGAATCAAGTCGTCCGAGATATCAAGTCCGAGTGATGTCAGTTTCAACGAGAGTTGCGAGTCTAATTTTTCTTCCGCAATCATCTCAACCGCACGAATACATTCTTGTGTCATCATCTCTGCTTCCGCTACCGTCGAGATGAACTCCCCTAAATGGTCCATCGTGACGCATAATCCTTTTGCGTTCAATTCCTGGATCGCCCGTTTTGATGCTTCCAATGAATCCCCTGCCACGAAGCGACTTGCTCCGAATTTAAGCCCGTATCGCTTGGCGAGACCGTTCAATGTCTTGTTTTGCGATAAGAAGATAAAACCATCCCGTAGTACTTTTTCCATCACTCATGATTCCCCCTAAATAAATGCTAGGCTGTTTTACCGTATCGGTTCACATCTCTGCCTTTATATTATGACATAAAGCGCTTACATACGCTCTTTCTTTTGTTTATTTTTGAGAATCTGTTGTGCGACAAGTCCCACGGCAAAGAATAAGACATACAGACCGATCGCGAGGAAGAACTGCCACGAGAACGGATCACGAAGGCTTGAGCCGATATTGTTGTAAACGAACGCACCGGGAATGATCCCGATATAGTTCGCGATGGCGAACTGTTTAAAGCGGATTTTTGATAATCCGGACGCGTAGCTGATCGCGTCAAACGGAAATAGCGGAATCAACCGGACGATCAAGACGACGAGAAAGCCGTTCGTTGCAATCCGTTCGTCGAGTACGTTCAGCTTCCCTTTCCCGATCAACTTCTCAACTCCACGGCGACCGAGCATCCGGGCGATCCAAAAGCTGAGCAAGCCACCGGTACCGGCACCAATAACATCAAGTAATGTCCCGAGCCACGGACCGTACGTATAGCCGCCAAAGACGGTCAAAAGACTCGCCGGAAAAAAGACGAGTGGTCGGACGGTATAAGCGAGCACATAGAGCAACATCCCTGTCAGACCTTGATTCCGTACCCAATCCGATAATGCTTGAATGTCGAATTGCTCCAGCATTCCAGACATCCGGAAGTACAGGAGCAATCCAAGACCAAACATAAAATACAGCGTAAGCGGGAGCCAGTCCCGGAGCCGTAATTTCTTCATGACATCGTCGCCGGAGCAACGTAGTAGAAAATCGAGAGAAAGATCAGGACACTGCCCGCAAGGACGAACAGATGCCAAATCGCGTGGTTATACGGCAAACGTGCCCAGACGTAGAAGATGACGCCGAGCGAGTACGCAAGACCACCACCGAGGAGCAGTAAGAATCCTTGGAATCCGAGCGCTTCATAAATCGGCTTGATTGCAAACAGACAACACCAGCCAAGAATCAGATAAGACGCGTTCGAGATCCAGACATATTTCCCCGTCGAGTAGAGCTTCCAGATGATGCCTAGCGTCCCGACACCCCAGACGATGCCGAGCAATGTCCAGCCGAGCGGACCACGGAGTGTGATCAAAGCGAACGGTGTATAACTACCGGCAATCAAGAGATAGATACCGGCGTGATCTAAAATTTGCAAGACCTTATTCGCTTTCGTGTGCATCAGTGAATGCATCAAGGTCGAGAACAGATAAAGGAGAATCATCGTTGCCCCGAAGATACTGACAGCCGTGACGTTCCAAGCGCTGCCGGATTTCGTCGCCTGCAGGATCAACATCACGAGCGCGACGATACTGAAAATGACACCCAATCCGTGTGTAATGGCACTGGCGATCTCCTCTTTCAAGGAGTCACCTTTTGCGAGTAGCTCTTCGATCGTTTCCTTCGATTGTTGCTTGATCGTTTGCTTGATTTCTTTTTTCGTAACCACTCGAACACCTACTTTCTAAAAACAAAGGACTATGCTTTTGATTATACGCCCTCATGCGACAGCATGCCTATCGAAAGATTCTGTCGATTTGATGACAACCGTCATCTGTTTGTCTTTTCCCGCTTATACAAAAATCCACACCGCCTTTGCGATGTGGATGTCGTTTACCATTGTTCAATATCCGGGCGATCCTTGAACGTCGATTTTGTACCGTGACGTTCGTTAAGGACGGCTTCGACTTCTTTGAATGAGACACCGCGCTCAGCGAGCAAGACCGTTAAGTGATACAACAAGTCTGCTGTCTCTTCTGCTAACGTATCGTTACCAGCTAGAACGACTTCAAATGCCTCTTCGCCGAACTTCTTCGCGATCTTCTCATATCCAGAAGCAATCAAATAGTTCGTATAGGATTCTGCTTCTTTCGCGTCAATCTTCGCTTTGACCGTCTGTTCCAGTTCGTATAACATCGGGCACCTCCACTTCCGTATAGAAACAACTACGATTTCCTGTATGGCATGTCGGACCATTCGCTTTGACCGTGATCAAGAGACTATCTTGATCACAGTCAATCCACATCCGTTTGAGTTCAAGCGTGTTCCCGCTCGTCTCCCCTTTCGTCCAGAGACGATTCTTCGTCCGCGAGAAGAAGGTGACAAGACCGGTCGCAAGCGTCTTATCATAAGCGGCTTGGTCCATGAAGCCGACCATCAAGACATCGTTCGTCTGCTCGTCGACGACGACGGCAGCGACGAGTCCTTTTGAAAAATTCAATGTCGTCATCGGACTTCGACTCCTCGTTCTTTGAGGTAGGCTTTCGTTTCCGGCATCGTGTATGTCGCTTCATGGAAGATTGAAGCAGCAAGAGCCGCGTCAGCGCCTGCCTCTAGCCCTTCCGCTAAGTGATCGAGCGTTCCGACCCCACCAGAAGCGATGATCGGCACGTTGACGACTTCACGTAGACGACGAATCAAGGCGAGATCATAGCCGTCTTTTGTTCCGTCAGCATCCATCGACGTGACGAGTAACTCCCCGGCACCGAGAGCAACGGCTTCCTGTGCCCATTCGATCGCGTCACGCCCGACGGGTTGTGTGCCACCGTGTGAGAAGACACCCCACGAGTCGCCGGTCTGTTTCGCATCGATCGCGACGACTGTCGCTTGGACGCCGAACAGGCGGCTGACTTCTTGAATCAGTTGTGGGTTTTGGAGCGCTGATGAATTGAGTGAGACTTTGTCAGCACCGGCACGAATCAAGCGTTTCGCATCTTCGATCGTCTTGATTCCGCCACCAACCGTAAACGGCATATAGATGACTTCCGCAACGCGTTCGACGATATCGAGCATCGTCTCGCGTCCTTCTTGTGTTGCTGAGATATCGAGCAGGACGAGTTCGTCCGCCCCTTGCTCGTAATAATACTTTGCGACGGCGACCGGGTCACCGAGATCACGTAGGTTTTGGAATTTAACGCCTTTGACGACACGTCCTTCCTTGACGTCAAGACAGGGAATGATTCGTTTCATCAACATACGCGTAACACCTCTTTTAAGGCGAGTGATCCGTCGAGCAATGCCCGACCGACGACCGCTCCGTCCATCCCGATCTCTTTGAGGCGCGCGACGTCATCAACGGTCGTCACACCACCAGAAGCGATCAATTCGACCCCTTCCCGCTTCAAACGATCGAGTCCATCAACGTCCGGTCCCATCATCATTCCGTCACGCGAAATGTCTGTATACAGGAACGTCTTGATGCCTTTACCGATCAAGTGTGTCATTGCCTCTTCAAGCGTCCAACCGCTCGCTTCGAGCCAGCCGCGTGTTTGAACGATTCCTTCTTTGGCATCCAAGGCAACAGCCAGTTTATCACCAGCAAGAGCAATCATCTGTTCGAGTAACGCCTCGTCTTCAAGGGCAACCGTACCGACGAGAATCCGGTCGATTCCGGCACCGACGTATGCTTCGACGGTCTCGATGTTACGGACACCACCACCAGCTTCGACGAACAAACCGGTCTCCTTTTTGATGTCGGCGATCAAGTTCAAGTGCAACGGTTCGCCGGCTTTCGCGCCATCAAGATCGATCAAGTGGATCGCTGTCGCCCCATCTTCCTTGAAGCGCTTCGCAATCGTCAACGCATCACCGAAGAATGTCTGTTGGTCAAAATCTCCTTGCTTCAGGCGTACGGCCTGTCCGCTCATTAAATCGATTGCTGGGTAGAGTTGCATGTCGTCTCTCTCCATTCCTTCAGTAGTTTCAATCCGACTTCGCCACTCTTTTCCGGGTGGAACTGCATTCCCGTGACTTGTCCTTTTTGAACGATCGCCGGAACAAGGCGTCCGTATTCGACCGAATCGACGATCCACTCTGGATCACAGACGGCACCGTACGAGTGGACGAAATAGACCGCTTCGCCGTGGTTCGTCAGCTGGTGCCAGCCCATGTGTGGTAAGCGGACATCGCTCGGTAGTTTTTCGATCGTTCCTGGTAAAATGCCGAGACCTTCCGTCAGTCCATCTTCGTCACTCGATTCAAAGAGCAATTGCATCCCGAGACAAATCCCGAGGAACGGTTTCTTTTCGGCTTGTTCTTTTAAGAAGTCGACCAGTCCAGTCTCCTTCAAGCGCTCCATTGCCGGTGCATAGGCACCGACACCGGGTAAGACGAGTGCTTCAGCTTGCTCCAGTAGTTCAGCATCATTCGTGACGATGACTGCCTCACCCAACTGTTTTAATACCCGCTCAATGTTTGCGATATTCCCGACGCCATAATCGACGATTGCTATCATTGATCAATCAACCCTTTCGTAGACGGTACGCCTTCGCTCGTCACGGCGACTGCCTGACGGACGGCCCGACCGAGTGCTTTGAACAACCCTTCGATCATGTGGTGGGTATTTGAACCATATAAGACTTCGGCATGGATCGTCATCCGGGCACTCCGTGATAAGCCTTGGAAGAACTCTTCTGCGAGTTCCGTATCAAAGTCACCGAGCTTCGGATTCTTGAAACTAGCACGGAAGACCGTGAACGGACGACCGCTGAAATCAAGGACGACCGACGCGAGTGTCTCATCCATCGGTACACGCGATTCACCATAGCGTTCAATCCCGGCTTTATCGCCGAGCGCTTCCGTTAATGCTGCCCCGAGGACGATCGCGGTATCTTCGACTGTGTGGTGGGCATCGATCCACGTATCACCTTTTGCTGTCACCTTCAGACCGATCCGGGCCTGAAAGGCGAATAACGTCAACATATGATCAAAGAAGCCGACACCGGTCTTGATTTCAACCGGACCTCCTGCGAGATCGACCTCGACCTTGATGTCTGACTCTGCACTTACTCGTTCGCTTGCGCCACGCCGCATCGTAATTCCTCCTCTACACACGTTTCTAATACTTGCATCGCTTCTGGTGATCCACAACTGACACGGAAGGCTTGGTCAAACAAACGAATCCGTAATCCGGCGTCAGCACAACGCTGCGTAAAGCGTTCAGCTTCCGGATACTCGACGTAGACGAAGTTCGCTGCACTCGGATACGTCTTGCCGATTGGCGCGAGAATCCGTTCGATCGCCTCGCGGCTCGCATACGTTTCCTCTAAGACCCGATCGAGTTCCGGTTCTGCCATGATGGCGATACCGACAGCTGCTGATAGACCAGAGACGTTGTACGGTGATTTAATCTGTTCGATTTCTTGGATGATTTGTTCGCTCGCGATGACAAAACCAAGTCGGAGCGATGCGAGTCCGAACGCTTTCGAGAGCGTCCGTAAGATAATTGCTTTCGGATATTCCTCGAGTAAGTGAAGCATCGATTGTTCGAGCGCGAAGTCAATGTAGGCCTCATCGATGACGACGTATTTGCCACTGTCGAGCAAACGACGGATGTCCGCTTCCTTCCGGAGGACACCGGACGGATTATGCGGGTGACTCAAGAAGATGATCTCACCAGGAGCTGCGATCAATCCCTCAACGTCAAGCGCCATCTCGTCGAGTAACGGCACGCGTTCAAACGGTGCCCGTGCTCGGTCAGCATAGAACTGATACATGACGAAATCCGGTTCTGAGGCGATGACCGGCATGCCGGGTCCGCCATAGCGGGCACATAAGTAGCCGATCAACTCGTCCGAGCCGTTTCCGGCGACGAGTTGCGTCGGACGGACACCAGCGTACGTCGCGTACGATGCCTTGACTTGATCGATGATTTCGACAGGATATTCGTTTAATGGGAACGTCGCGATCAATTCCTGGATCGCTTCGATCCCCACTGGACTGTGGGTCGTGAATCGTTCGTTTTGGTGTAATCGCATTAGTCTTCCCTCACTTCGATGGCTTGTGCGTGTGCTTCGAGTCCTTCGACCCGGGCAACGGTTTTCGCTGCGTTCGCGAGACGTTGTACGCCTGCGCGAGTGGCTTCGAGCATCGTCTGGTGACGCAAAAACGTCCGCGCTGATAATCCAGACGCAAAACGGGCTGTCCCGGATGTCGGTAAGACGTGGTTTGTTCCAGCGACGTAATCGCCAAGCGTTTCCGGTGTTTCGTGACCGAGGAAAATCATCCCGGCGTGACGGATTGATTTGACGACCTCTTGCGGATTGGCAACGGCAAGTTCCAAGTGTTCCGCTGCGAGGCGATTCGCTTCTTCGATTGCTGTTTCGAGTGGAGCGACGAAGACGCCACCGTTTTCCATCGCGCGACGGGCAATCTCTTGACGCGGCAATTGCTGTAAGCGTCGCTCGATCTCCGTATCCACCGCTTGTTTCATCTCTTCCGTTGGCACGAAGGCGATCGCGACAGCGTCACGGTCGTGTTCAGCTTGCGCAAGTAAGTCGGCTGCGATCCGGTCCGGATGCGCCGTTTCGTCCGCGATGACGACGACTTCCGATGGACCGGCGACCGAGTCGATACCAACGATGCCGTAGACTTGGCGTTTTGCTTCAGCGACGAAGCGGTTCCCAGGTCCGACGATCAAATCGACGGCTTGGATGCTTTCTGTTCCGAATGTCAGCGCAGCGACAGCTTGTGCTCCACCGATCGTATAGATTTCTGTCACACCAGCGATCCGTGCTGCAACGAGGACCTCATCACTTAAGTTCGTCATCGGCGTCACCATGACGACGCGTTCAACCCCAGCAACTTTCGCTGGAATGGCGTTCATCAAGACGGTCGATGGATAACTGGCTGCACCACCTGGAACGTAAATCCCAACCGAATCAACAGGGACGAACCGTTGACGTCGTGTCACGTCTGCTTCGACGAGTTCGATGTCAGACGGAAGTTCCTGCTCGTGCCATTCGACGAGTCGTGTCGCCATCAACTTCAACGAGTCGATCAAATTGGCGTCTGCCTGTTCAAACGCTTGCGTGATCCGTGTTTCACTAAGGCGGAAATCCTCAAGATCGACCTGATCGAATTGGTTCGTGTAATCGCGGACAGCAGCATCACCGTCTGTTGCGACGCGTTCGAGGATCGCGCGGACCGCAAGCTCCGTGTCGCGATCGATGCTGAAAGGTTTTGTCGGTGTCATGATCGTGTCACTCCTTCTGTCAATTGCTCGAGCAAGCGGATGACTTCAACCCGCTTCCGTTTTAACGTCCATTCGCTCGTAAAGAATCGAGCGCTGATATCGATGATTTTTTCGTATTCATTTAGTCCGTTTGCCCGTAACGTCTCACCTGTCTCGACGATATCGACGATTGCGTCAGCAAGACCGAGTAACGGCGCTAACTCGACCGAACCGTTCAACGGTACGATGTCGACGTCGACACCGAGTTCGCTGAAGTAGCGTTTTGCGATGACCGGATACTTCGTCGCGATCCGGACGCGGCGTCCGCCTTCGAATTGCAACGGTTCCTTTGCACAGACGGACATCCGGCAGACTCCGAATGGCAATTCCGCGAGTTCTGACAGTTCTTGATCCGATTCGAGTAAGATGTCGCTCCCCGTGATCGCGACGTCAAGGACGCCTTGAGCAACGTACGGAATCAAATCCGATCCTTTCATGAAGACGAATTCGTGCTCGCCCCGTTTGACGATTAGTTCGCGTTCAATGGCTCCCCATGTCTCGACGCCAGCTTCTTTTAGGTAACGTTCTGTCGCTTTCGACAGCCGTCCTTTCGTAATTCCGATTCGCATTTAGAGCACCTCCGCCAACCGTTCGACCGAGAATCCGATGCCGAACGCCTGTTGTTCTTGTCCGAATTGTTCATAAAGCCGGTCATAGCGTCCACCGACGAGGACGGGTTCCGTCACACCTTCGATGAAACCGTGAATCGTGATCCCGTCATAGTACGTCTGTAAGCCCATTTGACCGAAGTCGAGATCGGCATTGACGGCTTCTGCGAGATCAAGCACGGCATTGAGTCGTGTCTCGTCGACGTACGGTAAGATCGTCTCTGCCCCTTCGCGTCCGAATAATAAAGGAAGTTTCGCGAGTAAAGCATCATCAAGTTGACCCGCGATTCGCTTCAGTTCGATGACGTTACGTAAACGGAGCATCTGCGTCACTTGGTCGCGTAAGTGGTGATCACCGACGCGCGTCTCAATCAAATGCTCGATCAATCCAGCATCGCCGATCGAGAGTGTGACTTCTTTTCCTGTCAGTTCTTCGACGAGTCGGACCGCGAGTTGAATTGCTTCGATTTCCGCGAGTTGTCCCCGTTCCTCGAATCCGACCTGGAACTTCTCTTCCGGTTGAAAGACCGAGCCACTGTAGAAGACACGTTTATATTGTTCGCGACCACGTTCGCTAAGGGCACGCGCGACACTAGTCGTAAAATCCATCCGAATCTGTTCCCGTCCACCGATTTCCTCAATTAAGGGGGTGATTAATCGGGTATAGTTAGATTGTTCGAGTCCATCCTCGAGCTGACGGATGACCCGTTGAAGCCGTGTTGCCGAGGCACCGACATAGTCCGTCGCTCCATCCTTGAGTCGAATCGTAGAAAATGATTGCATACTCCCACTCCTTTATCTTATTATCACTGTACCACGCTAAATTATTTAACGATAAGATACCGTGTTTCGGGCACATTGTCAATCGCTTTGCTTGCCAATTCTAAAAAATCGGAGGGTTACTCATGCAATTATTGAAATGGGACGGTCACGTCCACAGTCCATATTGTCCACACGGTACGAAGGATCCACTCGAAGCCTACATCGAGCGGGCGTTAGAGCAAGGCTTAGAACGGATCAGCTTCACGGAACATGCCCCTTTACCTGAAGGTGTGACGGATCCTGCGCCAGATAACGATTCCGGAATGTCGTTCGCGACAGCCGATGCCTACCTGAAGGAATTGACACAACTCCGCGAGACATACAAGAATCAGATTGATATCCGGATCGGGATGGAGTTCGACTACTGGGAAGGGCATGTCGACGGGACGCGTGACATCATTGCCCGCTACGCTGACGTCTTGACCGACGGCATTCTCTCACTGCATTACTTATACATCGATGAGCAATATTACGGCGTCGACTTCAGCAAGGAAAGCTTCGGTGAGATCGTCACGAAACTCGGAAGCGTCACGGCGGTACACGAACGCTATTATGAAGGCATCCAAGCCCTCGTCATGACGGATCTCGGTGCACACCAGCCGAAGCGCCTCGGTCACTTAACGTTACCGACGAAATTCATCCAAGCCTATCCGCTTGAGTCGAACCCAACGAACCTCGACGACACGTTACGGAAGATCCGTCAGGCGAACTTCACACTCGACGTCAACACGGCAGGACTCCGAAAGCCATTATGTGGTCTTTCCTATCCTTACCCGGAACTCCTGCAAGTCACGCAGTCGTTATCGATTCCGCTCGTCTATGGATCAGATGCCCATCTCGCAAAAGATGTCGGTGCTGATTTCGATTTCAAATGGTAAAACAAAAATCCGGATGCCGCAGCGTCCGGATTTTTTTGTTTAGGAATATGGAAAATCAGCAGCTTCGACAGGAGCAATCGATCGTGCTAATTTTTTTAATTGTGCTAGCGACACGTTACCAGACAGGAGGACGATTTGGTTGTCCTCGACGTAATAGAGGTTCGCTCTCCCTTGTTTCTGCTCGAAATAAGCCGTCTGTCCGTTCGCAAGTGTCGTTTCTTTCCAGTCCTCGCCTTGAACGTCTTGCTTCGGAACAACGGTTAGAAGAATCGTTTGGGACTTCGTGTGGAAGAACCAAACACTATCGTCCCCATTAGGAGTCGAACTACTCATAATCGCTTGGAATGTCGAGAACGGTAAATTCAAGCCGCGAGCAGAACTACTCTTCTTAATGTTTTGAACGTCGTCATATGAGACGCCTCCTAACATCCAGTTCGTCTCTTGCTTGGTATACTCTAGTACAGCAAGACGATCTGCTCCTTTTGGATAATGCAGCGTCACGTAAGCATGATTTCCGACAACGATACTGCTCCAGATATCACCTTCAGTCGGGTGCGCTTTTGTTCCATCTTTAAAGTAAAACGTCACGTGACGACGGAAATCCGCTTCAAACGAATCCTGTTCTGAAAAGTCCTTCGCTTTAATGCGTTGCACGATGGCATCGGGATTATTTACATCTTCAGCAGTATTATCCTCGATCCAGTGTGACCTAAGCTGATTCAAAGGCGGAATTTGGTCCGGTTCTGCACAACCGGTCAAGATACTTGCAGCGAGTAAAGCACTGATTACACCAATCCGTTGAAATCGCATGACAATCTCCTTTTCCTCTTTTTCCTTTCTTTGAGTATCTCACGTTGCGGGACTAAGTCTTTAAGAAAATTATGAAAAGAAGGAAAGGAGAATTTCTGATTAATACGCATTCATACGCGAAAAATCTACAGACAAAAACAGACTAGCCCTCTTCGATTGAAAAGAACTAATCTGTTTCGTATGTTTCACTCTAAGTTGGCATGTTTCCCGTACATCGTCTGCGAATCGAGCTGTTTGTCTTCCATGATCTGCAGAATCAAGGCATCATAGAACAACAACATCGTCTGTTCAAACAACGAGCCCATCGGTTGAACCGTCTCGTCCGCTAATGCCGTTTGTTCTTTCGGAACTCCGGGCAATTTGACGACTAAGTCTGCAAGTAGTGCTAACGTCGACGTCGGATTAATCGTGACGACGGCAACCGTTCCACCGAGTTGCTGTGCTTTCTCGACGATTGGAATCAAGGTTTTCGTCTCACCCGATCCGGAACCGACGATCAACAAGTCACCCTCGCGTAAATTCGCCGTGACCGTCTCACCGACGACATACGCGTCGAGTCCCATGTGCATCAACCGCATGACGAACGCTTTTCCCATTAAGCCGGAGCGACCGGCTCCTGCGAGAAAGATTCGGTTCGCTTGCAGCACAGCGTCTGCCAGTTCTTTTGTCTCGGTTGCATCGATCGCTTCGACCGTCGAAGTCAGCTCTTCGATAATCGTTTGAATATGTGTCATTTACGCCTCTTGCAGCATCCGATGCATCGTTGACGCTGTCTCTTGTTTATCATCTTGTCCCGTGATACCGCCACCGACGATGATCAAATCAGGACGTGCTGCGATGACTTCTGGTAACGTCTCCATCTTGATGCCACCCGCAACAGCAGTTTTTGCGTTCATCACAACCGACTTGATTGTCGCGAGATCCTCGAATGAATTTTGACCGACTGCTTGCAAATCGTACCCTGTGTGGACACAGATGTAGTCGACGCCTAATGCATCCAGTTCTTTCGCACGTGTCGCGATATCTTTCACAGCAATCATATCAACGAGAATCTGTTTGCCTGATTTTTTCGCTTCTTCGACTGCCCCTTTGATTGACATGTCTTCCGCTGCCCCAAGAATCGTCACGATGTCAGCACCGTGTGCGACAGCTTGGCTGACTTCGTAACCGGCAGCGTCCATGATCTTCAAGTCAGCGAGGACCGTTAAGTTCGGGAACGCGGCCTTCATTTCTTTGACGGCGCGGAGCCCTTCGTTGATGACGACTGGTGTGCCGATCTCAACGATATCTAAATTGTCTTCCCCGATTTCTTTGACTAAAGCAATCGCACCTGCTGTATCGACTAAATCAATTGCGAGTTGTAATTTCATTTTGTATCTCTCCCATTCTTCTCTATATTGTCGTACCTGACACTTCCTTCGGACGTTCATGAAGGAACAGGACTAAATATAATCCGCAGGAGCATTCTTGAGAAGTACGCACTTTTAATTTACATAGTGCGGTTTTTCATACATAGTGCAAAAAAGTATACTGTCAATCGGAAGAAAGACTATACTGGAGCAGGAGGTGAAACGATGCCACATTTTGAAGACCGTCAGTTTAACTGTGAGAAGGAATTGACACTCTCGATCATCGGGGGAAAATGGAAGATGCTCATTCTTTGGCACTTAGGCAAGGAAGGGACAAAACGCTTCGGGGAACTGAAAAGTCTGATGCCCGGGATCACGCAACGGATGCTCGTCAATCAACTGCGGGAACTTGAAGACCACCATATCATTCACCGAGAAGTCTACCCGGTCGTACCACCGAAGGTCGAATATTCGTTGACGCCACACGGTCATAGCTTAATGCCGATTTTAGATGCGATGTATGATTGGGGTAAGGATTATGCGAAAAACGTTTTGGAGATCGATTTCGAGCAACAGAAAATATCACCATAAAAAAGATGCTCATGGTCTCGTCTCCTTTTAGAGATAAGTCCACTGAGCATCTTTTTTAGGATTCTTCTGTTGTATAGATCTTCGACATCGCCAGTTCATCAACGTATTCGCCATCGATGAAGAGAGACGCAATGCGAGTTCCTTCGATGTTGAAGCCAAACTTATGATAGAGCTCGATTGCCCGCAGGTTATCCTTGCGAACTGTCAACTCGAGCCGGATGAGTCCCGCTTCAATCGCAAAGGCATCCACCGCTTCAAGTAGACCTGCACCGAGCCCACGCCCCGTATAGGCATCGAGCAAGCCGATGACGAGGTTCGCGCGGTGACGAATCCGACTCGGCTCACCACCAACGACGAGCACATACCCGACGAGTTGCTCGTCGACATCGACGACGAAGATGTCCGAGTTCGTAGCCTGACCGAATTTCTCGATGAACGCCTCCGCCTGTTCCGTTGACAGGACGCGTTCCTCCGGCTCATACAGCATATATTTCGTTTCCCGATCAATGCGTCGCATCAAGTCCGATAAGGCTTTTCCGTCCATCAACGTGGCACGTCGTATCATAGGTGTCAGCTCCTTTCCTTACAATATTACAGCCTATTTTCACTCTACACCAACATTATAAAAAGTAAAAATTAAGATAATTTTTTTAGGATAACTCCATGTTTATTCTTCCATTCAATCAATCCATTGGCACTTCTGCCCGTAACAATATCAGCTGCTAACGACGGACTTGAAAACAATAAGTCTTCGATTACTATGTATTCTCCATCAATTATTTGAATTTTATTAGAGTCAATTAATTCTTTTCTTTTGACTTTCAATCGTTCCGAGAATGAATTGACAACTTCTGACGCAATTTTAGAGTTTTTAAAAACAACGAACCCTTCTGATGTTTGAGCTCCCATACTATCGGCACCTCTTTGGCCTTTTAAGTATAGAACGTTCTCATTCTCAGTATCGATATTCTTTTGAACTTCTGAGAATAATTTATGTCCTAGCATATTTACCAACATTTCAACATTCTCACCAAAAGTATTCATCTCAGCACGATCTGCCTCTGATATAGAAGGCATCGGGGGAATATTACCGTTTACGATTTTATAACGGTTTGCTTTTTTTGCTCTATGATACAGTTTGTTCTCCAAATATTTAATATGTGCTTTATTCAAGTTCTCATCTTTACTAATAAACACAATCACTTCATTCCAAAAATCTTTTTCTCGTAAATGATCTTGAAGACGATTATACACTTCTTCAGCCTCACCAATATAAACTGCTTCTTCATCTTCTTCGTTTCGACCGAACAACATATAAATTCCAGTTGAATTTAAATTAGGTCGATCATTACATTTTTTAACTTCAGTACGTGGAATTCTATAAGCGAGACCAGTCCAATTTGACAACTCACACGTTAATCTGCCATCAGAATTACCATCAATTAAAAACATTTTAATTGTCTGACCAAATTTCATATTTAGTTCTCCTTATTAATTTTTTTATTTTGTTTTTATATATTTATAAATAGTTTTTTATACTAAAAAGTACTTGAACCCATTTAATGAGATTCAAGTACTTTTTTGAAATCCACTGATTTCGTCGTATGGAGACGGTGGGAGTCGAACCCACGTCCGAAGGCATCGTATACTTAAGCTTCTACGTGTGTAGTCAATTTATTGGGATCTCGTCGTCAGGCTGCCAATTGACAGGCGTCCGTCCGACCAGTCTGATTCCATCTCTTCTCTTTCCCTCCAGACGGAAGGGTCCAAGCGTAGCCTGTTTAAAGTGAGACCCTAGAAATCAGCCGACCAGGCGACAGCTGCTAGGATCCGCAGTTGCTATTACGCTGCTGCGAGTTGTGTGTTAGTTTTGCCAGTTATGGCTGGTGCGTTTTAACGAGGCCGACCCCTCGACACGCCACAGAAGACCGAACTACCCCCGTCGAATCCGTAACGTCCCCAAGATATAAAATTGGGGCTTTCCGAATACTAATATTCTAGCAGAAAAGTGTTACGGGTTCAATACTTTTGCTTATCGCGTAGTGCTCGCTCGATATCACGCTTCGCATCCTTCTTCTTCAGGTCGTCGCGTTTATCGAACTTCTTCTTCCCGCGCCCGAGTCCAATCAAGCATTTCGCGTATCCGTTCTTGATGTAGACCTTAAGCGGTACGATCGTATAACCATCCCGTGAGACCGCGCCGATCAAGTTCGCGATCTGTTTCTTGTGCAGCAACAGTTTTCGCGGACGGAGCTGCTCATGGTTATAACGGTTCCCCTGTTCAAAGTGGGCGATGTTCGAGTTCCAAAGAATCGCTTCTCCCCCGTCGAACCGGACGAACGCGTCCCCGATACTGATTTTTCCTTTACGGACCGATTTGATCTCCGTTCCCGTCAAGACGAGACCGGCTTCAATCGTATCCTCGATCGCATAATCGAACGAGGCCCGTTTATTGTTCGCTAAGACTTTCGAATCTGTTCCCTTTGGCATGTTCGTTCACCACATTTCCGATGCGGAAGCGCTTATTTGCGCTTCCGTTTCTTATTCGAGACCGCCTTATGGAACGGCGGTTTATCTTTCTTATTCTTTAACGAGAATCCTTTTCCTTTGCTTTGGTCGCTTTTACCTGACCGTTTCTTGCCGCGACGATCGTCTTTCTTCTTGTCGTCGCGTTTTTGTCCTGGACGTCCGCCGCTTGAGCGAATCGTCTTCGACTCGAACCGTTTCTTCGGTTGCCGTTCTGGCATCCCGACGACACTGAAGTCGATCGTCCGTTCATCGATGTTGACGTTCGTGACCTTGATCTCGACGACATCACCGATCCTGAACTGTTGCTTCGTCCGCTCACCGATTAGCTGATAGTTCGCTTCATCGTAACGGTAGAAGTCATCCGTCATCGCTTGGATGTGGACGAGTCCTTCGATCGTGTTCGGCAATTCGACGAACATTCCGAAGTTCGTGACACCACTGACGACGCCTTCAAACGTCTCACCGATGTGTTGCTCCATATACTCGGCTTTCTTCAACGCATTCGTTTCCCGCTCCGCATCAACCGCACGACGCTCACGTTTCGACGAGTGATCGGCGATTTCCGGTAAGATTTCCGAGTAACGGTCTTGCGTCTTCTGTGACTTATCGTTGTAGATGACATATTCACGGAGCAGACGGTGAACCATTAAGTCTGGGTAACGACGAATCGGTGACGTGAAGTGCGTGTAGTAGTCCGTCGACAGACCAAAGTGACCAATCGGTTCGATATCGTATTTCGCTTGTTGGAGCGATCGGAGCATGACCGTACTGACGACGGCTTCTTCCGGCTCACCTTCGACAGCGTTGAGGATCGATTGCAACGTCTTCGGTGCGACCGACTCCCCTTTGCGTTCGACATTGATCCCGAAGTTACCGATGAACTTGAAGAACGTATCGAGACGTTCTGCTTTTGGCTCATCGTGAATCCGGTACATGAACGGCAGTTTTTGACGCTGGATGTGCTCCGCGACCGTTTCGTTCGCTGCGAGCATGAACTCTTCGATCAGCTTCTCGGCGACCGACCGTTCCCGGAGGATGATCTCACTCGTCTTGCCTTCTTCGTTGACGAGAACCTTCGCTTCTGGGAAGTCAAAGTTGATCGCTCCACGACGCGAGCGGCGTTCGCGGAGGATTGCTGCGAGTTCCGCCATCTTGTCAAAGTACTCGACGAGATCTTGATACTTTGCGATCACTTCTTCGTCTTCGCGTTCGATGATTTTCCGGACATCCGTGTACGTCATCCGTTCCGTCGTCTTGATGACACTCTGGAAGATTTCATGGTTGACGACAGCACCGTTCGCATCGATTTCCATGATACAGCTGAGCGTCAGACGATCGACGTGCGGGTTGAGCGAGCAGATCCCGTTCGATAGACGGTGCGGAATCATCGGGATGACGCGGTCGACGAGATAAACACTCGTTCCGCGCTCACGCGCTTCTTCGTCGAGTGCTGAATCTTCTTTGACGTAATGCGAGACGTCGGCGATGTGGACACCAAGCTCGAAGTTACCGTTCGCTAACTTTTTGACGTGAACGGCATCATCGAGGTCTTTTGCGTCTGCCCCGTCAATCGTCACCGTCAATTCGTTTCGTAGATCGACGCGTCCGACTAGATCCTTCTCATCGATCTGATCCGGTACAGCATTCGCCTCAGCGATCGCTTCCGGTGAGAAGTCGACGTTGATCCCGTGCTTATGGACGATCGACAAGATGTCGACGCCTGGGTCATTTTTGTGACCAATGATTTTCAAGACTTTTGCCGTTCCGGCGTAGCGTCCATCCGGATACTTCGTGATCCGGGCAAGGACTTTATGGCCATCGACGGCACCGAGCGTATCGTCGTTCGCGACGACCGGTAAGAACGTCAATTTCGTATCATCCGGTTCGATGTAAGCAATCGACTCGATCCGTCCTTTTGGACTGACGAACGTGCCGACGAAATCGGCTGGTCCGCGTGAGAGAATCTTGAGCAGTTTCCCTTCACGACGGTCACCACCGTTTGACTCGGCAAACACTTTGACGAGGACACGATCGCCGTTATAGACGTTCTTCAGTTCCGGTGCCGGCAAGAAGATATCGCCTTCTGAGCCGTCTTCCGGTGAGACGAAACCAAACCCGCGTTGGTGGACGGAAATCTTCCCTGCGACTTGACCGATTTGCGCAAGCGTTCCGTACTTGTTCGAGCGTGTCCGGGCGATCAATGCTTCGTCTTCCATCGCGTTTAGCGTCCGAATCAATTCCTTGAATGCTTCCGTATCCGCTAGTTCTAGTTTTTTCGTTAATTGATCAATCGACAACGGACGTTCTTCCGTCGTGATGACCGTTAGTATTCGTTCACGTAATTCCAACGTGACACCTCCAGTTACTTGCTCCAGTTCAATGACTCCAGGAAGTCCAAGATGTCAGAGTGGAGCTGGTCTTTTTCTTTGTCGAGCGTAATGACGTGACCTGAGTTCTCATACCAGATCAGCTCTTTTTGGAAGGCACTGACTCCATCATGGATGATGTTTGCAGAGTCGGTGTTGATCATGTGATCGTTGCGTGCTTGGACGACGAGCGTCGGTGCGTAGACGTCCTCGAGCGAATCACGAGTCTCGCGCAGCAGTTCCTGTAAGTCCTTCAAGGTCGGCATCGGTTCGAAGGACGCCATCTCGTGGTCGATCTCTTCTTGCGATTTGCCTTCTCGCTTCTTGAATTCTCGTGCGTACTCGGTGACTCCTGCATACATGACTTCTTCACTTTTGATGTAGGCGGGTGCACACATCGGGATGACCGCTTTGACCGGACGGTTCATCGATAACTTCAGCGACATGACGCCGCCAAGCGATAGTCCGCAAACGGCGATTTCGTCATAGCCTTTATCGACGAGTTCCTGATATCCGGCAAGGACATCCTGCCACCAGTCGGCTGGCCCGGTCTTCGTCAGCTCTTCGGGTGGGGCAGCGTGCCCTTTATATTGTGGTGCAAGGGACGTATAGCCCTGCTTTTGCAAGTAGCGACCGAGGATGCGGACATCCGCGCTCGATCCAGTGAATCCATGTAATAGTAAAACGGCACGTGGGCCGGCTTCGAAAAAGAATGGTTTCGGTAAAGTGATTTTCATAAAATGATTCCCCCTCTAACTCTATACCCCATATCCGGAAAAAATGAATATCGAGAAATACAAAAAACGACAGCGCGATCATACGGCTGTCGTTTCAATGCTCACTTATAAAAAGCGACGAGTAACGCCAAGATGAAGAGTAATGCTCCTAAGATAGACGCCACACGATTTAGGACCGCATCCAAGCCACGAGCTTTTTGGCGACCAAATAATTGTTCTGCTCCACCCGTCAATGCTCCGAGTCCGGTCGTACGACCTGACATCAATAGAACGACGATGATGAGAAGAACGGAAACGACGATGAGGCCGACAAGAGCCACGTTATGAATGATCATCGATGATCCTCCTTCAGTAATATACGCTTCTTTCATTATAGAGAAAAACAAGTACGGGAACAAGGAATAGATTTAGGAACTTTTTCCTGCCTGACGAAAAGAGACACCTGAATCGTCGACTCAGGTGTCTTATCTCCTTATTGTTTGATCAATTCGAGATCGACTGGGATGTTCTTCTCGACTTTGTCGCCTTTTAGGTGCTTGATTGCTGTCTCGACACCCATCTTCCCGATCTCAGTCGGTTTTTGAGCGATCGTTCCTGCCATTTTTCCGTCTTTGACGGCTTTGACGGCATCATCCGTCGCATCGAAGCCGATGACTTTGACATCGTTGAGACCCGCTGCTTTTAACGCTTCGACCGCACCAAGTGCCATTTCGTCATTGTGTGCGAAGACGGCTTTGATGTCTTTGTTGTTCTGGAGGATGTTCTCCATGACCGACAAACCTTTTGCTCGGTCGAAGTTGGCTGCTTGTTTTGCGACGACGTCAAGTTTACCGTCGACTGCTTCATGGAACCCTTTACCACGGTCACGAGTTGCGGATGCTCCTGGAATCCCTTCGAGCTCTATGACTTTTGCTTTGTCGCCGACGAGTTCAATCATGTACTCACCTGCTTGTTTCCCACCCGCGACGTTATCTGACGCGATGTGTGCGACGACGTCGCCTGCTTCTGCATTCCGGTCAACTGTGATGACGGGGATGTTCGCATCGTTCGCTGTTTGGACGGCTGCGCCAACTGCTGCTGAATCCGTTGGGTTGATCAAGATGAGGTCGACTTTCTTTTGAACCATGTCTTCGATGTCGCTTGCTTGTTTTGCCGCATCATCTTGTGCATCTGCGACTTGAAGCGTTGCGCCTTGTGCTTTTGCTTCTTGTTCCGCCCCTTCTTTTAACGAGACGAAGAATGGGTTGTTGAGGGTTGAAATCGAAAGACCAATCTTGAAGTCCTTCGTCTTTTTCTTCGTTTCGTTGCTGCTGCCTGGCTGTTCCGTCGAACAGGCGGCTGCGAAGACCATTAATGCCATCATGACGACTGCAAGTAGTTTTTTCATCGGTAGATCCTCCTTTTGGAATGTGGGTTACGCTGCTTGTTTCCGGTCCGCGAGTACCGCGAACAGGATGACTAAACCTTTGACGACGAGTTGGAAGAACGAGGAGACACCAAGCAAGTTAAGTCCGTTGTTCAGTGTTCCGATGATCAAGGCACCGATCAAGGTACCGACAATCCAGCCACGACCACCTGAGAGGCTCGTCCCACCAAGGACGACCGCTGCGATGGCGTCGAGTTCGTACGATGTCCCCGCCGTCGGCTGTGCCGAGTTCAGACGAGACGTCAGGATGATTCCGGCAAGTGCTGCCATCAATCCTGAGAGGGAGTAGATCATGATTTTGACTTTATTGACTTGAATCCCCATCAACTTCGCTGCTTCTTCGTTGCCGCCGATCGCATACGTATAGCGACCGAACGTCGTCTTCTTCAAGATGAAGTAGAGGACCGCGAAGGCGATTAACATCGTTAGAACCGGTACCGGGAAGATCCAGAAGTAACCGCGTCCGAACAGTTCGAACCAGCCACCTTGGCTCAGACCAGTGATCGGTTTCCCATCCGTATAGACGAGCGTCAAGCCTCGGAAGATCGTCATCGTCGCAAGTGTTGCGATGAACGGTGCGACCTTCCCAAGCGAGATGACCATCCCGTTCAAGGCACCCATGACGGCTCCGACAATCAACCCTGCAAGAACAGCAATCAACGCTGACGTTCCGTCCGTCATCAGACCCGCGACGAAGGCGGACGAGAGTGCGAGAATCGAGCCGACCGATAAATCAATCCCACCCGTCAGAATGACGAACGTCATCCCGAAGGCAATCAAGGCATTAATCGAGACTTGCCGTAAGATGTTAAATAAATTATTCAATGTTAAAAAATCCGGTTCCATGATCGAGACGACGAGGACGATCGCGAACAATCCTGCGAGTGGTCCAAGCTTTTGTCCGATCCCAAGACGTCTCGGTTTTGCTTCCGTTACCTTGCCTTGCATCAATTCCATATCATTGTCCTCCTGTCGCAAGTGTCATGATGCTTTCTTGCGTCGCTTCCTGTCGTGTTAACATGCCGCTCATCTTGCCTTCGCGCATGACGTAGACCCGGTCGCTCATCCCGAGAATCTCCGGGAGGTCCGAGCTGACCATGATGATCGCGACACCCGCCGCAGCGAGTTCGTTCATGATGAGATAAATCTCTTTCTTCGCCCCGACGTCGACACCACGTGTCGGTTCATCGAGGATCAAGACTTTCGGTTGTGTTCCGAGCCACTTCGCGAGGACGACCTTTTGTTGGTTCCCACCGGATAATGACTTCGCCGGCTGGTCCATCGAGCTGTGCCGGACCGAAAGTGACTTCAAGTATCCTTCCGCGAAATCGCGTTCTGCCTGATCCTTGATGACACCGGAGCGGGATAACGAACGAATCGTTGGCAGTGAGATGTTCTCGCGCAGTGAAAAGTCGAGGAACAAGCCTTCGCCTTTGCGGTCTTCGGTCAAAAAGCCGATGCCTTGGCGAATCGCATCGTATGGTGTCTTGATTTTCAGCGACTGTCCGTTCAGTTCGATCGTTCCCTCTTTCAGGCGATCGACCCCGAACAGCCCGCGCATGACTTCCGTCCGCCCAGCGCCCATCAAACCTGAGAAGCCGATGATTTCACCCGCCTTGACGGAGAACGAGACATCGTCAAACCGTTTCCCGCTCGCCTGTTTGACCTCAAGGACGGTCTCACCGATCGACACATCACGGTCCGGATACCGTTCGCCCATCTCACGACCGACCATCTCTCGGACGATCTGTTCGAACGAGGTCTCGGGAATCGCGTGTGTCGAGACGGAAATCCCGTCCCGTAAGACGGTGATTCGGTCGCAAAGTTCGAAGATTTCCTCCATCCGGTGTGAGATATAGACGATCGAGACACCTTGGTTGCGCAGTGCCGTCGCGACGCTGAACAAGGCACGAATTTCCCGCTCCGTTAGTGCGGCTGTCGGTTCATCCATGATGATGACCTTCGCGTCCGTCATCAAAGCTTTTGCGATCTCAATCATCTGTTGCTGACCGACCGATAACGTCCGGGCGAGTTGATCAACGTCCATGAAGACGTTCAATTCGGCGAGTTCACGTTCTGCCTGTCGCTTCATCTCCCCTTGCTTGAGAATCCCGAAGCGTGACTTCAGCTCCCGTCCGAGGAACAAGTTTTCCGTCACCGTTAAATCGGGGAGGATGTTCAGTTCCTGGTGAATGAAGGCGATCCCCGCTTCTTCGGCAAGTTTCGGATTCTTATATTCGACGTCCCGTCCATCGACGCGGATCGTGCCTGCGTCCGCTTTATGAACACCTGTCAAAATCTTCATCAGCGTCGATTTCCCGGCACCGTTCTCTCCCATCAAGGCATGGATCTCACCCGCAGCGAGTTCGAAGTCGACACCTTTGAGGACGGGAACAGGCCCGAATGCTTTTTTGATACCTGTCATCTCGATACGCATCGCATGACCCCCTTAAAAGATTACGCCGGAATGGAAGATGACATTTGCGTACGGCGTCGCTTCCCCGGTCCGGATGATGACCTTCGCCTGCTGCGTCAATTTCTTGAACTCCTCGTGTGAGACGAACGTTCTCTCGATCTTCATCTCTTCCAGTGCCTCGAGGACGTTCGGATTCGCTTCCTTGATCTCCGTTGCGAGTGTCAGCTGTTCGATCGCCATGTCACCAGCAACGACACGGACGACATCGAGAAATGACGGTGTGCCAAGTTCAAGTGCTAAATCGATTCGGGCAACACCGTCTGGAATCGGTAAGCCGCAATCGGCGATGACGATCGTATCGGTATGACCAAGATCGGTCAGAACCTTACTGATATGACTGTTTAAGATACCGTGCTTCTTCATGCCTCTCCCTCCATCTGTTCCCGTGTTGGCATACCGCCTTGAGCGCCGAGTGCGCGGATCGATAAACCGGCTGCTCGATTCGCAAAACGAATAGCTTCAACGAGCGATTGTCCTTCGGTTAACGCAACAGCTAAAGCACCGTTGAACGTATCCCCTGCCCCCGTCGTATCGACGACGGTCGTCTCAATCGCTGGAATCGTCACGATTGATTCTCCATCGTAGAAGCGTGCTCCGCGACTGCCTTCCGTTACGATCAATTTATTCGGGTATTCCATCAACCAATGTTCGATTGGCTGGTCTTGTCCGAAGATCAAACCACATTCATGTTCGTTTGGTGTTAAGTACGTCACGTGTTCAATCAACTCAGTAGAGAGTGACATTGCGGGTGCCGGATTTAAGACGACCGGAATGCCGGCTGCATGTGCTTCCCGGGCAACGGTCTCGACCGTCTCGATTGGGATCTCGAGCTGGAGTAAGATGATTTTACTCTCCGAGAGAATTGGTGTAAGTGCATCACTCGTAAATTGCACATGTTGATTAGCAGACTGAACGACGACGATCGAGTTATCGCCTTCAGCGAGCGTGATATGTGCCGTTCCCGTCCGTTCACCTTCAATCGTTTGCAAATGTGTCGTCTGCACCCCTTGTGTTTTAAAGTTTTCGCGGATCGCATCTCCGTTTGCATCACTGCCGACACAACCGATCATTTCGACGGTACTGCCGAGACGCGCGACTGCCACCGCTTGGTTCGCACCCTTTCCGCCCGGTACGGTATGAAAGGCATCCCCGATGACCGTTTCGCCTGCGCCTGGACGACGTTTACTTTCGACGACGAGATCCATCGAGATACTGCCGATGACACTGATTTGTTTCATGCTTCCTCATCCTTCCGTTTCGTCGTTTCCCGTTCGATGATCTCAACCGTCAACTCATGATGGACGGCGGCAATCGGTGTGCCTTCAATCCGCTGAATCAAAAGTTTCGCCGCCAGTTCTCCCATTTGATAGATCGGCTGCGCAATCGTCGTCAACGGTGGTGAAATCATTTGTCCGAGTTCGATGCCGTCATAGCCGATCACTTGTAGCTCGTCCGGAATCGTGATCCCGCGTTCGGCAGCGACTTGCACCGTTGCTGCGGCAATAACATCGCTCGCAGCAAAGATCCCGTTGCAATGATAGTGATCAAAGAGATAGTTTGCGGCATCAAGTGCTCCTTGAAAATGGAACGGTGACTCAATGCTTGCAACGAGATGCGTTCCGGCGACTTCCTCAAAACCATCTCGTCGTTTCTTGATCGTCGGGAGTTTCGAAGGACCGCTGATGACAGCGAGCTCCGTCGCACCAGAAGCAAGTAAGAACGAAGCTGCCTTTTTCCCGCCTTCGTAACCGTTTGACGTCACCGTCGGAATCGCGCCTTGTAACACACGGTCTAACGCTACGACCGGCACTTCGAGTTCTTCATAGTTCGGATTGTTTGAGTAGTTCGTTGTGATGATCAATCCGTCGACATGCATCGCCTCGAGTGACTTGATATATTCGCGTTCTTTCTGAAACTGTTCGTCTGTGTTACACAAAATGACCTGAAAACCATGTTGATGTGCCATATCTTCCACAGCTCGTGCGAGTTGTGGGAAGAACGGGTTCGTGATGTCTGGAACGATCAATCCGATCAGTCCGGACCGTTTTTGGAACAACGATCGCGCGACTCGGTTCGGTCGATAGTCCAATTGTTTGATTGCCTGAAGCACCGCCTTACGCGATTTCTCACTGACATAACCCTTTTCGTTCATGACGCGTGAGACCGTCGCGACGGAGACATGGGCCGCTTTCGCTACTTCCCGGATGGTCGACATGTTTCGCCACCTCTTTCTTTTGATAACGCTTACAAGAATCATCATATTGTGTAACCGGTTACACATCAATCTTTTTTATCTAAAATATATTTTATTTTTTTTCGAGTTCTTGAATTGAAACATAAAAAAGAAGCCTGACACGGCGTCAGACTTACGGTAATTCCGTATAATCATGCATTTGAACGTTCTGAATCATCCTTAAATAAAGACGATCAGCGAGAGACCAATCAGAATATTAATGAATCCTAATCCATCCGTCGCTTTCGTGTACAACGACGGTTTATCTTTTTTTGCGCTATCGTTTAGATACATCAATGTCACGGCAATAACAGTCGTGATGCCCAGAGGTGCATTCAAAAAACTATCGGAATACGTAAATAAGTTGTTCGTAATGTAGAGACTATTTAAGACAGATAAACCAAACAACATTTTATGCATGAAACTCACTCCTATAATCAACGGGATCTTACGAAATTAACTAAGATCTAATTTCGCTCTCCCTCTATTATAGAATATTCTTCCAGTTACTCTTCCTTACACTATTGAAAGAAAGTATTTGGATGCATACGCAAATACACCGCAAGACAGCGTCACGCCATCTTACGGTGTATTTCTTATCCTCTCAGTAGCACGTTAGATTGTTGATTTTCGGAAAAGACGGAGACTCCTGCGGGAAGAGCGGAATAGGCAAGACCCCGCAGGAGCACACGCGACGAGGAGGCTTACCTTCCGCCCGCGGAAAGCGACGTCTTGGACGGAAATCAATGAACAATCGGAGTCTAGCTGACAAGTCTTTCATCTTTTTGCTTTCCCGGCTCTTTTTCGCTCCACGAACAAACGCCGAATCAAAGCAACAACGAACGCAACGATTGCCAGCGGCTCAAACAAATAAATCAATAGGAACGTGACATCGATGACGGCATCCTCCGGATTATAACGGATGATATAGAGCGCACCGGGTAAGATGGCAATCAGTCCACCAATTCCGAGTGCCGTTCCAAAAATCAGACTCTGACGCGAAAACCGGCTCGTGATTTGATACAAACCGATGAATAGTATGAGTTCCGTAAAATAGATGAGGCGCAACGGGATATCACCAATCGACGTATCAAGCCCTAAAAACAAAAACCGAAATAGCATGTCGATTCCCCCTTCCCTCTAGTTCTACCCCGAACAGCGTCCTTGTAATGCTTGATTTCCAGTTTCTCTGCATATCCTCGCTTCAATTAGGGAATAGCTAGAGAGTTACAGTCATATACAGAGAGTTGGGATCGGATGAAAGAAGAACACTCGATGAAGGTCGTCAGTTGTCTGAATGATTATTTCGAACGTCATCAGCAGCCCCTTCAGGTCGATCTCTTACGAGGTCTACCACCGATCGTGCTATTGTTGCGCGATGACGCGAAACGTACCTTTCCGAAGGAAGCGAACTTGCACGATGAACTGTTACAAGACATCAAACGTTTGATTCAGGAATGTTTGGATCCCGATACACTGCGCGAATTGGGAATCGATGTCAATCTCCCGGACTTTTTCGTGACCCGTGCACCGCTTCATTCTGCCCATCATTATCTCGTTACATTCATCGAAGACTGACTTCATGTTAAAAGCAGCTATTTCTTCTTTCACAAAACATGTGAAGCAAGAGATAACTGCTTTTTTTAGGGATAAAAAAAACCGATAGCGCCAAAGCACTACCGGTTTTGCTTCCCTTCACGTATGGTAAAGAAGACTTAATTCTCAACCTCAAGAATCGCTTCGATTTCAGCTTCTACTTCTTTGTTGACCATTTGCGAACGTTTTTTACGTAATTCGAGATCCATCTCCTGATCAATGAACTGATTCGTATGCTTGTCGAAGCAATCAAAACAGATCGGATAAAAATCTTTTGCTTCTTTGTTCAATGAGTTGAATTCCCATGTATCGAGTTCCAAGTAACTGACTTGGTTGTTCGTTTCAGTTCCACAGATTTCACACTTCATCTTCATTCCCCCTTACGCGTCAATCTTCGCTTTTTCGAGTTGGCGCTCTTGACGTTCCTTGATACGCTTCAGACGTCCATGATACTTCATGATGTTCGCTTGAGATTGTTTCGCTTCGTCAGTTGTCGGTTCTAAATCGGCGATGCCCCAGAATTTGACGACGACGTCTAATACTTGGTCGAAGTATTGGAGTGGTCCATAGTTCGTATCAACAGCAATCGTCTTCATCCGTTCCGTGAAGTCCGGCATGACAGCACCTGGCATCGAGAAGTTGATGATGACGTCTTCGAAGAAGACGATGAAGTTCGGGTCAAGCTCTAGGTGTGCTTTGACCGTGTCACGATAGAACGCATAATGGAGCGCTTCGTCTTTCGCTAGACGACGGAGTAGCGTTGCTAAGTCTTTGTCGTGTGCCCCTGCGATCTTCGCAACATTGTTATAGAAGACGAGTGTCGCTAACTCTTGCAGTGACGTATACGCCATTGTCGCTAGCGGGTTCGTGAAGTCCGGGAACCAGCCATTTTCAACGACGCGTCTTCTTAATTGATGAAGTCGCGTTGGATTGACGTTTCGCGTGACGAGTAAATATGTCTCGAGTAAGTTCGAGTGCTGATCTTCTTCTGCTGTCCATGTCCGGACGAAGTCATTGATGACTTCCATCGAGTTCTTGAACGTATAGTCTAAGTGCGACGTATACCACGGTAAGTTGACCTCTGTCAGTAATGCCGTCTCGATTGCGACGATGACACCTTCTGGAAGCGTGACTTGGCTTTCATCCCAGGGAACGCGCTTGAACGACATCGCCTTATCCCACGGAATGAATTCGTGGTAGCTCCAGTCGATGTTGGCTGAACGCTCCTTGTGTAGTCGATATAACTCTTGAATGCGTGGTTCTAAACGGATATCTAAATCTGAATTTAGCATGATCGTATCTCCTTTAGACGTATTTGTCATCTGTATCGAGCAAGATTTAATTAATGCCTATAACTATTTAATTTGCACTTATTTACGAGTATAACATTTTAGTCATCTATTAGGATGAATCAATTTTTTGACAGTTCAGTATAGTTTTAATGACAAAAGTGCTTTTCATGTTTGACATCGCTTGGTATACAAAAAACCTCCTATCCGTGTGTACGTATCACACGAATAGGAGGTTTTCCTTATAGCTTGTTCAAACGATCAACCTGAAATTACTTCTTGAGGTTGTAGAATGATTTGATTCCGTCGTAGACAGCAACGTCTGAAAGCATATCTTCGATGCGGAGAAGTTGGTTGTATTTCGCGATACGGTCTGTACGTGAAAGTGAACCCGTTTTGATTTGACCAGCGTTTGTCGCAACAGCGATGTCAGCGATCGTTGAATCTTCAGTTTCACCAGAACGGTGAGAAACGACAGCTGTGTAACCAGCTTTTTTAGCCATTTCGATTGCGTCGAATGTTTCAGTCAACGTACCGATTTGGTTAACTTTGATGAGGATCGAGTTAGCGATGCCTTTTTCGATACCTTCAGCAAGTTTCTCAGTGTTCGTTACGAACAAGTCATCCCCAACGAGTTGAACTTTGTGTCCGATACGATCTGTAAGAAGTTTGTGACCATCCCAGTCGTTTTCGTCACAGCCATCTTCGATTGAGATGATTGGGTATTTGTCGACGAGTTGTGCGTAGAATTCAACAAGCTCTTCTGTTGAGAGGACTTTGCCTTCGCCAGCGAGGTTGTATTTTCCAGCTGCTTTATCGTAGAACTCAGAAGAAGCGACGTCCATTGCAAGGTAAACATCTTCGCCTGCTTTGTAGCCAGCTTTTTCGATTGCTTCAAGAATAACTGTGATTGCTTCTTCGTTTGATTTCAAGTTTGGAGCGAATCCACCCTCGTCACCAACTGCTGTGTTAAGACCCATTCCGCTAAGAACTGATTTCAACGCGTGGAAGATTTCAGCACCCATACGAAGTGCTTCTTTGAATGTTGGAGCACCGACAGGCATGATCATGAACTCTTGGAAGTCCACGTTGTTGTCTGCGTGTGATCCGCCGTTGATGATGTTCATCATTGGTGTTGGCAATGTTTTCGCGTTGAATCCACCGAGGTATGTGTAAAGTGGAAGACCAAGCTCATCAGCAGCAGCACGTGCAGCAGCCATAGAAACACCAAGGATTGCGTTAGCGCCGAAGTTACCTTTGTTTTTCGTACCATCGAGATCGATCATTTTTTTGTCGATTCCAGCTTGGTCGAAGACATCGTAACCGATGATTTCTGGTGCGATTTTTTCGTTGACGTTGTCAACAGCTTTCAAAACACCTTTCCCAAGGTAACGTGCTTTGTCGCCATCACGGAGTTCGACTGCTTCGTGCTCACCAGTTGATGCACCTGATGGTACGAGTGCGCGACCGAAACCGCCATCTTCTGTATAAACTTCTACTTCTACTGTTGGGTTACCGCGTGAATCAAGAATCTCGCGTGCGTAAATCTCTGTAATCATTGACATTTAAATTCGCTCCTTTTGTGTGTAAGAAATATGTGCTGTAATTCTTTCGATCGACGGGATTATTTCTTCAATACGATCGATTTACCAGTCATCTCTGCTGGCTGGTCCGCTCCGAGGAGATCAAGGACCGTTGGTGCGAGGTCAGCGAGTGCACCTGTGAGTGGTTCAAGGAGTTCAACGTCCTCGACCGTCACGATACATGGAACCGGTTCTGTCGTATGCGCCGTCATCTTACTGCCGTCCGCATTAAGGACTTTATCCGCATTCCCGTGGTCAGCCGTGATGACTGCCGCGCCGCCTTTGCTGAGAATCAAGTCAACGACTTTCCCAAGACACTCATCGACAGCTTCGATCGCCTTTTTCGTCGGCTCGAGCATACCCGAGTGACCGACCATATCCGGGTTTGCGAAGTTGAGGATGATCGCGTCGTGTTTGTCCGAGTTGATTGCGTCGACGAGGGCGTCTGTGACTTCATAGACGCTCATCTCCGGTTTCAAGTCGTATGTCGCGACTTTTGGTGAAGGGATCAAGATCCGATCTTCCCCTTCGTATGGTTCTTCACGTTGTCCGTTGAAGAAGAACGTGACGTGCGGATACTTTTCCGTTTCCGCGATGCGTAGCTGTTTGAGACCTTGTTTTGACAATGTCTCCCCAAGCGTGTTCTTGATGTCTTCAGGCGGGAAGACGATGTCCGTATCAATCGCATCCGAGTACTTCGTCATCGAGACGAGTAGCAGGTTCTTCGGTGCGTTGTCCGGAATTTCGAAACCGTCGAAGCCACCTTTTTCTTTGTAGACTTTCGAAAGCTGAATCGCACGGTCAGGACGATAGTTGAAGAACACGATCGCATCGTTATCGTGGATCGGTGCGACTGGCGTACCGTCTTCCTGCACGACAACAGTTGGTTCGATGAACTCATCCGTTACGTCTTGTTTGTACGAAGCTTCAACCATGCCGATTGGATCCTTCGTCGTTGGACCTTCACCGAACGTGATGGCGTCATAAACTTTCTTGACGCGTTCCCAACGGTTATCGCGGTCCATCGCATAGTAGCGACCAGAGATACTCGCGAATTGTCCAACATTCAATTCATCCATCTTCGCTTGCGCGTCACGGAGGAAACCAGCGCCCGATTGTGGGTCGCAGTCACGACCGTCCGTGAAAGCATGGAGGTAGACTTTTTCGATTTCGTGAAGTTTCGCGAATTCGAGCACCGCATATAAGTGGTTGATGTGACTGTGGATTCCACCGTCAGAGACCAAACCGAAGATATGAAGCGCTGAACCGTATTTCTTCACGTGACCTGCCGCATCGTTCATCGCTTGACGCGAGAAGAACGAGCGATCCTTGATCGCGTTGTTGATTCGGGATAGCGATTGATAGACGACGCGACCTGCACCGATGTTGAGGTGACCCACTTCTGAGTTCCCCATTTGACCTTCAGGCAAACCGACGTATTCGCCTTTCGCATTCAACAACGTATGCGGGTATTGACCCCAGTAACGGTCGAAGTTCGGTTTGTTTGCCGCCGTAACGGCATTTCCGAACTCCTCGTCACGCATACCAAAACCATCAAGGATGATCAGTGCGACTGGACGTTTTTTCATTTAAATCGCCTCCAACAGTTTGAGGAACGATCCTGTCTCAAGACTTGCACCGCCGACGAGCGCGCCGTCGATGTCTGGTTGAGCCATATATTCTTTGATGTTTTCCGGTTTGACGCTACCACCGTATTGGATGCGGACAGCTTCTGCTGCTTCAGCACCGAATTCAGCTGCAACGACGTCGCGGACGAATTTACAAGAATCTTGTGCATCTTGTTCTGTCGCTGATTTACCTGTTCCGATTGCCCAGACAGGCTCGTAAGCGACGACGAGATTTTTCACTTGGTCGACAGTAAGACCTTTGAGGCTGTTTGCTGTCTGTTCGCGGATGACGTCTTCGAACTTGCCGCCTTCACGCTCTTCCAGTGTTTCACCTACACAAACGATTGGAACGAGGCCGTGCTCGAACGCTTTTTTCGCTTTGCTGTTGATGAACGCATCTGTTTCGCCGAAGTACTCACGACGCTCAGAGTGACCGAGGATGACGTATGTCACGTCGAGTTCTTTGAGCATGAGCGGGCTGATTTCACCAGTGAACGCGCCGCTCTCTTTGTCGTACATGTTTTGAGCACCGATTTTAAGATCCGTACCAGCTGCTGCTTCTGTCAAGTGTGCCAAGAATACTGCTGGCGCACAGACGGCTGCGTCGACTGTCGTCGAAGCAGGTACAGCTCCTTTGACTTCCTCAACGAATGCGACTGCATCCTTGAGTGTCAGATTCATCTTCCAGTTACCTGCGATAATTGGTTTACGCATTGAGAAACACTCCCTTGTGAACTTAGATTACTTGTCGTTTAGCGCTTCGACACCAGGAAGAGCTTTCCCTTCCATGAATTCGAGACTTGCTCCACCACCTGTAGAGATGTGGCTCATTTTGTCAGCAAGACCGAATTTCTCTGCCGCAGCAGCTGAGTCGCCACCGCCGATGATTGAGTACGCATCGCTGTCCGCAAGAGCTTGCGCGACACCTTTTGTACCGTTTGCGTATTTATCGAGTTCGAATACGCCCATCGGTCCGTTCCAGACGACGAGTTTCGAGTTCTTGATTGCCTCTGCATAGAGTTCAACCGTTTTTGGACCGATATCAAGTGACATGTGATCTGCTGGGATCTCTGTGATGTCACGTGGTCCGACATATGTTTCTTCTCCGAATTCCTTCGTGATGACACAGTCGATTGGCATGAGGAACTTAACGCCTTTTTCTTCTGCTTTTTTCATGAATTCCTTCGCTTGGTCGATTTTGTCGACCTCAAGAAGTGAAGTACCGACTTCGATACCACGAGCTGTGAGGAACGTGTACGATAAGCCGCCACCGATGATCAACGTATCGACGATGTCGAGTAAGTGATCGATGACACCGATTTTATCCGCAACTTTCGAACCACCGATGATTGCCGTGAACGGGCGATCCGGGTTAGAAAGAGCTTTACCGAGAACTTGAAGTTCTTTTTCGATGAGAAGACCGGCAACTGCTGTGTCGACATGGTGTGCGATACCTTCTGTCGATGCATGTGCACGGTGTGCTGCGCCGAACGCGTCGTTGACAAAGACGTCAGCGAGTTTCGCGAATCCTTTAGCGAGCTCTTCGTCGTTTTTCGTTTCACCAGGGTAGAAGCGGACGTTCTCTAAGACGACGACATCGCCGTTTTCGAGTTTGCTGACTGCTTCTTCTGCAACTGGACCGTATGCTTCTTCAACGAGCTTGATGTCTTTACCAAGCAATTCGCTGAGGCGTGCTACGACTGGTGCAAGTGAGAACTCAGGGTTCTTTTCGCCTTTTGGACGACCCATGTGGCTAGCGAGAATGACTTTTGCTCCGCCGTCGATCAAGTGTTTGATCGTTGGGAGTGCAGCACGGATCCGTGTGTCATCCGTGATTTTACCGTCTTCCAACGGTACGTTGAAATCCACGCGTGTAAATACGCGTTTTCCTTGTACATCGATGTCGCGAATCGATTTCTTATTCATACATTCGTCCTCCGTCTCTTACGTATAGTGAGGGGCGAATGCCCCTCCCGCTTTTTTCCGCAATAAGAGCGGAGACTGATATCGTTTCCGCTCTTATTCAATTGCTATTTAATTGCTCGAATTACTTAGCGATTTCTGCGAAGTGTTTGAGTGTACGAACGAGTTGGCTAGTGTAAGACATTTCGTTGTCATACCAAGCAACTGTTTTAACGAGTTGTTTGTCGCCGACTGTCATGACTTTAGTTTGTGTTGCATCGAAGAGTGATCCGTAAGAGATACCAACGATGTCAGAAGAAACGATTTCGTCTTCAGTGTAACCGTAAGACTCGTTAGCAGCTGCTTTCATTGCTGCGTTAACTTCTTCTACAGAAACTTTTTTGTCGAGTACAGTTACGAGCTCAGTGAGTGAACCTGTAGCGACTGGTACACGTTGTGCAGATCCATCAAGTTTACCTTGAAGTTCTGGAAGAACGAGACCGATTGCTTTTGCAGCCCCAGTTGAGTTTGGAACGATGTTTGCTGCTGCCGCACGTGCACGACGGAAGTCACCTTTAGGGTGTGGAGCGTCGAGTGTGTTTTGGTCACCAGTGTAAGCGTGGATCGTAGTCATGAGACCTTCAACGATTCCGAACTGATCTTGGAGAACTTTAGCCATTGGCGCGAGACAGTTTGTAGTACAAGAAGCACCAGAGATAACTGTTTCAGTTCCGTCAAGGATTTCGTGGTTCGTGTTGAAGACGACTGTTTTCATGTCGCCAGTTGCAGGTGCAGAGATAACGACTTTTTTAGCGCCAGCTTTCAAGTGAAGCTCAGCTTTTTCTTTGTCTGTGAAGAAACCAGTACATTCGAGAACGATGTCAACACCGAGCTCGCCCCATGGGAGTTCTTCTGGGTTGCGGTTAGCAAGTGTTTTGATTTCTTTACCGTTGACGAGGAAGTAACCGTCGTGTACTTCAACTTCGCCGTCGAAACGACCTTGAGTCGTATCATATTTGAGAAGGTGTGCAAGCATTTTAGTGTCTGTAAGGTCGTTGATCGCGACTACTTCGATTCCATCAAATTGAAGAATTTGACGAAGTGCCAAACGTCCGATACGTCCAAATCCGTTAATACCAACTTTTACTGCCATGATAATTTTCCTCCTTTTAATGTAAAGCGAGTTATCTATTATTCAAAAGGGGGTTACCCTTTCAAAATCGAAGCTGCTGCGCCTTCATCCGTGATCAGGATGATGTCCGGCGACTGTTTGACATAGGCGTTGATCGCTTCTGCCTTCGAATGACCACCTGCGACGACGATGACGTGTTCGACTTGCTTCAAGTCAGCCAGTTGGAGACCAACCGTCTTGACCCGGTGCACGATGTTCCCGTCTCGGTCGAAGTAATATCCGAATGCTTCCGCTACTGCCTGTTCATGTTCCAGTCGGGTCAGGAGATCCTCAGACGCGCGACGACGTTTTGCCATCGTTTTCGCCTCACCAATTCCATGTACCACGATTGAAGCACCTTTAATCATTTGAAGCACATTTTTTATGCTCGGCTCTTCAATCATCTTGACGAACGTCTCTGTACTGACCATGTCGGGGATGTGAAGCAGATGATAATCACTTTGAGCGCGTGACGCCATCCGTGAGCATACTGTGTTCGCTTGTAATTCGAGCGTTTCTCCCAGTCCTCCGCGTGCCGGAACGAATGTCATCGGACGGTGTTCCTTGTCTGGCGACATCATCGCCGCGACGGAAGCCATCGTCGTACCGCCTGTGACAGCGATCGTATTGTGATGGTCTGAAGAAAGCTCTCGTTTGAGTCGTGCGACGGTCGCCCGCCCCATGTCTCGTTGTACCCAGAAGGTTTCATCGGAATCACCCGGTACGATGACGACGTCCCGTACTCCGAGTCTCTCTTTTAAGGCTTTCGCCATGTCTGAGATCCCTGCGAGTTCTCCCATGATGCTGTGCATGCTGCGAAGAACGTTTCGTCCTTCATCTGTCAAGGACATCCCTTGCGTCGCGACCTCTAAGAGGTCTTGCTGCTTCAAGAAGTCAACTTCCCGCCGTAAGACGCGTTCCGTCAAGCCAAGGCTTGTCGCAAGCGTACGTCGTCCAATCGGTTGCATCAGTCGAACATAATGAAGGATGTCGTAGCGTGTCTGCATTTCTTCGATCAGATCAGGCACGATTCGTTTTTGGATCTGGACTAACTGCCGAATCATGTATTTCCCTCTCCTCTCAAGTAGCTGGACGCTTTTTGTCCCGCATGTCATAACGTGTCCCACTTGGTACACCGTTATCATAACAGTCCATTTCTCGCCTTGCAAGTCTCGTTTCTCAAGTTTTTTGAAGTAAGCGGTTTCTTATCGTTTCCGTATCAAATTTGCCATAACTCCAGATTTCCTCGTCATGCATGACGACCGGAATTTCATATAAGAACCGTAGACTGAGCGCTTCATCCTGATCGATGTTGACTTCCTCGAATGTCCATTCCGGAAACTCATCGAGTACGAAGTCGAGTAAGATGGCGGCTTCTTCACATAGCGTACATCCCGGACGTGAATAGAGTGTTAAGTGTCTGTGTCGTTTTAATCCCATTCTGATTGCGCCTTCCTTTGCTGCATCGTTTTTTTCGTTAAACCAAGTGCTGCCCGATATTTCGCAACCGTCCGTCGCGCGACTGTCAGACCGTCTGCTTGCAGACGATCCGTCAATTGCTGATCACTTAACGGACGATCGCTATGTTGAATGTATTCGGCGATCCGCCGTTTAATTAAAAAACTCGAATCTCCGGTTGTTGTCCGTGAGACGAACAAGTCTTCTAAAGCAACGAGACCATGAACCGTCTCGACATACTTCGCAGCAATCGCTCGACCAATCGTTGACGGATGATGCCCCGTCGCCTCAGCGACTTGTTTTTTCGTCAGTGGCTCAAGATGCAGTTCTCCCTTGAACCAGCGTTCTTGTCGCTCAAGCAAGACCGAGAGGATGGCATGCATCGTAACGCGACGTCGTTCGTACGCGCGCAAAAAAGGTGTTGCCTCTTTTAATCCGAGCCACTTCTGATCCATGTCGAGTGTCATCCAGTCAATCTGAAGTTTTCCATCTAGCAGGTGAATCCGTGCTTCTGCCATGACCGGTCGTTCTTCTTTAGGAAGATCCGGTGTCCGGCTCAGGCGCGTCAATCGTTTTCGCAACCGTGCTCGATCCTGTTCACTGAACTGCGCGAACACTTGACTCGCCGGTTCATGTCGTAACCGATCCGTCAGTCCGATCAATTCTGCGTCGTCTAGCTCGATCGCCTGTAACCATTGGCACTCGCGCTCCGAGCGGGCAGCAATGCCGACTGGTTCACATTGTTGTAAGAGTGTCCGTGCTTCTGTAATCGTTGCGACATCGGTCGAGAAGGATGCAGCGAGCTCCTCGTCCGATGTCCGCAATAAACCGTCCGCTTCTAAATACACGATGAGTTGTTCCGCCATATATCCTATTTCCTGTCTGACTGATTCTAAACGTATTTGTGCAAGAAGCTCGTCTTCATAGGATGACAAATGTCCTGCCATCTGCTCGACCTCTAGCGAAACCTGATTCGGGTAATGACGATGTAACCGTCGTTTCAACCGTCGCCATTCCTCCTCGAGTTCTGCCGCCGGTTGCTCAAGTACATGTAACTGATACTGTTGTGACGCCGATAACGTCAGCTGTTGCGTTTGTTCCTGGCGTTGATCCATCGATTTCCCTCCCTCACTTCTTATTATAGAAGAAACGTTTTGAAAAACGTGCTCTGAACCCCTTTTGAGTCGCTAGAGAAAAGAAAAGTCATCCTTCCCTATTGCTTTTCTGAAAAAATGTCGCTATACTATTAATTGTTCAGTACATCAGATGCACCCGTAGCTCAGGGGATAGAGCACTGGTTTCCGGTACCAGGTGTCGGGAGTTCGAATCTCTCCGGGTGTACCATTTATTCAACTACAAGGCAATGCCAGCAATGGCGTTGCCTTTTTTCTATATTGATATGTTTCATTTGCCCTTGTAATGGAAAAATACCTAAAAGTCGCATCGTATCTTTTGACCAATATTGACCAAAGGATTATGATAAGGATAAGTCGAATAGGAAGCTACATACCAACTATAAGGAGGCAAAGACTATGTTAATTCCAACAGTCATCGAACAAACAAACCGCGGGGAACGTGCTTACGATATCTACTCACGTTTGCTAAAAGACCGCATCATTCTTCTCGGGAGCGCGATTGACGACAACGTCGCCAACTCAGTCGTTGCCCAGCTTCTGTTCTTAGCAGCAGAAGATCCAGATAAAGAAATCTCGCTTTACATCAACAGCCCAGGTGGTTCGATCACTGCCGGTATGGCGATTTACGATACAATGAACTTCATCAAGCCACAAGTTTCAACGATTTGTATCGGTATGGCAGCATCGATGGGTGCATTCTTGCTACAAGCAGGCGCAAAAGGAAAACGTTTCGCGTTACCAAACGCTGAAATCATGATCCACCAACCACTCGGTGGTACACAAGGTCAAGCATCGGATATCAAAATCCATGCGGAGCGTATCATCAAAATGCGTGAGCACCTCAACAAAATCATGGCTGAAAACACAGGACAACCACTTGAAGTCATCGAACGCGATACAGAGCGTGACAACTTCATGTCAGCACAAGCTGCTGCTGATTACGGTCTTATCGACCGCGTCATGGAACGTGCATAAGTCATCCAGAGTGTCTCCTTCGGGAGGCACTTTTTTTGTATCCATAGAAAAGTGAAGCCTTGTCGGTTATCGTTACATACAAAAAACCTCCCGTTCCTTATAGAACGAGAGGGTGATGATCAGTCGATCAAGTCTGTGATGTCTGAAACGATATCGTGGTTTTCACGAATCAGCGAGTAGATCGCGTTCGCATGTGGCGAAAGCTCTTCTTCTGCTTGTAATTGTTTCAGGAACAAAGATGTTGCGAATGCAACGAGTGTGCTTTTCGGTACACCGATTGCTTTTGCTTTTTTTGTTAACACTTCATCAAACTTCGCATCGACTGTCAGCGAAATACGTTTCTTTTCGTTAGCCATTTCAAAAACTCCTTAATTCGAACATTTAGTTGCATCGACTATATATTATAGTAGACTATGGTTCATCCCGCAAGCGACCCTCTTATAAGGCCCCTGTCATCGACTCGCCATTTCGTACTTTTTCAGCGATTTGATCAATTTTCCGCAACCGGTGATTGATCCCTGATTTTGAGATGGAGCCGCTTTCGACCATCTCCCCGAGCTCTTGTAACGTGACGTCTTGATGGGTCACACGCAAGATCGCGATCTCCTTCAGCTTATCCGGTAAGACATCGAGCCCGACCGTCCGCTCAAGGAACTTGATGTTCTCGACTTGGCGTAATGCCGCACCGACCGTTTTGTTGAGGTTCGCCGTCTCACAGTTGACGAGACGGTTGACCGAGTTACGCATATCTTTTAAGATCCGGACATCCTCGAACCGCAGCATCGATTGTGTCGCATCAACGAGCTTAAGGAAATCGGAAATCTTCTCGCTCTCTTTAATGTAGAGGATATGTCCCTTTTTCCGTTCGATCGCCTTCGCGTTCAAATCAAAGACGTTCGATAGACCGCGGAGCGCCGCATTGTGTTCTTCATATAAGCTAAAGATCTCCAAGTGATACGACGATGTCGCCGGATTGTTGAGCGAACCTCCGGCGAGGAACGCCCCTCGTAAATATGCGCGTGCTTTTCGTTCATCGTTTAGAATCGTGTCACTGATGGAGCGAATCATCGTGAACCCTTCCCCTAAAATCCCGAGGTCTTGCAAAATCTTATCCGCCTGTTGTTTGACGCGGACGATGTAGACATTATTCTTTTTCAGACGCATTTTCTTCCGCACGAGCAGATCGAGATGAACCCCGTATGCTTTTTTCAAAAGCGAGTAGATCCGACGGGCAATCGAGGCATTCTCGGTCGAGATATCGAGTGTCAGACCACGTCCGAGACCGAACGAGATCGCACCATTCATCCGGGCAAGCGCCGCGAGTTCCGCCTTCATCTCGTGATCGGTGATCGGAATCTGCGTTAATTCTTTTTTGACTTCTGAGGCAAAGCTCATGTCAGCTCCTCCTTTCCTTCGAGTTGACGCATCCGTCGAATCGACAACACTTTTCGCATGACGAGGCTTGCGACGGCATCTGAGTCATGACGGATGAAGTGATGATTGTAATCGACGATGTCGTCCGCAAGCACTTCAACGCCAGCGAGCTCGAATTGTTTTTCATTATAGGTGACGATGTCAGCGTGATCCTTCTGGTATTTCTTCAGGTAACTCGCATCGATCGATTCGTTGTTGACGATGATCGTATCAACGACGCCTTGTCCGAGGAAGCGTTCGAGTGCCGCTAAATGTTCATTCGCCGTGAACGCCGTCGTCTCACCGGGCTGCGTCATGACGTTACAAATATAGACGACCGGAGCCAGCGATTGTTGGATCGCTTCCCGGATTTCATCGATCAGGACGTTCGGGATGATACTCGTATAGAGACTACCCGGACCAAGGACGATGACGTCGGCATCAAGAATCGCCTGAATCGCTTCCGGTACCGGACGGACGTCTTGTTCTTCAAGGAAGATCCGTTCGATCTTCTTGCCGACCTTCGGAATCAACGACTCACCTTTGACGATCGTTCCGTCCTCGAACTCGGCACATAACGTGATCGTCCGTTCCGTCGCCGGATAGACTTTTCCTTCCGCGTTCAACAGTTGTCCCATGACGCCGATTGCTTCGACGAACGAACCATTACAGAGCTGGGTTGCTGCCGTCAGCATCAGGTTTCCGAGCGAATGCCCGTGTAATCCTTCCCCGGTCTCGAACCGGTACTGCATGATTCGGTCCATCAACGTCTCCGACTTCGATAAGGAGACGATGACGTTGCGGATATCGCCCGGCGGTAACATGTTGAATTCCGTCCGCAGACGACCAGAACTGCCCCCGTCATCGGCGACCGTGACGATGGCTGTGATATCAAGCGGATAATGTTTCAGTCCACGAAGAAGCGTCGAGAGTCCTGTCCCGCCACCGATGGCGACGACTTTGCGTTCCCATTTCATCACTTCTCCTCCTTCGCATGCACATAATCCCGGTGATTCGTCTCGATGTGATACTGCGTCGCGAATTCTTTACTGATCGCTTCCGCGAACGTGATCGATCGGTGTTTCCCGCCTGTACAACCGAGGGCGATGACGAGTTGCGACTTCCCTTCCCGCTCGTATTGCGGAATCAGGAACTCGAGCAAGTCGACGAGTTTTTTATAGAACAGCTTCGCTTCCGGCCACTGCATGACATATGACGCGACTTCCTCGTCGAGTCCCGTCTTTGGACGCAGCTCTGGAATGTAGAACGGATTCGGTAAGAAGCGCAGGTCAAAGACAAGATCCGCATCAAGCGGTAAACCGTGTTTGAAACCGAACGACATGACGTTGACCGTGAACGGAATCCGAGTGCCTTCCGTGAACTCCTTCAAGAGACGTTCTTTCAGTGCAAGCGGCTTGATGTCACTCGTATCAATCAGCATCTGTGCCTTATCACGGAATCCTTCGAGCAACGTCCGCTCCCGTTCGATTCCAATCAATGGGGAATCCGTTGGTGCGAGCGGATGCGAACGGCGCGATTCCTTGTAACGACGTACGAGGACATCGTTTCGTGCATCAAGATACAGCATCCGGATTTGTAAGTCCGTTTTCTTTAAATCCTCATAGACGACAAAAAAGCTGTCGATGAAATCACGCGCGCGGGTATCGATGGCAACGGCGATTTTAGGACGCACTTGTCCAATGACTTCGATGAGATGCGGCAGTAACGTCGGGGGTAGATTGTCGACACAAAAATAGCCTAAGTCCTCAAAGCTATTCATTGCGACAGTCTTCCCAGCCCCACTCATACCCGTGATGATGACAAGTTGCGGTTGATTCTGTTCCATCTTTTCGCCCTCCAGACAACAGTTCCGTGTGTATTTTTTCGCTTCTTTTTCAGTATATCATAAAAAAAGAGCCAGCTTCACTGAAGTCTCCTTCAATGAAACTGGTTCGATATTATGCGTGTGAGGATTCTTGTAATTCTTCAAGCAACGCTTCAATGAAATGCTGTGCATTTTGCGCTGCGATCGAACCATCGTTCGTTGCTGTAACGACTTGGCGCAATGTTTTTTCACGAACGTCACCAGCAGCAAAGATACCTTTGATGTTCGTTTCCATCGCTTCGTTCGTCACGACGTAACCTTGGTCGTTCAAAATACCGAGATCTTGGACGTAACCTGTGATTGGGTTCATTCCGATGTAGATGAAGACCCCATCGATCGGATGCGTCGTCACGTCAGCTGTTTTTGTATTGATCAGCTCGATACCGCCGACTTTCCCGTCTTGTTCGTTGATCTGTTTAACCGTATGGTTCCAGATGAAGTCGATTTTCGGGTTGTCGAACGCACGTTTTTGAAGGATTTTTTGAGCGCGGAGCTCATCACGACGGTGAACGATCGTGACTTTTTTCGCGAAACGTGTCAAGTAGACACCTTCTTCTACCGCAGAGTCCCCACCACCGATGACGAAGAGTTCTTTTTCTTTGAAGAACGCCCCATCACAGACCGCACAATACGAGACGCCGCGACCGCCGAGCTCTTCTTCTCCCGGTACGCCGATTTTTTTATATTGTGCACCAGACGCGATGATGATTGCCCGTGCGTAGTAATCTTTGTTGTGTGCATGAATCGTTTTGTATGCTTTACCGTCTTCGATGCTTCGAACATCTCCGTACGCATATTCTGCGCCGAATGCTTTCGAGTGGTCGAACATTTTTTGTGAGAGATCTGGTCCGAGGATGCTATCGTATCCTGGGTAGTTCTCGATATCTTCTGTGTTCGCCATCTGACCGCCCGGAATCCCGCGTTCGATCATCAATGTCGAAAGGTTCGCACGTGATGCATAAAGTGCGGCTGTCATCCCAGCAGGACCTGCCCCGATGATGATGACGTCATAAATTTTTTGTTCTGTTTCCGCCATGATTCCACCCCATTTATCGTAATCGTTGTAGTTTGAGTATAGGTGAGAATCCCCTAAACGTCTAACACTTTGCTTGCAGCGGTGCCAGCATCCGTTCATGTGTCCGGATCATCGATGCGACATGATCGAACGAACAATCGACGAGCGATGCGCATTCCTCGATCAACATTCCGTCTCGTAAATCATGGAACAGGTAAAGCAGTGATGCCGCGGATGCTTCAATTGAATCGAACGATTCTCCACTTAAGACGAGCTGTGCGAAGCGCTCATAAAAGTCCCCTTCAAGACTCATCCGTTCTTCGTCTGAAACGAATCGTTCTGCAAGACGGATCGTCTGCAATGCCCGGTGAATGCGTTCATCCACGACATCGATCCGTCCTTCCATCTCGATGACAATCTGTTCCGTCAGTAACAGGACGTCTTCTCGGTCCGTCACTTCTGGCATCATCGACAATGCAAGCCGTGCTTCGGCATCGTTCAGCTTGCCAAGAAGAAGTGCCGTGAAGATTCGCGAGACGTCATCTTCCGTCTTCAACGCTTGGATGAGTGCCGAGCGAAACTGTAGGTTGTGGCGGATGTCATACGTATCCGTTTCTTCCTTTAACGCTTGTGCTTCGTCTGACTTTAAGAAAGCGGCTGCCTCTTCGACATGTCCTGTCTTATAAGCAGAGATCGATAACCAGTGCCCAAAGAGGGGATCTCCTCGGTACCCGCGACGCTCGAGCAACTTCAACTCTTCATAGGCGATATCGTATCGTCCGATGATCGCAAGTGTTGATGCGACCTTATAACGTGTCTCAAGATGCACGGAACGGACGTGTTCGAGCTGACGAGAGAGACGATGCGCCTCTTCGTCCTGTCCCATCTCGTGTAGTAAGACGAGCGTGTTACAGAGGGCATGCAAATTCCCCGGGTTTCCTTCAAGGACCCGTTCGAGGGAAGCGAATGCCTGATCATTCTCTCCTAAATAGAACTCGACGATCGCGAGGTTGTTGTAGGCAGGCCAGAACGTCGGGTACTGGGCAATCAGTCCAGTCAACGTCTCCTGTGCCGCGAACAGCATCCCTTTATCGATCTGGCGTTGTGCTTGACCGTGCAGACGAATCAATTCGTCCTCTTCGTCGTCTTCCATCTCTTGTTCGAGATCAATCAGTTCCACGAGTGCGGCCGATGCCTCCGCGTGTTTGCCGTTTGGTGCTTGCTCTAAATATTCCATCGCATGCTGTCGCGCTTCTTCATAAAGTGAGACGTGTGCGTAGTTATTCGCTAAATAAAAGAGTGCTTCCGTATTTGATGCGTCGAGTGCACGTACTTGTTTCAAGACATCATTCGCATGATTGATTTCTCCTGTCTCGAATAAGACACGGGCATAACGGAGCAAATAACGGATGTCCGCTGGCTGAAGTGTCGTCGCCTCATCTAGATGATAGACGGCTTCGTCCAGTCGCCCTTCCCGGTGCGCCTTCCGTCCGCGGAAATAAAAAAGTTCCGCTTGGCGCGCTGTAATCGCAAAGGGGTCTGCTTTGTATTGGGTTAATTCCATCATGATTCAAGCCCCCATAAATAATAAACTGGTTTCGTAGTTGCAGACACAAGAATACCCTATCTCTAGAAGGCATGCAACAGAAAAAAACGCCGAAGTTCATCCCCAGCGTTTCGCATAAATTGATTCCAGTTCTTTGTAATTCTCTAAGCATTTTCGTACAAAAGCATCCGTCTCTGGATTCAGTCCTTCAAGACGTGCCACGTCCTTATCATATGCCTGCCGTAAGCTCGTCGCATAATCGGGAATCTCTCCGTCATACGCATAAACGACTGCGGGCGAAACCGTGATCTTTTCGTGCTTATGCAAGGCGGTCCGGATATGAAAGAGCGGGACATCGACTTGGTTCGGTTGATGAAGATCTCCTTGAACCGGATGCTTCTCGACAGCCAGCACCTCCACGACGAGACCTTGTGGACGTTCGGCGAATAATCTTCCGAAATACTTTCCTGTCTTATACGTAAAGCGGATGTGCGTCATCTTTTTTCCTTCTTCCTTCTCACAGTTTTGTCACATTTCGTGCCGGCGAAGCGGCTGACTCGAGACGCGTTCGTTCGGAGCGATGTCCCGGTGAACAACGGATCCGGCACCGACAACGGCACCATCTCCGATCGTCACGCCCGGTAGGATCGTCACATTCGCACCGATCAAGACGTTGCTTCCGATGACGACGTCACCTAAACGATACTCCGTCGTCAAATATTCATGACAGAGGATCGTCGTATTGAAGCCGATGATCGTATTGTCACCAATCGTGATTCGCTCCGGGAACATCGTGTCTGGCATCACCATCAAGGCAAGTGCCGTCTTCTCCCCGATCTTCATTCGGAGGCACGTCCGGTAGAGCGCGTTCTTAAAGCGTAACGACGGGGCAAACCGACCAATCGTGACGATCGTAAAGCACCACATCACTTTAAAGAACGACACCGTCCGGTACATATGCCAGAGTGGATTCGTCGTTCCGACCTGAAACCGATCAGTTCGCCGTGCCATTTTGTTCCTCCAGCCAAGCAGCAAGATGGTCCATCGAATCAATGATGATGTCCGGCTCGAGAGCTTCTAAGTACGCGCGTCCTTTGATCGCCCAACCGACTGCGACTGTCTTCACTCCTGCGTTCTTGCCCCCAAGGATGTCCGTATCGTTGTCACCGACCATGATTGTCTCGTCTGGTGTTGATCCAAGTAACTGCAACGCTTTCTCAAACGGCTCGACGGCTGGTTTTTCTTCCGTTACGTCGTCCGCTGCGATGACAGCGTCAAAGAGTGACGTCAATCCGAATAACTCGATCCCGCGTAAGGCAACGCGACGACTCTTCGACGTCACGACCGCCATCTTATAGCCTGCTTCATGCAAACGGCGTAATCCGTCAAGCACACCTGGATACTCGAGTACAAGCGCGTCATGCATGGCAATGTTGTAGCTCCGGTAAAAAGCAACCATCTCTTTCCACTGTTCCGTATTCATCGCTGAGAATGACTTTTCAAGCGTCGGACCGATGAACGGAAGCAGTTCCGCTTCCGTGAACGTCCGGTCGGGGTAATAGTAACTGAGCGTATGCTCAAAGCTTTTTAAGATCAATGGATTCGTATCAATCAACGTTCCATCTAAGTCAAACAAAAGTGTGCGAATCATCGATTACTTCGCCTCCTTTTTTGAACCGTTCAAGTAACGAACGGCATTGCGACGAATGACGAGCATGATCACACCGAAGATGACTAAACAGATCGAGACGACTTGCGCCGTCCGCAGTCCGTCAGCCATCAGACTATCCGTCCGGAGTCCTTCGATAAAGTAGCGTCCGATCGAATACCAAATCAAATAACCGAGGAAGACATATCCACGACGTGGGTTGAACTTCATCCGCCAGACGATTAATAGAATGACACCAATGATGTTCCAGATGCTTTCATAGAGGAATGTCGGTAAGTAGTACGTCCCGTCGATGTACATCTGATTGACGATCCAGTTTGGTAAGTGCAACGTATCTTGTAAGTACGACCACGTCGTCTCGCCGCCGTGTGCTTCTTGGTTGAAGAAGTTGCCCCAGCGTCCGACGGCTTGACCGAACAAGAGCGACGGTGCCAAGATATCGGCGATTTGCCAGAACGAGATCTTTTTCTTACGCGTATAGATGATGACCGTCAAAATCGCCCCGATGATCGCACCGTGAATCGCGATTCCACCTTGGCGGATGTTGATGATTTGGTCAAGATGTTGACTATAGTAGTTCCACTCGAACGCGACGTAGTAAATCCGGGCACAGATGATACTGATCGGAATCGACCAGATGACGACATCGACCGCGTACTCTTCGTTGAAGCCGATCCGCTTCGACTCGAAGATCGCAATCAGGAGACCAACGACCGCACCGAGTGCGATGACGATGCCGTACCAGTAAATCGGTACCGGTCCGAGATTGATTGCGACGCGATCAAACGTTGGTTGTACAGAGGCTAAAGTTCCCATCAAAGACCACCATTCCCATCTTCAATTGCTTGCGCGAGACGTCCCGCGAATTCTTCTGCTGTATTAATGCCCATGTTTTTCAGGCGATAGTTCATCGCTGCCACCTCAATAATGACGGCGAGGTTTCGTCCGGGACGAACCGGAATCGTCAAGAACGGGATTTCCGTATCGATGATTTGAAGCGTCTCTTGATCCAGACCAACGCGGTCATAGACTTTTGATTGATCCCAAATCTCGAGGTTACAGACGAGGCTGATCTTCTTGTGCGAGCGAACAGCACCTGCACCAAACAACGTCATCACGTCGATGATCCCGATTCCACGAATCTCAAGCAGATGTTGAATCAACTTCGGTGCCGTTCCGACGAGAATCCCGTCACCCGTTTGACGAATCTCGACCGAGTCATCTGCGACCAGACGATGACCCCGCTTGACGAGTTCGAGTGCTGTTTCCGATTTACCGACGCCACTTGCTCCTTTAATGAAGACGCCGACACCATAGATATCGACAAGGACACCATGCATCGCCGTCGTTGGCGCGAGTTCCGCTTCGAGGAAGTTCGTGATCTGTGACTCGACCGATGTCGTATGCCCTTTTGTCGTCAACAGTGGCACGTTCGTCTCGTCCGCAGCTTGGATGATCGCTTCCGGCACTTCAAATCCACGTGTGATCAAAATACCAGGTGTTTCATCTGTACAAAGGACGTTCGCTCGTTCACGTTGTTCCTCGTACGTTAAATTATTGAAGAACGTCAATTCTGTTTTTCCGAGAATTTGAAGACGTTCTGCCGGGTAATAGGCATAATAACCGGCAAGCACAAGGCCAGGTCGGCACAAATCAGCCGTTAGAATCGGGCGATGTAAGCCTTCTTCTCCCGTGACGATGTGGAGATTGAATTGTTTTACGATTTCAGCTGTTCGCACTTTTGGTTGCACGCTTCGTCAGCCCCTTTCACTTGAAGTATTGTACCATATTTTTATTCGATTCATGGAATTGGATTAGAAGCATGATTTCTTGGGAATGGAATAAAGAGTTAATATTTTGAAGGAGGTTTTGCCATGATGTCAGGTGGCGGTATTTGGTTCGTTTTAATACTTATTTTATTTGGAATCCTCGCGATCGCCGGTTTCGTTTATCTCGTGATTTCGCTGATCGATATGTGGAAGGCTTACTCCCGGAATCAAGATCAAACAGCTCTCTTATTCTTTATTATTTCCATTATCGGGGTCTTCATCAGTGGTTCATTCATTTCCTACGTCCTCGCGATCATCTTCTATTGGAATCGCGCACGCGGAAAGAGTTGGCTCGGCATTGGTCTGATTCTCGTTTCGATCGTTCTTGCAATCATCGGTGTCATCGCCTTACTCTCGTTCGGTTACGATATGACTAATATCAAGAACATGAACTTCGACGAGCCGATGATGGATCAGGATTACGATTATTGATGTAGCTACACCCATCTTCTTATGAGGATGGGTGTTTTTACATGTGCAGACGAAGTCGTTCCGCATCTGTGACTCCTACAGGAAAAAGCGCGGTCATCCGCGCTGTCAGAGACAAACGAGACCCAGCTACTCGTTCCTAGAACGACGTAGCCGCGGCTCGTGTCTCACCTGAGGAAAGCATGCACAGCGGATACGACGTCATTAGAAAAGCGCAACCTCTTTTTCAAGAAGTTGCGCCGAGTATGCTTATAACGCTTGTGGACTGAGGTGAACGCCGTGTGTGACCGAAATCGTACCAGTCTTCGTATCCGCTTCGACCTCGATTTTTGGTGAACGGCCGCGTCCTGATACGAAATGGAGTTTCCGGTTGACGATCTCTTTTTGATCCCGAATCAATTCCATGTCGTCCAAGTTGCAGTTGAGACCACCAAAGTTCGTCTCAAGTTCCCCGTAGACTTCAGCGCCATGCGGCAACATCAAGGCGATGCTTCCAGCAAGTGACGAGGCTTTGACTTTCGCATTTTGCGCTGTCTTCAGCTCGCACCGGACGTTTCCGTTCGCTGTTTTCAATTCTGAACGTTCGAAGACACCCGTCGTGATGATTTGACCGTTGGCTGTCTTCGCTTTTAAGACCTTCAACTCCGACTCTTCGATTTCGATCGAGCCGTTCGCTGTCGATACTTTGACATCTTCACTGAAGAGGTCACGGACGTTGACCCGACCGTTCGCTGTCATCAGTTGAGCGGATGTCGTATCGAGTGACGATAACGAAATTTCCCCATTCAACGTCTGTAAGACGAATGATTCGTAATGACGGCGTGGTACTTTCAGATGGACTGTCGCACGGACACTCTTATCCTTCAAACGAATTGAGAGTGTGTTCGCCGATACCGCGTGTTGCACAGCGGCTTGAAGTTGCTCAAGCGCCTGTTCTTCCGTCACCTGTTGGCGGCGGAGCGGACGTCCTGTCACCGTCAATTCGCATTCTTCAAGATCACTCGGTTCGACGACCAAGTTCGCATTGAACAGATCGACGTGAACCGTCTCACCGCTGAACGGGAATTGTTTGACGTAGGTGACGTTCGGACCGGACGCCTGATTAAGCGAAAGATCACTGTCCTTGATCCGGCTGACGAGATTATCGAACGCTGACATGACTTTCGTCGTCAGCGAATCGACGGAATACTGGTCGACCCGATCATATTGTTCTGGTTCATCGACGTACTTATGTTCACTGGCAGAAGTTGCACGTTCGTCGATCGCTTCGAGCCGCTCGAGTTTATCGAGTGCCTCATCAATCGTTAACTTTCCTTCTTTGACTTGCTCCAATATCAATTGACGCATATCTTGCTTCATGAACCGTTCCCTCCTATTCTTGAACCTCAAACGTGTGTTACATGATACTTTCGTTTAAGTTCCCTTAGTTCCTTCCTACGAATCCTCATCCACAAAAGTTTCACGATTCAATTCGTGCCGCATCGCGTTCAAGGACAGGTGCGAGGTATCGTCCCGTATAAGATGCTTCAACTTCAGCAATCTGTTCCGGTGTACCGGCAGCAACGATCGTTCCGCCACCGTCGCCCCCTTCAGGTCCGAGATCAATCAAGTAGTCGGCCGTCTTGATGACATCCAAGTTGTGTTCGATGACGAGCACCGTATCACCATTGTCGACGAGACGTTGTAAGACTTTCAACAGACGCGCGATATCATGGACGTGGAGTCCCGTCGTCGGCTCATCGAGAATATAGATCGTCTTCCCAGTCGAGCGTTTATGCAACTCGGACGCCAGTTTAACACGCTGCGCTTCCCCACCAGACAGTTCTGTCGCGGGTTGACCGAGACGCATGTACGTCAGACCGACGTCAGCGATCGTCTGCAGTTTCCGCGTGATTTTCGGAATGTTCTCGAAGAAGGCGAGTGCATCTTCAACCGTCATCTCAAGCACGTCGGCAATCGTTTTGCCTTTATATTTTACTTCGAGTGTTTCGCGGTTATAACGTTTACCATGACAGACTTCACACGGAACATAGACGTCCGGTAAGAAGTGCATCTCGATCTTGATGATCCCGTCGCCACGACACGCTTCACAGCGTCCACCCTTGATGTTGAAACTGAAACGTCCTTTTTTGTAACCACGGAGTTTCGCTTCGTTCGTCGAAGCAAAGACGTCCCGAATATCATCGAAGACACCCGTATACGTTGCAGGGTTCGAACGTGGTGTCCGTCCGATTGGCGATTGGTCAATGTCGATGACCTTATCGATTTGCTCTAGACCCGTGATTCCTTTATGAGCACCTGGCTTTTCCTTCGCCCGGTTCATCTCGTGCGCAATCGTCTTATAGAGAATTTCATTGATCAACGTCGATTTTCCGGATCCCGAGACACCGGTGACGGCGACGAACAGACCAAGCGGAATGTCGACATCAACGTTCTTCAGGTTGTTTTCCGATGCTTTGTGGATATGGAGCATCCGACCGTCCGGCTCTTTTCGTGTCGACGGGACAGGGATGAATTTTTTCCCGGACAAATATTGACCGGTCAGCGAGTTCGCATCCTGCATCAACTCTTCCGGTTTTCCGGCTGCTGTGACAAATCCACCATGATCCCCGGCACCTGGTCCGATATCGATCAAGTAGTCGGCTGCCATCATCGTATCTTCATCGTGTTCGACGACGATCAGCGTGTTGCCGAGGTCACGCATCGCCTTCAGCGTATTGATCAGACGATCATTATCGCGTTGGTGCAAACCGATTGACGGCTCATCCAAAACGTAGAGAACACCCGTCAAACGCGAACCGATTTGTGTCGCGAGACGAATTCGTTGCGCCTCCCCACCGGACAACGTACCGGCTGCGCGTGAGATCGTCAGATAATCGAGACCGACGTTTTCGAGGAACGACGCCCGTTCGTGAATCTCACGAACGATCATCCGCGAAATCGTCTGATCCTTCTCACTCAACTTCTCAGGCAGTTCGTCGAAGAACATAACTGCTTGTTTAACAGACATCTTCGTCACTTCACCAATATGGTGATCGGATACTTTGAGGGCGAGTGATTCCCGTTTCAAGCGGTGTCCTTTACACGTCGGACAGGCTTTCTTCGCCATGTAGCCTTCCATCTGTTCCCGGATATAATCAGACGATGTCTCCTTGAAGCGACGCTGTAAGTTATTGAGGACCCCTTCGAAGTAGAGGTTTGTATTTCGGACCATACCGAAGTCGTTCTCATAACGGAAATGAATCTCTTCCTTCGTGTTTCCGTTTAAAATTATCTCGCGCTGCTCTTCCGGTAACTGTTCGAATGGTGTATCCATATCGATTTTGAAGTGGTCACAGACCGCTTTGAGCAATTGTGGATAATACTGCGAACTCGTCGGTTCCCACGCCACGATCGCTCCTTCGTTCAAAGACTTATCGGGATGCGGTACGACGAGATCAACATCGACTTCAAGCTTCGTTCCGAGTCCGTCACATGACGTACAAGCACCGAACGGTGAGTTGAACGAGAACATTCGTGGTTCGAGTTCACCGATCGAGAAACCACAGATCGGACAAGCGTGATGTTCACTGAACAACAGTTCGTTGCCGTCCATCGTATCGACGATGACCCGACCATCCGCGAGGCGAAGTGCAGTCTCCAGTGAGTCCGCAAGACGGGCTTCGACGTCTGGTCGCACGACGACACGGTCGACGACGACTTCGATCGAGTGCTTCTTGTTTTTCTCAAGCGTGATTTCTTCGGCGAGATCCATCGTCTCTCCGTTGACACGAACGCGGACGAAACCTTCCTTCTTCAAATCGTCGAGCACTTTGACGTGCGTTCCTTTGCGTCCGGAAACGATCGGCGCGAGAATTTGCAGACGGGTCCGTTCCGGCAACTCCATCACTTGGTCAACCATCTGACTGATCGTCTGACTCGAAATCTCGATTCCGTGATTCGGACAGATTGGTTTACCGATCCGTGCGTATAACAGACGCAAGTAGTCATAAATCTCTGTGACCGTTCCGACCGTCGAACGAGGGTTTTTACTCGTCGTCTTTTGATCGATCGAAATTGCCGGACTCAGTCCTTCAATCGTATCGACATCCGGTTTATCCATTTGTCCGAGGAACTGGCGGGCATAGGCAGACAGACTTTCGACATAACGCCGTTGTCCTTCAGCGTAAATCGTGTCGAAGGCAAGCGACGATTTCCCTGACCCGGACAAGCCCGTCAAGACGACGAGCTGATCGCGGGGGATTTCGACATCGATGTTTTGTAGATTATTGACGCGAGCGCCTTTGATGATAATCTGATTCTTCTTTTCTCCCAACTTAGGCACCTGCTTTCAATTCTAATATGAGGTCGCGGAGCTCAGCAGCTCGCTCGAACTGCATGTCTTTCGCCGCTTGACGCATCTCTTGGTCAAGCTGTTCAAGCAACGTTTCACGCTCCGGTTTTTTGAGTTTGTTGAACTTCTCGAGTTTTTCGACGGTATCGTCGCTCTCGATTGTCGTACTGATGACACCACGCACGTCTTTTTTGATCGTCTGCGGCGTAATGCCATGTTCTTCGTTGAACGCCATCTGGATCGCGCGACGGCGTTCCGTCTCATCGATCGCGCGTTGCATCGAATCGGTGACTTTATCGGCAAACAAGATGACGTGTCCTTCCGCGTTCCGCGCCGCCCGACCAATCGTTTGAATCAGCGAACGGTCCGACCGGAGGAAGCCTTCCTTATCGGCATCAAGAATCGTCACGAGTGAGACTTCCGGAATATCGAGTCCTTCTCGTAATAAGTTGATCCCGACGAGGACATCATATTTCCCGAGTCGTAAGTCACGGATGATTTCAATCCGTTCCAGCGTCTTGATTTCCGAGTGCATATAGTTGACCTTGACACCATTCTCTTTCAAGTAATCGGTCAAGTCTTCTGCCATCTTCTTCGTCAGTGTCGTCACGAGAACACGTTCGTTCTTCGCGACCCGGTCACGGATGTTATCCATCAAGTAATCGATTTGTCCCGTGATCGGATGAATCTCGATCGTCGGATCGACGAGACCGGTCGGACGGATGATTTGCTCGACCATCTCTTTCGAATGTTCGAGTTCATACGGTCCTGGTGTCGCCGAGATATAGATCGCCTGACTGATTTTTTCCTCGAACTCCTCGAACCGTAACGGACGGTTGTCTTTTGCCGACGGAAGACGGAAACCGTGATCGACGAGGACTTGTTTCCGCGCCTGATCTCCGTTATACATCCCGCGAATTTGCGGCAGTGTGACGTGTGACTCATCGGCAACGAGTAAGAAGTCCTTCGGGAAGTAATCAAGCAACGTATACGGTGTTGCCCCTTCCGGCATCAAGTTCAAGTGACGCGAGTAGTTCTCGATTCCGGAACAATAGCCCATCTCACGCATCATCTCAAGATCGTAGTTCGTCCGTTGTTCGAGCCGTTGCGCTTCAAGCAACTGATTGTCTTCGCGTAACTTCGCAAGCTGCACTTCAAGTTCCTTCTCGATGTTCGCGATCGCTTTCTGTAGACGGGTATCCCCCGTCACGAAGTGGGACGCCGGGAAGATCGAGATGTGCTCGCGGTCCGCGACGATCTCACCTGTCAGCGGATCCATGTCACGGATCCGTTCAATCTCGTCACCGAAGAACTCGACCCGGACACACTGTTCGTCGCGTGACGCCGGGAAGATTTCGACGACGTCTCCGCGGACGCGGAACCGTCCGCGCTGGAAGTCGATGTCGTTACGCTCATACTGAATGTCGATTAGACGACGGAGCATCTCGTTTCGCCCCATCTCATTGCCGACACGCAGTGACAAAACGTGGTTGTTGTACTCTTCCGGGTTACCGAGACCATAGATACACGAAACGGACGCGACGATCAAGACGTCTTCCCGTTCGAACAAGGCGGACGTTGCCGAGTGACGCAACTTATCGATTTCATCGTTGATCGAAGAGTCCTTCTCAATGAACGTATCCGTCGATGGGACGTACGCTTCCGGTTGGTAATAATCATAAAAACTAACGAAGTATTCGACCGCATTGTTCGGGAAGAATTCCTTGAACTCCGAGTAGAGTTGTCCCGCTAGTGTTTTGTTGTGGGCAAGGACGAGCGTCGGTTTCTTGATTTCCTTGATGACGTTCGAGACCGTGAACGTCTTCCCGGTACCGGTCGCCCCAAGCAACGTCTGATGTCGTTCGCCTTGTTTTAGCCCAGTCACCAATTTTTCGATTGCCGTCGGTTGATCACCGCCTGGTTCAAATGGTGAAACGAGTTCAAAATCCATCGTTTGCTTCCCCCTCATCACGTTAAAAAATCTATTTTTATTGTACCACTTTACGAACAAACATTCGATTATGAAGTGCTCCTTTTAGGAAGTTACCCTTTTTTTCGAAAATGCAAAAGTTTCTTTTTGCTTCGAGTGTTGATCCTCGATTTTTCTGCCAACAAAAAAATCCCCGTCACGGCTGTTCCGTGACAGGGATGTACTCGTTAATGTAAGGACCGCACTTTAGTGCGACCATGGACCGGCTCGTTGACGAACAGGATACCAAGTTCATGATGATCTTGTTCATAAAAGGCACGTTGCGCAAACCGGATGTCACCGTTATGGTTCATGACTTCAAGACGCAGATACGGTTTGTGTTTTTGGATGGCTTCGTAGAACGATGCTTCCGAATCGACTTTCTCACCATTGACCTTATAAATCGCTTCACCTGGAATCAAGCCCATCTCAGCAGCCGGTTTATCAGGTAGCGTTCCAAGAATGACGGCACCACGCGTTCCATTGAGGAACAACGGTGTCTGTGCCCGGTTCAAGCGTTTGACCCGCTGATGCAACACAATGTGCAGGACGAGCAACAAGACGATCCCGTACAGCCATTCAGCTTGTCCGGTGACGTATGCAAGAACCGTCAATAGAATCGCGACGAGGCTCGTGATCAAACGTCCTTGAACGAGCGGACGCATCAATTCTTTCGGCAACTTACCCGTAAAGAGGAAGCTGAAACCAATCGGTAACCAAAGAACGATCGGAACGAGCTCTGGGAAGCTGTAACGTGGCCACCAGGCTTCAAGCACGTCACCCGGAACAAAGACAAGCAACGGCAACAGCCAAAGCTTATTTGCCGACAGCCCACCGATGAAGCGACCACGCTTCGAGACGACGAGTGACGGTGACAGACGCCGCTGCCCGCGCCACCAGACGAGGAGACATTCCGCGACGAGCGTCAACGTTGCAAGTAATAAAACCATCTTCGGCTCGACCGCTCGGATCGAGTCAAGACGTGAATCCATTAGGAACCAGCCGGTCAGTCCAAGCAAGAAGATCGGCCAGAGTGGCAGGTTCAAACGAACGATCCCGACCAACAACAGGACGCTCGAAAGTCCAAGCAACAGTAGAGCGTACTGCGGTGTCACTGTCAATCCGAGCCATCCGCTGACGACGGACAAGACGAGACCGACGAGTAGGCCTGGTAAAAGTGTTTCGAGGACATCGCTTCGTTTACCGTGTGTCCGGGAGCGAAACAGTCCGCGTTCCCGTTTGACACGCCGGATGCCGATGACCCAACTGACAAGGAGTGCTAACCACAAGGTCGGACTGGCGATGAGACTAATCGCGGTCCAACCAATTTCATCGAGTAATTCCACGCGCATTCAGACCTCTTTCCATTCCTTATTATTGAGCAGCGACCTCGAGTGCTTTTTTCCGCTGGACGTCATTCTTATCGTCCTGGAGTTTCTTCAGGAGACGCGTCTCCATCTCACCCGCTGTCTGCTGATCGATTTTTCCAGTGACGTCAAGTTTCGCATCCTTTTGCAAAGCTTCGACAGCTTGTTTCATCGTGTCACCGAAATAGCCGTCCTGTCCTTTTGGCTCATAACCGATCGCTTCGAGGACGAGGTGGGCATTCTCGACTGATTTTCCGTAATCGCCGACAGCGAGTGACTTTTGATCAGTCAAAATCTTCGTGACGTTGAAGTACGCCGGTTGTTTGACTTCGACCGTCGGCTTGACCCCTTTTTTGTGGATCCAGTTTCCGTCTGGTGTCAGCCATTTGTTCGTCGTTAACTTCAGGTCGCTACCGTCCTTCAAATCATACGCACTTTGGACGATCCCTTTCCCGAACGACTTCGTACCGACGACTTCGGCGCCAGCTCCTTCCTTCAGTCCGGCTGCAAGGATCTCGGACGCTGAGGCCGATCCGCCGTCTTCTAAGACGACGATGTTATATGGTTTCTTCTCGTCTGCCTTCCCGAATTCCTGCTGGCGCTCGCCTTTATTGTTCTCGACCTGATAAATCGGCACGTCTTTCGGAATGAACGGAGCGATCATTTTCGAGACGGCCGTCAAAAGACCACCCGGATTTCCGCGGACGTCGATGACGAGTCCATCAATATTCTGACTCTCGAGTTTCGTCAACCCCTTCTCGAACTCTTCTGCTGTCGGTTCCGAGAACTGTGTTACTTGTAAGACACCGATCTTCTTGCCGTTGACATTCTCCGTTGACGTATAGACCGTCTCGATTGGAATCGTATCGCGTTTAATCGTGATCTCCATTGCGTCTTGTCCGCTACGCTGAATCGTCAGGACGACATTCGTTCCTTTTTCACCACGAATTTTTTTAACGGCTTGATCCGTCTTTTGACCTTTTGTCGACTTACCATCGATTTCTAGGATGACGTCGCCTGGTTTGATACCAGCTTTTTCAGCAGGTGATCCTTTGATCGGCGAGACGATGACGATCGACTCACCTTTTTGTTCAAGCGTCGCACCGATCCCTTCGAACGAAGACGACAGATTCGTGTTGAACGAGGTCGTTTCCGACTCATCCATATAAACGGAATATGGATCGTTAAGCACTTCTGTCATGCCAGATAACGCACCATCGAGTAACTCTTTATCTGTCACGTCTTTTAGATAATTTTGTTCGATCATCTGCCGGACCTGGTCGATTTTTTTCCAATCACCAGTCGCATTCGAAGATGATGACTGCGTTGCAACGGAATCTGTTCCGCCAGCCGCTAACATACCGACGGCACCTGCCCCTAAACCAAGCCCGAAGGTACTGACCGCAATCACTGCTGTTGTAGATTTTTTCACGCTTGATTCCCCACTTCCATTAAAAACGCATTATTTTTTTCAGTATAGCAAAAAAAGATAGGTTACCCTATCTTTTCAGTATTCTGTGGGATGTCAAAAGATGTACGGTGCTGGGTCAACTGCATTCGGTTGTCCGACTGCCCACTCTCCCTTATGCAATTCGAAATGCAAATGCGGACCTGTCGACCAGCCCGTTGTACCTAATGTACCGACCGTCTTACCCGGCATGACTGTTTGACCGGCGGAGACGCTGATCGAATCGAGATGTGCATAGACGGTCGTGTAGACCTGTCCATCGATCAAATGCGTCACCATGACGACGTTCCCGTAACCTGTTGCACTACCGGCTCGTAGAACGATACCACCTGCCGCCGCATGGATCGGTGTTCCTTTTGCATTTACGAGATCAATCCCTTTATGAATCTCCGGCTTTCCTGTCAACGGATTGTTCCGGGGACCGAACGGCGACGAGACATATCCTTGAACCGGTAAATGGAACGGACGACTCGTCACGGCATCTGCCGGTTGCTCCGGTGTCGCAGTCGGTGACTCGACTTCAGGAATGATCGGTTCCGCACTTGGAGCATCGGATTTTTTCTTTTTCGCCTCTGCCGCACGTGCCGCTTCTGCCGCTTCCGCTTGACGTTTTGCTTCTGCTGCCCGCGCCGCTTCTTCCGCTTTCCGTTTCGCTTCTTCTTTAGCTTTCCGTTCGGCTTCTTGCAGGGCAATCAATTCATTTTGAATCAGACGGCGCTGATCCGCGAGAATTTCTGCCTCCTCGGCTTTAGAGAACTGCTCTTGTTGCAGTTCCTTGACCTTCGTGTTCAACTGGACGACGAGCTTACGCTTCAGTTCGGACTCCGCGATGATCCGCGTCTGGAGCACAAGGAGCTTGCGTTGTTCCCGTTTCACGCTTTCAAGCAATAGTGCTTGTTCCGACCGTTGTTCGCTCAGTTGTTTGACGTTCCCCTTGTAAGCTTGTAAGACATGATCATCTTGTTTGATGATCTCACTGACCGTACTGAAGCGCGAAATCAAATCACCAAAGTCTTTTGCGTCGAGCAAGACCTCGATGTATTTGACGTCCCCTTTTTGCTGGACGGCACGCAATCGGCTTCCAAGCAACTCTTCTTGCTGGTGCAGTTCCTTGAGTGTCTCGGAAATCGCTGCTTCCGTCAGACGCAATTGTTCTTTAGATGCAGCAACAGCCGCTTGTTGATCGGCTATCTTAAGCGCTAAATCATCCAAACGGCTGTTGACTTCATTCAGTTGCGCACGGGCTTCCTTACGCTCCTGTTTCGTCAAGATCAACTTCTCTGATGTCTGATTCTGTAATCGTTCCGTCTCTTTCAGACGGCTTTCGACCTCCTGTTGTTCCTTCAGCAAATCTTCTTTAGACGTGGCATCAACGGACACACTAGTTCCAATCAAAGCTAAGCTCAGGACGGCAGAATAGAATCGGACTTTCATGAGAAGCATCTCTCCTCTATTTTATTTTTGAGTAACTGATTTAAATCTTCAAGAAACGACCGAGTGATGTCGTTGATCCCCATACACCGATGAATGCACCGAGTCCGAGCAGGATTAAGACGACTTGTGCCGACAATTCACCTGGTGGAATCAACGAGAAGATTCCCGCATTCACGGTAGAAAGTTGGGGTTGGATCGCATTGTAGGAGACTTCATAACCGAAGTAGACGACGACGATCGGAATGATGGCACCTAATATGCCCATCAATAATCCTTCGACGAAGAATGGGGCACGGATGAATCCGTTTTTCGCTCCGACGAGGCGCATGATCTCGATTTCCCGGCGACGGGAGAAGATCGTGACTTTAATCGTGTTCGAAATGAGGAACATCGCCATGAACGTCAATCCGACGATCAGGATGATTCCACCGATCCGAACTCCTTCAAGGAAACTAAACATCTTTTTAACATATTCCTTACCGTATTCGACACTATCTACATTTTCCATTTTTTTGATGGAATTTGCAAGTGTTTCTGTCTCTTTTGGTGAGGTAGCTTTGACGATGTACCGGTCATGAAGCGGATTATCCTTTTCAACCGACTGGTAGGCCTGGGAACCTTCGCCAAGTTGCTCCTTGAAGCGGTCCAGTTCTTCTTCTTTCGAACTGTAACGAACGGAGTCGACACCCGGCATCTGCTTGAGTGCTTCACCGACTGAATCGATCTTCGACTGGTCTGCTTCTCGTTCGACGAACACTTGGATTTCAACGTCTTTTTCGACGTTATCGGAAATCTTGTTGACATTGAACATGAGCATCGCGAATATTCCTACGAGAAGTAACGTGACGGTAACGGCACTGACAGAAGCGAATGTCATCCAGCCGTTCCGGACGAGACCTTTTGCCCCTTCCCGTAAATGACGGAATCCATTAAACTTCATAGCCGTACATTCCTTTCTCTTCGTCTCGGACGATTTTTCCTCCATCGATCGCTAAGACACGATGACGCATCTTGTTCACGATGTCCCGGTTGTGTGTCGCCATTACGACCGTTGTCCCACGGCGATAGATCTCTTCGAATACTTCCATGATCTCCCAGGCTGTATCCGGGTCCAGGTTTCCAGTCGGCTCATCGGCGATGACGAGTGACGGACGGTTGACGATGGCTCTCGCGATCGAGATCCGTTGTTGTTCGCCCCCAGATAATTCGTCCGGATAGTTGCGCTCTTTATGCTTGAGCTTAACAAGATCGAGTACTTCGAGTACTTTCTTCCGGATTTGTGCTTTGTCTTCCCCTACGACTTCTAGCGCAAAGGCGACATTTTCATAAACCGTCAGTGACGGGAGTAATTTAAAATCTTGGAAGATGACGCCGATTTGGCGACGAAGTTCGGGGATTTGACGGTTCTTCAACTTACCGACTTCGATTCCTTTAAACAAAAATGAACCGCTCGTTGGTTTCTCTTCGCGGTACATCATTTTCATGAATGTTGATTTACCCGCACCCGACGGACCGACGATATAGACGAATTCGCCTTGATTGATCGTCAAATCGACCTCACGGAGTGCCGTGACGCCGTTCGGATAAATCTTACTGATTCGTTGCATCTTGATCACGTACTTCACATCCTTACTTATTTACTGATGCTGAATGAATAGGTCCAAAAACCTACCGACCACCATTATAACAGGGACAAAATTGAACGCACATTACAATCAAATGTCATTTCAGGCGATTATACCATAAAAAGAGGCACGAATGACGAACACATGTCGTGTGTGTCATCTCGTACCCCATCATATCCCATAATCATTTTTTAGCAGCGAGCCAGTCGGCAACAGCCATGATTTCTTTATCATCTTTCAGGATACCAGCAGGCATTTGCCCTTTCCCGTTCTTGATGATTTTTTGAATCTCTTCTGAAGAATATTTCGAGCCAACCTTCGTCAAATTCGGTCCGACGTTTCCTTCAAGGTTTTTACCATGACACGTCGCACAGTTTGTTGCGAAGATTTTCTCAGCATCTACACCAGATTGTGTCTTCGACGAATCATCGTTCATCGTTGACTCATCCTTCGTGCCTGACGATGAATCATCAGAACTCGAATCGTCACTACCACCACATGCCGCGAGCGCAAGTGTCGTTCCTAAGCCTAACGCGAGTAACAAGTTTTTCAGCTTCATCCGGATATCCCCCTCTTGTAAGTATCTACATAAACGCTACTGACCTAGTTAGAGTATAACCGTTATCCGGAGGAGTTAAGCGTGATTTCACAAAAACTTCACGAGTTCAGAACGATTACGGCACATTACGGTAGCGTTTATCGTCTGTAAACCCGAGTCCGAGCACCTCATGGGCTTCACTGACGACGAGGAATGCCGATGGATCGATGTGTTTGACGATTTCCTTTAATGTCGTGATTTCTCCTTGACGAACGACGACCATCAGCATTGGTTTGCGTGTCCGAGTGAACGCTCCCGCTGCCTCGATCTCCGTCGCCCCGCGATCGAGCGTCTCGAAGATTTCCTTCACTAACGCTTCCCGTTGATCGGAGATGATGTAGGCAAGTTTGTCGTTCGTGATTCCGAGCTGGACGACGTCGATCATCTTGATCGTGATGAACAAAGCGACGAGTGCATACAGCCCAATCTCAAGCGAGAAGATCGTCGCCGCACTAATGACGATCGTGCCGTCAAGCAAGGCGATACACAGATGGAGTGGCAATTTCGTGAAACGATGCAGGATTTGCGCAATCAAATCCATTCCTCCGGTCGACGCTCGCCCCCGGAAGATCAGACCGAGTCCAATCCCGACCCCGGCACCACCGAAGATTGCAGCAAGCATCGGATTCATTGTCGCAGCCGGAACATCGAACCGCTCATATACGAGAATGACGACCGGTAAGAAGATCGACCCGACGAGTGATTTGACCCCAAAGCCCATCCCGAGGATCATCCAACCGATCGCAAGCAAGACGACGTTCGCGACGAGTTGGAACAATCCTGGCGAGATCCCGAACAAATCGTTCAAGACGATCGATAAGCCACTGACCCCTCCCGAGGCGAGTTGGTTCGGTGCTAAAAATAAACTAAAGGCACTTGCGACGAACAAGGACCCGATTAACAAATACGCATAATCGCGCACGACTTCCTGACGTGTCGATGTCATGACATTCCATTTCCCCTTATCAATTGATTCTCGTGTTTCATTTTAGCGGAAAAGTCAGACAACGACTAGACAGGCGGAACAACTCACAGTGTTCCCTTTATACCGCACTAAAGGGTGGACTGTAGCGAACGATACCGCTAACGCCACGTAATCCATTCCGTTCGAGTGCAAGAACGAGAAAGACCTCCGGCGGAACGGGGAACGGCGGCTTGATACCGTAGTCAATCGCCCGTTCAAAGCCGAACTGTGGATAATAGCTGTCGTGACCGAGGACGACGATGTGGGATTCCCCGGCGTCCCGCGCATCCTCGATCACTTGACGGATCAATTCAGAGCCGATACCCTTTCGCTGCCAGGTGGGTAGGACACCGACCGGCGCTAAGGCAAGCGACGGGATGTCATCGATATGGATCCGGCTCAACAGGACATGACCAACGATTTCTCCTTTATCAGTCACGGCGACGCGACCGAAGACTGGTTGCGCGGCTTCTTCCTCGCGTAACGCAACAACGAGATTCGCTTCGTTTGGTTGTTCGAATGCCGCTTCATGGACGAGCCGAATTCCCGTGGCGTCCTTGAAGCCTTCTTTACGGATGATCATTAGTTATTGCTCCCTTCAAGTAGTTTGGTTGCGAGGAGCGTGAACTCGGTCGGGATGTTCTCACCGTTCCATCGCGTTTCTCCCAAAATTCATGTGCTCGGTATTCCCACGCCTGTTTGTTGACCCGACTTTGCTTCTTCATCACGTTTCCCCCTTTGACGGTCAAAAAACCAGTCGAACATCGTCCGACTGGTTGGTTGTCTTACATATTCATGAGACGGAGGTACGCATCGATGAAGCCCATGATGTCACCATCCATTGCCCCTTGCGTGTTCCCGACTTCATAGTTCGTCCGGTGATCCTTGACCATGCTGTATGGATGGAAGACGTACGAACGGATTTGGCTACCCCACGCGATATCCGATTTTTCACCACGGATTTCGTCGAGTTTCTTTTGTTGCTCTTCGATTTCGCGTTGATAAAGTTTCGCTTTCAACATCTTCATCGCTGCTTCACGGTTTTTGATCTGCGACCGTTCTTGTTGACAGGAGACGACGACGCCTGTTGGTACGTGTGTGATCCGGACAGCCGAGTCCGTCGTATTGATGTGCTGACCACCGGCACCAGAGGCACGGTACGTATCGATCCGTAAGTCTTCTGTACGGACTTCGATATCGATGTCATCGTTGAATTCCGGCATGACGTCACACGAGACGAACGATGTATGACGACGGCCTGACGAGTCAAACGGTGAGATCCGGACTAAACGATGGATCCCTTTTTCGGCTTTTAAGTATCCATAGGCATTGTGCCCTTGAATACGGAGCGTGACCGATTTGACACCTGCTTCATCACCCGGTTGGTAGTCCATCGTTTCGACTTTCCAACCCTGCTTGTCGCAGAAACGTTGGTACATACGCAGTAACATTGATGCCCAGTCTTGTGACTCGGTACCACCCGCACCTGGGTGTAACTCGAGGATTGCGTTGTTTGCGTCATACTCGCCGTTCAAGAGGATTTGTAGTTCGAAGTCTTCGAACTTCTTCTTAAGGTCGCCAAGTTCTGACTCGAGCTCTTCTTGAAGATCCGCATCCGGCTCTTCCTTGATCAATTCGTACGTCAAAGCAACGTTTTCGTGACCTGCTTCGAGTTCTTTGTATTTGTCGACCATCGCTTTTAAGCCGTTCGACTCATCGATGACTTTTTGTGCCGATTCCTGGTTGTTCCAGAAGTCTGGGTACGTCATCTCGTTTTCAAGTTCTTCGATCCGGGCAATCTTCGACTCGAGGTCGAGTGATGCCTTATATTCGTCGAGTTTCTTTTCCATCCACTCGGCGGTGTTGCGAATTTCTGCTAATTCCATGTGTTCCACCTTCTCTTTCCGTGAAAAGAGGCAGGAATCTCCTGCCTCTCTTTCAGTCGATTCATCACTTATGCCTGACGGCCGTGACAGTTCTTATATTTCTTACCGGATCCACACCAGCACGGATCATTGCGTCCGATTTGGTCGTTTGGATTTTTCCGGACCGGTTTTTTCTTGACCGCTTTATCTTCCTTACCAGAAACCGCGACTTCGTCTTGGACGACTTTTTCGCGTTTGAGGTTCGGGTCGAGATCTGCACGAAGGACGAATTGCGTCACTTCTTCAGCGATCGCAGCGTTCATCGCATCAAACATCATCGAACCTTCTGATTGGTATTCACGGAGCGGGTCGTTTTGACCGTATGCCCGAAGGTGAATCCCTTCACGGAGTTGATCCATCTGATCGATGTGGTTCATCCAGTGTTGGTCGACGGCACGTAGGACGATGACTTTTTCGAACTCATCGAATGCTTCTGCTGGGACTTCTGACCGTTTGTGCTCGTAGTGCGCGAATGTGCGCTCTTTGAGCAACTCGATGATCTCTTCGCGTTCTTTTCCGAAGAGGTCGCTTTCCGTGACCTTCTCTTCGATCGCAAGCGTCTGGTTCGCCCACTCCGCAAGTGCACCGATGCTCCATTCTTCCGGTACGAACTCGACCGGCGTATATTGATGGACGCCTGCTTCAATCGTCTGCTCGATCATCGGACGGACGATATCTGACACGGAACCGGCATCGAGAATCGCTGCCCGGTCCGCGTACATGACTTTCCGTTGATCTGCCATGACGTTATCGTAGCCGAGGACTTGTTTCCGCGCATCAAAGTTATTTCCTTCGACGCGTTTTTGAGCCGATTCAACGGCACGAGACACCATCCGACTCTCGATCGGTTGCGAATCATCCATTCCGAGACGATCCATCATCGACTGCAGCGAATCAGAACCAAAGCGACGCATCAATTCATCTTCAAGTGAGAGATAGAATTGTGATGCACCTGGATCCCCTTGACGACCGGCACGACCACGGAGCTGGTTATCGATCCGGCGTGATTCGTGACGTTCTGTCCCAAGGATGTAGAGACCACCTTTTTCTAAGACACCTTGACCGAGCTTGATGTCGGTACCACGACCGGCCATGTTCGTTGCGATCGTGACCGAGTTCGCTTGACCCGCGTTCTCGATGATCTCCGCTTCACGTGCATGGTTCTTCGCGTTCAAGACTTCGTGACGGATGCCACGTTTTTTGAGGATGTTACTCAGCAACTCCGACGTCTCGACGGCAACCGTACCGACGAGGACTGGTTGTCCTTCACGGTGGGCACGTTCGATTTCGTCTGCGACAGCAGCAAACTTCCCGTTCATCGTTTTGAAGATCAAGTCCGGCATATCGTTTCGGACGACCGGCTTGTTCGTCGGAACCGGTACGACGTGCATGTTGTAGATGTTACGGAACTCTTCTTCCTCCGTCTTCGCTGTACCGGTCATTCCGGCAAGCTTCGTATACATCCGGAAGAAGTTTTGGTACGTGATCGTCGCAAGGGTCATGGATTCGCGTTGAATCTCGACGCCTTCCTTCGCTTCGATTGCTTGGTGCAGACCTTCCGAATAACGACGACCTTCCATGACACGACCCGTGAATTGGTCGATGATCATGACTTCGTCTTCACGAACCATATAGTCGACGTCGCGATGCATGACGGCGTTTGCCCGCAGCGCGAGGCTTAAGTGATGGTTGAGCGCGACGTGTTCGAGACCAAACAAGTTATCAATACCGAAGTATTTTTCAGCACGGTCGATTCCTTGCTCCGTCAACAGGACACTCTTCGTCTTGATGTCGACCGTGTAGTCTTCCTCTGCCTTCATGATTTTCGCGAACGCATCGGCTTGTGAATAGAGCGCTGTCGATTTTTCGGCCGATCCTGAGATGATGAGCGGAGTCCGCGCTTCATCGACGAGAATCGAGTCGACTTCATCGACGACGGCATAACTGAGTGGACGTTGAACGCGGTCTTCTTTGTAGAGGACCATGTTATCACGCAAGTAATCGAAACCGAACTCGTTGTTCGTTCCGTACGTGATGTCACAGCTGTATGCTGCTTGTTTTTCTTGACGCGACATGCTTGAGAGATTCAAGCCGACCGAGAGACCAAGTGCTGCATAAAGCGGCTCCATGATGTCACGGTCACGTTTTGCGAGATATTCGTTGACGGTAACGACGTGTACGCCGTTGCCAGCGAGAGCATTCAAATAGACAGGGAGTGTTGCGACGAGCGTCTTACCTTCCCCGGTCTTCATTTCGGCGATATCCCCATTGTGCAGGACATATCCACCAATCAACTGAACGCGGTAGTGGCGCATGCCGAGAACGCGTGTTGACACTTCGCGACAGACCGCGAAGGCTTCCGGTAAAATATCATCTAAGTCTTCTCCGTTAGCGAGACGCTCACGGAATTCAACGACTTTCCCTTCCAGTTCTTGATCCGATAACGCACCGATTTGTGTCTCGAGCGCTTCCACAGCGTCTGCTGCTTTTTCGGCTTTCTTCAGGACACGTTTCGTTGGTGCAAATAATTCTTTTAGAAAATTAGCCATGCCTTACAGTCCCCTTACTTCGAACGATTCTTTGAACGAACAGAATTCCGAGATTTTTCCTTTATTCAGTGTACCGAATACGACGTCAAATTTCAACAAGCGGACCGAGCAGCGGTCTCGGTCTTTTGTCGTAGAGCAAACGTACCTTGTTTAGAAATAGTTTTCCATCATATCAAAAAGGGACTCGCCCGTAAGAGCGAGTCCCTGTTGCATTCATTATTCTGGTTCAATCAAACCGTAACGACCATCCTTACGACGGTAGACGACGTTCGTGTTGCCCGTTTCTGCGTCTGAGAAGACGAAGAATGCGTGTCCGAGCATGTCCATCTGAAGAATCGCTTCTTCCGTGTCCATTGGTTTGAGTGTGAAACGCTTCGTCCGAACGAGTTCGAGTTCTGCCTCGTCCTCTTCATAGACTGGCGCTTCCGCTTCCGGTCCTTCGAGCGTTTTGAAGTACTCTCCGATGCCGCCTTCTTTAGCGCGCCCTCTCCGGTTCAATTTCGTTTTGTGTTTCCGGATCTGACGTTCGAGCTTATCGACGACGAGGTCGATTGCTGCATACATGTCGCCATTGACATCCTCAGCACGGAGCAAGAGGTTTGGCATTGGAATCGTCACTTCGACTTTTTGTTTCTCATTGTTGACTTTGAGATTGACATAAGCCGTTTGCGCTTCCGTAGGAGTTGTAAAATAACGAGTTAACTTTTCAAGCTTTTTCTCGACGTAATCCTTGAGAGCATCTGTGACGTCCAAGTTTTCACCGCGAATGTTGTAGATCATGTAAACTCCTCCTTAAGTAACCGGTTGAACCTATGAATTCGAGATGCTCCAGTCGTTTCCTTCTGAATATTCGAAATTCTTTGGTTCGTTTTTATTATAGCACGATAAGTGAAGGAAGACCATGAGAACAATGACATTCTCATGAACATTCACTACTGTTCTTAGCGTACGATAATATTGAAGCATGTTGATGTTAACGTATATACCCGTTTTGATCGAACTCAAAACAAAAAACCGCTTTTAGGCGAATAGCCTAAAAACGGTGGCGGCTGCTATTGGATTAGATCTTTGAAACGTTCGCAGCTTGTGGACCACGATCGCCTTCAACGATTTCAAATTCCACTTCTTCGCCTTCTTCAAGTGATTTATAACCATCGACTTGAATCGCTGAGAAGTGTACGAATACGTCTTTCGCGTCAGACGTTTCGATGAATCCATAACCTTTTTCAGCATTAAACCATTTTACTTTACCTTGTTCCATTCAAATTCACGTTCCCTTCGCAAACCAGAGTTCGAGAGCAAGCTCTCTACGGCTTAGTCTATCAAAAGAAGGAATTATTGACAATTAAAAATTCTGATTACTTTGAATTCATTCTAAAAAATGAATAATATTCCCTACTTATTGCTCTATATTTAAAAAAATTACATTGTCATTACAGTTGTATTATTGTATTATATCGTTAGTAATTACCTATTTTATCCATTGTCCTATCTTAAGGAGGATGTAGTCGAATGCGACCATTCCATAATGACGAAAAGTATCGAATCACGAAACGGACGGTGGCGATTCTCCCGTGCTACGACATGATGAAGCAATCCATCATCGTACTCGAGGATGGCTCGACCATCATGACCCCGCTTCGACCGTATCAACTACTGCAGCTTTCCTGCAGGCAATACAACAGTTCCATTGAGGAACGCATCGTGACCGCAAAACGTGTCGCATCTGTAAAAGGAAAAGTACCAGTCGTCATTGAACCGACACTCGGCCTCGTGTTTTTCCCAACAAAATCACCGAAACGTGATGATTGCGAGTGGTATGCTTGGAGCCACATGTCTGAAGTCATCGAGGAAGACGGACAGACGAAGCTCAAGACTCGTAATGGCATGATCCTTCCCGTAAACGCCTCTCCTTACATCGTCCGCAACCAAATGAAAGCAACTGGCGAGCTGATGGCTCGTTATCAACAATTGAACGCGATGACATTAGAGGAACGCTTTAATGCAATCAAATCTTAAAGAGTAACCGTAAAAAAATCAGGGTTGGGCGATGAATTCGCTCAATCCTTTTTGGTTTCTGCCGATATATAATGAGATGACAGTTTTAAAAAACAAGGAGGCTTCTCGATGAACATCCAATTGAATCCGGCACGTCCGGCGCAATCCCCTGGTCAGACGCCGCTTTTGGAGACAAAGACCTATAAAGGAACGGTCCTTGAGCAGACTGGTCCGCATACGGCTCTCGTCCAGGTCGGTCGGGATAAGATCGAGATGACCTTCACAGGCGACGTTCCGACAGGTGATTTCCAGTTCAAGGTCAAAGGACAGACAGCAGAAGGTTACCTGATTGAACAATTGACACCAGCGATACCTGACGCGGAAACGCCACCTGTCCTGTCCGTTCCATCAAATGTCGATCCCGCTTTGCTTGAAGGTGTGCCTGCAGAACTGAAGCAAGCCGTCGCGAAGTTACTCGCAAGCGGTCAATTGCCGCAGACACCGGAAATCGTCGCCCAGCTTGTGACGGCACTGCAAGGAACGTACAAGGACTTAGCACTCGAACTTGTGTCGCGACCGGATACTGCACTGCCCGTTGACGCCGACGTCTTGATCGCAAGTCTCCTTGCGACGACGGAAGACTATTCGGACGTCCTTCCGGAGCGCGACGCCTTAACGGAGCAACCGACGTTCGAAAAAGCCATCGCTCTTGACGTCGCCCGCGTGACACTCCCGACGCAACGCGAGATCGAGACAGCGTCACCACTCCATATCCGGCAATACATCGAACACCTACCAACGGAGAAACGCCCGGCACTCGTCGCTACGCTCGAACAAGGCGATGTCGAGACGGTCCGCAAACAGCTGGCGCCCTACTTCCCGCAAGCGCCGCTCGATCCGAAGACGAGCGTCCGTGAGCAACTGATCGGTCTGACGGCACGAGCAAGTCAACCGGAACCAGTAACGGGGCAAACGGAACCGGTCCGATCAGCCTTGACGCTTGTCCGCGAAGTGACGCCACGACTTGCTGAGATTACGAATGATTTCAAGAGCCAACAGCGAACGATCGTATCCCAACTCCGCCAGATCGAACCGCTCGTCGAGACACGTCCGGTTCAGATGGTCGCCGTCATCGAGAGTACGGCGCAACGCTTAAAACAAGTCTTTCAGCAAACGGACGCCTTATTACATACCTCGATGAAGGATGAAAAACAGTTAGTTCACTTTTTATCGAAACTCGAACGGGGCGCGGAACTGGCGTTACTCGGGCGTGGAACGGAAGCAAAAGCCGTCTTACAAGAAGTCCGGGTTGCGTTTGAAGCCTTCCGCTATGCGCCAGCAAATGTCCGTCCGACTTACTTACCGGAGATGCAAGGACTGCCGCCACAAGCGCCGTTTCCTTCGTCACAAACGGCACAAAAAGCCGTTCCATATGAGCCGCAACAGAACAGTCCACGTCTTTTGCAGGAGACCGTCCAAAAGACACTTCAGCTCCAGACGGCGGAACTGAAACTGAGTACGCCGGCAGCAAATCCGGAAGCTGCCAAATTGCAAACATTCCTTGCAGCACAACAGCAAGTCAATAAACCGGACAGTCAGCAACAGTTGAATCAGATTCTGCTTGCGTTACCGGTCCAAATTGTTGAAGCGACGGCAGGACTCCACGTCCATTTGCAAAACAAACGGCCAGACGAAGTGATCGACTGGGAAAACAATACGTTGTATGTCCAGCTCAACACGCCACGCCTCGGAGAGATCGGTGTCCGCGTTGAGACCGTCAACCGAAAGATGCAGATCACGATTGAAAATGATTTCCCGGTTCTTGAACAACTGGCGACCCCGTTCCTCGACCGAACGACGGACGCCTTGCAAGCAACTGGCTACCAGGACGTCCGGATCCAGTTCCGTCCGTTCACGCGCGAACAAGTCATGGAAACCGCCAAGCAAGACGAGACACCAAGTGGCTACGACTACCGTATCTAAAAGGAGAGACCGATATGTATCAGAAAATCGATTTAACCGGACGCAAGACTGCTGCTGTCCTCCGCTACGATGAAGCATCCGGTCAAGCACCGGTCGTCGTCGCTCGAGCTAGTGGTCAAGCCGCAGATCGAATCCTGCAAGAAGCACGGGCGAACGGGGTCGCGATCGAACACGATACGTCCCTGCTCGGTCACTTGCTTGATCTCGACCTTGGGACGGCGATCCCACCGCAACTGTACGACGTGATGGCAGAACTGCTCTTACTGATCGAAGAACTCGACAACGCGAAAGGACGGCAGACATGACAGAACAAGAACTCTACGCGATGACCCCGCAACAGCTGACGGAAGTGATGTTGACGGGACTCGTCCTTCAATACGATCGCGCCATTCTCGCACGTGATACGAATCGCTTTGACGAGGTCAACGAACGCTTACAAAAAGCCTATCAGTTACTCGACAAATTGCAGGCGGGGTTACACGACGACGGTGGCATCATCACGGCACAACTGGACGCGCTCTACCACTATCTTGCTGAGCAAACGTTACAGGTCTATATGACACCAGCCGTTCTCGACGAGCTACTCGAACTGGTAGAAGACTTACGCGTCACCTGGCAAGCGGCACAGACCGTCGATCGACCACTCGTGCGCGCCGCACATCATCAACGATACGAAGGGATGGAATACGAATGAGAATCACGAATAACGTCCAAGCCTTGAAGGCTTACCGCAACCTCAGCATCAACCAGACGAACGTCAAGACGACGATGGATAAACTATCGAGCGGTCAAAAAATCAACCGGGGTGCAGATGATGCAGCTGGTCTCGCGATCTCGGAGAAGATGCGCAATCGCTTGAAGGCGCTCGATAAAGCGGAACAGAACGTTCTTGACGGCGTCTCGATGATTCAAACGGCTGAAGGTGGTTTGAGTGAAACACATAACCTCTTGCAACGGATGCGCGAACTCGCCGTCCAAGCTGGGAACGGAACACTCGCGACCGAAGACCGGACAGCAATCCAGGAAGAAATCAATCAGCTAACAAACGAGGTCTCACGGATTGCGAAGACGACCCAGTTCAACGGCAAAGAGTTGTTAAGCGGCAAGTTCAACGATGCCGACAGTGCCCTGTTCATCCAAACGAATGCTGGGGCAAACGAAGGGATTTCGATCACGATTAACGACATGCAAGCCCTTGCGATCGGCGTCAGTTCAACGACACAAGCTGATTCCTCGATTCGTCCGCTTGATTTCTCGAGCGGTGACGCACCCGAGTACGCCCTCAGCGTCATGACGGCAACGGACGCGAATGATGCGATCAGCCATTATACGAAAGCAATTGATACGATCTCTCAGCAACGTTCACAACTCGGGGCAATTCAGAACCGGTTTGAAGCGACGTCATCCGTCCTCAGCGTCAGCGTCGAGAACTTGACGGCTTCAGAGTCGCGGATTCGCGACACCGATATGGCGCGTGAGATGATGGAATATGCGAAATACAACATCCTCAACCAATCGGGGATGGCAATGATCGCTCAAGCGAATGCCTTGCCGCAAGGCGTCTTACAATTACTCAACTAAGGAGGCAGACCCGATGGATATCCGCCGCATCCAAGAAACGCAACGACTCCAGTCCTTAAAAGGCGGTCCGCGTGAAGTCGAAGCGTCGACGACATTCTCTGCCTTGATGCAAGAGAAACGCGACCATAAAGGCTATGAGCGCTTGCAACAAAAGCTCGCGCTCGTCGAAGAACACGGGCAACTGCTCGCTGAAAGTCAGACGATCGAGCACCTCGAAAGCTATAAAGAAAAGATCAAGGACTTCCTAAAAGATGCCCTCGACCAATCACAACAACTCGAAGAGAAGCGCGGCTTCAACCGTCGCGGTCGGACGAAGATCTATAAAGTCGTCGAACAAGTCGATGCGAAGCTCCTCCAGTTGACGGATACGGTCATCTCTGGCGAATCGCGACGGCTCGATATCCTCGATCAAGTCGGCGAAATCAAAGGGATGCTCGTCAACGTCTTCGTGTAATCTAGAATTAGAGGAGTTCCCCTAACATGCCAGACTTATATCTTAAAAAATGCACCTGCCCCTACTGCTTGAAAACGACGGAGACGAAACGTGTCCTGTCGCGACATATCCGTGTTGCCTCGACCGACTTTGATGGCTTCATCCGCCATCAAGGTGTCAACGTCTATCTCTATGAACCGGTCCAGTGTAGCCATTGTCGATTCTTCTTCCACGAGTCGTTCGGAAAGTTATCGCCAGATGTTCGAGCGACCTTACAAGATCATATCCTGCCGACGCTTCCCGTCTTGCCTTTCGCTAGCACGGAGCGGACGATCGAGCAGGCGATCCAGCTCTATAAGCTCTGTCTCTATACGGCTCAAGTGACGGAGCAAAAACCAGCCATCCAAGCAATGCTCGGTGTGCGCTTGTCCTGGTTACACCGGTTGACCGGTCAACAGAACGAAGAACAACTCTGGGCGAGCCGAGCGATCGAGAAGTATGTCTCGCTTTACGACAACTACACGTCCGTCAAAGAGAGCGGGCTTCCGGAAGACGTCCTTTTACTGCGAATCGCTGATTTATACGCTGTGACGCAAGATAAAGAACAAGCTCGCCTGTGGTATGGTCGTTTATTCCAAAGTCAAGAAGCTACAGACAAAATCAAAAAAGACGCACGGACCCACTGGGAATGGGTGCAAGAGCAGGACTGATCCTTGTTCGTCAGTAGACGCAACAAGGATTTTTTTTCACTGCTCGTAGTCGCGCGGAGACGATTACCTACGCCGAGAACGTCCTCCTTCGCTTAAACGCCCCCTTTTTCTTTCATGCGACCGCGATGCAGGTCACGCCGTCAATTAGCACCGCTCGTCACCTTGAGGATGGTCGGACGACGAGTCTATTATTGATTCGCGCCGATGAAGCGATGTAACGTCAAGCAAGAAGAGAAGAACGCGTATCGCTTTAAATAAAAGGTAAAATGCCCTCTCCATGAAATGGACAGGGCATTTTTCATAAGCTTACGACTCACGACGATATTTTTCTTCCTCATAAGCATCTGGTGCATCGGAGACAGGGCGTTCGAACTCTTCCCATGATTCCGATTCGACGTCCGGTTCAATGAACTGATCGTACGAGCCGTCCGATTGGAAATACGGCTGCGGTACGGGACGCTTCTTGTCTTCCCGCTTGGTCACGAAAGATCCCTCCCTCACACAAGAAAGTTACTGACGAGAATCAAAATACGGTGAAAAACTATGATCGACTTCCTCGTACGGATCAACGTACGATTTACGACTCGTTTGCGTCTGACGCAACTGACTGATTTGTACCCCTAATTTAGCCGTTTCCGCCGATAATTTCAAGTCGATTTTCCGACTATCCGCGACGAGTTCCTGGATGACGGCTTGATTAGCACCCGCTAGTAGATTCGAGTGCGCCGCAATGAACGCTTCCCGTTCATTCAGCAGGCCTTGAATCTTCTCGATCCATTCGTCATACGTCTCTTCATTCGGCGTTTGATCAAGTAATTCAATCAGTCGTTTCGTCTTCAGGCGAAGCGGATCGAGCGGACTCATCGTTGCCGTGCGAGTTTCATCGCTTCTTTCCACGTCTCGCGGAATTCTTCGGCAAAGCCGATCACTTCGTCGATTGCAACGAGATCGTTTTTGACGTTGGCATCGATTAAGCGTGTTTGCATGTAGTCATACAGACTGTTTAAGTCTTTCGATAGCGCAATTGATTGATTGAGCGTTAATTGCAACTCACTGATGATGGCTTGTGCTTTTTGGATATTCGTATTTTTTTGTTCAATCATCTTCTGTTCAATTGCTCGTTTTGCAAGCATCGAGAATTTAATTAGTCCTTCATATAACATCAATGTTAAGTCTTGAGGTAACGCTGTCGTTACCGAGTTCGTCTGATACGTAGCATAAGGGTTCATTGCGCTTCCTCCTTTTTATCCTTGTCCGAGATAGCCAGCAAGCGTCGCCGATTGACTGTTCGCCTGGTTCATCGCTTGTTCCATGGCCGCGAATCGGCGATAGTAACTGTCTTCTTTTCGTTTCAGCTTATCTTCCCACGACAGCATACTCTTATCGAGATCAGCGAGTGACTTTCCGAGTCGATATGTCGTCGCAACCGCTCCGTCCCGTCCGGCAACACCGGAAATCTTATCACGAAGTGTTGTCGCAAATCCTTGAATTTGCCGGACAAAACCGTCAAGTCCATTCGGAATCGTATTCCCTTGCGCATCCTTCGTCGGTTCCGGCGCATCAGCGGTAAATAGCTTATAGACGCCTTCCGGCTGTTCTTCGAGCATTTTCTTCAGTTTTGTCTCATCGATTTTCAGCTTCCCGCCGTCACGGAAATCACTCGTTGAAGTAATTCCGATTTGTGACATAGACTGAAGTTGAATTGTATTGGTTCCAGAAGTATAAGAGTAACCAGTATCAATTTTTGACGAAATCGCACTCCGAAACTGATTAAGTCCGTCCTGTAAGTAACTATCGTTCTTTAAAACACCACTCATCGCTTTTTCTTCCCACTTCTTGACTTCATCTTCGCTGAGTTCCTTGCGCTGGGCATCTGTCAAGGGTTGGTAGTCCCGATACTTCTCTTCACGAACCTTTTTGTTCATCTTATCAATGACCTCGTTGTATTTATCAACGAAATTCTTGATCGAGTCAAAGTTTTTCTGTGTATCGAGCGTCGTATTGATTGTCGTCGCTGTCGTCGAGACGTTATTCAACGTGATTGTCAGACCGTTTTGCGCGAACGTATTAGTCGTCTGTTCGAGCTGTTGTCCACCAATCGTATACTTCGCATTCTGTCCTTCACGACCGAATGAGCCGTCTTGTGAATTAACCTTCGCAGTATTATCTGATGCATCGACGATCGAGATGTCCGCTCCTGCAGGATTTAAGTTACCGGTACTTGTTTTTGTTAAGACGAGTTTTCCTGTTAGATCATTGAAGACTGCGTTCATTCCGAGGCTTGTTTTACCATTGACTGCCGCTGTCAAATCCGATATCTTTTGTGTTGCATCCAGCTGCAATGTCTCCGTCACCGCTACACCTGCTGCATCAAATGTATTGATTTGAACATTGATTTTGCCATTCGCATCTTTCGTGAACAATCCACTCTCTTCAAGGGTTGCATCACTTTTCTTTCCGCTTGTTGCGACCATCGTTACTGAAGCGGCGCTAGCGAGCTGGTCAATGCTGTCAATCGTCAAACTTCCGGCTGGTGCACCCGGACTTGCCGTTACCGTCAACGCCGTCGGATTGGAACTGGTGACGGTTTTTGATTGATAGTTCTTCGATAACAGCATATCGCTTGCAGCTGTTCGGAAATCAAGTAATGCCCGGTTCATTTCTCGATAAGCATCACGTTGCCACGTCAGTGTCTGTTTCTTTTGCGATAACCGATCGACCGGTGCCCGTTCCGCCTGCATCAATTGTTTAATCATCGTTTCTGTATCAATCCCACTTGCTAAACCGCTCAGTCGAATACCTGCCATCCAATCAGTCCTTTCTGTTAAATCCGTTTATCGATTAATTGATTAAATTCCATGAATGCCGCAAAGAAATCGAGTTCTTTTTTACTCGGAATTTCCTGGACGACGTTATTATTCGTATCAACAACTTGAATGTAATATTCGTTTAATTTTTCATGCTTGACGAATTTAAGTCCTGTCCGTTGCAGTTCAAGTTTTACATTCGCCTGCTCCATCGCCGTCTCAAGTTTCGTGATGTGTTGCGGTGTCGGTAGGACAACGACTCCTTCTTCTGCTAGCGCTTCCTGATTCGCTTCCACAAACACATTACGTGTCGCTTCGTACGGTAGGACGTTCGAAGGCAGATGAAGGCGAATTTCCGTATTAATGGAATTCATAGTCGGTCACTCCTTATTTGTTCTCTATGTAGTATATCGGCTGAATTAGATATTTTATAAGTATTAATTTAAGGAAGATGATTTCGGGGTAATTAGAACATATGATCCTATATAGAAGGAGGTACTCTAATGCTTCTGCTAAACGATCTATCATCGTCACAACAAGCTATTTTATTGGCCAGTATTCTCGGAGATGGAGAAATTACAAAGTGTTACCCAGGTTCTAGGCGAAAGAACAATAGTTATCGCGAACACTTTGGGGAGTCACAGCGATTTTATCGGGAATGGAAGCGACAACAACTTCCTGGTTTGTTATATATTCGTCAAAACAACTTAGTGTCACGCTCACTTCCTTTATTTACGGAACTTTATCCTTACTTTTATCCATCTGATCAAAAAGATGTTCCTTTCGCTTTACTTCCCTCATGCAATCATCCGCTTTTCTTATTGACCCTGTATCTTGATGACGGCTCACTAATTGTCTCAAAGCGTCTCACATCTAAAAAACAACTGATTGTTTCTCCTACAATCGCACTTTATCTTCAGTCCTTCCCTAAACAGTCACTAACACTCTTTTGTGAATGGTTAAATCATAATTTTCGACTCCATTTCAGAGTAGCCAAAACGTCAAATGGTTCTGGATATTTCTTGCGAACAACTCGTTTTGAAGATACGATCCAGTTTCTTGATTATTTGACACCCTATGTAAATCAGTTACCCGATTTTTCTTATAAACTCGATTGGGAAATTCGAATGAAGCAAATACAACAAGATCACCCGTATGTAAAAGTCTTAAGCACAAAGCCAAATCGGCACTTCAGTGCATCAGAACTTGAACAACTGATGAATGACACAGCAAATCAAGTTCCTGTACCAGAAATCGCACAACGTTTAAATCGTTCGACATGGTCAATCTACGCCAAACTCAATGCCATCAAAAAAAGTCACGGAACGAGTCCGTGACCTGAACAATTGAAATGTGCCAATTACGATTAACGGAGTAATTGGAGAACGCCTTGCGGCTGTTGGTTCGCTTGCTACGCGCATTAGCTTTCGCTAATGATAAGACTATATCTTCATCCTAGATTTACTAGGAGCTGGGCACTTCCCCCGCCGTTTACGGAGTACGGATTTCATAACCATCGGACAAATCCATTAGGTCGTCTATCCTAGTCGTTGAACCTTCACCAAGGTTTCCCTACAGGTGCTTGGCTGCTGATTGTCCAATCCTTGATGTTTTTCAGAACGGTCACGCTCGCCGTTTCCAGCCACGTTGTCGTACATCAAGGCTCTCAGGAGTTCCAGCAATTCACCCAGTCATGATCTAATCCGTTACCAGATTAGACGCCCAGTAGAATCGTTCATCGGAGGAGTTGAAGAACGCCCTGCGGTGTTTGATTCGATTGAGCCAACATTGCTTGTGCAGCTTGTGCAAGAATCGAGTTCTTTGTTTGATTCATCATTTCTTTAGCCATATCAACGTCACGAACGCGTGATTCAGCCGCTGTGATATTTTCAGACGATGTTTTCAAGTTGTTGATTGTATGTTCTAGACGGTTTTGATTAGCACCTAAAGAAGAACGTTGTGTTGAAATATCTTTAATTGAACGATCCATTGTAGATATTAAGTTTTCAAAATTCGATTTACTTAATCCATTAGCAGCTTGTAATTTATTCAAAGCTAGTTCGATGGTATCTGAACCATTCGCAGATTCAATGTTACCAATTGTCGAAGCGTCGTATTTTCCGAAAGATACAGATAGAGTTTCATCTGATCCTCCTTTTGTACCAATTAAAAATTCTGCCGCTCCACTTCCTGCTGCAGTTTTAATCGTATCAGTAGCTGCTGTTTCTAATGCTGCACCAATAAGGTCTGCTGTAGTTGTACCACTGACTGTTAAACTAATTCCCAATTCATTAAACGATAGAGTTTTAGAGTCGCCAGCAGTAGCAGGTAACGTAATAGTTTGAGCAACGTTATCTCCACTTCTTGTTAACGTTAACTTATCAGTCGTATCATCGTATGAAAACTGATAGTCACGATTAGCTAAAGCTCCAGATACATCAATTGCAGAAATTACAGAACCCGCACCTGCTGCAGTACCTACTTTTAATTCAGAAGTTGAATCTAACTTAGCGGATAGATCACCATTCAATAATTTTTTATCGTTGAATGCTGTAGTTTTAGAAACACGATTGATTTCAGTTTCTAACTGTTCTAATTCATCTAGAATCGCGCCTTTATCATCGCTATTATTTGTTTCGTTAGCACCTTGAACCGCTAACTCACGCATACGTTGAGAAATTGCGTGTACTTCATTTAAAGCTCCTTCAGCTGTTTGAATCATTGAAATACCATCTTGTGCATTTCGTGAGGCTTGATCAAGTCCACGAACTTGAGCACGCATTTTTTCAGAAATTGAAAGACCTGCTGCATCGTCGCCCGCTTTGTTGATGCGAAGACCTGAAGCGAGTTTCTCCATTGACTTGCTTTGTGCTGCAGAAGCTGCAGACAACTTGTTGTGCGTGTTAAGTGCTGTAATGTTGTGATTGATAATCATTGTAATTTCCCTCCATAGGATCAATTTTTTGTCTCTTTGAAGATCCATCTTCTCCGAGATGTGCCCCCTGGCCGGCCCAAGGGCGACACGGTAGAATTAGTCGATGACTGCTTCCACTCTATATATCGTCGTTCTCCCCAAATGTTTAATGCTTTTTTCAAAAAAATCCAAAAAAAATCGTACATCCTGTTTTAGGATGTACGATTGCTCATTACTCAAAGACGTGTTGCGCCTGTCTCTTCCTGTAATTGCTCCGCTACCGCAACTAGTTCTTCCATCGCGCCATTAACTTCACTGAGCGAAGCCGCTTGATGGCTTGATGCCTGCAAGACTTGCTCTGCGTGTTTTGATGCTTCCTCAACCATTGCAAGGATGTTCGCAGTCGTTAAGCCGACTTGGTCAATCTCTTGATCCGATTTGACGACAAGCTGGTCAACCGATTTCACACGTGAGTAGACATTTTCTGTCGAATGATGAATCTCTTCGAATGACGATCCTGCTTGTTCAACAAGTCCAACACCTGTCGCGACTTCACTTTGAACATCGGTCATCGCGTTCGCCGTATCATTAACAAGACGTTTAACACCAGAAATCAAATCAGTGATTTCTTTTGCGGATGTCGCTGTCTGTTCCGCGAGCTTCTTGACTTCTGCTGCGACGACGGCAAATCCACGTCCTGCTTCTCCTGCTCGTGCCGCTTCAATCGATGCATTCAAACTGAGCAAGTTCGTCTGTGCTGAGATATCACTAATGACATCCGTGATCCGTGAGATTTCGCCTGTCATGTCCGTCAAACGACCATTGAGTGTCGCTGACTGTTCCATCTTCTTCGAAATCATATGCATCGCTTCGACGGAATCTGTTGCGAGTGTCTTCCCGTTTTGGGCTTCCGTCTGCATGACTGTCGCTGATTTCAATGCTTCGTTCATCTCTTTTGCAACTTCATCCATCGTCCGTTTGACGGCACCGAGCGCATCCATCGACAAGTAGGCTTGATCGACGTTTTCGTTCATCTTTGCGGATAACTCTGCCATCGCTGAACGGATGCTTTCACCGGACGCATTGCCTTCTTGAACTGCTGCTGCGATTTCTTGCGCGGACGCTGTCAGCTTATCGCTTGAACTGCCCATCTGCGTCGCCTGTTTGCGGATATGTAAGACCATGACTTCGAGTTCGTGCATTAGTTGGTCGACTTCATCGCCGCGTTTCGCTTCCTCGAAATCGACGTTGAAGTTGCCGTTCGCGACTTCGCGTGCCGTTTCTGTTGCTTTTTCGATCGCTTTGATCGGTTGACGTAGGATTAATTGCGTCAACGACGTTCCAATCAGCGATAACAGTAAACCGATCCCTGCTCCAATCCAAATCGCGTTCGTATCCGCGACATCAAGTCCACGGTGGAGATAAAGCACAAGCTGGGCTGAGATACCACTCGTGATGACTGAGATAGCTAAGACCCAAAAGAATAACCGTACCTTCAAGTTGCTTCGTAATTTACGCATAACCGAAACTCCCTTTCCTGTATCTTCTTTCACCGTCCTCTCTATCGGTTTCTTTTGTAACCGTTTTAAGTCAGTTGACCCGATTTTCAAAAACGATTCCCAGTGAACTGACAAAAATACATCAAAAAGAGTGATGGACCGCTTCATCCATCACTCGTTACCGTACTATTATTTCCGCTCAATCTCGACATACTTATATGAGATATCCGTTCCGACATTGTGGCGGGCAAGATGTGTGACTTCTGTGTTTTGCAGGAAAGCATTCTTCCGTTGGTAGACAGGTGAGATCGCTTGATCGTCGAGCAACACACTTTCCGCTTTACTGAGTAACGCGAGACGTTTGTCTTGATCGAGTTCACTTTCAGCCTGTTTCAAAAGACGGTCATACTGTTTATTCGAGTAATCCATCATGTTGAACGGGTTACCTGTCGTGAACAAGTTCAGGTATGTCGTCGCATCCTGATAGTCCGGCGCCCAGCTCGCGAGTGACAAATCGTAATCCCCTCGTCCTTCACGGGCGAGACGTTCTTTCTTCGGTAGTGACAACAGTTTGACGTCGACGTTCTGTTTCTTCAATGCGCCTTGGATGTACTCGCCGATTTTTTTTGAGACATCGTCATCTTCAATCAACATCGTCAGCTCAAGGTTTTGCTTCGCCAGCACTTTGTTTGCTGCCGTAACATCGTACGACGATTCGATTTGACGCGCACTATCGTATTTCGGATCAAGTTCTTGCGGTACGATGTAGTCCGCAGGGAGTGATCCGTTTCCAAGCAACGTTTCCGTCATCGCTTTTTTATCGTACGCTGCGTCGATTGCTTGGCGTGTTTTCTTATCCTTCAAAGCATCCGTTTTTTCGTTCATCCGGATGAAGAACATCCGCGAATCGCTGAAAGTGTTGTACTCTTTTTGATCCTTGTACGTGACGACGTTCTCCGAGTTGAGTGGTACGACATCAAGTTCACCGGATTCGAACAAGTTGATCGCAAGCATCGGATCCTTGATGATTTTGACGTCGACTTCGTCGATTTTGACATTCTTCCGGTCTGCATACTCAGCGTTCTTCGCGAGCGTATAACCTTGCTCGGCTTGATATTTCTTAAACGTGAATGGTCCGTTGTAGACGTTCGTCTTTGGATCTGTTCCGAACTGGTCGCCTTCTGCTTTGACGATATCTTCGCGGACCGGCATATAGGTGCCGAACGTCGTCATGCTGAGGAAGTACGGCGTCGGACGTTTCAATTCGATCTGGAGTGTCTCATTGTCGACTGCCGTCGTTTTTTCGACCGGCTCAAGCAAGTAAGCAAACGGTGAGTTCGTTTTTACGACACGTTCGAACGCATAACGGAAGTTCTCCGCTGTGACAGGTTTTCCGTCTGACCATTTTGCATTCGGGTCAAGCTTGAACGTATAGACCTTCCCGTCCTCTGACACGTTATGTGATTTTGCTGCCGCCGGAACGAGTTCATTCTTCTCATCGAAGCGATAGAGTCCTTCGTAGATTTGGTTGAAGATGTTTGACGTGATGGCATCTGCCGGATCGACCGACAGGAGATCGTAACTTTCCATCGTATGCAGGACCTTCTTATCCGCTTTTTTATCTTCTGCTGGTTCTGTCGTTGCACATCCTGCGAGTAAAACTGCCGTGCTCGCCGCTGCGATCAATGTTTTTTTCATGTGTAGTGCCTCCTGAGAAATATGATGAGCGTTGGATGATTCGGCATTTGACGTACAACAAAAGGCGTCCTCTACGCATAGCTAACAGCTAATGCATAGAGGACGCCTGTATCCGCGCGGTGCCACCTCTGATTGAGACGAAAAATCGTCTCCACTTGTCGCTGGTCCAACAACCAGCTAGCCCGGTAACGGGGGCAACCGTCCTGTCTAATCGAAGGTTCAACAGGCTCTCAGCGGTCCATTCTCGTTCAGCTTACCGTGTCAGGCTCTCACCATTCCTGACTCGCTTGGTCGGCAGTGTTGACGATACTTACTCCGCGTCGTCGATGTAATTGATATGGCTTAACTTGTTGTTTACTTTACACGGCTTGTTTTTCGCTGTCAACGAAAAAAACTCAGAACGGGTGGTCTTCTTGTTTTTCTTGTTCCCGACGGACCGGTCGTGGTTGAATCGGTTCGACGTGTTTGACATGTGTTCGTGTAACGATGCGGTTACTGAGTGCTGCATCGACCAAAATCGTGATCGCTGCTGCCATGTGCAAGAACATCCCGACGACTGGAATGACACCGACTGTTGATGCGACGATTCCGACGATGTTCCCTTTTGAGACATTTCCTGCGCGTGCCGTCAATACGACGACGACGATGTGAAACGCGAGCATCAACCACAGAGCATTATAACCTGAGAAAATGACGATCGAACCACCTAAGAGCGGAATCCCGAGCACCGCTTCCATTCCACCTGATACCCACTTCAACGTCCGCAATGAATCCTGTCGACTCTCCATGACGTCGCCTCCTCTTTTTTTCCATATGTCTAGTATACGACGGATCGCAGAAAAGGTTCCAACGTTTTTGTTTAGTTTGTAAAATAACAAATAAAAAGCGATCGACGAATGTACTCAAGTCTTGCTCCCTTCCTCAGGCGAGACACAAGCCGCGACTCTTTCGTTTCAAGCGAAGAGCAGGGTCTTGTTTGTCTCTAACAGCGCAAATGCGCTTTTTCCTGTAGGAGTGGAGCAACTTGAGCATCCAGCATGCACTGGAATATCCGTCAATCGCTCATTATTTTAAACCGCCAACACGTGGAACTGATAGCCACGATGGACGACGAATCCTGCCTCTTTGTAGAGATCGAGTGCACGATCATTATCCGTCTCGACGTCGAGTTCGAGTTGTGTCCGACCTGTCCGGAACAACGCTTGAACCATCAGCTTCAGCATCTTTTTGCCGTAACCATTACCTTGTGCTTCCGGACGGACGGCAAACGCATGGATGCTCGCTTGTGTATCGGAAGCGAGATAGGCACGGATGACACCGACCGGTTTGCCGCTCGCGACACCGATGAACGTGATCCGGTCGTCGGATTCGATTGCTTGATAAATTGATTCTGCTTCTTCGTCCGTGTTCCCAAACGATTTGCCGAGCGTCTCGACGATGAACGGGCGGTCGTCCGCTGTCGCTTCGCGTAATTCGAAATCCGGATCTGCTTTTAAGAACAGCTGCGCCTTTTTCAAAATCATGTTGTACTCGGTCATCCGGTACTCAGCACCTAATCCTTCGAGGACAGCTTGACCTGACTGACTTGCGTCGTCAATGACGAACGTGAATGCTTCGACGCCTGCTTCCGTTGCCCGCGCTCGTGCTGCTTCAACGAGTGCCGTGAATATGCCTTGTTTCCGATAATCCGGATCAACGAAGACGTTCAATTCCCACTCCGTCGGTAAGTACGCGAATGCTTGTAAGTACCCGACGAGTTGCTCACCATCATAGATTGCGAAATCGTTCTCGCCGACCCAATCCGCCGCGACCTTTAATTCAATGCCATCGTGATCGTTGACACATTTTTCGAGTTGTAATACATCTGTTGTTTGTTTGACGTCTGTGACGTTCCATTCCATATTCATTCACCTCATTTTCAACTATACCGAACGAACAAAAGAAGCACTAGCAAAAGCTAGTGCTCATTGCAGTTTGAATGTCTTCATCATCTGCGGGACGTCCTTGACGATCAAGTTCTCGATCGCTTTTTTGCCGACAGCCCCTTTGACGGCTTCCGTCGGTAAGACGTAGTAGTAGGTTTTGCTACCTTTCGTCCCGAGATATGTACCATATCCGATTTCACGGTCGAACTGTTTTTTCGAGAGCTTCTTCGGCTCGTAGTTCAAGTTGACGAGCAGCTGATCCGCTCCTTTGACTTTATAATACAACGCGAACGTACCGCTCCGCGTGATGACACCGTATTTTGACTTGACCGTCTTGTTCTTGACGAGCTCGACTTTGTCTTGCTGGATCGCCTTTTTCAACGCGTCCGTCGTCTTGACCGTATAGCCGAACGTCTTGTTCGCGACGACTCCTTTGCTATATGTCACGTTACTTGCAGCAAAGCCGGTCACCGGAGTCAGACATGCTCCGAGTAAGACTCCTGTCATTGCGATTCGTTTCATGCTGACTCCCCCTAAAATGATTGATAGTAATGGATTCCCTTTTGTGAAATAGGTAAACTCTATTCTCGAAAAAGATTTGACGGAATTGTCTAAATTTCTTACGATAGGGATAACGAAACGAAATGGGGTTAAAGCGATGACTGAACAAGAACAATTAACGCAAGAACAGCTCGATAACTTGCTCAAGAATGCGTTTGCAATGCAGGTTCCGATCCTCGAGAAGTTCATGAAGGATACACACGATCGTTACGCACTCGCAACGACGTCGTTCAAGCGTGACATGGAAGCAATGAAAGAGACGGAATGGCATCAGTTCTTCGCTAGTAAACTGTTACCGCACTTCTTCCTCGAGCACCTCGGATTCGGGGCATCGTTCCGCTTCAATGGACACGATAAGGAAGTCGATCTTCCAGAAAACGTCGTGCCGGTCCGTAATGATGCTGATGAGCAAATTGACAAGGTCGTCCTCGGGGTCAAAAAGGCGATGCAAGATGAGCACATCAAGAACCATGATCTTGTCGCGAACTTCTATAAGGAAACACTCGAACTCGCTTGCCAGATGGGTAGCCGTGTCGGAATGAGCGATGAGTTCTACACCCTCGTCAAACCAAGTCTTGTTCATGCGAACGAAGGCGAATGATCTTTAACTTCTACCAACATTAATAGGAGAACAGTTTCTGTGTGATACGGAAACTGTTCTCCTTTTTCGTGTCCCTATTTCAGAACGAAGTAGCTCATCCGCGACTCCTACAGGAAAAGAAAGTGCCAATAGCACTTTCGTCAGGGACTAGTAAGACCCGGCAGATGGTACGGAGTGCAAGATGCCGCGGCTTACTCCCGCCTGTGGAAAGCAAGGATGACGGAATCGTTCGTCAGAATCCCCTACCATTCTATCCCATCAAAATCGAACGTAGAACACCGCTCCCCCACCACTTCGGTCGCGAACACCATAGTCGAATTGATGACTATCGAGAATCATCCGACTGATCGCAAGACCGAGTCCATGCCCGGCACTGCCTTCTTGTTTGACGTAGACGTCCCAGATCGTCGCCCGGTCTTCTGTTCGGACTCCCGCTCCTTCATCCTCGACCGTCAATTCGTCATGCGTTAAACGAACGGTGACCGTTCCACCGACGGGTGAAGCAAAGCGGGCGTTCATCAAGAAATTGATCAGGACACGTTCGAACATCCGTGGATCAAGGGATTGCCTCATCGGTTGTAGCTCCATCGCCAGCGTCAGTCCTGCCTGTATGAACGTTCCACGCAGACGTTCAACTGTCCCAAGCACGAGTTCATCGAGTGCCACATCCGTCTTTTCAAGCGGCATCCGTCCACCGGCAAGCTTCGAATAAAGTAACGTCTCGTCAATCAGATGACCGAGTCGATCCGTCTCCTCGATGATGCTCGTCGTCACGTCGGGCAGTTCGGCGACGGGAATGACACCTGCCGCGAGCGCCTCGGTCTCGTTTCGAATGATTGCGAGCGGCGTCCGCAAGTCATGGGTGATACCGGCGATGAACGTCTTTTGCAGATGATCCTTTTGTTTGAGTTGTGTCTGCATCTCATCGACGGCTTCAATCAACTCCCCGACTTCATCCTTCGGTCGTGCCGGCAGGACGACGTCTGTCTCGCCCGCACCAATCTTTTGGGCGACGGACCGGAGCGTCACGATCGGTCGTGTCAAGTGTCGTCCCATGTAGTAAGCAAGCAGTGATGCGAGCAGCAACGTCACGAGTAACGCGAGTCCGATCGCGATGTAAACACCGTCGAGGGCGCTACTTGCTAATGGCGCTTGCCGGACCGTCGTGATCCGCGTTCCGTCAACGGTCAGCTGATATGTCAGCAACCGTTCGCCTTGCACTTCGATGACGTCTTTTTTCTTCAGCCCATCTAAAAGTGGTAACCGTCCCGCTGGTCCACGCGCACCGATCCGTTGCGTTAATCCATCGGTCGTCAAAAAACCTTGAATGTCACGCGGAATTGGCGTGTCGGCTTCAATCGCCTGTTTGATGATGTTCGCTTCCCGCGCGAGTTGATCGTACCGTTCGCCTTCCGCGAACCGATTGACGAGGAACGCCGTCAAGACGAAACTGAGGACGCCCATCACCAGCAAGGGACCGATGACGGCGTATAAGAATTTTCGGATCAAAGGACGTTGTTTCATTCGATCGCCTCCAATCGATAGCCGACCCGGTGCACCGTCTTCAATTGTTGTTTAATGACGGGTAGCTTATCGCGCAATTGTTTGACGTGCGTGTCGACGGTCCGGGTATCGCCTCCGAATGCGTACCCCCAGACGTCATCAAGAATCTGATCCCGGCTCAGTGCTTCCCCGAGATGTTCGATAAAGTAAAGCAATAGTTCGAATTCCATCTTCGCGAGACTGACTGCCCGCTCACCTGTTTTGACTTGGCGTCCCTTCTCGTCGATCGTCAAGTCACCGAACGCATGGCGAGCGACCGGACGGACTTTCAATGCCCGTTCGAGCCGGATCGTCAACTCTTTCAGGACGACCGGTTTGACGAGATAATCATCGGCACCGAGTTCGAGTCCGAAGACACGGTCATCCGCCTCCCCGCGCGATGTCATCATGAAGACGACCGGCGGCTGGACTTGTGATTTGATACTTGGTACGAGCGACCAACCGTCACCGTCCGGCAAGCGGACGTCGATTAAGACAGCATCGAACGCTGCCGTCAGACATTGTTTCGCCTCCGCTAACGAACCAGCAATCGTTACCTCATACGCATGGTGACGCAGGAAGCGTGCCGTCACCTGCGCTAATTTTTGTTCATCTTCAATCAATAGTACATTCATGGTCATCCCTCCACTCCTAGTGTAGCGCCTTTTTATCCAGATTTTCCTTTCTTCGCAGTTTCTTTGCAACTTCCTCACAACTTCTCTTTCGTGACCCTCTACCATAAAAGGTGAAAGGAGTGATCATCCCATGACATTCAAAAAACAATGGATCACTGCATTGACAATTAGCGCATTAACCGTCGGAGGCGCATCAGCATACGCTGCGACGAACGATGACTCAAGCACGACAAAACAAGCGAAACACGGACACCACTTCGAAGGTATGAAAAAACACGACATGACGTTACTCTTGAAAAAATTGAATCTGACACAAGCTGAGGCAGATGTTGCCCGGGAGAAAGGGCAATCAATCGCCGATCTCGCGAAAGCAAAAGGCATCTCGTTCGCTGATTATAAAAAGGCAGAACTCGCAGCAGCGAAGGAACAGCTCGCAAGTCTCGTTAAATCAGGCGACTTAACACAATCGCAAGCAGACGATATGTTGAAGCGTCAAACGGAACGGTTCAGTGGCGTCAAGAGCTACGATGAACTCAAAGACAAAATGCCGATCGGTCGTCACGGCGGACCCGGCTTCTTCAACGAATCGTTGATCGCTGACGTCTTGAAGGCACTCGGACTGAGTCAGTCAAAATTCGATGCCGCGAATCAATCGCTCGCTGCTTATGCGAAGGCACAATCGATTAAGTTCGCTGACTACAAAAAAGCGTTGCTTGCAGCTCAGACGAGTGAACTCAATCAACTCGTCAAAGACGGGAAGATGACGAAAAAACAAGCAACAGAAATCAAGTCTCGTCTGACAGAGGAATACAAGGACGCGAAGAGCTATGATGATCTTCCGGATCGCGATGAACACGATAAGCGCGGTGACCATGGACCAGGTGGTGTCTTCGGCGACGCGACATCAGCGATTCTAAAAGCACTTGGACTCGATGAAGCGAAATTCAAAGCAGCGGATCAAGCATTGCCTGAATTCGCGGAAGCGAACAAGATTGCTTACGCGGATTTCGAGAAAGCTGTCCTAACAGCGCAAAACGCTGCCGTCGATCAACAAGTCAAAGATGGCAAGCTGACAGAAAAACAAGCGAAACAGATCAAGGAACACATCCAGTCACGAGCGGATGCGGTTTCAAGCTACGCTGATTTGAAAAAAGGACCAGAACGCGATGGTCGAGGACACGGACCTGGTCCGGATGGTGACATGCCGGGCGCACCGGATCAAGGACCGGATGCGGATCCGAATGCGAGTGCTACATCCGTCGATTTAGCGATTTAAAGATTAGACCGAGGCTCTTTCATCAGAGCTTCGGCTTTTTTTGTTCACGTTAGGACAATTGTCTTTTAATCATGAATTTCATATACTGGTTCACTTTTTTGAAAAATAAGTCTATTCCTTGAACGAATGTTGCAAATTCCATTTCCTACACCCGATACTAGTAGAGAGAACGTTAGTATCGTAAGGAGGTGACGTGGATGGCTTTTCATGAAGCGATGAATCGGATTCGTCAATCCGACACAGCCCCACTCTATATCGGTGGACTTGAAGTATCCCGTCCGGAAACGGCGGAAGCCTTCTTTCAACAACAGACAGATGCAATTTTTTTATTTGATGTCTCTGGCACGATCATCTATTTCAACGAACAGTTACGGGACATGCTCGGCTATTCCGCTGAGACGCTCTATGAGCACTTTGCCGTCTTCAATCCACCTGATCAAGTCGAAGCGGTGACATCCTTTTTCAATCGTGCGCTACATGGTGAGACCGTTCATTATACGGCACAAGGACTCCATGCCGATCAACACCGGGTTACGTTAAAAATTACGAACATGCCGATCGAACAAGACGAACAAGTCATCGGCGTTTACGGGATCGCACGTGATATTACACGTGAGAAACAACTCGAAGAAGATGTCTCGTCCATTCGCTCTCAACTTGAACTGACGGAACAGATTCCGGAACTCGTCATCTTCCACTTTGATATCCACACACAAATGATCGAGTTCTCCCCCGCACTCCTCCATTTTTTAGGGTTGTCGGAAACCGATGCAACGACGCTCGATCAAGCACAATTATTCAGTCGGATTCATCCTCGCGACTTCGATCCACTCCGGTTCGAGATGGAACGTTTGATTGCAGGTGAAAAGGAACGTTTTGAAATGGAAGTCTCCCTGCTAACCGCTGACGATACCTATCAGCTGTTGCGCTTGAAAGCCTTCCATCGTCCCCATCATCCGGATCATCTATCGGTCGTCCTCTATGACTTATCGGAAGTCGACGAGGCACGCCGGCAACTCGTTACGGAACGGGCGCAGGCACGTGAAATCTATGAATCCGTCAACGCCGCGATTTCACAAATCGACTTATTCTCGGGTCGGATCCTGTTTCATTCGCAAGGATTCCTCCATATCTTTGAAGAATTGCCGCAAGATTTAATCTTTAGTCGTGAGTGGTTGTTCAAACGATTAGACGCCCGCGATCATGCTGCAATGAAACAATTCATCGGACGATTGGTGGACGGTCAAGCTGATACGATTCAGTACCGCCTTCACTTCCCGGATGGTCGCGTCAAATGGATTGAGGACCAACAAATCCCTGTCTTCCAACTGGACGGTACGATTGCCTATACGAACAGCATCATGCATGATATCACGCTTCAAAAAGCGTACGAGGAACGATTGCGACAGCTCGCTTTACGTGACGCTGTGACGCATCTGCCGAACCGGCAAGCACTGATTGAGACGATCGATGTGTGGCAACAGAAGGACCACCCCTTCTTCGTCCTCACCGTCTCCTTCAACCGGATTGCTGAGATCAATAGTGCCTTCGGACACGGCTCCGGTGATCAGTGGCTACAAGGAACGGCTGCCTTATTACAACAAACAAAGTCAGATGGAACGTTTCTCGGACATCTTGGTGGTGATGAGTATGCCTTGCTCGTACCGACAAGCGATAAACAGGACGTGACGGCATGCGCCGAGGCACTACTCGATCTATCGGAAACACCGATCTCAATCGAACCATACGCCTTGTTCGCACGTATTTCCGTTGGGGTCAGTCGCTATCCGGAAGACAGTACGGACGCCGTCGAATTGTTAAAGCATTCCTATACCGCCTTACGACGATCGCGTCGTGAAAATCACAGTGCGATACACCACTACGCATCGAATCTCGATATCGATTATTACCGGCGCTACCGGCTCGAGCAGGACTTACATTACGCGATCGAACGTGATCAACTGTTCCTCGAATATCAGCCAAAAGTCGACAGCTGGACAGGAAAGATTGTCGGTTTAGAAGCACTGATTCGCTGGCAACACCCGGAATGGGGACGGATTCCACCGAACGATTTCATTCCGCTTGCCGAAGAGAGTGCCTTACATGTCGCAATCGGAGACTGGGTCGTCGAGACGGCGTGCCGTTCGATGCAAGACTGGAAGGCGACCGGAGCAGAGCTTGTTCCAATTTCCGTCAACGTCTCACCGAAACGCTTCTTGATCCCTGGCTTCGAACACCATATCGAGCGGATGCTGTCGACGTACGATCTCGCGCCTGAGTTACTCGAACTTGAGATCACGGAAGCGGCTTTAATCATGGATGATCCGATGACGAGTCGGACACTCGAATACGTCAGCCGGATCGGTGTTCGGATCGCACTCGACGACTTCGGGAAAGGCTATTCCTCAATGGTCTACCTGCAGCGCTATCTGATCGACGTCATCAAGATTGATCGGCAGTTCGCGACCCACATCACGGATGACGCCAAAGCCCAAGCGATCGTCAAAAGCATTCTCTACATGGCAGGTGAGTTCAATCTGACCGTCGTCGCCGAAGGCATCGAGACGCTCCGTCAGCTCGATACGTTCCGGACGCTCAATTGTCCGAGTATCCAAGGATATCTATTCAGTCGCCCGGTTCCAGCGGATGTCATGGTATCGTTCCTCCTGCGGGAGATTTTGTATCCAATCGAAGCCTGTTCCTTGTCGAGCGATACCGTTCCCCGTTTTTCCGTCTCTGGGAAAGTTCGCATGCTGACACATCATGCCCAGTCGTTCGAACTGCCCTTCTCAGACATTGAAGCGCATCAAACGAGTACGCGGGCACTCTATTTTTCGTCAAAGACGTTGTTACCGTTGTCGGACGCAACGTTTGAGATTCGCTTGAGTGAAGACGTTCAACTCGTCTCCTGCACAGTGACGATCACCGGACAACAAGATCATCAATACATCGGTGAATATACGAATCCGATCGAAGCAGAACAGATCATGCGTTTCTTCCAGTCGTTACGTTATCGCCCTTGACCTCTCCACGAAGACGTTCACACACGTCTTCGTGCTTTTTTGTTATAGTAATCCTAAAGCGTTTTACTATGGAAGGGAGTAATGGCATGCAGTCACCACTACCTACGAAACATCATCGCCGCTCTACGAAAGTTCAGCTTTTTCGACGATTACTGATGCTGACGATCGGCGCCGTCATCTTCGCGCTTGGACTGAAAGGATTCCTTGTTCCCAATAACATCATCGATGGCGGGATCGTCGGAATCTCGATCATCGGCTCAAAGGTGACGGATACGACGCTCGCTTTGTGGCTGTTCTTCTTGAACATCCCGTTCATCTTTTTCGGCTATAAGCAGATTGGAAAGACGTTTGCCCTGTCAACGTTATATGCGATCTTCGTCATGGCGATCGCAACGAAACTCCTCGAACACATCGGTCCATTGACGAGTGTTGATCTGCTCGCGACCGTATTCGGTGGCTTGATTCTCGGAATCGGCGTCGGGATCGTCATCCGTTCGAGTGGATCACTCGACGGAACTGAGATTCTTGCTGTCTCTTTCAGCCGCTCGACACCGTTTTCAGTCGGTGAGATCGTCATGTTCTTCAACGTCTTCATTCTCGGTGCTGCTGGATTTGTTTTCGGTTGGGACCGAGCGATGTACTCGTTGATCACCTATTTCGTCGCCTTCAAGACGATTGACGTCGTCATCGACGGACTCGATCAATCGAAGAGTGTCTGGATCATTTCGGAGAATTACGAAGAGATCGGTCTTGCGATCATGGACCGACTTGGTCGAAGCATGACGTACTTAAACGGGGAAGGTGCCTTTACCGGTGACGGCAAAAAAGTCATTTTTTGTGTCATCAGCCGGCTCGAAGAATCTAAACTGAAGGACATCGTTCGTGACTTCGATGAACAAGCCTTTATCGCGATCGGCAACATCCATGATGTCCATGGCGGTCGCTTCAAGAAAAAAGATATCCATTAACCGAACGAAGGGAAGGAACGCGGGTGTGGAAAAAACATCGTAAGAAAATCATCGGCGGCGTGATCGTCATCGTGACGCTCGCTGTCATCGTTGTCATCGGGATTTCCGGTTATGTCGGATCATCGTTGACGCAACCGGAACGCGAAGCCTTGACGACGACACCCAAAAAAGCAGAAGGACTTGACTATGAAGATGTCACCTTCCGTTCTTATAAAGACCGGACACGTTTGTCTGGCTGGTGGATGCCAAGCGAAGATGCGAAGTTGACGATCGTTTTCGCTCACGGCTATGGCAAGAACCGGGAACAAGATGATGTTCCTGTCTTCCCGCTATTTAAGAAGTTTCACGATGCCGGATACAACGTCTTGACGTTCGATTTCCGAGGATCGGGTGAATCGGACGGGAAACGCGTTACGGTCGGTGCCAAGGAACAAGATGATCTACTGACAGCTGTTCGTTACGCGAAGTCACGTTCTTCAAAACCGGTCGTCCTCTATGGTATCTCGATGGGCGCAGCGACATCACTCGTAACGGCACCGAAAGCGGATGTCGTCGGTGTCATCGCCGATAGCCCGTTCAGCGACTTAGAGAATTATCTCGCAACGAACCTGCCCGTCTGGAGCGGGTTACCGAACTTCCCGTTCACACCGATCATCCTTGAGATCACGCCACCGTTGACAGGTCTTAATCCAGAACGAGTCAAACCGGTCGAAACGGTCCGGCGCATCGAGTACCCGATTCTGTTGATTCACGGGAAGGATGATGATGCGATTCCCGTCACGGAAAGCATGAAAATCCAAAAAGCTGCACCGCGCTCGGAACTCTACGTGACGGAAAACGGCGGACACGTCCAGTCATACGCGCATGACCGGAAGGCGTATGAAGATAAAGTGTTGACCTATTTGTCTGACTTGCATTGATGGAAGGAGAGACACATGCAACAGCTATCTATATTCTTGACCTGGTTCGTCGCGTTGACGGTAATGACGATCGGACTATTCGTCTCCCGTCGCGCCGGCTATCGTTTGCCCTATGGACGGACGATCGCTTTGATTTGGACGGGTTCTGACTTGATTGGACTCGCATTTTATCTATTACGTTAAAAACAGCCGCCCACTTCCTTGACGGAACCGGGCGGCTGTTCGTTTATGCTTATCGTTTTAGTACGGCAGCGCCGACGATCTTCAAGACTTCTGGACGACTTAGTTTTTCTTTCCCTTTTGCAAGGGCATCCAGCGTTCCATGTGCGAGTGCAAGTGGAATGTGACAGAATTCATAAATCGTCGTCTCCTTCGGGATGGACGCAAGGTACGCATCGGCTTCCGCGAGATTCTCACGCGCATAGGCGAACATCGTATCCGTCGTCCAACCAGGTGGGAAGTAGCCGACACCACGCTCCGCATCTTCCTGTTGGTTACGAAGGATGTTGACGGCTTGCAAACCACGACCGAATCCGATCGCTTGCTGTTTATCGGTGACGATACCAGCCTTCCAGTACCAGATGTCGGATAACATGACACCGACAAGTCCCGCGACATAGTATGTGTACTCATCAAGATCCGCTTCCGTCTCAACCGTCCAGTCACGCTCAGCCCAGACCGCCATGCCTTCTGCCATCTCAGCCGTCGAATCGAGCACTTTCGGACGAATCGCAGCCGGACAATAGGCGATCCACTCCGGTAGACGAAGGGTCACTTCTGGTAGGTGTGCCGTATACGGCGCAATCAACTCAAGATAGGCGGTAGCGGAAAATGTGCCCCGCATCAACAATGCTGTCTCCCGGAGCAACATCGTCTTGACGTCCGTCGCCAAGTCCTCATGGTCTTCAATCTCATCGATGGCGCGCATGCATAGATAAGCAGCACCGACCGCTTCCTGTAAGTCTTGCGATAGTCGACTAATCGGGATATAGAAGGTGCGACTCGTCGCTTTCAATACTCGGTTCGCGTCTTTTTTCAGCTGCTTCGTCTCATTCATTCCTGACAACTCCCTCTTTGGCTCAAAAGGTTTCTTTTCTCTCCATTACTATACACGATTCAACGCGTTTCAGCATTCGTTTCATGATAAGAAAGACTCCCTTTGCGCTAGATTCAGGCAAAGGGAGTCTTTTCATCCTCGTTTGAAGCGTATCGTTCACAAGAAAAATACGTTCCAATGACATTCAAATGGAATCATTTTTCCTGTTGTTTCAAGAGTTGTCCGATCAACCCTGTGCTACGGGAGGCTTCCGTGTTCTCTTCTTGGATCGACAAGTAAACTTCCTTCCGGTGGATATCGACCTGTCGCGGTGCCTTGATACCGAGCTTGATTTGATCGCCTTCAATCGCAAGAATCGTCAGTTCAATGTCGTCACCGATTTGAATCGCTTCTCCCGTCTTTCGTTTGAGTACGAGCATCAGCGACCACCTACTTCCGTCAAGCTGCCGATCAGATGACGATTCGTATATGTATCGTCTAAGATGATTTGTTTCGCGAGTCGTTGTTTCGTCTCCATGACGAAGGGTGCCCGTAAGTTCGTCGTCGACGTCGTGAACGGATCTCGCAACGTGACCGTCGTATAGACAGCGACTTGCGCTGTATCCTCAATCCCGAGCTGCTCTTTTGCTGCGTCCGGTAACTCGAAGACGTATTCCGGATCAATCCAGAACGGGTTCGTCACGACGAACGCACACTCCGGCTGATCAATCGATTGAAACGACCAAAACGGTACGCCCTCTCCGAACGGGAGCAGGATGAAGCGCTTTGCGTCCGGAAAACCTGGTAATTCGGACGCGAAAGTAATGATTTCCGTCTCGTCAATCGTGATAGTTCCAAAAAAATCGGTTTCGATTTGCATGTCGTTATCCTTCCCCGTCGAATATGCCACCAACCGGCCACATATTCAATTGATTTTGTTCTTGTAAGAAAATCTCGACCTGTCCGTCTTTTACGGTCAGCTCCGGTTGATGCGTTTCGACATCGATCTTCGGACGATTCGCGGTGTAGCTCAATCGGACTTCCGCCGGTGTAAAGGTCGTCTTGACCCGATCGAGACTCCGCGGGATGAATCCGAGTGTCGTCACTTCGGCAGGCGGTGTGTCGTTAGCTCTTGCAATCCGCGCGACCGTTCCCCCGCCCTGCTCGATCCGCATCAGTTGATCCCCTTCCGATGCTCTCTGCGCGACCGCTTCCTGTCCCTTTTGTCGACCGTAGGCAGCGTACTGCCGAACGGACTCGAGCGCAGGAACACGCCCCATCTCGATCCAGGCTTGTGTCGAATCGATCTCAAGACGTGCCGCGACGGTTTCAATCGACAGTTCCCCGCGGGGCTGTTCAATCGAAAGGGAGGCAGGTGTCTGCTTCTGCTCGATTTGCGGACGTGTGATATTCATCCCGATTCGTGCTGCCGTCTGACGCATTTCAAGATGTGGAAGATTCATCTGCCTTCACCCCTTATCGTAGGAAATCGAGTAACGTCGGTTGAATGATACGTGCTCCGGCGCTGAGAGCCGCTCGGTGTAACGTTTCGTACGACTTCAGTTCCATGATGACTTTTTCCGCCTCGATGTCTTCGTTATCCGACATGACCGTCTTTGCGATGATTTCCTGATCCTCGAGCCGTGACGTGTTCAAATCCATCCGGTTAACCCGTGCCCCGAGATCCGCACGCGTCTCGACCGTGCCGTTCACCATCTCATCGATATCCTTCAACATACCGGATAAAGCAGCTCCATTATTGTCAGCATTCGTCCCTAAGGCATCGTAGACTTTTTTCAACGTTTGGAACGTTCCCGGTCCAAAGACGCTAAGCGGCGAGATGTTGACTTGGACTTCGATACCGGAAGAGACTTCATATTGAATCGACTCCGTCTCCTTACCCGTCGGATCGCCATCCGTGAAGACACCGTCAACAGGACCTGAAGCACTTGCTAAGTAATCACGCAATCCGTCCATCGAGACGAATTCCGTATCCGTCTTCGTCCCGTTGAAGATCCCTTTTTCATTGTATTTCGTATTCGCGAGCGTCCCGATGTGTTCGATCAATTGACCGACCTCGCTCTGGATCGCTTTACGCTGTGTCGCATCATACGTATCCGTCGCCGCCTGTGTCGTCAACTCACGAATCCGGCTCATCGCCGACGTGACTTCGTTAAGGGCCGAATCCGTCAAGTCCATCCAGCCCGTTGCTTCACTGGCATTTTTCTTAAACTGTTCGACTTCTCGTACTTCCGTCCGGTAACGCACGCCCTGCATCGCGACGACCGGATCATCGGATGGACGCTGAATTTTCTTCCCGCTGATCAATTGCTCTTGAAGCGTGCTCAAGCGCTGGTAGCTAGAGGATAAGTGCCCGATATTCGTTTTCGTCAACATCGTTTGTGTTACTCTCATCTATTCATCACCGTCCTACGAGTCCCATACCGTTGATGATTTTATCGATCATCTCATCGACGGTCGTAATATTTCGTGCTGCTGCATTATAAGCGTGTTGATACTGAATCATCATCGTCATCTCTTCATCGATCGAGACGGCAGACATCGACATACGCCGCTGGTCCGCACTCTCCATCAAGACAGCGGCACTTTTTCCGAGGCGCGCGACTTGGTCGGTCGAGACCGCCATGTTGCCGATGACGTTTTGATAGAACGAGCCGATCGTCGTCGTCGTGTTCGACTTCGTGAACGTAATGCTTGCCGTCTTCATCTTCGCCAGTTTCAGCGCACCTTGGCTGTCACCGATGTTTCCGTCCGTCGACGTCGCGATGTTATCGAGACTCGCTTTGATGTCCGTACCGACAGAAATCGTGGCTGCCGTGATGTCGCCACTTGTCGAAGCAAAGAACGCATTCGATCCCGCTGTCCCGTCTTTTTTCAAGTTCGTCGCGTGCGCGGCGTTGAACGCGTCGGCGAAGGTCTTCGCCATCTCATCGAGTTGACTCTCCATCTTGACGTATTCACCGACAGCTTGACCGTCTCGTTCTTGCCCGTACATCTCGATCAATCCTGTCAAACGACCTGTTGAGAAACCGCCTAACTGATCGAACGTGTAGGTTTGTGTCTCCGATTTGAAGCCTGTGTATAGTCCTTGATCGTTCGTCGTGAAGGTTAGTGTTCCTGCTTTCGGTAAGTCGGAGTCGACCGCAAGCAGCTTGTCCCCATTCGGAAACTTGATGTTGACGTCAATACGTCCTTCTGCATTGCGTAACGCATTCCCCATCTTCCCTGTTTCAATCGCCTGAGCGTCTACCGTCACTTTTTCGAAATCGACATATTGAGCAAGTTCATCAAAGTAGCGATCACGTTCATCATAGAGCGCGTTCGGCAAGGTACCGAGCGGTTCGACGACATGGATTTCCGTATTGATGTTATGGATTTTTTGCAAGAGATCGTTGACTTTTTTCGTCGAGACATCGATTTCACTTTTTAAGTCTGATTTGACTTGATTGATTGCCTTCGACATGTAGTTGAAGGTCTGTGCGAGTGTCTCTGCTTTTTGCCGGACGACACTGCGCGCACCCGAGTCCTGCGGGTTCGTCGACAAGGTCTGAAGTGATTCCCAGAACCCGTCGAATGCTTTCGCAAGACCCGTATCCGACGGTTCATTGATGATATCTTCCATCCGTCCGAACGCCGCTTCCTTCGTGCCGTAATAGGAAACCTTCGTCACTTCATCCCGGTATTGCTTATCGAGCATGATGTCACGAATCCGCTCGATCATTTCTCCGCGGACACCCGTTCCGACTTGACCATTTCGGCCAGATCCAAGCGATATCGAAAGCTGTTCTGTCGTTCCCATGACGAGACGCTGACGAGAGAATCCTTCCGTACCGGCGTTCGCAATGTTATTTCCAGTCGATTGCAGGGCCCACTGGTTCGTCGTTAATGCCCGACGTCCTGTCTCAAGCCCCATGAAAGTCGATCCCATCCGTATTCCTCCTTACGCGTTTCGGTTAAAGTGTGTCTGGTTCAGTGCGGACTGCCCATATGTGAAGTCGTCTGCTTCTGGAATCAAGAGTTGAAGATGCCAATCCAAATAGTGCAACGATTGCTCGAGCAACTCTGCGTTCAGTGCATTCAGCTGCCGCAACTGACCGATCGCCTGCAACAATGTCCGGAGTGAGTCGATATCTTCCGGGTGCGTCTCGATCCATTCGGTCATCGTCACGCTACCCATCAGTGCAAGTCGCTCTTGCTCTAATGCTTCAATCCGCTTGATATGTACCGGTTCTTCCTTGACGATTTCAGACAAGCGACGCATGTCGTTTGCGATCAAGACGTGCTTCTTTTCTTCTGCGAGCGCGAGCAATTGAGCGTGCGCCTCGTTGAGTTGATTGATGAGTTGCATTCGGTTTCTCCTTCCGAATTAAAAAGGTTCCATTCATATAAAAAACGACCCGCGCATCCGTGCCCCGAGTCGCCTCCATTTTCTACGATGTTCCGCTTACAGGTTCAAGAAACGTTCCGCGATTTTTTTCGCGTCCGGTTTATAGGTTCCATCCTGGATCGCCTGCTTGAGGGATTCAATCTTTTCAGTCCGTGACGTCTGTGTCTCATTAAAACGCGCGCGCGCTTCTGTTGAGATACTGACTTCGTCCGGACGGTTCGTGCGTTGGTTTTTTGTTCCTTCTACTGATTGAGTTCTTTCGTACGTTTTGGGCATGTTCACCCATTTCGTAGAATCAATTCGCATGTGAACACCTGCTTTCTAGACTACAAGATTCTTAGTTCAAGTCCGATACGTCCTTGGTTTCGAAGAGTCAGAAGAGTCAAGCATCGCCTGGGCGAGGTCACGTCGTAAACGATCACGACATGCGGCACAAATCGTGCCTTCACGGGAGGGCTTCCCGCAATTCTCACACATGATTTCCATTTGGGAAATCTCGGAGATCAATAAGCGCCCTTCCTTGATGTAACGGAAGACGGTATCTCGACTGACACCCGTTCCGATCTCGACATCTTTAGGTGAAGTCCGGATTTTTCGTCGTTCTCGCAGAAATTCGCGCACCTTCTCAAAATCCGTATGATCCTTTCGTATGCAATCAATACACAGTTCTGAAGATTGACGCACGACTAACTTTCCGCAAGATTTACAATTGATGACATCCATTTCTTTCACCTCATACAGAGTATCGGCAGGATTGTCGCTTTCTTAAACACTTCGAAATAAAGTTACAGCAGAAATTTCTTTTGCGCCTGCCTCCTTCAGTCGAAACATTGCCTGCCGAAGAGTCACACCTGTCGTGTAGACGTCATCGACGAGCACGATGTTCTTCCCTTTGACGTCATTTGTCACGCAAAACGGATTACTTCGCGCAAGCCGAGCCTGTCGTCCTGCCTTACTTTGGGCAGGACCCTCCAAACGACTCAAATACGGCGCGATTTTCCCACGCATCTGGCGTGCGATCAACTCCGCTTGATTGAAACGACGGTCTGCGAGACGCTCGGTGCTTAACGGTATCGGAACAAGAACAGCTTGTTTGATTTTTACCTTCTTCAAGTCATCGGTAAACATCTCAAGCAACGCAGTATCTCCGAGAAACTTGAACCGACGCATGAATTCCTTGGCTGCCTCATTGTACAGATAAAGAGGTGTCGTCTGGAGCGTCAGCCCTTGTTGCCGCCACGCCGTACAATCTGAACAGCATGGCGAACCCGGCTTTCCACAATCGACGCATTCCCCTCTTTTTACAAACTTTATTTTACAGGTCGGACAGGTCACTTGCCTAGTCCAGAGATTTCCGAGTTCCCAACTAGGTAGATAGACCTCTTGACAGAATAAACATCGATTCATGGTTGCACGGCATTCGCTTTTTTAATGTGATGGATCGCTTCATACATCGCATCACTTCGGTCATTCGCGCAAAATAAAATGTCACCATCCGGATACGCCGACGATCGTCCGACACGTCCGCTGATTTGAATCAAGGCTGCCGTACTGAATCCGTGATCGGCATCAAGAATCGCAACCTGGACGTTTTCGATCGTCACACCCCGCTCTAGAATCGTCGTTGTCAGTAAGATTCCTGTCGATTGTCGAAAGCGTCGGACCTTCTCGACTCGTTCTGAATCCGCGGCATGGACCGTCTCGACGGTATAGCCTGCATCTGCGAATCGGTTCTGCCATCGCTCAAGCTCCGCAATACGCGAGACGAACACGAGCCGTGGTACAGCAGCATGACGCGCCAACCAATCGAATACGATCTGTTCGGTATAAGGTACGACGAGCTTTGGTACCGGTAACGGATGCCCGTGATAGCGTCGCATCAGTCGGACTATCGGAAAGCGTCGATGCCAAAACGAAGGGGTGGCGCTTAATAAAATCAAGGCAGCGTCTTTCGTCATCGCTCGTTTGACGTACCGGTGCAACGTCCGGTCCATCCGGTAAGGGAAGGCATCGACCTCATCCAAGAAGACGACATCGAAACAATGCCGGTAATGAATCAATTGGTGTGTCGTACTGACCGTGATGTCACCTAACTCGAGACGCTCCGACGAACCACCGTATAAAGAGACAATGGACGTATTTGCGAATGCTCGCTTTAAATGCCCTGTCAATTCCCGAACGACATCCGCCCGAGGTGCTGCGACAAGAACACGTCGTCCGTTTGTAAGGGCGTCGGCGATTCCTGGAAAGAGCATCGGCGTTTTTCCGGCACCACACACGGCATGGACAAGAAGTCGTTTCGGACGCAAGACGGTCTGCTGGATTGCTTGTGCGATGCGCAGTTGCGCCGGCGTCAACAACAATGGTCCGTGTTGCGACGGGATCACTGGATCAAGCGCTCCCAAATCCGTCACGAGCCTCCCGCAGCTTCGCAATTTGCCATAAGCGAGACATTTTCGACAATAATAACAGGCTTTTCCACATGTACAGGCACCTCGTACTGGTAGTGCGCCACACCGTTGACAACGCCATGTCACGGCTGGCATGTATCGATATGTTTCGTTTGGTGTATCTATCCATTCAGCAGGTACGAGCCGTCCTCGAAGATCCATCATCATGACCTCTCCTTTCTGTGACGTTCCTTTCTCGCATATGCCTGGTATCTCCTTGTCCGCATTCGTTCCTGCTCCATCGCTTTTTTCCTCAGTCAAATTAAGAAAATAGTGTATGTTATGTCTCTAAAAGTTGTCGTAAGTAGAATCATTCATGAAAATCGAGGATTTTGACAAAACAAAAGCAACAGGTATTCTCAATGTAAGAGAATTCCTGTTGCTCATCTGTTTTCTCGGATATATTGTTCATTCCGCTGCATGATACCATGTGATACCAATTGCACCAGGTCCGAGGTGGGTCCCGATGACGGGTCCGAAGAAGCTCATCTCGATGCGCGCCTGCGGGAAAAGTGCCGTTAGTTCGGCAATTTCTGCTTCTGCTTTCATAGAATTCTCAGCATGGATGACACCGATGACATATCCTGCTCCGTCTCCTTTGATGTCTTCCTTCATCATTTCCTCGATCCGATTGACCGCTCGCTTGAACGTCCGGATTTTTTCGAACGGAACGATTTTCCCGTCGATGAAGTGAAGGACCGGTTTTATCTTCAGAAACGAGCCGACGAATGCCTGTGCGACACTCAGACGTCCACCGCGCTGGAGATGGGCTAGATCGTCGACGACGAAGTAGGCTCGAATCTGTTTTTTTAATGTCTCCAGACGATCAACGATCGTCTCTGCCGTCGCTCCTGCATCTCGCAAACGAACGGCTTCTTGGACGAGAAACGCTTGCGGCATACAGGAAATACGTGAATCGATTGGATGGACGTTGACATGCTCCACCATCATGTTGATCGTATGTAACGCTTGATACGTTCCACTGATCCCACTCGATAGTGTGATACCGATGATATCCGTTCCTTCCGGCAATTGCTCGAACGACGCAACGAGATCACCGATGTTCGGTTGTGATGTCGTCGGGAGGCTGCCCGTCTGGATGCGTTCATAAAATTCAGCTACTGAGATGTCAAACCCTTCTCGATAGGCGTCACCGTCGAAGATGACACTAAGTGGTGCGACGTGCACTTGATGTTCTTCACAATAGGTAGTTGGCAGATAGGCTGTGCTATCCGTTAAGATCACAATCTGGCTCATCCGTGAATTTCCTCGCTTTTATAGTTCCGTCGTGACGCTGCCGAATGTGACACGCCACAATCGTTTTTAAGTGTAGCATTTTTCCTTGGATAAAAAAAGAAAGACGGGAGCCCCGGCTCCTGTCTTTCGAGATATTAGACGACGACCCATCCACGGCGGATTGATTCGACGACGGCACCAGTACGGTCCGGTACATTCATCTTCCGAAGGATCGATGAGACGTGGTTCTTGACCGTCTTTTCACTGATGTATAACGTATCGCTGATCGCGCGGTTTGAGAAGCCGTCCGCCAGTAACTGTAAGACTTCGCATTCGCGACGTGTTAGAACGTGGAGCGGTGCTTCCGCGACTCGTTTTTCAACAGGCTGTGATGCCATCGTTTGTTTCATCTTCATCAAACGACGATATTCCTGTAACAAGTTCGGTGTGACCTTCGGATGGACGTAGCCACCTTCGCGGTATACGGAACGAATCGCATTGACGAGCTCATCGGTTGCCATTTCTTTTAAGAGATAACCGACCGCGCCCGCACCGAGTGCGTGCATGACATACGTCTCATCATCATGAATCGATAAGATGATGACACGGACGTCCGGATAGACTTCCATCAGACGTTTTGTTGCTTCGACACCATTGACTTGCGGCATGTTGATATCCATTAAGACGATATCCGGTTGGTGGGTTTCGACGAGCGAGATGACTTCCGCTCCGCTTTCCCCCTCCGCTACGACGACGAACTCTTCTTCGAAATCAAGAATTCGTTTAACGCCTTCGCGGAATAACTGATGATCGTCGACGATGACTACTTTCACTTGCTCGTTGTTCACAGTGTTTCCCCTCTCGCTTCAGATTCCTCGATCGGAATCTTTACCTTGATGACCGTACCTTTTCCGGGTTGCGTCTCGATTTCGAATTCACCATCGATCAATTCGATCCGCTCACGCATACCGACGAGTCCGAATGACTCGTCACACGACGCGACGATGGAATCAAAATCAAATCCAACGCCATTATCCTTTACATGGATTCGTACGGAATGTTGATATTGTTCTATGATAATACGAATGTCACTCGCTTTGGAATGCTTAACTGCATTTTGGACGGCTTCTTGCACGATTCGGAAGACAGCAACTTCATACGTCGAATCGATTCGTTCACCGCCTCCAAGATAGTTGAAGTGAACCGGAATATTCGAAATTTCTTGAATATGACGAAGATAACGTTCGAGCGTCGGAACGAATCCGAGATCGTCAAGCGTCATCGGACGTAAATCGTATATGATACGACGGATATCAGCAAGCCCATCCCGAATCAACGTCCGTAAACGGTGAATTTCTTCAAAAGCTGCCTCTGCCCCATTGTGCTGGTGAATCTTTTCAATCAAATCTGCTCGGATCAAGACATGGGCAAGCGTCTGTGCCGGACCATCATGCATATCGCGCGACAGCCGGCGGCGTTCATTTTCGGCGGACTGGAAGACTTTTAGACCCATCTCCTGCTTTTGCATCGCCTTTTCATATTTTTCATTCATCATCTGCATATCGTCCGTCAAGAAGTTCAAGACGACCGAGACACGTCCAATCAATTGATCTGCTCGTTCTATCGTCTCATCGAGCTGAATCAGTCGGCGCTCGAGCTCATCACGTCGTTTTCGGCAATTCATCTCGTCTCGTTGATTGATGAACGATTCGAGCTGCAACGCGTTTGCAGTCTCATAGGCCGACCGGACATCCTGTTCCGAGTAGCTGTCGAAGTTCTTACTGACGACGACGAGTCGCGCCTTCGCATCCTTGATATGCCGTTCAAGTCGTTCTGCTTCTTTTATATAGTCGTGCACCCGAATCTTCAGGTCGCGTAGTTCTTGCTGAATTTCGGCATACTGCTCGCGAGAATTTTCCGTGATCCGGACGATTTCTTCCCGACTCTCTTCTACGACGCCGATGATGTTCTGTACGATATCATTCAAGGATAGCCGCTCCCTCATCTCATTCGTCATGGTACTCCCTCCATTCCTTGCCAGTCGTCTACGGTTGTCTCTCTCTTGGAACGTCGTTATGCTAGAGAAAACTAGTTAACGAGGAGGACATTTTTGATTATGACAATATCTAATTATTATACAGTAAAAGAAAACGGTTTCCACGAAATCATTATCCAAAAGTCACGATTCATCACCTATTTAGCGCGTGCAACGACGGAAGAACAAGCCCAGGCGTTCATTTCCGAGCTGAAAAAAAAACACCACGATGCGAACCATAATTGTTCCGCTTACGTCATCGGTGAACGCAATGAGATCCAAAAAGCGAATGATGACGGTGAACCGAGCGGAACGGCCGGTGTTCCGATGCTTGAAGTATTGAAAAAGCGAGACTTGCGCGATACGGTCGTTGTCGTGACACGATATTTCGGCGGTATCAAGCTCGGTGGCGGTGGATTGATCCGCGCTTATGGTTCGAGCGTTTCTGAAGCACTGAACGCAGTCGGTGTCGTCGAACGGATCGAACATACTGTCGTCTCCGTCACCGTCGATTATACATGGCTTGGAAAGCTTGAGAACGAACTGCGGGCAAGCGTCCATCCAATTGATCAGATCCATTACCTCGATCAAGTCCAGATCGACGTCCTCGTCAAGACAGCCGATGTTCCGGATTTTCTCGACTGGATGACGAACATGACGAATGGTCAAGCTGAGTTGTCAAGCGGCTCTACACGCTACCTCGAACGTGACATTATTTCCTGAACTGCTATACTGATTATAAAGAATTTTAAAGTTTTTCAAAAATTCAGATACAGTTAGGGGTTAATGAACGTGGAAGAGCGAACCCGAAGCAATAAAAAAAAGATAAAGAAAAAACGTTCTTGGTTCAAAGTGTTCGTGATCAGTTTTCTGGTCGTGCTCGTAGGTGGAGGTGCAACCTTCGCTTACGTCGCGTACAAGACGTTCCAGACCGCAAACGATGCAAATGTCGATTTAGCACGCGGTGACAAGTCCGAGAAACGAGAAGCTGCCATTGATTTGACGAAAGATCACTTTTCCGTTCTGCTCGTCGGAACGGATGAACGACCTGGTGACACTTCCTCACGTGCTGACACGATGATTGTCGCGACATTCAACAAGGACGATCAGACCGTTGATATGGTCAGCATCCCCCGTGATTCACTCGTCGAGATCCCTTCTGTCGGTTACGAAGATAAAATCAATCACTCTTATGCCTTTGGTGGCATCGATTCAACGATTGAAACAGTCGAGACGTTGCTCGATATCCCAATCGACTATTATGCCTCGATCAACTTCAACGGTGTCGTCGCGATCGTTGACGCCTTAGGTGGCATCGATGTCGACGTCAAATTACCGATCGATACGCTCGACTCATCTGATAAGCGCAATGGCGTCAAATTGGAGCCGGGGAAACAAACGTTGAACGGAGAGGAAGCACTCGCTTATGCCCGAATGCGTTATCAAGATCCTGAAGGTGATATCGGTCGAACAAAACGCCAACAACAAATCGTCGAAGCGATCGTCGATCAATCCACCTCATTCGGTTCCATCACGAAATTGAACAGTCTGATGGATGCGACCGGTGATAACTTCAAAACGAACATGTCGTTGACGGAAGCATTCCAATTGCAACCATTCATCAAAAAAATCGGTTCGGTCAACCGGATTGATTTAAAAGGAACGGATACGAAAATCAACGGCGTCTACTACTACCAACTTGATCTGACTTCACTTGCGGATGCAAAAACGACGTTGAAGGAACAGCTCAATCTACCGACTGATGAGACAACGGACGGCACTATGACGGAGGCTGCAGATGATTCGGTCACTTCAACCAACTGATCATACGTCACTATTAGACGTTCAGCGCCGCGCTTACAAGATTGAAGCACGATTACTCGAAACTGCTGATTTCCCGCCATTGCGAGAAACGATTGATGACATCAACATAGAGGCACCGACTGGTTTTGTTTATGTTATCGACGATAACATCACTGGTGCCGTCACGGTTGACGCTCTGACAATCACCCGTCTCGTCGTTGATCCGGCATACTTCCGGCAAGGGATTGCACAATCCTTGTTGCAACATCTATTCGAACACAGTCACGCAAAACATGTCATGACCGGAGCGCGTAATCTTCCCGCGCTCGCTCTTTATGCTCGCTTCGGCTTCACGGAAGTTCGACGCGTATTCCGCGATGAGATTGAACTCGTCTTCTTGACGCGCATGTGACGTCTAATAACAAAGCAGCAGTGGACAAATGTCCGCTGCTGCTTTGTTATTATGCTTTGTTATTTAGAAGAAAAGAAACCCAAGCACTGCACCGATCAGAACGATGCGAAGCGGTGACTGCTTGTAAAAACGTAACAGACAAAATAATCCGAAAGCCATCAAGAAGTCGAGTCCACTTTTAATACTCGATGTAAAAATCGGATCGTACAATGCCGCGAGTAAGATACCGACGACGGCAGCGTTGACCCCGATCAACATCCGACCAACCGACTGATTTTTTCGGATGCGATCCCAGTACGGCAAAACACCGATGACGAGTAAGAAACCGGGAAAGAAAATCGCAAGCGTCGCAAGGATGCCTCCAGAAATACCAGAGACGATCGTACCGAGATACGTCGCGAATGTGAAGAGAGGTCCCGGTACTGCTTGTGCCGCTGCATATCCGGCAAGGAACGTATCCGTATTCATGAGTCCAGGTACGAGCGATTGCTCAAGAAACGGCAAGACGACGTGCCCGCCACCAAAGACGAGAGCTCCGGCACTGTACATGATACTCGTCAGCTGGATGGTTCCAGTTGTCGCTTGAGCGAGAAGCGGTGTGACGGTGAGTAAGACGAAAAACAAGGCGAGTGCGGTGACGCTAAGCATTCGTGGTACGCGAATTGACAACGAACCACCTGTCTTCGTTCCTTCTTTGAACCAGAAGAAGGCAATAAGACCAGCCAGTAACAAGACTCCGACTTGCGCCAATGGATGGGCGATCAAGAGCACGGCTGCGAGCGCCAGTAACATCAAGGTCAGGCGTTTGGCACCTGTCGCAAGCTTCATTCCCATACCCAGAACGGCGTCAGCGACAATCGCAACTGCTACGAGCTTCAAACCATGAATGAATCCAGCTTCTGCAACGTCGAACCGTGTCGCAAGAAGCGCGAACAGAATCAAGGCGATACTCGACGGCAACGTGAAGCCGATGAAGGAAATAATTGCTCCTGCTACCCCACCACGGATCAGTCCGATGCCCATTCCAACCTGACTCGAGGCTGGACCGGGTAAGAATTGACAGAGCGCGACTAAGTCAGCATAGGCTTTCTCGTCGATCCATTTTTTCCGTTTGACATATTCTTCATAAAAATACCCGAGATGGGCGACCGGACCACCGAACGACGTCCATCCGAGCTTAAACGACACTAGAAAGATTTCGATTAAACGATGCATGTTTCACCTCCATCTTTCATTTTACATAAAAATTGTTAAGTTCTCGTGAACTTCAATAATTTTTCTTCCCGTATGTTCCTTTTCGCCACAATTTCTCCATGGGACCTTGTGCATGATGCTTTAGATATCTGTTTGATGCAATACCTTGCGTAATCAAAAGCAGGAATACAAGTAACAGACCTTGCCATAAAGGCGTCGTTTCAAACTGACCGCTCAGGAAGATGAAACATGTAAAGACGAGTGTGTGCATTAAATAGTTCGTCAATGCCATCCGTCCCAGTCCAGCAAACCACCGCATTCGTCCAGCACGGACGAGTAATGCGACAGCACAAGCATAGGTGATAGCAAGCGTCCGACCTGATAACCAGACATAAAAGAGATTAGATGAACCGTCTGGTACGTCCATATGTGAATGAATGATTCCTACGAATGATGGCACCGTCAGCAACAGGCTGATTCCGAACGTCCACCAGAGAAAACGATTCGTCGGCGGTCGTGTGCTGAAACGTTCCATCAACAATGCCCCGATTAAGAACAGCGACAGAATTTGCGGCCATATGATACCGGTGTTCAGAAAGGATTGCGGTAGTTGAACGGTTATCTCATCGTGAATGAAGCCGACAATATCCCGGGAAGCGACCAACGATTGCAAGAAATCATTCTCTTCGATACTCGATTCATCTCCGAATTCGTTAGCATATTGGTAAATCGATATGTAAATCAGGAAAGTATACACTTGACCGACGACTGCAACTAACATTTTCGTAATCGGCTTTGCTTTCGTAAATAATAACAAGATGAAACCAGTCAACGCATACGTATGTAAAATATCGCCCTGCCACAAGCATAAATGCACTAGTCCAATGAGAAAAAGAATCCCCAGACGACGCGCAAAAATCATCTTCGATAATCCTTTTTGTCGCAAACGCTGGATGAACAAATAGAATCCTGCTCCGAACAAGACACTAAACAGCGTATAGAATTTCGTCTGGATGAAGAGATCAAAAAACAGACGAATCCATTGGTCCGCTTCCCCCATCATCGCATGTGATCGATCCCCAAGAAAACTTGGCATATTGACGAATAGGATTCCGCATAATGCAAAACCCCGTAACACATCTAAATAAACGATGCGTTGATTCAACTGTTGTTCCAACCTAACACTTCCTTCCTAAAAAAAGGGGCTGACTCAAAAAAAGAATGACGCGTCTTTTCACGCCCTTTCCTCAGGCGAGACACAAGCCAGTTTTCCTGCTCCGTTGAAGCAGGAAAGCGGGTCTTGTTCGTCTCTGACAGCGCATAAATGCGCTTGTTCCTGTAGGAGTGGCGCGAAACGCGTCATTCTTTTTGTTAAAAGATAAGGGTGGCAGATCATCATTCTGCCACCCTTATCTTTGTAGACACTGACTTTTGAGTCAGCCCCTTTATCATACGCTATCTCGATGTAAAACGTTCCAACAAATTCAATAATGGACGATAGCGTTCACCGAGCAAACCGAGCGACTCGACTAAAATATCGAGGACAAGCAGTAACATGACGAGGGAGACAAGTGCCCCAAGTGAGTTCGTCTGAGAAAAGAGAACTGCCGTCATCCCAAAAATTGCACAGAGTCCATAGATGACAAGGACCGCTTGGCGCATTGTAAAGCCAAGATCAAGTAACCGGTGATGCAAATGAGCTTTGTCCGGTGCGAATGGCGGTTTTCCTTGCAACACCCGACGGACGATCGCAAATAACGTATCGGAAATCGGGATACCAAGCAAAATGACCGGGACGGCAAGCGAGAACAGCGTCACGTTCTTGAATCCAAGTAACGACAACACACCGAGCATATACCCGAGGAACAAAGCACCCGTATCGCCCATGAAAATCTTCGCTGGGTAAAAGTTATGGAACAAGAAGCCGAACGTACTCATCAATAAGAGAATCGCGACGATCGTCACGTAGACGTTTCCTTGGATGACGGCAAGACTAATCAATGTCAACAAGACGATACTTGAGACACCAGCTGCTAAACCATCTAATCCATCAATCAAGTTGACGGCGTTCGTGATCCCGATGACCCAAAGGAACGTCAACGGAACACTCCACCACCCGAGATATAATTGTTGGTCGAACGGTAGATTGATGAACTCGATCCGAATCCCACCGTTGAGGACAATGACGGCGGCAACGATTTGCCCCATCAGCTTTAAACGGGCATTGAGCTGGAATCGATCATCAAAGGCACCTGTCAAAATAATAACGAATCCGCCGACTAGAATATGCGTCGCATACGGACTCGAAGGTTGTAAGATAAAATAACCGATCATGAACGCGATATAGATCGCAAGTCCGCCAAGTCGCGGCATGATTCGGACATGTACTTTTCGCGCGTCTGGACTGTCAACGGCACCGACTGCAATCGCAAAGCGTTTCACGACGGGTGTGATCAGTAAGGCGGCGATAAAACAGACGATGGACGCAGTCCATAACATAGTAACATCACGCTCCTGCGCGAATTATATCATAAAAAAAAAGAGCCGACGAGCGGCTCTTACATGAAGATCGGTACTTCAGCAGCTGGATCATATGTATAGATACCGCGTCCAACTTTCTTAATGGCAGGGTTTGCCTGTTCGACTTTCGCCATCAATTGATAGATATTGCTGATTTGATGGCGATAACGTAACTCGAGTTCCATTTGGATATCACGAGCTGTCATCGATTCACGCTCGCGCATTAAATCACTGATTTGGTGCACGTAGACTTCTAGTGGATACCGTTGATTGACGCGACGTTGCTTTAACGGACGCTCATGCGTGACGGCGATTTCTTGCGAATGTTCTCCCGTTCCACGGCTTAATTCCGAGATCAAATACTCGGCGCGACGTTGCAGACGACGGTATTCCTCTTCGATTTCCATTAGTTCGCGGTAGATGTGTTCACTGTTCCCCATTCCTTGCCCCTCTTTCCTATTTTATACATTAATGTTTCATTTGTGTTTCAATTGTATGTATTTTGAAATATATTAAACTATAATTTGCCTCGATAATATATAATTTCTTTAATTATTTAATTATCCTGTAATATTTTCATATCCTTACCGATAAATTGGCTACACTTCATATTAACAGAAAGGAATGAAAACGGAACATATAATTTCGAGATTTAACTATTTTAATAATACTTAAGTTCTATTAATACAAGATATATCTTTCTTATTTTAACGAAAAGGAGACTGGAAATTTAATGGGCAAATTACCTAAAACATTTCAGACCGCTTTAGTACTTTCGTTGGTATCCGGTTGCTTCGCTTCTACTTCTACTGTATCGGCTGCGACCGGCACAACCTTTACGAAAACTTCGTATCAGACGACGGATGCTTTGAATTTACGTAGTTCGAATTCGACCTCTTCGAAGAAACTACTGACGATCCCGAAGACGACGAACGTCACGTCAAACTACCGTAAAGGCTCTTGGTATAAGTTGTCATATAAAGGAAAGACGGGTTATGTGACGGGATCTTACCTGAAAAAGATTGAGAATGGTACGTCCTTTACGAAGACGTCCTATAAGACGACCGATGCGTTGTCCTTACGTAGTGCGGCAACGACGTCTTCTAATCGCTTGTTGACGATTCCTAAAGGGACAGGCGTACAATCGAGTTTTAAAAGCGGAAATTGGTATAAAGTGACCTATGCGAACAAGACTGGTTATGTTTCGGGTTCTTATTTGAAGAAAGTAGCTGCACCAGCTAAAACCACGGTCTATACGACGACCGATCGCTTGAACTTCCGTTCGTCCCCTTCGACGTCCGGGAAAGTACTTACAACGATTCCGATTGGAACAGCAGTCAGCTCCCTCGCCGTTAAATCGAACTGGCATACGGTGCAGTACCAAGGGAAAACAGGTTATGTCATGGGGACATACTTGAAGAAAGGGACTTCCGTCCCTGCCTCGACGACTGGAAACGTTGACTACAGTGGTTCGAAGATGTATGTCTTGATCTCGTCCGGTAACAGTGTCGCTCTTCGTGCGAATACTTCAACGCTCAGTGGTCAAATCGCCCGTCTCGGTCGGGGGACCCCTGTCGTCGTCACGAATCCGCGGCATCAAACGAAAGGCTTCGTCGCCGTCCGGACAGCGAGTGGTCAAAGCGGTTATGTCGATGCGACGTATCTGACACTGTTCCAACCGGCACCATCAAACCGTCCATTGCTTGTCCTTGACCCGGGTCATGGTGGACATGACGCAGGCGCGGTTCGTTACGGCGTTACGGAACGTGACATCGTCCTTGCAGTCACGAAACAAGTCGCTGAACGTCTTGCCGGAAAAGTCGATGTGACGATGTCACGTTATACAAACGATTACTACCCGTCACTTGGAGAACGGAGCGCCCTTGCGAACAGTCATGCGACGACTGCTTTCGTCAGTGTTCATATCAATGCTTCAACGAGTGCACAGGCATATGGAGCAGAGACCTTCTACTATAAGGGTGCTTCTTCGATCAACCTCGCTCAGAACGTTCAGCAACGTCTCGTCTCGTATGCTGGCATGCGTAACCGAAGCGTTCACTATGCGAACTATGCTGTCATTCGCGGCACACAAGCACCGTCGATTCTAGCGGAGCTCGGTTTCCTCTCGAACAGCGCGGATCGTGCGAAACTGACGAATCCGACGTACCAGTCCCGCTATGCTCAGGCGATCGCGGACGGTATCCTCGCTTCACTTTAAATCAACCGCATACCAAAAAGGATCGCTCAGGGAAGCGATCCTTTTTGTATACACATAACTTTCAAGGAATGTCCTTCACCATCAGGGAATGGTTCAGACAAGGGAGCGACTAGCGAGGATTTGCTCAAGGGAAAGCAAATCTGTCGAATCGACACGATAGTCTGCCTCATGGAGTGCCGACTCCGGTCCTACTCCGACGGCATACATGCCGGCAGCGTGAATGGCAGTGATGCCAGCTGTCGCATCTTCTACACCGATGCAATGACTCGGTTCGACGTCGAGTGCTTCTGCAGCACGGAGAAACACTTCAGGGTGTGGTTTCGATTGTGCAACAGTCGCAGCGTCTACGATGTCATCGAAATAGTGTCGAACCTTTAATGCCTCAACGACCATCAGCGCATTTTTAGAGGCGGACGCCATTCCGATTTTCAGCCCAGCGTTTCGGATTTCATCGAGGAATGCAGTGATTCCAGGAAGAAGATCCTGTTCAGAGATATGCTGGATCAATGTGACATAGTGTTCGTTTTTCTTCGCGGCGAGTGCTAGCTTCTCCTCCGCTGAAAAAGCGTTCTGTTTTCCCCCGAGCGCAAGGATCCGCTCGAGTGAATCCATCCGGCTGACACCTTTTAATGTCTCATTGAATTCCCGGTCGAACGGGATATCCAAGTCCTCTCCTAATTGTTTCCACGCTAAGTAGTGATACTCTGCCGTATCGGTAATTACGCCGTCTAAATCAAAAATGACCGCTTCGATCGTTGGTGCCATCCGACATCCATCCTTTCTTCCATCGTCCATGAAAGGCAAGAAATCGAATGACTTTGCGCAAACGATTGCACTTGCCTTATGAATAATTTTACTGGTTCTTCCGAATCTTTGCAAGCGTTATCAAATATTTCTGATTTTCTATTTTCAGACGCAAAACATGTCCATTTTGATAACGCTTTCATTTTTAAGGGAATGTTTTACTTATTTCGTTTTTTACTATTCGTTTTACAATTTTTAACTGCTATAATGACTTCATAGCATATGAGGGAGTGACGAAGATGTTTCAACGTGTTAAACAGTTGTTGAATGATCAAAGTCGAAGAATTCATCGTTATGAAAAAATCGTAACGACGATCAATAGCTTAGAACGAGAAATGGAGCAAACATCTGATGAAGCGTTACGGGAGTTGACGATTTCGTTACGGGAACGGCTACGAAACGGAGAACGGATTGATGCGATCTCACCAATGGCATTTGCGCTTGTTCGAGAAGCGAGTAAACGAACGCTTGGCTTACGGCATTACGACGTGCAGCTCATGGGCGGACTCGCACTGCTTGAAGGACAAATCGCTGAGATGGCGACTGGTGAAGGAAAGACACTCGTTGCTTCACTCGCGAGCTTCACCCAAGCGTTATATGGAAAAGGTGTTCACGTCATTACCGTCAATGAATATCTAGCACGGCGCGATGCTGAACAAATCGGTCAAATCCATCGTTTTTTAGGACTGCTAGTCGGAATCAACTCCGCTGAAGCCACCTTTGAAGAAAAACGGATTGCTTACGCAGCGGATATTACATACGGTGTCGGGACTGAATTCGGATTCGATTACCTGCGGGATCATCTAATCATGGAGCCAACGGAACGTCTGCAACGTCCCCTGCACTTCGCCTTAATCGACGAAGTCGATAGCATTTTAATCGATGAAGCGAAAACGCCACTCATCATGGCGGAACGAGACAGTGTCCACGAAGGATTACAACAACTCGTCCGTCATGTCGTCCAGACGTTTGAAGACGAGCGGGATTATACGTTTGATGAAGAAATCAAAGCCGTCGCCTTGACCGATCACGGTATTGAGACGATCGAAGATGCGTTTGCGATTGATCATCTGTTTGTCGCCGAGCATTCCGTCCTCTTCCATTACGTCATTCAAGCCTTACGTGCCCATGTCGTTCTCAAACGAGATGTCGATTATATCATCAAGGATCAAAAAATCGCGCTCGTCGACCTCTTCACAGGTCGTCTGATGGAAGGACGCAGTCTATCTGATGGTTTACACCAAGCCCTTGAAGCAAAAGAAGGGGTTCCGGTCACGGAAGAGAACCGGACGACCGCCCAAATCACGATCCAACATTATTTCCGTCTCTATCATCAGGTAGCTGGAATGACCGGTACGGCGGCGACGTCACGGGAAGAATTTCAAAAGACGTACGGCATGGACGTCGTGACGATTCCATCGAACCGCCCGAAAATTCGGATCGATGCAGAGGACGTCGTCTTTGCAACACGCGACGAAAAGCTAGAAGCCATCGCGCTGGCAACAAAATCGGCACACGTCACGGAACGACCGGTTTTAATCGGGACTTCATCGATTGAACAGTCTTTGCGCGTCGCGAAGACACTTGATGCGCATAGACTCACCTACGAGATCCTGAACGCTAAAACCGTCGATCAGGAAGTCCGGATCATTGCGGCTGCCGGACAAGCTGGTCGAATCACGATCGCGACCAATATGGCAGGTCGCGGAACGGATATTTTACTCGATGAAACGGCACGACAACAAGGCGGCTTGTTCGTCATCGGTACCGAACGCCATGAATCGATTCGGATCGACAACCAGTTGCGTGGTCGGGCAGGTCGCCAGGGTGATCCTGGATTGACGCAGTTTTATCTTTCGCTCGAAGATGAACTGCCACGCCGTTTCGCGCGCGATCGCCTCGAGCGTGTGCAACAAAAAGTACGAAACACTGCCGGTCCGCTCACTTCGCGTGACGTCCGGGATCTATTGCAGTTCGCTCAGTCGACATGTGAATCTGTCAACCGAAGTGTTCGGGATGAACTCGTTCAGCTCGAAGAAGTCATCAGTGAACAACGGCAAGCGATCTATCATCTCCGGAATAGAATCGTTGATGCGACGTCACTCGAGGATATCGTTCAGCCATTTGCAGGACGTGTCTTGCCGTCGATCCTCGACCAAACCCTCTCTGACGATCTCGTTCCAGAAGAATGGCCACTGGCTCTCGTCATGACAGAACTCGAGCAACTGTTACATCAACCAGTCACGTTAGAACGACTGGAGACGATCGACGAGATGAAACGACAACTCGAGCCGCTGATTGTTGAAACCGAAGCCCTACTCGTTGCCCATGTCACAGCTGAAAAAGAGACCGTCAAACGTTTCATCCTCCTTGCACTGGACGAGCAATGGACGCGCCACCTGACAGCGATGAACACTTTAAAAGAAGGGATTCATCTCCGCAGTTACGGACAAGAACAACCGGTCCGCATCTTCGAACGGGAAGGCATGGATTATTTTGAATATGCCATTGCAAGTTTCGAGAAACAGGTCCTTTCAGGCATCTGCCGCGCCGAACAGACACACGATAGCGAAGGAGAACTGCACCATGCACACGTCGAATGAAGTGTTCCGTCCCCCGCTCTATTTCACGGAGGACATGCCGATCGTCAAGGAAGATGAATACGTCTTTCGTCACGTCGCGAAACAACTGCCTGATCTAGAAGCCAATCAGATGGCGATCCATCTGTTTCAAGTCTTATCACACTGTCCGCTTCATGTCATCGCCTTGTTCCAAAACACGTTGTCTCGGTCGTTCCACCTGAATGACCTCGTCGTCCTTGCTTTATCCGGTGATGAACTTGTTGCTCGTAAAGTTCTCAGTATCGAGGAGGTCCCGGTCATCCTTCCGATGGCGACGTTACCGCTCTGGTTGACGTTTGAAGAAGACGAATGTTTCGTCGACCTCGAACAGTTGACGGAGCCGCTACAACTCGTCTTCTCAAGCGAGACTCTGACGGAGCTCTTCATCGAAGACGACTCCACGGAACTCGAGCAACGGATGATCCGCCAAGTCGCTTATTCGCATCCGACACCACCCGCAGACGGTTGGTCCCTCTTACCAGTTTCAATCATGCGCGAACTAGACACTGTGACAGCAATCGTTCTCGTCCGTAATGCGAGCGATCAGACGCTGACACTCGAGGCGCTAACGCTTGAACTAATGGATGACGAAACGCCAATCGCAGATGTCACCCATCCCGGACTATCCTTACCCGCTTATAGTCAACAAGCGATCCGTCTCCGTTTTTCCTGCACCGCCCCGCACGTCGATGCTCTCGGACTCCGCTATCTCCCACCTTCTTCATAAAAAAACGTCTCGGCACACAAGATGCCGAGACGTTTTCCTTATCCTTTTAAGAGTCCGATGACACGGACGTTGATTGCTTTTGGTTGGAACGCGAGCATATTTTCCATGTCTTGCGCGATTCGTTCTTGGACTTTTCCAGCTGTCTTGATGATCGACATGCCGTATTTGATATGCACAGATAAACTGACCGTGATGTCGCCGCCGACATCTTCGACTTTTACAAGTTTGACCATCTGTTTTTCCTGTAATTTCGAATCATCTGCTGTAAAGGCAATACCTTCTGTTTCTTGAACGGCTACACCTGCGATGACCTCGATGACTTGTTGCGAGACGTTCACGACACCATCCGCATTATTTAAATTATATGACATACCTTCCACGCCCTTCGTCTAGTAATCCATCTATCTAAAGTGTAATGCATTCCGCTTTATTTTGAAAGGTCTTCCCGCTTCTCGACGATCGGACGAATGTCGATCTCAATCAAAGGACGGAGGACACGGACGACGAGCGGGTGTATGATGATGCCAACGATTAGTAAGGCGACGCCAATCATGATCAGTAAGGCAAGCCATGCTTGCGGAACGAACGCATCCGTTACGTATTGGCGCCACGCCATGACGAAGAAGACGTGAAGCAAGTAGACATAGAGACTGAGTTCCCCTGCTCGCGTGATGAGCGGCAAACGACGCATTGGAATTAACATCATGAAACCGAGCGAAGCCGCAATCGATAAGAGGTAGATGACGCTATGCTTGAGTACACCAACCAACGCGTCACTATCATATTGTTCGACATATGGGAATCGATGCTTGAACGCATTTGCAAAGTCGACGATCTCTTTCGGCGTATCACGCCATGCTTCGAATAACAGGAAGCCCATGACGGCTGCGAACGTGATACCACCAATCAAACGGACGTTCATCCGCCGCTTGAAATTCTTCGGCATCTCGAAAATCCGGATGAACTCGTGCTCCGATAGATAGTTCCCGAGTAAGAAATACGGATAGAACATGATCAACTTGCGAAGTGCTAAGAAGCCCGTGTTCTCAAGCTCGAACCCATATAACAAAGCGAACGCGAGACCAAACCAGACATATCCTCGCAAGCGGACGACATACGGCGTTACGATATACCAGACGACCATAACGAACAGATACCAAAGTGCCCAATACGGACGTAGTAGATGTGTTCCGATATTTTCCCCGGACAACAGTGGTAGTCCTTCTCCAAGTGTCGCCCAAGAACCAATTAAAATTTGCCAGACACAGTAGACGGCAAATAATTGGATGACACGTAAGTATTTATTTTCGCGGAAGAAATAACCGCTTAAGATAATGAATAATGGCATATGAAACGAGTAAATCAACAGATAGACCGTCTCGAGCAACTTTCCATCATAATCAAACCGTAAATCCGTCAGCATGTGACCGATGACGACGAAAATGACAAGAAAACCTTTGATATTATCAAACCAAGGATTCCGATTCATGTTACACTACCCCTTATACTCCCTCGAAAGGAACGAATGTTTATGAAAAAGACACTCCTGATTCTATCCATCGTCTTGAACGTCGTTCTCCTTGCATTGTTACTGGGACGTAAACCGCTCGAAACTTTCGGAAGCGTCTTACCTGCAAAGAGTACGACTCCAGTCACGACATTCCAATACGATAAGAACCCGAACTATGTCCGTTTGAATAGTTTATTCCATACTTATCAATACCCAAAATCAGCGAACGCTGTCATGTTAGGTGACTCGATGACGAATTTTGCCGATTGGCGCATCTTGATGGAGGATCCGACAATCATTAATTTCGGGATTCCTGGCGATACGACAGAAGGCTTTTTGACTCGCCTCGACTTGATTCTCGAGATGAAACCAAAACGCGTCTTCTTGATGGGTGGCATCAATGACATCCGTCACTATACGCCGATTCCACAAATTACCGAGAACATGACGACGATCGTGACGACACTTCGAAAAAATAACATCGACGTCGTCCTCCAGTCAACCGTTCCTGTGGCTCCAAAATATTCGGACTCTGTCCGAATCAATCGTGATGTCGAAGCGTTGAACCGAAATTTACAAAATCTCGCTCAATCGCTTAAAATCCCATTCGTCGACTTGAGACCTGTCTTGACGAACAAACAAGGGTATCTTCAGAATCGCTTGACGTATGATGGATTACACCTCGTCGGTGGGGGTTACCTGCGCTGGAGTGATGCCTTAAAACCTTATGCGTTGCAAACAAACATAACAGCAAACAAATAAGCAATGACGCATTAAAAAAAACGGCTCATCCCGACAATCAGGATGAGCCGTTTTTCGATTCTTAGTCTTCTTGGTTTTTAACACCCATATAAGCTGCAACGCTTGATGCTGAGAAAACAGCAACAGCAACGATTCCGACAGCGATCCAGATAACCTGATCCATCATTTCTTCATATCCCCCTTTATGTAACCGCTCACTTCTACATTTAGCGTACACGAATTTCGTCAAGAAAGAAACACATTTTCCATGTCTAATGACTAGACGATTCGGGAAAAAGTAACTATAGTAAAAGGACAACTATAAATTGTCAGAAAATTCGATTATTTAATAAGGAGGTGTTTCTGATGGCCACTTCATTGCTTACGCCGAAAGTGACGTTACGACATCGAAGTACTCTCAACTTTGGATATTGGCTTGTCATCGGATGCATAGGATGGGTGATGCTTGCCCTCGTCACGAATGTTGGTACCGTTCTTGGTCGTCTTCCTTTATATGAAAGCATTCCCCTCGCGATCCTTGTACTTGGGCTCACAGGTATCGTACTAAAAATGGCGCGTGACGAGTGGTGGATTCATTATCTTGAACGTCAGACCCAGTATTATATCGGACATGAGACCGTCACCAGTTGGTGCACGACGATCGATAGCATGTGGCTGATCCGTAAGACGATGCGTCGTGAACTTCGCCTACTTTACCGGCAGCTCGCTCAGACGAAAGCATCGGAAGAAGTGAAACAGATCCTTGCCCTTCAGCTTGTCGAGCGTGGCGTGCTCATCGTCTACTCCCGTCCAAAAAGTGGTCATCCCGCTTGAAACGAAAAGAGGACTGCCCCATTACCTTCTAGAAGAGAAGCAGATGGGACAGTCCTTTTTTAGTGTTTTAACCAATCGGTTGCTGCTTCAATCGTCGGCATGACAAGTTGGTGTCCGTAGTTCGACCATGTGACATCGACTGATGCACCAGCCTCCTTCAAGAGTGCTGACAACTCTTCTGTTTCCTGAGCGGGACAGATTGGATCATTACTACCGGCTCCGATGAACACACGAACGTTTGATAAGTCCGGTAACGTCACACCGCGACGTGGTACCATCGGATGCAGTAAGATGGCTTGTTTAAATAGCGCTTCTTCAAACAACATGTTCGCTGCGATGTTGGCCCCGTTCGAATAACCGACCGGAATCAGGCGATCGAGTGCGAAGTCATGTTCCGCTGCTTGTTCCTGTAAAAATTGAATCAATCGTGCTGTCCGTAAAGCGAGATCTTCTTCATCGAAGACGCCTTCTGCGAGCCGTTTGAAGAAACGTGGCATCCCGTTTTCCGAGACTTCTCCACGGACAGACAAGTAACCGGCTTCCGGATCAAGCAGCGAGACGAGTCCGACGAGGTCTTGTTCCGTTCCGCCTGTGCCGTGTAAGAGTAAAAAGATCGGTGCATCCATTGTTTTTGGTGCTTGATATAAATGAATCATATGAGTCTCCCCTTCGGTACTGTAATAGGTGTTACGTGATTCGTGATCGCGGTGCGATGCGCTTCAAATTGTTCCGGTAACTTCAAGTCTTCTCCAAGCATCTCGAAGTCCTCATCGATCGCGAACCCTGGATTGTCAGTTGCGATTTCATGCAATATTCGACCTCGATCATGGAAATAGATCGACGTGAAATAATTGCGATCTTTTACTTCAGTCGTCTGCAAACCGAATGCGTTGATCGCCTTCATCCAGTCGAGTTGTTCCTCTTGATCGGTTGCGCGCCAGGCGATGTGGTGAACGGTTCCCGTACCCGGACGACCAACCGGCATCTGACCATGTACGACATCAATGACATTTCCAAACTCCCCTTCCGCAATGTACCGGTCAACGGTCTCCGTCCGTTTACTGAGGGTGAGCCCTAATGTATCGGTCAGTAATTTGGCTGTGTCTGATGGATCTCGCGACAGTAATGTCGCTCCCGCAAATCCTTTGATGGCGACGTCACGCGTGACACCGTCGATTTCATAGCGACTGCCTCGTCCCGCCTTGCGTTCGACGAGCTCGATTTGAAGACCATGTGGATCTTCGAACGCGATCTGTTGCTCTCCGAAACGAACTGTTTCTTCAAACGAGACGTTCTTTTGCGTCAGCCGTGCTTTCCAGAAATCCGATGCACCGACCGGAATCGCATAAGCTGTCGTTCCGACCTGTCCGGCACCGACCTGTCCTCTCGCCATGCCTTCAAATGGGAAGAACGTGATGATCGTTCCGGGTGCACCAGACTCGTTTCCAAAGTAAAAATGGTACGTCCCTGGATCATCGAAGTTGACCGTTTTTTTGACGAACCGTAGTCCGAGAATCGTCCCGTAAAAATCAAGATTTTCTTGAGGATCGCCGACCATTGCTGAGATGTGATGGATACCTTGCGTTTTCATAAAACAGGTTCCTCCTTCAATCGTTACTGTTAACACAATAATAGTAACTAATGAACAAAAAGTAAACTAATTAGACTTGTTTCCATTTCCCCTGGAACCTTTACCCAATTTTGACCGTAGGACACTATGTAACAATGGTACACTTGTCGTGCAACAGACATCTTTATGAGGAGGTTCTTATGTTAGAAATCAAACACATCACGAAGCGTTTCGGCGATTTCACTGCCGTTGATGCGTTGACGATCGAAGTGCCACGCGGACAAATCTTTGGTTTGCTTGGTGCGAACGGTGCCGGCAAGACAACGACGTTCCGGATGCTACTCGGTCTACTCCAACCGACCGAAGGTTCGATCACATGGAATGGAGAGCGTATTCCGACTTCAAAGATTGGATATCTTCCGGAAGAACGCGGATTGTATCCGAAAGTCCGAGTCGACGAACAACTCTTATTTCTTGCTGAACTCCGCGATATGAAACGGAAGGATGCAAAACGAGCACTGACCGAATGGCTCGAGTATTTCCAAATTCCTCAATATGAAAAAATGCGTGTCGAACAACTCTCAAAAGGAAACCAACAAAAAATCCAGTTGATCTCCGCCGTCCTACATAAACCTGAACTGCTGATTTTAGATGAACCATTTAGCGGACTCGATCCAGTCAATGCGGAACAATTAAAACGTGCCGTTAAAAAATTGACCGTCGATGGAACGACGATCGTCTTCTCGAGTCACCGAATGGATCATGTCGAAGAACTCTGCGAGCATGTTGCGATTCTCGATCATGGTAAGCCCGTCGTCGCTGGTTATCTTCCTGATATTAAGGCGAGCTATGGGAAGACCCGTGTCCTCTTGACGACGGATGCCCCACCACTCCTATGGGATAGCTTACCGGGTGTCCTTCAAGTTGAGTCGGACAATAATGGGCATGTCGTCCAAGTTTCTTCAAAAGAAACCGCTGACCAACTTCTCCAACATATCGTCAGTGAAGGACATCATGTTGATCGTTTCGTCTGGGATCAATTATCCTTGCAGGATATCTTCATCGAGGAGGTCGGAAAACGTTATGAACCGTAAATTCCTGACTTTATATCGCTTCAATCTATTACAGAAATTACGTGCCAAAAGCTTTTTAATCTCAACTGTTCTGATGGTCCTGTTTCTCGTCGGCTTCGGCAATATCGAACGGATTCTCGACTGGTTCTCGGGTGACGATCCGAAAGTCGCCCTCGTCAGTGAATTATCGACAGACCTTCGCCCTGCCTTGAAAAAGGCTGGTGTCACCTCAGACATCACACCGAAGGAGTATACGGTCGCAGAAGCACGTAAAGCGGTCGATCGAGGCACGTTTGACGTCGTAGCGATTGTCCAAGATTCTTATGACGTGACGCTCGTTAGTGCTAGTCCTGAATCCGAGTTACAGACACAAGTCGCGACGGTCGTCAAACAAGTCCGTGATCAAGCGGTCATCACGGATGCGAAGATTGACCCGAACGTTCTTGCGTCACTCGCTAAACCCGTTCCCGTCAAACAAGAGTTGACGTCGACAGGTGGAAAAAGTGAAGACGAACTCTTTGCTGCCTCCGCGCTCGTCTATGTATTGTTGTTTTTGATGTACTTCACGATCGCGATCTACGGTGGAATGATCGTCACGGAAATCGCGAATGAAAAATCATCACGGGTCATGGAGTTGCTGATCTCTGCGGCGAGTCCGATCCAGCACATGCTCGCGAAGATTCTTTCAATCGCTACCGTCAGTCTCGTACAATTGTCGATTCTCGTCGGTGTCGGCTACTACAGTGCTCAAAGCAGTAGTTTATTCAATCAGTTATCACTCGACTCCTTAAGTGCCCGAACAATCATTTATCTGTTCGTCTTCTTCTTGCTTGGATACTTCCTATATGCCACGTTACTTGCAGCACTTGGTTCGCTCGTCAGTCGGGTCGAGGATGCGCAGCAAGTGACGTTACCGGTCATCTTGTTGATCGTTGCTGCCTTCATGATTTCGATGTTTAGTCTGAATGCACCGACGAACCAAGCTGTCGTCGTCCTGTCATTCGTGCCGTTCTTCACACCGATGGTCATGTTCCTGCGCGTCATGTTGACCGATGTATCGCTATGGCAAGTGTCAATTTCGCTCATCTTGATGCTGATCAGCATCTCGCTTGCCTTATTCGTCGGAACAAAATTCTATCGGGGTGGTGTTCTGTTCTATGGATCGAATCCACTCAAACAGTTGCGCCGGATCTTAAGCGGTCGCCGGTAACAGTTTACAAGACGAATCGTTTCCGCTATCGTTAGGTGAGAAAAAGCCTTTAGGAGGAACTACGTTATGCGGTCTCGTTTTTGGGCAGCGATCCTTTTCACAGCTGCTGCCATGGTCTCGTCACTTGTCATGTTCACGAAATTCCCGCAAGCGAGTGCGACATGGGAACTCGTCCTTGCCTATGGAGGCATGGCGTTCATCTCTAGCCTCTTTTGCTGGTCCTTCGTTGCGGTGCGCCGCCACTCTTCTCGTTTATACGGAAGCTGGGTCGGTGTCTTCATCGCTGGACTGACTGTCTTACTCGTCTGTATCGCGCGATTCGTCTTGCGTGGTGATGTGATGATGATTTTCAAATGGCAAGCGATGCTCGGTAGCTTAACTCTCAATTTCGGCTATGTCGGTTGGGTACTTGTCATTGCAAATGCGATCATTGGTTTCATCATCGGTCGGATCCGTCAAAAGACGCGTCGTCCACGCCCGATGCCACAACGTTAATAAAAAGTCGCTGTCTTCTGAACGTCAATCAGAAGATAGCGACTTTTTTTATTTACGATGGTAGCGGGAACGACTTTTCCGGTCGCTGTAATCCGCATAATAGGTCGAACTGGATAAAGAAACACCGTCCGTCATGCGATCGAGATATTCATCGAGTTGCATCATCGATGGTAATTTATCCTCGAACAACTCATACGTCTCTTCCGCTTGATCGCGTTGCAATTCCCCTGCTTCCATCACGGCTTCGACGAGCTCATGGAAGATCCGTTGCTCGGTCGCACTCATCGTCTGCTCGATCCGTTTGACGTCCTCATCATACATTAAATCAAACAGGCGCATTCGCTCTTCGAGCTGTTCCTCGACCCACGTTCCGTCTTGTCCGAGCGTCTGTTCATAAGCAAGCTTCATCTCTTCGAACGGTGTGTTCTGTTGCATGATGAATTTCAACGACTCCCCCGTCCAGATATGCCGTGCCAAATAACTAGCGTCGATGTTCAAGACGTCCGCCAATGCTTCGATGTAGGGTTTGGTTGGATAGACTTCGCTGAGCTCCGTCCGGCGGATGAAGTACGGTGCGACGCCGAGTCGTTCAGCCAACTGTTCGATCGTAATCCCGGCACGCTCCCGTAAAATACGAATCCGGTCACCGTAACCCCGATATGGTGAATGGTCTAGCATACGATTCCCTCCCTTATTCCTATGGTATCATCATACCCTTGAATCCGGTGTCGGATACATCGAACTTTCGGATGAATTCCGAAACAGATGCCGTGGGTAACGTAACCAAATCGGTAGGACACTTAAGAAGTACCCGACCGTGACGATACTGATCCAAAATACAGCTAAGTTAAGAAATGATCCCGTCTGTAGTCCGGCTTGTGTGACGACGACTTGGAACAATAAAAAGGCATGAAAGACAGAAATCAGATATGGTATCAGCAAAACAGCGCCATACTTCATTAACAAGTAGCAGCGGATATTCCCGGAACCGAACCCTAACGCAAACAATGTCTTCATTCGTTTTTGTTCTTGTTCCGCTGTCATCTGCATCCACACATGCAGGAAACTTGCATTGATGACGAACAACCAGATCGTCAGGAGGATGACGACGAACGTGACGAGTCGTACGATTCGGATCCCGTCGATCTCATCTTCCGTCTCGTTGATTAACTGATAGGGAACCGGTTGCTTATCATCTAGCTTTGCTGCCGACTGGATGTTGCGGACGATTTTCATCCACTGTTTCCAGTCCTTCGTTCCATAATCATGATAGGCTGGCGTATCGAAGACGACGATTTGGCGGACGGGTTGCTTGAGTGTTTGAAAGACGGCATCACTGACGACGAAGATCGTCTCGATTTGATAATTGTAACCAAATACTAAATCGTGAGAAGCAGCGGGAAGTAATTCAAAGTCGGCTTTCTCCATCGCCTGTTTCGCTTTTTTCATCGTCGGTGTGTTCTCTTCGAGTTGTACCGGACGTGCAGGTACAAAGAAACTTTGGCGTCCCGTCGCTGTCCGCTCCTTAAGATGCAGTTGCCGCATCATCTTGTTGTACGACGAGATCGGTAGGAGGACGCGCGTTCCTTCTGCCTTCACTTGGATATCCTGCTGATAGCGATCCGGGAATGCCTCCGTCATCGTCTGCTTGATATCCTTCAATCGTTTCGTCGGTTGAGCGGATTCTTCGTAATAGACGAGACCGAATTGATTTTGGGATGATAAGTCGAGTCCAATCAATTGAAACAAGAAGACCAGTCCGACTGCCGTTAGCGCACACGATGTCAGAATCGTTCCGAGGGCAATAAGCGTACTATTCGTTCGCAATTGATTGGCGATTTCCGAGACGATCAGCTTCCGCAGCGACAAGCGACATGGTCGATATAACTTGGTCAACCATGGTAAGACATATCGACAAATAAAAAACGATCCGATGAAGATGACAAGTGGGAAAAATATATAAAATCCTTCCGTCCGAACAAATGCTAAGGCATAACCATAGATCAACAGGAGTAACGCTCCGATTTGCGTCAGAATCCAGACTCGTTTTCGAAATAGCGAACGGGAACGAGTCGGTCGATCGGGACGAAAGCGGTAGATCGCAAGGACCGTTGCCGTCAGCAAAACAAGGAAAGCGCCACCGATCAAAGCAAGAATCGCATAAAAGGATAATTCGAATTCGATTGCTGGTAAGAACATGACCTTGACAACGGACAGCAACAGCATCTTCGTCAAGACATTACCTAGAATCATCCCCGCAGTGATGGCTAGACCACCAACGATCAAGACTTCAATTAAGAAATACTTTAAGAAGTGTGACAATCCACTGCCAAGCGTCCGCATCGTCCGCAAATCATTCTTACGGTGCTCAAGCATCGTATAGGTCGTCGAATAGATGAACAGGACACTGAAGAATAGGATGATTAGCTCCGCGATGAAGACGAAGAAAATCGTCATCTCGATGACTTGATTCAATTGACTGAGGATTTTAGCGACGTTTTGGAACGATCCATTCGTCAACAAGTTCCAATAACTCGTCACGATCGTCATCGCGATGATGATCGTCAAGGCATAGCCATAATACAACCGCTGATAACGCCGGATGTTACGTAGGGCGTATTGCAGATAATTGATGCTCATCCCCTCCTAGCAGCGATAGTGATTCGATGACCCGTTGGAAAAAGATACGGCGCGGTTCATCGCGGAACAACTCCGTTTGAATACTACCGTCTTTTAGGAACAAGACATGATTACAATACGACGCGACTTGTGGATCGTGTGTCACGATGACCATCGTCATCCCCGTCGCGTTCAACTCGGCTAGGACATCCATGACGTGTTTCGTTGCTTGGAAATCGAGTGCTCCCGTCGGTTCATCCGCAAGCATCAGACGTGGTGTATGGATCAGGGCGCGACCGATCGCTGTCCGTTGCCGCTGTCCACCACTGACCTCATCGACCTGTTTATCAAGTAGATCATCAATTTGTAGACGACGCGCCAACTCTTCCATCTCATCTCGCGCGAGCTTTGCTTTTTTCCTTGATAGCATTAAGGGGACGAGCATGTTCTCGCCGAGCGTCAAGGAATCGAGTAAATTGAATTCCTGAAAGATGATGCCGAGCGTCTCGCGCCGGAAACGTGTCATCTCTTTTCGTTTGAACGTCGCCGTATCGACGCCGTCAATCAGAATCGATCCCCAACTTGGTTCGTCGAGTGTCGCAAGCAAGTTGATCAGCGTCGATTTGCCACTACCGGACGGTCCCATGACCGCAACCATTTCGCCCTCTTCGACTCGGAAATTCACATCCGTCAACGGTTGCTCCGTCACTTTTCCGGGATAGACCTTCCCTAATTGCTTGACCTCAATCATGTGCGCGACCTCCTACTAATCGAATCCGGCATGTCGTGCCGACACCTTCCTCACTCTCGAGTTCAATCTCATGCCCGAGCTTCAAGCAGACTCGCTGGACGAAATACAATCCCATTCCGGTCGATTCCCCGTAACGTCGTCCGTTTTCACCAGTGAAGAACGCATTAAAGACACGTGGTACGTCTCGTCTTGGGATTCCGACACCGTCGTCTTGAACCGAAAGGACGACTTGCCCCTTTGTCACCTCTGCCGTCAGAACGACTTCTCGACCATGTCCTGTCGTATACTTGATGGCGTTCGTCACGAGCTGTAAGACGAGGAAACGAAACCACTTCGCATCCGTGTAAACATACACGTCTTCAGCGATATCGAGTTTCGGAAAGACCTGATTTTTAACGAATAATCGTTTTTCTTGATTGATGATGCTCGTGACGAGCGGCTTCAGTGTCAATCGTTCTGCCTTCAAATCCGTCTCAATTGCTTCTAAACGCGACGAATAGAGCATCTGGTCGAGTCCACTACGCAACCGATCGACCTCTTGCCGTAAATCAGCTTGATACTGTTCTCCTGGATGTTCGAGAATCAGCTCAATGACGGATAACGGTGTCTTCATCTGGTGAATCCATTGGTCGACATACCGATGGCGTTCCTTTTCCTTTCGTCGCTCAGCGAATAAACTGTTCCGAAACAATGTCTGTTGCCGCTCTAAAAATTGTTCGACGGCAACGGAAATCGGTTCTTCACTATCACTGCGAATCGGTTCTGCGACCGATTGAACTGGCTGTTGCATCCGTCGTAGCAATGGAAGCATGCTGAAGAAACGATAGCTGAGATAAATCAAGAGACCGATGCTGTTCAAGAGGACGATGTAAAAGAATGCTGCTGGGCGATAAAGATCATAGAGCCATAAGACGGCATATAAAATCAGCATTTGTCCGGTAAAGAAGATGATGCCTGGTATCGCGTGCCGTAAAAAGAGCTTCATGGTTCAAGAACCAGTTTATAACCGACGCCTCGCACCGTCTCAAGTCCAGCGACACCGATCTCGGCAAGCCGTTTGCGGACACGCGTGATATTGACGTTCAACGTATTCTCATCGACGAACGCCTCGTCATCCCAAATCCGTTCGAGTAAATCGCCACGACTGACGATTCGTGGACTTGCCGTCAGCAGCATCTCAAGGATCAGCCCTTCTTTTTTCGACAGCTCGATCGACTGTTCCCCGTACTCGACGATATAACGGTCTAAGTACAGTGTGACACCCTCTTTCGTCACCGTCCGCTCATCCGCCTCGTTCGACAACGTGCCATACGCCCGGCGAATCTGACTTTTAATCTTCGCGATGACGACCGCTCCTTGGAACGGTTTGACGATATAGTCATCCGCACCATATTCGAGCGCCATGACTTGATCCATCTCGCCGACACGTGCCGAGATAAAGAGAATCGGTGCCCGTGTCTTCATCCGTAATTGCCGACACCAATAGAAACCGTCGAACTTCGGTAAATTAACGTCTAATAAAATGACATCAGGATTCGTTTCCTCATAGGTCGCGATGACATCCCCTCGTCCATCCTCGACGACGACCTTAAAATCATAACGTTCGAGTAGTTCCTTTAATAATGTCGCGATCTTCACATCATCTTCGACTAATAAAATCGTATGCATCGTTCACGTCAACTCCTTCTGTTTCTATCATAACGAACTCAAAAAGGACTGGAAACGATTATTCCGTTTCCAGTTCTGTGTATCCGTATTTAGTTCATCCCGTCACGATGCGGCGGTAAGCACGAACCGTGACGATATAGTAGATCAGATAGACGATCGTATAGCAAACAATCGCAAGTAATGTCGGACGGACGATATTGTAGTTCAACAGTTTCTGCAGGACTTGCATCGCAACTAGACTATGAACGAGTCCGAGGACATACGGTAAAGAGAAGACGAATCCGACGAGGCGACGGATGATACCCGTTTGTTCCTTTTCATCGACACCAATCTTTTGAATGATCGCAAACCGTTGTTTCGATTCTTCTGCTTCCGCGAGCATCTTAAAGTAGATGATTGAACCTGTCGCAAGCAAGAAGACGAGACCGAGGAAGCCGGCAGCAAACGCGAGTAAGCCGGTCGTTGCCGTCGTCATCGTATAGACCGGATAGTACGCTGCCATTTCTGTATCCGCTTGTTTTCCATACAGTTGCGTTAATTGCTTTATCAGTCCATCGTCATGACGTTCATCCGAAAACTGATAATTCGTCAGCATAAAACCTTTTTCCGGCATCTTTGCAAACGCATCGTCGTTTACGACGAAGGCAAGCCGCTGTTTCTCATAAAGTTGAGCGATTGGTAAATTCGTCGCAGCGGTGATGCGAAAGGACTCATGGACATCCTTGATTTTGACACCGACCGGCGATTTGACTTTCATCTTCAACAAATCGTTTCCTTTAAATGTTTCAAGGACGATTGCTTCGCCTCGTTTTGGTTCTTTGATGACCGTTTTCCCATTCGCTTTCGCGAGCTTGACGTAGTCCGAATAGTTGACGTAGCTGAATTGTCCCGGCTGGTCTTCATACGCATACGTCGCGTAGTAACGTGTAAACGTCAGAGGATTCGGAAGCTCAGTCATCTTGTGATCGACGTTCTTGACGTTGACCATCGTCCGGCTGTCGATCTTCTGGTCGGACTTTGCAATCAGCTGTTCCGCTTCCGCTTGTTTACTCGCAATCGACAGACTGTACGGGACTTGCTCCTCGACAGTCTGATCGATGAAGTAATAGATCGATGTCGCTGTACCGACCGTCGTCAATGTCACGGCAGTAATGACCGTGATCGTCGACAGCATGACAGCGTTCGATTTGATTCGTGACAACAGTTGTCCGTGCAGAATCAAATTCGTTCCTTTGAAATGTCGCGCTTGATTACTTAAGAGGCGTAATAAGAAGATCGTGAAGTAACTCATCGTTCCAAATGTCCCGAGGATCACACACAGCATCAAGAGTGGTGCGACAATCGTAAAGTGATCCATCAACGGTTGTCCCGTCAAATAGTAACCGATACCAATCAAAACGACCGAAAGCACGGCTAGGATCGGATGGACTTTCGGAAGGGATTCTGCTTGTTGCTCTGCCTTGAACAATTCAATCAATGTAAAACGATAGATCGTCCGGGCTGAACGTAAGGCAATGATCAGGAAGATCAAAAGGAAGACGCCGATCGTCTGCATGACGGAAGCCCCGCTGATCGTAAAGGTCGCATCGACTCGCATCGCCATGACGGAAGCCAGCAACTGTACGAAATATTTCGATGCGACTGTTCCCATCGCAATCCCGAGGATTAGACCGATCACTCCATACCCCATCGTCTCAAGGAAGATCAGTCGGGCAATCTGTCCCCGCTCTAAACCGAGCAATGCATAGAGACCGATTTCCTGCTTACGGCGGCGTAAGAAGAAGTCACTTGAATACCAGATGAAGATAGCGGAGAAAAGCGCTAGAATCACACTTGCTCCAGTAAAGACCGTTCCTAATTTTCCGTACAATTCATTCGCCTGAAGCATCGCTTCGTTTGATCGAATCGCAAGGAACGTGTAGTAAATGAGAATCGCGAATGTGACCGCACCGAGGTACATCACGTTTTGACGGATGTTTTTTAGATTTTGAAACGCCAGTTTAGACAAACTCACGGACGGCACCTCCGAGTTCGCGTTGGACTTCCATGATCTGCTCGAAAAAATCCTTCTGTGAACCGAAGCGATGGACTTCCTTGAACAGCTCTCCATCCTTGACGAACAGAATTCGTTCTGCATAAGACGCCGTCATCGGGTCGTGTGTCACCATTAAGATCGTCGCGCCTTCATCGTTTAGTGACTGCATCGCTTCAAGCAATCCTGTCGCTGACTTTGAATCAAGCGCACCGGTCGGTTCATCCGCTAAGATGAGTGACGGGTCATGAATGATCGCACGGGCGGCAGCCGTCCGTTGTTTTTGTCCTCCCGATAGTTCGACCGGACGTTTATCGAGTAGGTCCTGGATACCGAGTTGATGCGCCACACGATCGACACGCTCTAAGATCATCTTTTTATCGATGTTCGCGAGTGAGAGCGGTAAGGCAATGTTTTCCCGGACCGTCATTGTATCGAGGAGATTGAAATCCTGGAAGATGAAGCCAAGTTGTTCCCGGCGAAAGCGAGCCAATTGTTTTTCCTTCATCGCCGTCACGTCTGCTCCATTGATTAAAATCGATCCGTCCGTCGGCTGATCGATTGTCGACAGCAGATTAAGCAACGTCGATTTCCCGGCACCGGACGGTCCCATGATACTGACGAATTCCCCTTCATGGACACTGAGCGTCGTCGGACGTAGTGCTTCGTGGCGTGCCGTTTTCGTGTAATAGGTTTTTGTGATCTGTTCTGCTCGTAAGATTGCTTTCATCTGTAATGCCTCCTGTGTTTGATTCGTTACACTCAGTCTAGTCCTTCCATGCTTTTCTCAAAATGGACTTTACTTTCACTTCTCTTACAAAACGGTAAGACAAGGGAGGAGACATCAAAAAAGCCCCCATCCGTAAGGGATGGAGGCGTGTCGTATCTTATTTATGTGTTGCTTTGAAGAGCTCTGTGTCGCCTGCGACAACAGAAGTTCCTTCAGCTGGTACAGCTGAAAGCGTGAATTGATCGTGATTTGTCACGATGATCGGTGTGATCGTCGATGGTGCGTTTGCACGGATGTACTCGAGATCGAACTCGACGAGGACGTCTCCTGCTTTGACTTTGTCACCTGACTGGACGTGAGCCGTGAAGCCTTCGCCTTTAAGGTTAACCGTATCAAGACCAACGTGGATCAAGAGTTCAAGACCATCTTCACCTTTTAGACCGATTGCGTGTTTTGTTGGGAAAATCGTTTCAACCGTTGCGTTGATCGGTGAGACGACTTTACCTTCTGTTGGCTCGATCGCGACACCGTCGCCCATCATTTTTTGAGAGAAAACTTGATCGGGTACGTTCTCGATGTTGACGATTTTACCTGTAAGTGCAGAAGCGATTTTCGTGTTTCCTGCGTCGTTACCACCAAACAATTTTTTTAAGAATCCCATGATACTATCCCTCTACTTTCTCGATCGTTTTTCTTCCGAATGGAAGTTTCGATTTTTTATAGGAGTAAGCTGTTAGACAGCTCGCTCACGTTCTCACAAAAAGCATACGTTTGTCCCTCTGGTTTTGCAAGTATTTTTGTGTGATAATAGTTAGAAATCAAAAGGAGGCGCTTACATGTTAACATTTTCAGAAATTACATACGTCCGTCCTGATCTTGCTTTGCTTGAAACATCGATGAATCAAGCAATCGCTCGACTAACGGAAGCCACACAAGTAGATGAAGCAAACGCAGCCATCACTGAGATTAATACCCTCAGAAATCAATTTGAAACGGCAAGCCAGCTCGTCGAAATCCGTCATACGATTGATACACGCGATACGTTCTATGAGACGGAACAAGGGTTCTTTGATGAAGCAAGCGCGATCTATCAGGGATATGTCTCAAGCTATTATCAAGCGTTGACGACGCATCCGCTTCGCAATGAACTCGAACGGACGCAAGGCAAACAGTTATTCCTGATTGCGGAAGCGAGCCTGAAGACGTTTTCGGAAGAAATCATTCCAAAGCTCCAAGAAGAGAACCGTCTCTCAAGCGAATATACGAAACTGATGTCTTCTGCTCAAATCGAGTTTGACGGGAAGACGCTTAACTTATCGCAGTTCGGTCCTTACCTCCAATCACCAGACCGGGCTGTTCGTAAAGCCGCTTCAGAAGCCCGCTATGGCTACTTAAAAGAGCAAGGGGAAACGATCGATACAATTTACGATAAACTCGTCCATATCCGGACAGACATCGCGAAGACACTCGGTTTCCCATCGTTCGTCGAACTCGGATACGCACGGATGCTTCGCGTCGATTACAATCAATCGATGGTCGAACAATATCGCGAACAGATCCTTGAAACGATCGTCCCGCTCGCGACACAACTTAAAGAACGCCAGCAACGACGCATCGGTGTCGATCACTTGTACTACTACGATGAAGGATTCGCCTTCAAGTCTGGGAACGCGACACCTAAAGGCGAAGAGTCCTTCATCATCGAAGGCGGCAAAAAGATGTATGCGGAGATGTCACCGGAGACGAACGAATTCTTCAACTACATGCTCGACCGGGAAGCACTCGATTTAACGGCGAAGCCTGGAAAAGCGGGCGGTGGGTATTGTACCTACATCGCAGACGAAAAACTCCCGTTCATCTTCTCGAACTTCAATGGAACGGCAGGCGACATCGATGTCCTGACACACGAAGTCGGACATGCGTTCCAAGTCTATGAGAGCCGTCACCTGACTGCTCCAGAGAGTGCCTTCCCGACGTATGAAGCGTGCGAGATTCATTCGATGTCGATGGAGTTCTTTGCTTATCCATGGATGGAAGAATTCTTCGGTGAAGAGACGGCGAAATACAAATTCAATCACCTCGCAGGAAGCGTCACGTTCCTTCCATACGGCGTTGCGATTGATGAGTTCCAGCACGTCATCTACAACCAACCGGAATTGACACCAGCTGAGCGTCGCGAAGCATGGCGGACGATCGAGAAGAAATATTTGCCGCATCGTGATTATGAAGCGAATGATTATCTTGATTCAGGTGCCTGGTGGCATCAGCAAGGGCACGTCTTCGGAAGTCCCTTCTACTACATCGATTACACGCTCGCTCAAGTCTGTGCCTTCCAGTTCTATGCTTGGATGGAACAGGACCGGGAAGCAGCTTGGACATCATATCTCGATCTCTGTCGTGCCGGTGGATCAGAAAGCTTCCTCACGCTCGTCGAGCGCGCTGGATTAAAGTCTCCGTTTGCACCAGGTACGGTCGAAGCAGCGGTCGCACCGGTCAAAGCGTATCTCGAACAAGCAGACGACCTCGTACTCGATCGCGTTTAATAATTATTTTCATCAATCTAAAGTTCACGCTTACAACGAACGTTTCTGTCATCCCCGCTTTCCACAGGCGGGTGATAAGATCCGGCACCTCGCATTTCATGCGGTCTGTCGGATCTTATCTAGCCCTGACGAAAGCGAAAATCGTGCTTTCTTTTCCTGTAGGAGTCGAGGGTGAACATTCACGTTCTCTATTTATCGAATGAAAAAAGGTGAGTTTCCAGACTGGAAACTCACCTTTTTTCATTTTAAGACACATACACATTAAAATCATGAATCATAATAGACTAATTTCATTCAGATAGAAGCTTTTGATGGTACTTCACGTACCAGACTCGAAACTCGTCGGCTGGAATCGGTCTTGAATAATAGAATCCTTGCGCATACTCACAGTCAAGCACTCGCAAATGATCAGCTTGTTCAAGTTCTTCAATCCCTTCAGCGACGACGTCATACTTCAGCGTATGTGCGAGCTTGATGATCGTCTCGATGAGCGGTGCGTTCGAGCATGCATCCGGACCACTGATGAACGAACGGTCAATTTTCAGTCGCTGAATCGGCAAGCGACTCAAGTACGACAAGGAAGAATACCCCGTACCAAAGTCATCAATCGCAAGACGATACCCCATCTGATGCAACTTCTGTAACGCATCAAACACGCGTGTATCTGAAAAGACACCGAATGATTCCGTAATTTCAAGTTCCATCCGTTGTTCGATTCCCGGATGAACCTCTCGGACATCAGTCAGATAATCGACGATCCGACCGGAGACGAGTTCTTTGACGGATAAGTTCGCTGAGACGCGTAGTACTCCGAGTTCCGTATCCTTCCACTCTTCGACTTGTCGGACCGTTTCGGCAACGACCCACATCCCGATCTCTTCAATCAACATGGATCGTTCGGCAATCGGAATGAAGATCGCCGGACTGATCATCCCTCGTTCAGGGTGGAACCAGCGCAGAAGCGCTTCACAACCATCGACCTGACCTGTCGCGAGATTGATTTGTGGTTGATAGAACAATTGTAGCTCGTTCTTTTCGATCGCGTCCCGCAGTTCTCCTTCGAGGACGACGGATTCGAGATACTCGGCACTCATCCAGGATTCGAACCAGACCGGTCCGCCTTCTGTCTGTTGCTTCGCATGCTGCATCGCGATATCAACCGAAGATAACAAGGACGTGACGGCTACTGCATCATCGGGGTACCGCACCATACTCATACTGATGCTGACATTGACATACTCTCCGTCGATCTCATAAACGTGTTCGATGACTTGCTTCAATTTCTCGTAATCCACAATATCCTGTTGTGCAACCAACACGGCGAATTCGTCTCCCCCGATTCGTGCGGCTTGTCCCGTTCCGATGAAATGATGTTTGAGTCGATTGGCGAGATCTTTCAAAATCTGATCGCCTGCACCATGTCCGTAAATATCGTTGATTCGCCGGAATTGTCGAACGCTGATGGTGACGAGTTCTCCCGGCTGAGGTGCTTTCAACGCATCTGTCATCATTTGTTCGAAGCCATTTCGGTTCAACAGTCCCGTCAACATGTCAAAGAGTGCGAGTTGTGTGATCCGTTCTTCGCGCCGGAACTGATCCGTTTCATCATGACAGGATAAGTAAAGTGCAACGCCTGTATCGTCTTCTTTGTTTGCGACATGGACGATGTTGACGAACATGTTTAAGATTTCTTCATCGAACAACATCTTGCAACGAATCGTTTGACTATGGCCTTCCAATGATTGCTTCAACGCTCGCCGTATCCGATTCAAATCAGCCGGATGGATCAGTTCTTCGATCGTCCATCCCGCCGTCGCTTTCGTCAATTGTCGAAAGCGTTCGTTTCCGTTCACAATCGTATAGTCAGATGACATCGCAAGAATCGGATCTGTATTTTGTGAAAAGAGCGACTCGATTTCCGCTTTTTTCTGCTTGATCTCTTTTGTTTTCGCATCATTATGATCGAGCAACCCGGCGATGATGGCCGTCATCGTCCGAAATGCTTGGACGACTGGTTGAAAATCATTTCGCTCCGGTACGTCATAACCGGATTGCCGGCGGTCTTCCGCAAAGGTATTCGCTTCTCCCTTCAGTAAGGAGAGATCTTGGCGAAAGGCGCGTAATAACGATAAGGTCAAAATCAACAGTCCAAGAATTAAAACACTGGTTACACCAAAGAGAAGCCAGGCATTGCGAATGATATGATGGCCTCGATCCTGCATTTCTTGTGCGACTTGGTTGAGTTCTTGATCGTACAAACGATACATACTCGATTCATATTCTTCCGCTTGTCCTGCCAAAGCAGCGTACGTCTCGACTTCTGGAGCACGCAATAGATCATCAAGCGTTTGTGTATAGGCAGCCATCTGTTCCCGCATTGTTGCGACATCTTGACGTCCCGTATCGTCCTGAAGAGGAATCACATCATACAATGATTTGATGAGTGATGTCTGGCGTATCGGTAAATCAATCCGCATCTGCTGAATCCGTAATCGATCAATCGAGCTCGGTTCTTCCTTTTGACGGGCATCTTTTAAGATTTCAGCTGATTTCCCAAGTTGTTCCTCCATCAGAATCAAATTGGAGAAGACATTATAATAAGACCCTGTCTCTTTGCTCAGTACGAGTTGATTGAAGATGATTTCACTCTTGAAATTCGTCATCGTCGTGAAGAAACGATGGTTCGATTCATATCCTTGTCGTTGAAGCTTCTTGACTTCCGCCAAGACTTCTTCCCGTGCCGACCCGGTCGCTTTCATGTTCGGTAGACGATCCGTTAGTTGTTCCAATGCACGATCGGACTGTTTGGACGCTTGTAGAACATCCGTGTCCTCATTCAATGATGAAAAATAATAGCGTGTCACTTCTTGTTCAGCATGATTAAATGGTATCACTTCAGCAATCGTTTTTCCTGATGCTTTGAAGCGATAACCTTCTTCGAGTGTTTTCATCAAATGTTGACATGCGACGATCAATGCTAATAACCCGATGATCGCAATCATCCATGAGAACGTTTTATAGTAGGAGCGTCTTCGAAAAGCTTCTACGATGAAGGCTGGTGATAAACGTCGCAACACATCGTCCTCCCTAAATTGTCATTATGTTTCTATATCGTCGTCTCATACCGTTTCCTGAAGTCGTTTTGGGTCAATAAAAAGCACGTCTTCCCACATCTCTGCGAAAATAAGTGCTTTTTTTACTAGTTTTATTCTTTTTTAATAACTGACGTTCTCACGCGCTACTTTTTTAGCAAAATAATCGATGATGTCACGTCGTCGGATAATCCCGATGAAATGTTTTCCGTCATCGATGACGGGTACGAAATTTTGATCCGTGATGACTTCAATCATCTCTTCCATTTGCGCTGTGATCGAGACCGGTTTATAACGGACGCGTTGTTTGATATCGGTTAAACGTGTCTGCAAGACATGGTCATAATCGGCATGCTCGAGATTTGCTTCGAGCGCCCACAAGACATCGCCTTCTGTCAGCGTTCCTGCGTATTTCCCTTTATTATCAACGAGTGGGACTGACGTAAAACGATGATGTTTCATCTTTTCTAGTGCTTGTCTGACCGTTGACTCAGGATCTAAATATTTCACCTCATCTTTAGGTAATAAGAAAAAAGCAATATTCATTTCTGTTCCTCCCTAGCCACTCTGTGACACTCTTTTCATTTTATCATGAACCCTGCTCCGATTCATTTCTCAAATGATGAAAATCTCTACATAATCCTTCATATTTGGTCATACTCTTCCGATATTCCAAGTAGACAGAATTTAAAGACTATTTAGTTAGGAGAATACATATGCGCCTCCCGATCACGCGTCGCCTGTTCATCGGGCTTATTTTATTGCCCGCTCTCACTCTCGGTGCCTCAACCTGGTTTTCTTATGATCAGACGAGCCAAACCGTCGATCAGCTTGTAGACTCGACGTCACAAACCGCTTTGAAGCAACTCGAACAATCCTTTACACGAATCATTGATGATACGAAGAAGGATACGACCTTACTCGCAGGTCTTCCGTTCAACCGAGCGGACGGCGCTTTACCGAACTACACGGATCAAACGAAACAACCCGATCCGGCTACTCCTCCGACGCAAAAAGCGAACGATATCTATAGCGTCCTAGAAAAGTACGGTTCATCGAAAATCGAAAACTCCTTCATTCAGTATGCGGATACCGCTGGTGGTTATCTCAACTGGCCAAAACAAGCGGCAGCACCTGGGTACGATCCACGCAAGGAAGACTGGTACAAACAAGCACTCGATAACTCTAGCATCGTCATCATGAGTGAACCGCATTATGATGCGGCAACGAAACTATCCATCATCGGCTTCTCAAAAGCAACACTAGATGCACAGGCGAATATCAAAGGTGTCTTATCCATCTATAAAAGTATCGATCGCCTAGCAGAAGACATGAAGCGGATTGAAATCGGACAAAAAGGATTCGTCTTCAGCTATACCCAAAATGGGAAGATTGTCACCCATCCGAATAAAAATTATTTCTTCAAAAACGTAACGCAGATGAAAGAAGACGGAAAACCTTATTTTTCTGCTCCTAAAGCAATGATGGAACAAGAGTCGGGTTCGACCATCATGGACGTCGCCGGTACAAAATCCGTCGTCATCTGGCAGACCTCGTCAAAAACAGGCTTTAAGTTAGCTGTCGTTCTTGACTATGCTTCCTTGTATGCACCGAAAGAAGAAATGCTCAGTCAATCGTTGATCAACTTCGTCGTCGCGATCGCCTTAGCCACGTTGATTGCTTGGTTGATTGGTCGATCAATCAATCGTCCTTTATCAACACTCCGTCAAGAAGCACTTGCCATCGCCTCTGGTGATTTACGGACGCCAAAGCGTCCGACACGTTTCATCCAAGACGAGTTGACGGATCTCACCGAAAACTTTGACGCGATGCGGGCTCGACTACGTCAAACAATTCTCGCTTTGACGACTTCAGCGACGACCGTCCGGGATGCATCTGCCGAACTCTCCACGAATGCAACGCACGTCCAAACAGCTTCTCTGCAAATCGGACGAACGATGGAAGAGATCGCGGCGGCTGGTGAAACACAGACGAAACAAGCAGAGCGCTCGTCCCATGCCGTTCATGGCGTCAAGGAACGGTCGACGGCCATGCAACACGTCGCGTCAACGACATTATCGGAAGTCTCGACCGTCGCTTCCGCAGCCGTTCGCGGAAGTGATGTAACGAAACAGACGATCGCCGATTTACTTGATCATTCCGTCTCACTCGAACAGGAAATCCAAAATACGTCCGACTTCCTCGGTAAACGATCGGATGAGATTGCCAAAGTCCTTGGCACACTACAAGCAATCTCGAGTCAGACGAACTTGCTCGCCTTGAATGCCGCCATTGAAGCAGCACGCGTTGGCGAACAAGGACGCGGATTCGCTGTCGTTGCGAGTGAAGTCCGAAAGCTTGCGGAAGAGAGTGACGCTTCTGCGAAGCAAATCAAACAACTCCTCGATCATATCCAAGACGAGACACAGACCGCGATGGGTGCGATGAACCATGTCATGGATGATTTGAAACGATCGCTTGATTCCGTCAAGACGACCGGTGACGATTTCGAGCAAATCGCGGGTTCCGTCCAACATGTCTCACGCCGGACAGAAGAACTGACCGGTGACATCCATGCGTTGACGCAAGCGACGGAAGAAGTCTCAGACGCCATGGGGACGATTCTCGCTTTGACGGAAGAGAATGCCGCAGGTCTTGAGACGAGTAGTGCGAGCATTCAAGAAACGAACGCAACACTCGAATCCGTGACGTCTGCCGCTACGCATCTTGCAAAGATTGCTGGTAATCTCCATCAACTGACGCTTGATTTCCAACTCGACGATACGGAAGCATTGGTTCACGACTCCGTTGAAGAGGTCATACATTCGGAAGAATCCGTATTGTATGAGGAAGCAGTTGTCGCATCACTTGACGAGGAACGACATGATTCGGATTTAAAGGTTCCTTCGTCTTCATCCGAATGATTTTCAGCGAAGTCTTTTTTCGAAAGGCTTCGTTTTTCATTGTTTCGTTCTCGACTATCCGCGAAAGAGGACATACACTAGAAGCAATCCACTATATTTCGAAAGGAGTCGTGTCATGAATCGCTTGTCGACGTCTGACTTGACGCAAATCGCAGAGCACCTCTACGGGATGACTGGTTTTTTCGTCACGTACCGAGATCATCACGGTACTCCGCTGTCGTTACGTCCAGAAGCTCCATCTCATCCGGGAACCTTACTGATTGAGAACGAATGGCCAGTATTAAAAAAGACTCCTCTACTCTATACCCTGAAAGATGGTACAGCTTACCTCTTTTTAGATGTTCCGGAACAAGGAATGTACCGAATCGGTCCGGTTTTACTACAATCGGCTCTTTTTCGGGCACACATCCAAGATGAAGCCTACCATCAGTTCTATAAAGCCTTACCACGTACGACGGAGAATCGACTGATTGACTGTGCTCACTTGATGTATCGCTTGTTACACGGGGAAGCTCTACCGAAGCGCGAGATCGAACAACAGTCTGATATTCAGGAAGCCGAAATCCCTCTCGTCGCAGACGCCCCTTCCCATACAGGCGTCACGGCATATCGAAAAGCCTGGCAACGGGAACAACAAATCATTGATTGGATCGCGACCGGTCAAAGTGAGCGCCTCGCTACGACCTATTCCCTGCCGGCCTATGGCGAGTTCGGAACACTCGCCCGTCATCAGCCGTTACGTGCAGAAAAGAATCTGTTGCTCGGGACTGTCCTCTTAAGCGCGCGTGCTGCGATTCGCGGCGGACTGGAACCGGATGAGGCATTCTCACTCAGCGACCGGATGATTGAGACGATTGAAGCGGCGACGAGTATCGCTGAGCTCCGGAATCGGCATGTCCGGATTACCGTTTCGTTTGCCGAAGCCGTCAAGGAACTCCAAGCATTACGTCATTCGCCACATGTGTTGGCAGCCATTCGTTATATTCAGCAACACCTCTATGAACCATTGTCCGTCTCGTCGATCAGTCAAGCCATCCATGTCTCGTCTAACTATCTGTCCGTCCTATTCAAAGATGAGACCGGTCTACCGCTCGCCCGCTACGTTATCCGGGAACGGATCCGGGAAGCGAAGCGCCTCTTGCGTTCTTCAGACGATTCCTTGCTGACGATCTCGAACAAGTTACACTTCTCGAGTCAAAGCCACTTCAGTCAAGCCTTCAAGCAGACGACCGGTGAGACCCCGACACATTATCGTCAACGAAGTGAATTTTAAGAGAGTCGTGCCTTTTTTTCGTTTTGTGATATCCTATTCAACAGGAACTATTTTCGTGAATCCGTCTTGAGCGGATTCTTTCAACAAAAAAGGAGAATCAACATGAACTCAATTAGTGTCATCATTCCTGTCTATCAAACCGAATCACAAACGAAGGCAGCCATTCAATCCGTTCTTGATCAGAAGGTGTCTATTCCGGTAGAAATCATCGTCGTCTTTGATGGACCAAGCACATACATCGATGAGCTTCGCTCCCTCTATCCGACATGTACGTTCTTGGAACAAGCACATCAAGGAACATATGCTGCACGCCGTCGCGGTCTTGAAGTCGCGACAGGTGACTACGTCACATTCCTCGATAGTGATGATATCCTCGCACCACGTGCGCTCTATACGTATATCAAAGCCTATGAGAAATCACGCGGCGAAGTCATCATCGGTAAAGTCTCACCTGTCTACAACAAGAAAAAATGGCTTATGCCGATCGATGATGATCGTTATTTCTTCTACACTCGTACGAAATTCAATTCGCGTCATTTGACGACGATTCACGGCTGGATGATCAAAAAGGACTTGCTGAGCGATTTGCCGGTTCTTGAGACACGATGGTTTGCCGATACGATCATCGCGCATACGATCATCGCGAAACTGACGAACCTGACATCGGTCAGTTATGTCGTCTACGGTCGAAACTCACGCAGTACACCACTCGAGGGACAATCACTCTATCAAGCACGCGATATCACGACATTGACTGATATTTCACGGATCTATGGTATGTTATCTGCGCATACGATGGATAACACTGTTCAAAAGTTCTTGAATACATGGTACAAACGATTCATCTCAAAACGTGGTCGTGCGTTGCTTGAACGAAGCACGTCAAAAAGTCAGCAGGCAGATATATTCCGCCATGTCGCTTACGATTTAAGACAGACGAAGACACGAAGTAAGTATCTACAAGCATGGTCGACGGGTTCCTACTTCATGTTCCGTTCATACATCACTGCCGTGAAGACAAAACGAACGCTACGGACGGCACGACGTAAAAAGATCAAGAACGGTCTGATGCTCTATCGCCTGTTCCAAAAGATGCCGGTCAAAGAGAACCTCGTCTTATTTGAGAGTTTCCTCGGTCGGAGCTATTCTGATAATCCAAAGGCGCTTTACCTGAAATTAAAAGAACAACGCCCAGAACTCGAACTTGTCTGGATTTTCTCGAAAGAACCTTCAGATGACGTCAAGGAAGCTTGTCCGAACTGGGTGCTCAAAAACAGCTTCGCGTACTACCAAGCGATGGCACGTGCGAAGTATTGGATCTTCAATACGCGCCAGCCACTAAGCTTGAAAAAACGCAAAGAGACGATCTATCTCCAGACATGGCACGGTACACCATTAAAACGATTAGGTCTCGACATGGAAGAAGTCCATATGGCGGGAACGAATGCGACACGCTACAAACGGAACTTCTACAATCAAGCACAGGAATGGAACTACTTGATTTCTCCGAATGCTTATTCGAGCGAAATCTTCAAAAGTGCGTTCGGTTTCCAAAACACGATGCTCGAGACCGGTTATCCGCGAAACGATCTCTTGTATGCGGACGATCAAGCTGGTCTCATCAGCGAAATCAAAGCGCGTCTGGATATTCCAGCCGACAAGAAAGTCGTCTTGTACGCACCGACATGGCGGGATGACGAGTTCATCGCACGCGGAAAATACCGCTTCGATCTCCAACTTAATTTGAACGAGATGCAGGCACGCCTTGGTGACGATTACGTCGTCTTGCTCCGGATGCATTACTTGATCGCTCAAAATATGGATATCAGTGGACACGAAGGATTCGCCTATGACGTGTCGTCATACGGTGATATCGCAGAGTTGTATTTAATCAGTGACGTGCTAATCACCGACTATTCGTCTGTCTTCTTCGATTATGCGCACTTACAACGTCCGATGATCTTCTTTACGTACGACTTGGAAAAATATGCATCGACGTTACGTGGGTTCTACTTCGATTTCGAAGCAGTCGTTCCGGGACCACTCCTAAAAGAAACGGATCAAGTCATCGATTATATCGAACAGATTGATACGAAGTCTGTCGCTTACCAAGAAAAATATGATCGCTTCCTCGAACGGTTCTGTAGCTTGGATGACGGCACGGCAAGTGAACGTGTTCTTGCTGAGTTGTTCCCGAGCACAGCACAGTCAACGATTGAGGATGAAACAACAGAAACAGAATGACGATTATCAAAATGAGAAATGGCTTAATAAAGCCGTTTCTCATTTTTTTGTTCCCACCCATTAATTGCTAAGCGTAAAGACAAAAAAGGGGCTGACTCAAAAAAAGAATGACGCGTCTTTTCACGCCCCTTCCTCAGGCGAGACACAAGCCAGCTTTCCTGCTTCATTTAAGCAGGAAAGCGGGTCTTGTTCGTCTCTGACAACGCATAAATGCGTTTTTCCTGTAGGAGTGGCGTGTGACGCGTCATTCTTTTTATTACGAGATAAGGGGGGACAGATTGATGATCTGTCCCCCCTTATCTTTGTAGCGACTGACTTTTGAGTCAGCCCCATGAACGATTTAGTTACGGACGAACAAGGCAACGCTCTCAACGTGTGTCGTATGTGGGAACATATCGACCGGCGTCACTTCGACGAGTGTATAACCGAGCTCTGTCAACAACTTCGCGTCACGCGCTTGAGTTGACGCGTTACAAGAGACGTAGACGATCCGCTTCGGTGCGACATCCGCAGCAGCACGCAAGAACTCTTCGTCACAGCCTTTACGTGGTGGGTCGACGACGATGACGTCCGGTTGGATACCTGCTTTAACGAGATCAGGCATGACCTTCTCAGCTGCACCGTACTCGAACGTCACGTTCTCGATACCGTTCGCTTGTGCGTTCCGGCGTGCGTCATCGATTGCTTGCGGTACGATCTCGATACCGTAGACGTGCTTCGCTTGTTTTGCGAGTGACAAGGAAATCGAACCGATTCCACAGTATGCATCAACGACTGTCTCATCTCCTGTCAACTGAGCATACTCGAGCGCTTTCGCGTAGAGTTTCTCTGTTTGCAGCGGGTTGACTTGGAAGAACGAATGCGGAGAGATCTCATACGTCAAACCAGCGATTTGATCGCGAATGACGGACGGTCCGTACAAGACGACGTTCTTTTTCCCAAGAATGACGTTCGTATCATCCGGGTTGATGTTGTGCTGGATCGAAGTGACGTTCGGTAACGCCTTTAAGATTCCCTCGACGATTTTATCGATACCGCGAAGTTGTTTGACCTTCGTGACGAGAACGACCATCAACTCGTTCGTATGATAACCATGACGTGCCATGATATGACGAATGACACCTGCTTTTTTCTTCTCGTCGTATGCTGGGACTTTTAAGTCAGCGAGGACTTTACGAACCGCTTGGACAGCTTCATCGTTTTCTTTGTTTTGGATCAAGCAGTAGTCCATATCGATGATCCGGTGGCTCCGTTTTTGATAGAAGCCAGCCATCAATTTGTTTGATTGGAACGCGACCGGTACTTGTGCCTTGTTGCGGTAACCCCACGGATCTTCCATCCCGATCGTCTCGTGGACGGGAATTTCAAGACCTGCTAGACGCGTGAAAGCGTCACGGACACGGTTGTGCTTGAACTTGAGTTCTGCATCGTATGACAAATGTTGCAATTGGCAACCACCACACTGGTTGTAAACCGGGCAAGGCGGCTCGACACGATCGACACTCTTCGTCTTTTGACGGATGATGCGACCGAATCCGTAAGACTTCGTCGTTTTCGTGATCTTGATCTTGACCTGTTCCGTCGGCAATGCGCCCGGGATGAAGACCGTATATCCATCGATGCGCGCAACCCCTGACCCTTCATGTGTCAGATCGACGATCTCGACGACGTGTTCATCGTTCTTTTGTACTGGAATCATGAATATCCTCCTTAAAAACCTCGCTTCACGCGAGGTTCGTTTCTGCTTCTTGAAGTTGTGTATTGATTTGTTCCATCTCTTCGATCCGGAACTTTGGTGTCATGACTTCGAAATGAGAGCGAAGATTCGTCATCTCGCCTTCGCAGATGCCGCCAAACTCACCATCGATGTTCAAACTCATCTCTGATGTATTCTTCATGCGGACGAATGAGGTCGTGACATGCTCGATGCAAGGGTCCGAGAAATGATCCCCTTTTAAGGCAAGACGCATGACACGAATCAATTCGACGAGGTTACATTTCTTCAGAATGAAGAGATCGAACCGACCGTCATTGAGTGACGCGTTCGGTGACAACTTCTCGAATCCACCGACAGAGTTCGTATTGGATGTCAAGAACAGCATGACTTCTCCTTTGAATATACCCTTTTCATGCTCCAGTTCGACATATGTCGGTCGGATTTGCGGAAGTTTCTCCATCCCTTTGACGTAGTACGCGAGCTGTCCAAGTGCCGTCTTCAGCTTTGAAGGCACTTCGTACGACAGTTCTGTCATGATGCCGCCACCAGCGATGTTGATGAAGTAATGGACGCCTGTCGAACCTTCGATCTTACCGATATCGACCGGCATCGTATGTCCCGTGCAGATAACATCCATCGCCCCTTCGATCGTCAACGGAATACGCATCGCCCGACCAAAGTCATTCGTCGTTCCAACAGGTAATACACCAAGCTTTGGACGTTTGCTATAAGCTGCCATTCCACTGATCACTTCATTCAACGTACCATCGCCGCCTGCAGCAACGACAAGATCAAAGTCTGCTTCGCATGCTCGTGCTGCTTCATACGTTGCATCACCGACCGCTTTCGTCGAGTAAACAGATGTCTCATAACCCGCTGCTTCGAGTCGGTCGAGGATATACGGTAAGTTTCGTTTAACCATCTCTTTCCCGGAAGTCGGGTTATAAATCACGCGCGCTCTAGGTCTCATAAGATTTTCTCCTTTTTGACTCAACCGTTCATTTGATACATAACTGTTTTATTTTACATGAACTCTCGAGACATTACAAAGCCAAAAAAGACAGCGTCCGTTTCTTCACCTCAGCGAGGGAGAGACAGACGCCATCTTAAGTGCAACTTATTTCAGTTTTTCGAGCTCTTCGTAGAAGAGTTGATCAAGGAGAGCAGGGTTTGCCATTCCTTTTGTTTTCTTCATGATCTGACCGATGACGAAGCCTTTCTTCCGATCACGTCCACCGAGTAACTCCTCAACGACGGCTGGGTTCGCTTCGAACATCTCGACGATGAGACCACGCAACAATCCTTCATCCGAAATTTGTGCAAGACCGTTTGCTTCAACGTATGCACGCGGCTCGACACCTTCTTCGATGACTGCCGTGAAGACTTGTTTGGCGATTTTCGAAGAAATCGTGCCGCTTGCGATCAAGTCGATCATCTCTGCCAAACGCGCTGGTGTCATCTTGACTGTTTCGAACGTTTCCGTCGATTTATTCAAGTGACCTTGGATCTCACCGACTGTCCAGTTGGCTGCTGCTTTTGGCTCTGCACCAGCTGCAAGTGTCGCTTCGAAGTACTCTGCCATTTCACGCGTGACCGTCAATTGTTTCGCATCATACGCTGAAAGACCGAGTTCTTCTTGGTAACGAACACGGCGTGCGTCTGGAAGTTCCGGGATGCCGGCACGAATCGCTTCTTTCCAATCGTGATCCAATACGAGCTTGACGAGGTCAGGCTCTGGGAAGTAACGATAGTCCGACGCCCCTTCCTTGACACGCATGAGGACGGTTTGTTTTTTCGTCTCATCGAAACGGAGTGTTTCTTGACGCATCACACCACCAGCAAGCAGTAACTTGCGGTGACGATCTTCTTCAAACTCAAGACCCTTTAAGACATTTCCGAACGAGTTCAAGTTCTTGAGCTCTGTTTTCGTACCGAACTTCTCTTGTCCGTATGGACGCACCGAGATGTTACAGTCGCAACGGAGTGACCCCTCTTCCATCTTGACGTCTGAGACGCCTGCATATTGCAAGACTTCCTTGAGACGTTCGAGGTAGGCGACTGCGTCTTTCGGTGAACGCATATCCGCTTCACTGACGATCTCAATTAGCGGTGCGCCTGTCCGGTTGAAGTCGACGACCGAATGGTTGGCACCCGTGTGGTTCATCTTACCGGCATCTTCTTCCAGATGGACACGTTCGATTCGGAAGCGTTTCGTTTCGCCATCGACTTCCGCATCAATGTAGCCATCAAAGCCGATTGGTTGATCAAACTGCGAGATTTGATACGCTTTTGGCGTATCCGGATAGAAATAGTTCTTCCGGTCGAATTTTGTTTGATCAGCTACTTGGCAGTTGAGCGCCATCGCTGCACGAACGGCGAGTTCGACGGCTTTTTCGTTGATTTTCGGCAAGACGCCCGGGTGTCCAAGACAAATCGGACACGTTTTCGTATTCGTCTCTGCGCCATATTCCCGCGCACAACCACAGAACATCTTCGTGTTCGTGCTCAGTTCGGCGTGGACCTCGATCCCGATGATCGTTTCAAAGTTCATGATACATTCGCTCCTTATAACTTCGGAAGCGCGAATCCACCTGTCGCAAGCTCAAACGCATGCGCAGCGCGATAGATCGTCGCCTCATCGAAATGTTTTCCAATGATTTGTAAGCCGACCGGAAGACCGTCGACGAATCCAGCTGGAACCGAGATCGCTGGGACACCTGCTAAGTTAATCGGAATCGTCAAGATGTCATTCGCATACATCGTGACCGGGTCATCGAGCTGTGCACCGAGTTCGAATGCTGGTGTCGGTGCTGTTGGTCCGATGATGACGTCATAGTTCGCAAGGACATCGTCGAAATCCTTTTTGATCAACGTCCGAGCTTGTTGTGCTTTTTTATAGTAGGCATCGTAGTAACCAGAGCTGAGCGCATACGTTCCGAGCATGATCCGGCGTTTGACCTCGTCTCCGAATCCTTGTGAGCGGGAATACTTGAAGACATCTTCAAGTGCATCCGCTTCCGCACGGACTCCGTAGCGAATACCGTCAAAGCGCGCAAGGTTTGATGATGCTTCTGATGAAGCGAGTAAGTAGTACGTCGCAAGCGCATATTTCGAGTTCGGGAGTGACACCTCATCAACCGTCGCACCGAGTGCTTCGAGTTTTTGGATCGCTTCACGGATGTTGGCTTTGACGCCTTCACTGACACCCTCGCCGAAGTATTCTTTCGGAACAGCGATCTTCAGACCTTTGATATCACCAGTCAACGCTTGTGTATAATCCGTTGCTGCAACGTTCGCAGACGTCGAATCCATCCCACAGTGTCCTGCGATCGCGCTCAAAAGATACGCGTTATCTTCGACTGTTCGGGTCAACGGACCAATTTGGTCAAGCGATGACGCGAACGCAACGAGACCAAAACGTGAGACGAGACCGTAAGTCGGTTTCAACCCAACGACACCACAATAGGCAGCCGGCTGACGAATCGAACCACCTGTATCCGAACCGAGGCTGAACAAGACTTCGCCTGCTGCGACAGCAGCTGCTGAACCACCCGAAGAACCGCCTGGAACGTGTTTCGTATTCCATGGATTGCGAACCGGTTTGTACGCTGAGTTCTCGTTTGAAGAACCCATCGCGAACTCATCCATGTTCAATTTCCCGATCGTGATTGCCCCTGCTTCATGCAGACGCTCGACGACCGTCGCATCATGTGCTGGTACGAAGTTCTCAAGGAATTTCGAACCACATGTCGTCGTCATTCCTTTCGTGACGATGTTATCCTTGACGCCGATTGGAAGACCAAACAGTGGGTTCGCTTCGTGTTTCGCGACATCATCCATTCGTTTCGCTTGCTCGAACGCTTCTTCATTCAATGAGAGAAACGCACCGATTTTTCCGTCGACGCGGTCGATTTGATCAAAGGATTCCTTGACGAGTTCAGAAGCTTTGACTTCGCCATCCTGAATGAGTGTGTGTAATGTTTTGACACCATGTTCAAAAAGTGACATCGGGTCATTTCCTCCTTATTCGAACACCGCTGGGACGCGGACTTGTCCGTCTTCCCAATCGGGTGCGAGTCGTTCTACTTCCGTACGCGGAAGTGATGGACGTACTTCGTCCTTACGTAGGACGTTCTTTAAATCGAGGACATGAGTCGTCGGTTCGACGCCTGTCGTATCGAGTTCATTTAATTGTTCAGCGAACCCAAGAATCTTCTCGAGTTGTCCTGTGAATTGTGCTACTTCTTCATCTGTCACGGCAAGGCGTGCCAAATGCGCCACGTGGCGGACTTGCTCCTCATTAATCTTTGCCATGTCATTCCACCTCCGGAACTTTTGCGATATATTTTACACTATTTCTAATCATAGCACTTTTCGTCCAGACAAAAAAGACGATGGTGCATCGGGGGGAGGTCCGCACCATCGTCCTTATAGGGGTAGCAAAGCTTCCGGGCGGAAAGCTTCTAGTTATGAAATACCCGGTTTAAATCAGACGAAACAAAAATACTGAATATTCATACTAAGACATCAACAAGCAGATAGACATTGAAGACGATGACGATCGAGACAATGATCCAGGACAACGCGTTCATGAACCGACTGTTCCGATGTTCTCCCATGTACCGCTCACTTGCTGTCGCCCGAATCAAGGGAATCAACGCAAACGGAATCCCGAACGATAAAGCAACCTGACTGAGGACAAGTGCCCGTGTCGGATCAAAACCGGAGAAAAGTAACAAAATCGCCGGTAACATCGTCACAGTCCGGCGAACGAACAGTGGCAGCTGGAGATGGAGGAAGCCGCGCATGATCGCGTCCCCCGACATCGTCCCGACGCTTGATGAAGCGAGACCTGATACGAGTAAGGCAATCGCAAACAGATACGGCGCGATGCCACCAAGCGTGACATGTAGTCCTTCATAAATTTCTTCAAGCGAACCGGCTTGATACTTCGTGTCGTAAAAGACGCTGGCCGCGATGACGAGCATCGCTCCGTTGACTGCTCCGGCAATCAACATCGCACCCCAAATATCGAAGCGTTGGATCCGTAGCAACGGCATCTTGTTCGCAACATGCCCCATCCGTCGTTTCGTTAAATCGGAATGGAGATAGATCGCATGCGGCATGACGGTCGCTCCAAGCATCCCGGCAGCAAGGACGATGCTCGACGTACCTTCGAATCCCGGTAACAACCCTGCCGATAAATCTCGGAACACCGGATGGACTTCAAATACTTCAATCGCAAAAGCCGCTGCGATGATTAAAACAAGAACGGCGATGACGGCTTCGAAATGACGGAGTCCCTTTTGCTCGAATCCGAGGATGACGAATGATAGGACTGCCGTCAACAATGCCGCCATCCGTAAATCGATCGCAAACAGTAAATGAAATCCGAGTGCGGCTCCGACGAACTCGGCGAGATCGGTCGCCATCGCGACGAGCTCCGCTTGTACCCAGTAGAAGAAGCGATAGACCGGCGACAACTCCTCCCGGATCACCTCCGCTAAACTGAGATTGCTGACGATTCCAAGTTTGGCTGATAGGAACTGAATGACGACCGCCATCAAGTTCGAGGCAACGATGACCCAGAGTAACAAGTAGCCATACTGGGCACCTGCCGTCATGTTCGTCGCGAAGTTTCCCGGATCAATATACGCGACGGCAGCGACGAACGCCGGTCCGATATATGTCCGTTTTCTTGGTAAATCTTGTGTAAGTGGCTGTGTCGCCATCTCGTTCACCTCACTTTTTGTTTTCATTATACGCTTATTTTGCGCAAGTGCAACAAATATGTTTATGGTAAATAATAACGTATCAAGTAAATAAAAAAGGGGTGTCTCCTTTACTCAGGAAACACCCCTCTCCGTTATTTAGACGATTTTCCGCTCAGGCTCTGCACCTTTTAGCTGCGCTTGTACTTGATCGAACTCATCATAGATCGCTTGACTCGGTTCCTTCGTCACAAGACTACCGATGACGAGCGCAATCGTCGAAGCGATGAAAGCTGGAATCATCTCGTACATTTCCGAAATGTACGATGGTAATCCGGCGACGTTCTGATTGATGAGAATCCAAGCGATGACGACGACGGATCCCGTAATCATCGAAGCAAGTGCTCCGGTCTTGTTCATCCGCCGCCATAGTAGGCTGAACAGCACGACTGGACCGAACGCTGAACCAAAGCCAGCCCACGCATATCCGACGAGCGTCAGAATCGACTTCTCTGCACCAAACGATAAGAGAATCGCTAGAAGCGCCACGACGAGAACCATCAAGCGTCCCATGATCATCAATTCACGATCTGAAGCATCGCGTTTAAAGAAACGGTGATAGAAATCATTCGTTGCCGCACTTGAAGAAACGAGCAGCTGCGTCGAAATCGTCGACATGATCGCAGCAAGTAAGGCTGCAAGCAACAACCCTGTAATGAATCCTGGGAAAAGGTCACGTGATAATTGAATGAAGACATTCTCTGGATTTTTTAATCCTGCACTTTGTTGCGTGTAATAGGCATATCCGATCAAGCCCGTCACCATTGCACCAACGATCGAGAACGTCATCCAAATCATCCCGACACGACGCGCCGATTTCATCTCATGTAAGTTACGAATCGCCATGAAACGAACGATAATATGCGGCTGTCCAAAATATCCGAGTCCCCACGCGAGAAGCGAGATGATACCGATCGTCGTCGTCCCTTTGAACAGTTCCAGTTTCGAGCCGCCTGTCGACCGGATCGTCTCGAGTGTATCGTTAATCCCACCACTTAAAGTCAGCGCGACAGCTGGTACGATCAGCAATGCGATGACCATGATCATCCCTTGCACGACGTCCGTCCAACTGACGGCAAGGAAACCACCGAGGAAGACATACGCAATGACGACGCCTGCGAGAATCCAAAGACCTGTTGTATATTCAAGACCAAAGACAGCTTCGAATAAACGACCACCTGCGACAAAACCACTTGATGCGTACATTATAAAGAATATTAAAATAACTCCAGCTGAAACGGTACGCAAAACACCACTTTTATCGTGGAATCGTTTTTCAAAGTAATCGGGAATCGTGATTGCATCCCCTGCATGTGCCGTATACGCACGCAGACGAGGCGCGACGAGTAACCAGTTGGCATAAGCGCCAAGTAATAATCCGACGACAATCCAACCACTGGACAGACCAGTTGCATACATCGCACCCGGTAAACCCATCAACAGCCACCCACTCATGTCACTTGCTCCCGCAGAGAGCGCCGTGACGACGGGACCGATCGTACGTCCTCCAAGCATATAGTCATTCATGTTCTTCGTCCGATAATACGCAATGACGCCAAGTGCGACCATCAGGCCGAGATATAGCAAAATCGCGAACCACATTCCGTTCATCCTTGCTCCCCCTTTTTCCGTGATATAAGAAAAACGGGTGTGCAGGTCGCACACCCGTTTCGTCTATTAAACACCATTTCAGAACATTTCTGAAGTAGTTTTTGCTTGAAGATGTAAAGTCAAGTAATCCGGTCCGCCCGCTTTCGAATCCGTACCTGACATGTTGAACCCACCAAATGGTTGGTAGCCGACGATTGCGCCTGTGCAACCCCGGTTGAAGTAGAGGTTACCGACGTGGAAGTTCGCACGTGCGTACTCTTGATTCGTCCGGTCTTGCGTGATGACAGCACCTGTCAATCCGTATTCCGTGTTGTTTGCGATATCGATTGCTTCTTTGAAATCTTTCGCTTTCGTGAAGGCGACGACTGGTCCGAAGATTTCTTCTTGCATCAAACGATCCGTTGGTTGAACGTCCGCGACGACTGTTGGTGAGACGAAGAATCCTGTTGAATCGTCAGCCGTACCACCTGCGACGATGCGTCCTTCTTCTTTTGCGACGTCGAAGTACGACGTGATTTTCTTGAAGGCTGCTGCATCGATGACTGGTCCGACATTGTTTGAGACATCCGTCGGGTTACCGATGCTGAGTTTGTTTGTGTTCGCGACGACTTTTTCGAGCAACTCGTCATAGACAGAGTCGAGTGCGACGACACGTGAACAAGCTGAACATTTTTGACCTGAGAATCCGAATGCCGCTTTCGTGATCATGTCCGCTGCGTAATCGAGGTCAGCCGACTCATCGATGACCATCGTATCTTTTCCGCCCATTTCCGCGATGACACGTTTGAGCCAGATTTGACCTTCGTTCAGTTTTGATGCCCGCTCATTGATGCGAAGACCGACATCACGTGATCCCGTGAAGCTGATGAAACGTGTTTTTGGGTGATCGACGAGGTAGTCGCCGACTTCTGCTCCTGAACCGGGTACGAAGTTCAAGACGCCTGCCGGAAGACCAGCTTGCTCCATCACTTCAACGAATTTCGCTGCGACGACCGGTGTCGTCGATGCTGGTTTCAAGAGGATTGGGTTCCCTGCCACGATTGCTGCGACGGCTGTTCCAGCCATGATTGCGAGTGGGAAGTTCCATGGTGAGATGATCACACCGACACCGAGTGGAATGTAATCGTAACGGTTGTATTCGCCTGGACGACTCTCGACTTTCTTACCGTCTTTTAAGACGAGCATCTGACGTGCGTAGTACTCGAGGAAGTCGATTGCTTCTGCTGTATCCGCATCCGCTTCATTCCAAGGCTTCCCTGCTTCTTTGACGAGGTAGGCAGAGAACTCATGCTTCCGCTTACGGATGATGTTCGCTGCTTTGAATAGGACGTCCGCACGTACAGACGGATTGACGAATTTCCATGTTTCGAAGGCTGTGACTGCTGCTTGCATCGCTTCTTCTGCATGTTCCTGTGTCGCTTTTGAGACACGTCCGACGATCTCTTCTTTGTTGGCCGGATTGACGGAGACGATTTTATCTTCCGTCGTCACATGTTTTCCACCGATGACGAGCGGATAATCTTTGCCGAGTTCTTGCGTGACGAGTGCAAGTGCCTCTTCGAACGCTTTCTTGTTTGCTTCTTGTGAGAAGTCCGTGAATGGTTCGTGTTTGTACGGAATCATCTCTATTCCCCCTTTAATCTCTACTTTAAATCGCTTACATTCTCCATTGTACAGAAGCATGAGTCCGCTTACAATTATTCTAGTCAAAAAAAATAAAGGAGCGACCGATTCGGTCTCTCCTCGTTCCTCTATCATTCCTTCGCTTGTGAAAAAACAATCTCTTCGTTTTCGATCGAGACTTTGACGTCTTGTCCTTGGAATAACCAGTCATCTTGGTCAGATACGACGAAATGAATACCGTCGACGACTTCCTCGACCGCTGCCCGTTCGACTTCTTCCATATGAACGCCGACGGAGAAACCTTGCGTTAAATCCGTTGATCCACCATATTTTGCGAAAAAGCGAATCGTATCGCCCGATTGTGCTTCCATCTCATTTTTAAAGTATTGCAATGCCTCGTCTGTAATATGAATTTTCATACCTATCACTCCCCTTTCGTTTAGTGTACCGATATCCTACTCAAAAAAGCGAATTTCCTGTATGGTAGAGACAAGATTAGCTATGAAATCATCACGGAACACCCATCTAGGAGGAATTCGAATGAAACGATCGCTCGTAGTGTTGCTTGCGACCAGTCTCGTACTCGTCGGTTGCGGAAACGATTCCCCGTCTTCTACAAATACCAAATCCCCGAAGACGACGGAAACGAAACAACAGAAGGCTGAACAAGCCGTTCTCGATATCTATCAAACCTATGAAAAAACGCTCGGTCAATCGGGACGAGCAGATGCGAAAGACCTCGCATCGATTGAATATACAGGTGACGCAAAACAACTTGAACCCCTCGCCGTTGGTGCGAAGAACTTGAACGTCATTCCCGGTAAAATCGTCAAGTCGTTCCAAAAGGGTGACGTCGCTTATATCATCCATGAATTCAAGGATGCGAAGGGATCCATTCTCCCGAACCGCGGATCGAAGCTGTTATTGAAGAAAGACGATGAATGGAAGATCGTTCTGACACCGACGACGTTCGACCCGGCCGTCTTCTCGACGCTTGGTGACCTATTCACTGGGTTTAACGCCGATGAGTATGGTGTCAATGCGAAAGCAGCAGACGAAATCGGGAAAACGGATGAAAAAGAACAGGATGCCGTCTTCTCTCGCATCAATGCACAAACGGATTATATGGCGCTTGAGATGAACAGTAACATTCTGATGATTTACGGTGAGGCGCTGAAGAATGAAGGAAACCCAGAGACGCTCGTTGATTACTATCAAGACTATGCGGATTGGTATGAGGACGAACAGCCTCTCCTCATGAAGACGGCGAAAGCCGGTACGGATTATGAGAAGTACTTGATCGCACTCGATCCGTTAAAAGAAAGCCTTCAAAAGAAGCTTGAAAAATATGCGGATCAATTAAACATGGAATTAGGATAAGGAGGAATTTTTCATGCAAGCACCAACATTCACCCTTCCAAATGCACAAGGAGAACCAATCTCCCTTGAGGATTATCGTGGAAAAAAAGTCGTACTTTATTTCTATCCAAAGGATTCAACGCCGGGTTGTACGACCGAGGCATGTGATTTCCGAGATGCGACGCAAGCTTTTGAAGAGAACAACACCGTCATTCTCGGCGTCTCCGCCGATAGCCAGAAGCGTCATCAGAACTTTATCGCGAAATACGAATTACCGTTTCAATTGTTATCAGATGTCGATCACGAAGTCTGTGAACAATATGGCGTCTGGCAATTAAAGAAGAACTACGGTAAGGAATATTATGGAATCGTACGCTCGACTTTCTTAATTGATGAATCCGGTGAAATCGTCAAGGAATGGCGTAGTGTGAAAGTAAAAGATCATGTCGCAGAAGCACTTCAATACGTACAAGAACGGAAATAATTCGAAGAACCAGTTGAATCATCCAACTGGTTCTTTTTGTATGTGCAGATTATTAATATTTCTAATTTTATCCTTACATAAAAATAATTTCATGTAAGGAAACGTTGGTATCACACACAATTTTAATGATTTTGAAATAATCTGAAAATATCCTATTGATTTTTCTGAATATTGTATTTATTATTGATAACAAGTTGATCCGGTGCTTTCCATAGCTTAAGAATAAAAGGCGATGACCCCTCTTATTTTTAGTCGGACACCGGATCGCTATCCTATCGGTTCTTATCGTTTCACCATATATATCTATTTCTTTTGGGAGGGATTTACTTTATGAAGAAGAAAAAGGCACTCGCACTCGTCGGAGCACTGACAATCGCTGGATCAAGTCTTGCGGCATGTTCGACGACAGATGAAGGTAAAAAAGAAGGCGGCTCGACGTCAGGCGACAAAACTTCAGACAAACAAGTCTTGAACTTAACGAGCGGTTCAGACATTCCGGCTCTTAGCCCGACAGTCGCAACGGACTCTGTATCCTTCACGGTATTGAACAACGTTCAAGAAGGTCTGTTCCGTCTTGACGAGAATCAAGAAGCGACACCAGGTGTTGCTGAGAGTGTGGATGTTTCGGAAGATGGACTTACATACACGTTCAAACTTCGTGATTCAAAATGGTCGGATGGCAGCGATGTCACAGCAAAAGACTTCGAATATGCGTGGAAACGCGTCCTCGATCCGAAGAGCGGTTCGCAATATGCGTATATCATGTATATCATCGATGGTGCGGAAGCGTACAACACGGGTAAAGGGAAAGCAGATGACGTTGCAGTTAAAGCGGTCGACGACAAAACACTCGAAGTCAAGTTGACGCAACCGGCTGAATACTTCAAATCATTGACTGGTTTTGGTTCATTCATGCCGCTCAAGCAAGAATTCGTCGAAAAACAAGGGAAAAACTTTGCGACGAAGCCGGATACATTCCTCTACAACGGACCATTCACTCTCTCGGATTGGAAGACGGAAGTCGGCTGGAGCTTTAAGAAGAACGACCAATACTGGGATAAAGACAACGTCAAGCTCGATGACATCAACTTCAAGATCGTTAAGGAAGTCTCAACGAGCGTCAACCTTTACGAAAAAGGTGATGTCGACCAAGTCGGTCTGACGAGTGAGTTCGTTGATCAGTACAAAGATAGCAAAGAGTTCGATACGCGTCTTGATGCATCAATGTACTACATCCAAATGAACTTCAAGAATGAACTCTTGAAAAACAAGGATATCCGTAAAGCGATCGATTCGGGATACGATAAAGCGCAGATGGCGAAAGTCCTCTTGAACAACGGTTCGATCCCTGCATACTACTACGTACCAAAAGACTTCGCAAAAGGTCCAGACGGTAAAGACTTCCGTGACGGAAACGAAGGCTTCGGTTCATACGACGCTTCTTCAGCCAAAGCATCGTTCGAAAAAGGTCTCAAAGAAGTCGGTAAGAAATCGGTGAAACTCGAGCTTCTTTCGTACGATGATGACAACTCGAAGAAAATCTCTGAGTACCTCAAAGGCGAGTGGGAGAAAAACCTCCCAGGTCTTGAAGTCACGATCAAACAACAACCGTTCAAAAACAAATTGGATCTTGAATCAAAAGGTGAGTTCGAACTATCCTTCGCAGGATGGGGACCTGACTACCAGGATCCGATGACGTTCCTCGATATGTGGGTAACGGGTGGGCCATACAACCGTGGTAAATACACAAGCGATAAGTATGATTCGCTCATCAAATCGGCTCAAAAAGAAGTCGATGCAGCGAAACGTTGGCAGTCACTGAAAGATGCTGAGAAAACACTCCTTGAAGATGATCAAGCCATCTCAGTCATGTACCAACGTGGAGCATCCTTCCTACGTAAACCGTATGTCAAAGGAATCGTCAACCACAAAGTTGGTGCCGATACTTCGTACAAATGGGCTTCCATTGAAGGAAAATAAGTTATACCCGAAGACCAGATTCGCTGACGAGCGTGTCTGGTCTTTTTTTCCATATGAGCCGTTTGTCCTATTTTTCTGAATAGAATTAAAATTTCGTGTCATTCTGTTTTCATTTCCATGACTTCCATTTATACTAAGCAAAGAATCCGATTCACTTTATTTACAATATTTTGCGGGAATTATTCATAATTAATGGAAATGTACCGATATATCTAATACAGAGGACTTTTGCCTCAATATTACATCGAACTAGGAAGGAGGACTCACTCATGAAGCAACGTGTACTTACGAGTCAACAGAGTTATACAGAAGAGCAGCTTGAGATGATTGAAGCCATCCGTGCGGTCGGTGAACTCATCCAGGATCGTCCACGCCGCACTGTCTATCGCCGTTATGCTCTCGCGAATGACTGGCCTCAGCCAGAAAACATCATTCGTCAATTCGGTTCATGGCCAGAAGCCTTATCGGCTGCTGGATACGAGTGGAATGTCGATCAACAGCCGGAGGAACTCGAGCGGGCACCTAAATACACGAAAGACGAGATCTTAAAGTCATTCGAACGGTATGCACAAGACGTCGGCTCGACGATCACGCTCAAAAAGTATCAAATGTGGCGTAAATCCGTCCATCATGCCCCGAGTCACTATCACATCGTCAAGATGTTCGGTTCATGGCATGACGCTTGTACCGCAGCAGGACTCGAAGCAAGTGTCACCTATTCAAAAGCTGAACTTGCTGCTTCCCTGCGTCAAGCAATCGAAGAAGTTGGCTTCTCCCTCTCCTTTGAAGCATATCGAGAATGGGCAAAGCGAAACAACAAACCATCGACGAAAGCCTTACTTCATCGCTATGGGTCTTGGTCAGCCGCGATCCATGCGATCGAAAACGAGATTCGCCTTAGTAAACAACAAGCCCAATGAACTTATACCTTCTTCAATCCTTCTCGTTCATTTGAACTGGAAGGATTTTTTACATCAAAAAAGAAGGTGACGCATCCGCCACCTTCTATTCGCTTCTTTAAATGACCTTCTCTTTCCACTCCTGATACGATGCGACACGATCGCGTCCTTGGAACTTGGCACCGACGTACATCGCCCGGTCCGCATTTCGAATCAGACTCGCAAGATCCCCAAGTTCCTTTAACGTATCGATTCCGATACTTGCTGTGATTTGAAGGGTGTGACCTTCAACTAAAATAGGATGCGCATGTAACGTCTCACGAATCCGTTCTGCAACGATTTGTGCGGAATCAAGATCCGTATTTGGTAGCAAGATGACGAATTCCTCTCCCCCATAACGCGCAACGAGATCCGTGATTCGTGTTGCTTGCATCAATAACTTCGCGACTTCAAATAAAACGACATCTCCGACTTCATGACCATACGTATCATTGATTTGTTTAAAGTGATCCAAATCAATCATCAATGCAGAGAACGGATACAGATCGCGTTGTTTAATACGACGATCGCCCCACTCTTGCAGCGCACGATAGTTTGGCAATTTTGTCATCGCATCTGTTCGACTATCCGTCAATAACCGTTCTCGCTCGTGCGCTCGTTCAACGGCCCACGATAGAACACGTAAAGCACGGTATAACTCGTATCCGAAGTCCTTCGTGAACTCTCCACTCGCATGGGACGCAAGGAATAAGGAGCAGTTAATCGTCTCCGTCGCCTCCGGTTGGATGAAGAGGACAGATTGTGTTTCTTCTGGCAGACAATCGTACAGACGAATATCCCACTCTTGTTGCATGCCGTAAAGAAGGACTTCTTCTTTTTCGATGATATCTTCAATGATTCGTCCTTCGACATGATCTGCTTTTAACTTTCGTCCATCCTTCAACGAATAGTAGACAGTCTGCTTGCCTTCTTCAAAATCAAACTTAATCCAAGCGATATCCGGTTTGACGAATTGGTTGAGCTGTCGCAGATACCGCTCGATGATGAACTGTGCATCGCCGTCCTTCCAAGCTGCTTCTTTCAATCGCTCGATTTGCTCCCAATGTTCGATACGATCAGACGCTTCGACCGAACTCCCGAGTGCTCGTTTGATGATGAACAATGCAAATGCTGCCATGACGAGTCCACTATTCCCATTCCCTTGGACGACGAGTGTACTGAAGATCCCATATAACAGTTCTGCCGTGATGACGACTGCTTCAAAGCGTAAGAGCTGGAACATGACGTCACTCGGGATGTTTTCTCCGAGAAGAAATCGAGATAACTGGTATTGTAACAAGAGTACGATCCAAAGGATCGCGACCATCGCTAGTAACGGAACGATGTTTTCTGTCAACAGGAATGCGTCTCCGTGTGTTCCACCTAGGGCATTATAGGCAAGACCTGCTGGCACGATCAGAAACAACTCGAGCGCGACATTGAACGGATAGTTGTGCAACATCCGACGACGTCCGATTGGCGTATGGATCGTCCGCAACTGATAGATGAGCATCGTCAGTTGACCGACGAAAATCGCTGATAACAAACCATATGATAAGAACGTGAAGAGAACAAATCCAAAATGAAAGGTAAAACTCATATGACGACGGCGGACAGGATCGATGACGAAAATCGTCGACAAGGCGGTAATCAATAAGAACGTAAACAAATCGATGCTGAGATTATAATCCTTTGACTTCGCAAAAAGATCGATGCCAATGACGATTACGAAAAAAACGACCCAGCTTCGGAGGAGATATTGTTGAAAACGACGCACAAAACATTCCCCTTCCTCTTAAGTATATATTTGTACATTAATGGAAATCGATATGTCCATTATTCTACTTTTCAAGCAAAATGTCGAACTTCGATAGTATCCTTTGATACAATTGATGTGAGGTGATATTTTTCATGACAAACACATTCACGCAACATGCATTTGATACATTTCAGATTGATGGATTAGAACCCCGGATGAAGGCGATTCGTGAACGGATTCAGCCTGTCTTCCGCGACATCGGTCAAGAAGTCGCACCTGACTTGACGGTCGCAACAGCAGAAGATGTCCATGTCCACATCGCGCAACATGCTCGGCGGAAGGTCAATCCTCCGAAAGATACATGGATGGCATTCTCACCCGATAAACGTGGATATAAAAAACATCCGCACTTCCAAGTCGGTCTATTTGATGATCACTTGTTCATTTGGCTCGCTTATATTTATGAGTTACCGAACAAACAACAATATGCATCAAAACTGTTACAGCATACGGAACTGCTGACGACTCTTCCGGATGATTTCGTTGTTTCTTATGACCATATGAAAAAAGACGCGGTTCCTGTTCACGCGACGGATCTTCAAAAAGGTTTACAACGTTTCCACGACGTCAAAAAAGCAGAGTTCCTTGTTGGTCGCCATATTCCGGCAGAACAAGTTCATCAACTGTCACGCGAAGAATTACTCGCAATGATTCGAAATACCTATTCACATCTCGTACCACTCTATAAAACGATTAAATAAAAAGGATGGCCGAATCGGTCATCCTTTTTCGTTAGTTATATTTTACTAGAATTGACATGACTTGTGTACGGTCGGAATTTAAATTTAGATAAATGTTGACCTGTTTCGAGGAAACAGTCATGACGTTGAATGTTTTATCGAGTTTCGCTGTCGGATATGCTTTTTTAGCTTCTTTGACCGTCACCGTCCGTTTGATTTGCTTTGGATCATAGACGATGGCGCTAACTTTAGCTTTTGTGTCCTTCACACCATACGTTGAACAGTAATGTAGGGAGCGATCTGCTGAAGCAAGACCATTTCCACTTTGACACCAATTGGAGTTCTTTTCCCCTTTGTACGCTTTATGTACTTGTGCAAGTGTCGTTTTTTCAAGTACGACTTTTCCATCGAGTGAGCGCGCTTGTTTCGCTTGTGTTTGAATTTCTTGAAGCCATTTGACGTCTGATTGTTTTGATGCCTCGACCGGTTGCTGTTTATATGAAGTTCCTGACACGATGCTGACAGTGAGAGCGGCAGTTAAGATGATTCCTAGAACTTGTTTCATGATGATGTCCTCCCCGGTGCCTGTAAAAAGGCGTTGATAATAAACTCATTCCCCTATTTCAAAAAATTATTCGGTTTTTACAGTTTTTTTTGGGAACTTATATTTATTTTTATGAAGAGAAATAAAAAAAGAACCTAGTGCCCCTAGCACTAGGTCTTTCCTCATTTCTTATGCATCTTAAACTCTAAGAACAACTCATTGTAATGCGCGAGCATCTTCTTCCCGAGGTTCTCATAGACTTCAAGCGTATCAGTGACTTGTTTATCAGGATAGAATCGTTTATCCGTCCGAACCGACTTGTCGAGTAACTTTAAGCCTTCTTTGTTCGGTGTCGAATAACCGACGTAGTCCGCATTTTTCGCTGAAATATCTGGGCGTAACATGAAGTTGATGAACTGATTTGCTCCCTTGACGTTTTTAGCTGTCTTTGGAATGACGATATTATCGAACCAGACGTTTGAGCCTTCTTTTGGAATGACGTAGTCAAGTTTGTCGTTCTCACTCATGATCTCGTTCGCATCTCCAGACCAGACGACACCAAGTCCTGCTTCTTCGTTCGCAAGCAATAACTTGATTTCGTCCCCGACGATCGCTTTGACATTTGGCGTCAAACGCATCAGATTCGCCTTTGCTTCCTGTAGCTTCGACTCATCCGTCTCATTCAAGGAATAACCGAGACTGTTCAAACTCATACCTATCACTTCACGCGCACCATCGGCAAGTAGAATCTGGTTCTTCAGCTTCGGATCCCATAGATCCTTCCAGCTCGTCGGTTTTTTTCCGATCAAGTCTTTGTTGTAGACGATACCGACCGTTCCCCAAAAATACGGAATCGAATACTTATTTTTTGGATCAAAGGATAGATCCAAAAAACGTGAATCAATATTTTTGAGATTCGGGATTTTTTGATGATCAATCGGCAGGACGAGCTTCTCATCGATCATCTTTGCGATCGCATAGTCGGATGGGACGGCGATATCATACGTCGTTCCTCCCTGTTCGATTTTCGTCAACATCGCTTCATTCGAGTCGAATGTCTGATAGACGACCTTGATGCCGCTCTCTTTTTCGAACTGTTTGATCAGTGCCGGATCGATATAATCGCCCCAGTTATAAATGTTCAGGACATTCTTACCTGAATACCCTTGTGTCTCGTTTAACTGATTCAAGGTGAATAGGATGACACCCGAGATCAAGAAAATCGCGACGAATAATTGAATCAATTTTTTCAACGGTCATTTCACCTCCGGTCGCGAAAGCTTCGTAGCAGCTCGTTGGTTCAAGAAGTAGTAGCCGATGACGAGCAGGAATGTAAACAAGAAGATGACGGTCGACAACGCATTGATCTTCATCGAAATCCCTTGGCGGGCAAGTGAGTAGATTTCGACAGATAACGTCGTAAAGCCGTTTCCTGTCACGAAGAATGTCACCGCAAAATCGTCAAGTGAATACGTCAATGCCGTAAAGAATCCAGCAAAGATACCGGGTGTGATGTACGGCAAGACGACCTTCGTTAAGACATCCCAGCGACTCGCGCCTAAGTCACGCGCCGCATCGACGAGCGTTGGACTCATCTCCTGTAATTTCGGCAAGACGAGAATGACGACGATCGGTACCGAAAATGCGATATGAGAGAGTAAGACTGACGTAAAGCCAAGCTGGATTCCAAGCATCGTAAAGAAGATCAGAAACGATGCTCCGATGATGACATCAGGGCTGACGATCAAGATACTGTTGAGTGTCAACAACGACGTCTCGACACGTTTCTTGCGGACCGCCTGGATCCCGATCGCTCCGAATACTCCGAGAATCGTCGAGATTGCAGCTGACAACAACGCGATGACGAGTGTGTTCAAGACGATGATCAACAAGCGTGAATCTTGGAAGACTTCCTTGTACCAATCCCACGTGAACGAATCGAAGTTCGTCATGTTATCAGCGCTGTTGAACGAATAGAATGCGAGATAGAAAATCGGAGCATACAAAATGATGAAGACACCGATCAAATAAAGATTTGCTAGTTTCAGACGTTTCATCAAGTCGTCGCTCCTTTCTTCCGTTTCGTACTTGTCAAGGCAAGGATGATTGCCATCGCGATGATGAGGAAGACGGCAATCGTAGCGCCCATGCCCCAGTTCTGTGTCACGAGGAATTGCTGTTCAATCGCCGTACCGAGCGTAATGACGCGGTTCCCGGCAATCAAACGCGTGATCATGAACAGTGACAATGCCGGAATGAAGACAAGCTGACAGCCTGATTTCACACCGTCAAGTGTCAACGGAAAGACGACACGACGGAATGTCGTGAAATTCGAAGCTCCGAGATCACGTGCCGCGAAGACGAGAGATGGGCTCAGTTTTTCTATCGCGTTAAAGATCGGTAGGATCATGAACGGAATGAAAATGTAAACCGAGACGAAGACAAAACTGAAATCGGTAAACAGGATTTGCTTCCGTCCGATTCCGATCGCTTCAAGCGTTTGATTTGCGAGACCATACGTACTGAACAATCCGATGAAGGCGTAGGTCTTCAACAATAAGTTGATCCACGTCGGCAAGATGACGAGCAACAGCCAAAGTTGTTTATGTTTCGTCTTCGTCAGCAAATAAGCCGTCGGATAACCGATCAAGAGTGAAAACAAGGTGATCAAAAAGGCATACCAGAACGAACTAAGCGTCATCGTTAGATACGTCGATGTGAAGAAGTTCCGGTAGTTCTCAAATGAGAAATTGCCATCAAGATCAAGGAATGAATAATAGACGACGAGCACAATTGGTGCGATGACGAATAAGGCGATCCAGAATAGATACGGGATGAGATACCAGTTACGTGATTTCTGCATCATAACACCCCGTCGTAGGATTCCAGACGCTTATCAAATTCTTCTTCCGTCTCGTTCAATCGCATGACGTGGATCGCTTCCGGATCAAACGTCAGACCGATTTGTTCACCAACCGTCGCTTTTTTCGTACTGTGGACGAGCCATTCGTTTCCGACTTCATCCATACAGGCGATTTCATAGTGCACCCCACGGAACAACTGTGAGTCGACCGTAACCTTTAGTTTTCCTTGTGTCACGTTCGTGATTTCAAGATCCTCGGGACGAATGACGATTTCGACCGGTTCGTTCAGCTCAAGACCGCGGTCAACACATTCGAATTCTTTTTCTGCGAACCAAACTCGATAATCTTCGATCATACGTCCAGGAATGATATTCGACTCGCCGATGAAGTCCGCGACGAAGCGGTTGATCGGTTCATCATAAATATCTGTCGGCGTTCCCGATTGTTGAATGACGCCGTGATTGAGAACGAAGATTTCATCTGACATCGCGAGTGCCTCTTCTTGGTCGTGTGTGACGAAGATGAACGTGATTCCAAGGCGACGTTGTAAGTCGCGGAGCTCATATTGCATCTCTGTCCGCAATTTCAAGTCGAGTGCCGAGAGCGGCTCATCAAGCAAGATGACTTCCGGTTCATTGACGATTGCCCGGGCAATCGCGACACGCTGCCGTTGTCCACCCGACATCTCGGTGATTTCCCGTTTCTCATAACCGGACAAGTTGACGAACTTCAATGCATCGGTCACACGTTGTGCGATTTCCGCTTCCTTCACCTTCTTGATCCGAAGACCAAAAGCAATGTTTTCGAAGACATTTAAGTGTGGGAACAGTGCGTAATCTTGGAAAACGGTATTAACTTGACGTTTGTTCGCCGGCACATCATTGATCCGTTTCCCGTCGAAGATAATGTCTCCCTCTGTCGCTTCCGAAAAACCGGCGATAAGTCGTAAGATCGTCGTTTTTCCGCACCCCGACGGTCCGAGTAACGTATAAAACTTTCCGCGTTCGATTTCAAAGCTGACTTGATCAAGAACGGTCTGATCGTCATAACGTTTCGTGACGTCCTTGAATTGAATGATCGTAGTATCTGCCAATCTAGTTCCTCCTTTATAGGTATGAGTCGGTTGCGGTCACGAGGACCTTTGTCTCTTGCATTGACTCATTGCGTAATTGATGAATTTCTGAAGCCTTATAGTAAAGTGTCTCCCCTTGCTTCGCTAAAAAAGTCTGACGTCCGAGCATCAATGTGACGTTCCCCGCGAGCACATAGACAAATGTTTCCGCCCCCGACGGTTCATACGTCTTGAAGGCTCCCCCTGGCGCAAGTGTCAGCAGGACCGGTTCCATCTCTTTTTCATTCGATTCCGGAATGAGCCATGTGACATGATACCCTTGTTCTTCGTCCGCATATGTTGTGACATCTTCTTCTCCATAGACGACTTTTTGATTGAGTGCGTCCTCATCAAAGAAATCCTTCGGTGAGATGCCAAGGACTTCAAGGAGATGAAACAGTGTCTCGATCGATGGGGAACTGATTTCCCGTTCGAGTTGCGAGATGTACCCTTTACTCAGGTCTGTTCTTTCCCCGAGTTCCTCTTGCGTCAATCCCTTTTGAAGACGGAGGTTCTTGATTTTTTGTCCGATTGAGTACAATCGACGTCCTCCTCTCATCGGCTTAGTTTAGTATAAGATGACTAAAAGTTTACTAATCACGTACCGATTATAGCGTATTTCATTATTTAATCAACTAAAACGTTTGATATTTTTTAATGTTCATTTGACAGCGAGAACGCTTACACCTACAATTATTATCAGGTACTAAATTTAGGAGGAACTTGTAATGCGGATTGCTTGGATCACTGATAGTACGACGATTTTACCGGATACGATCGCAAAGCGCGACGATCTCTCGGTTGTCCCTTTACTCGTCATGAAGGATGGCGAAAGTTTCATCGATGGGGTCGATGTAAATGCGGAAACCGTCTATAGCTGGATTGATGCAAAACATAAAGTGACGACGAGTCAACCTTCCATCGGTAGTTTTACCGAACACTACGAACGACTAAAAGAAGATTACGACATCGGTTTTGCTGTCCACCTGTCGAGTGAACTGAGCGGAACGTACAACGCTTCCGTCCAAGGCGCAGAAATTGCCGGCTTCCGCTTGATCGCGATTGATTCTCGTTGTGGGATTTATCCGGCTGGTCAGCTCTTAGCAGAGGCAATGGAGCTCGTCGAAGCGGGACACTCGATTGAATCCGTCGAACAGATCATTCTGGAGCGTCGCTTCGACCACCATATCGAATTCACTGTCGCGAACCTCGATCAATTGCAAGCCGGTGGACGGATCTCCTCGACGAAGGCATTCGTCGGTAACTTGTTGCAACTCCGTCCGTTGTTCCACTTCGAAGAAGGAAAGATCGTTCCATACCAAACCGTTCGGACGTTCAAGAAAGCCTATTCGAAGATTTTTGATCACCTTGTTTTGATTCTCGAGCGCGGTCAAGTGACGGACATCTCGTTGTTCCACGCGACAGCGTATGAACTGGCGCTCGATTGGAAAAATCGACTCGAAGCACAGTTCGACGTCCGGGTCCGAATCGATGATTTAACGCCGGTTCTCGGTTCACATACCGGAAACCCCGCCATCGGCATGTCCTTTTTGAACCCGACACGTCGACCATGATGACTAATGAAAATGATTTTTGGGTAAACCTTCTTTAGAGAATAAAGGAGGTTTTTTGTTTGAAAAATAAATGGATTTGGCTTAACTGGGTCGGCTTCATCTTTACGATTGCTGTGAACGCCCTCGATGGTGGAAAGACAGGACGGATTTCTGACTCCATCTTTACGTTATTCAAACCGGCTGGTTATGCGTTCTCGATTTGGGGATTGATCTATACGATTTTACTCATTTGGTTGATTCTCCAAACGATCCCAAAATTCAAGGAACATGAACTGGCGAAAAAAATCGGACCATGGTTCCTGATCAGCTGTTTATTCAATGCTGGCTGGATTGTCTCATTCACCTTCGAATTGTTCGTCGTATCTGTCGTCGTCATCGTTGGTCTCTTGCTGTCATTGATCGTCATCTACTCGAAAATCGACCGCGAGACGAAAGGCTTACGCTTCAAGCTACCTTTCTCGCTTTATCTCGGCTGGGTATCGGTCGCAACGATCGCCGACATCTTCCTGACGATCAACGCAGAGGGCGTGACGTCGTGGCTTGGAATCGGAGATGCCGGTTGGACGATGATTATGCTTGTCGTCGGTGTCATCGTCGCCCTTCTCTTCATGTTCGCAAACCGCGATCCGATTTATCCGCTCGTCTTCGTCTGGGCGTACATCGCAATCAATTTCGAGTCGGATAACGGTCTCGTCGATACGGCGGTTCTCGGTAGCGTCGTCTTATTGTTAGCCGGGTATATCTTCCTTCTTGTACGGATGCGCCGTCGAGTCAGCGTGAGCAAGTGACGTTCCTTTCTCATTCGAACGGCGTATACTAGAGAAAAGGAGTGAATGACCATGAACATCACATTTACACCATCTGCTCAGGAACGAATCAATCAATTACGCGGTGAAGTATCCGGTCAACTACACCTCTACTACGATACAGAAGGTTGCGGTTGCGGAAACTCTGGTATCTTCAGTATTCGTCTCGTCGATGAAGCGACCCCGGAAGACATGACGATCGACTCGAATGTCGGACCCGTTCTTGTCAAACGATGGTCGAGTCATTTCCTCGATCAAGACATGACGCTCGATTACAACGCGGAGAAAAAAGCGTTGATCCTTAAAAGCGATGGACAATACTTCAATACGAACGTGCTCGTTACGGATCAGACAGGCTGTGTCCTCACGGTTCGTTCATAAGCACAGACGAAAAAGGCAACTTCCGCAATGGAAGTTGCCTTTGTTTGTGTTCGAACAGACAGGTGCTACGTTAAAAGCTTGGATGGTCTGAGTATGATTGAATGTACTAGATGTCTGTCTGCGTCGTGCACAAGCTGGTGAGAAAATCCAGCGCTTTGCGTCCCCCCAGACGTCGCATGCATCATCCTCGCATGCTTATCTAGTATACGAACGAAAGTCGTGTTTGGATTGCTTTATCCGACATTTAGAACGGTCTCTTCAATCATCCGCTGATTCAGATCCTTCACATGCATCGGCTTACTGTAATAATAACCTTGTCCATAATCACAACCGAGACGTTTCAGGAAAAGATGCTGTTCGAGTGTCTCGACGCCTTCCGCGACGACTTCGATCCCGAGACTCTTCGCAAGCTGGATGATCATTTCCGTGATTGCCGTTCCGCGTTCGTCATGCGGGACTTCATCGATGAACGATTTATCGATCTTCAGGATATCAATCGGGAGATGCTTCAGGTGTGTCAATGATGATAGACCCGTTCCGAAATCATCAAGTGCGATCGTCAGACTGAGTTGTTTCAGTTCACCGAGCATCATCATTGCCCGGTCGAGGTTCTCCATGACGGATGTTTCCGTGATTTCAAGCTGTAGCTGTAGTTCGCTCCCATTCTTCAATGAATGGTGGACGATTTCCTTAATCATTAAGTTGTGTGACTCGGACCGGAAATGCATCGCCGATAAGTTCACCGAGACTTGGCGAATGAAATAATCTTCCTTCTTCCAAATCTCCATCTGGGCGACGGTCTCTTTGAGTACCCACTCAGTTAAACGGTGAATCAAACTGTATTTTTCTGCAAGCGGGATGAACTCCGCCGGTGAGATGAATCCAAACTTCGGATGATTCCAGCGAATCAAGACTTCCGCTTGATCAACTTTTCCCGTCGCAAGGGCGATCTTCGGTTGATAGACGAGGGTGAACTCCTTGAAATCCGTCATCGCCCGGCGTAAGGATCCGACAATCAATTGCTCTCTACGATCCGAGTGTAGTGAGTCATCATACACGATGAAGCGATCACGCCCCTCATTTTTGCCAGCCCGAAGCGCACTCTCCATCTGACCGATCCGCATCTCAAGTGATTCCTTCGCATTCGGGAGGATGACGCCCATCGTTGCTGTCAAATGAACCGGTTGATCTTCGAGATCAATCGGAAGACGTACATCGTCTAAAATTTGTTCGAAGACATCCGTCATGTCTTCTTGTGAAACACGTTTGATGAGGAAGAACTGCGTCCCGTTATAACGAATACACGCTTCATCTTCCTTCAACGTCTGTAACATCCGTTCTGCGAATTGGCGGATGACCGCATCTCCCTTATCGAATCCGAAGGTGTCATTGACCCATTTGTATCCATCAAGATCAAGTAACGCCATCGCCATTTCCTGCTTAGCACGACCATACTGGGCATCGACTCTTGTCATGTGATGATCGAGCCATCGTCGGTTGTGTAATCCCGTCAGATGATCGGTATACGCCATCATCTGCAGTGCACGACGTTCGAGGTGAATGTAGAGACCTGCAATCAACACGAGAATCAAGAAGACCGGTATCGCGACTTCGTTCAAGATGTTCGACGTGATTGGAGCATCACCGATAAGTCCGGCATCTGAGGCTGGAATACAGAACGATGTGCCGAGCATTCCGACATAATGCATCGAAGAGATGGCAAACCCCATCACGACTGCGATGGGAATCAAGATTCGTTTCTTATCGACATGTCTCAAGCGATGAAGCAGTAGCAAGGCGATATAGGCGACAGTGACTGCAATCAGGACGGATAAAAAAAATAAACTCTTCTCATACCGAACGGCTCCACCGAACTCCATCGCCATCATTCCAAGGTAATGCATCGTAGCGATTCCGCACCCCATCAGGGATCCTGCTAAAATGACCTTCTTTCGCGTAATCGTCGACGAGTACAACAAATGAAAGGCAATGAAAGCAGCCAAAATAGCGGGAATGACGGATAAGAACATTAAAAACCAATCATAGCGAACCGTGACGGACAGAGAGAATGCTCCCATCCCGACGAAATGCATTCCCCAGATCGATAACCCCATCGTCAACGACGAGAGGAACAAGGCACGCTTCTTTAAGGAAGTCGCTTTCGCTAGACGACGATTTAACTCCAGTGAACCATATGAGCCGAGGATGGCAACGAGCACCGATAACACGACCAATGTCACTTCGTAGTGTTTCGTTAAGATGATCCATTCATTCATTGTATGAGGTCTCTCCTTATGAAATGTCATTCTCCTAACTATCGTCTGCTCTGACTCTTTTTTTCAGTGTAATTTAGAAATTCGTTTGATTTCTTATCATTCCATCACTTTTTTACCTAATCCACTCGACATCTTACACAAAAACGGATCCGCTCGAGACGGATCCGTTAAACATCATTTTTAGAGTGCTACCGATGCGACGATTTCACCCGTCGGTTTTTCTAAATCCGGTTCGGGTTCGACCGTGATGGCGACGGCATCAACTTTTCCGTCTCCTTTAAGCGGGAAGACAGCTGCTGCCTCTCCATCTTTTTCAATGACACCGTTCGCAGTAGGTGTCTCTCCTTCGAGCGTCCACAATTGATAGAGCTGACCTTTTTGAAGCGGTGGTAAATCTTTCAGTTGAACGAGCATATACGATTTATCGTTTTGCGTGAAAATCATGCTCGATCCTTTAATGGACTCGGTACTTTCAAAGTTCCCCATCCCTTTGATCTCATCCATGGCTAACGTCTCTGGTGTATCTGTGCTCTCTTCCTGTGACAGGAAGTAGGCATTCGCACCAAGCGAGAGAATCAAGGCGGCGGCGATACTCATCAACCAACCGAGTGGCACACTCTTCTTCTTCGTTTGTTGCTGACGTGCTTGTTTAACGTCTACCGGAGTAGTCATCGGTGCTTCCTTCGGAGACGCTGCCTCTGCTGAACCAAGGACTTCTCCAAGAATTCGTGCTTTCATACCTGCAGGAACGGGTCGCTCCGGAAGCGATTCAGCGATGGGAAGCATGAGTTCTTCCATTTCTAAAAGCGATTCACGACATTCTTCGCACGTCGAAAGATGCGCTTCGAACGCGTCGCGATCAGCTGCGGATAATGTTCCATTAAAATAATCGATTAAGTCATGACAACGTTCTTCCATCTCGTTCCCTCCCATCCATTCGTTTTCGTAATGCTTGAATCGCGCTCCTGATTCGCGTCTTGACCGTTCCAAGAGGTAAATCGAGCTGCTCTGAAATCTGTTGTTGCGTCATCCCCTGGAAGTAAACGAGTTCAATCAGCTCTTGCTGTTCTAGCTTCAATTCACTGACCGCGCCGCGTACTTCAGCAGCCGTTTCACGCTGCATGACCGTCCGCTCGACCGGCTCGTCGTATCCACCATCCCGCTCTTCGACTTCGATCGTCGGTTGTCGTTTTTCACGACGGAGACAATCGAGTGCCGCGTTACGTGTAATCGTTAAAATCCACGATGAAAACTTTCCTTTTTGTGTATCAAAATCAACACGACCGTTCCAAATCTTCATCCATACTTCCTGTATGACTTCTTCGGACAACCGGTCATTATTCGTAAAGCGATGGGCGAATGAAAACAATAACCTCTCGTACTTATCGTATAATGTCTCGAGAGCTTGCTCGTCACCGCTACGCATCAGATGATAAAGCGATTCATCGGATTGAGTGTGCATCCTTCTCCTCCTTCTGACGTCAGCCCTATCATATAGTATACGCAAGCTGACACCAAATCGTTTTCGATTTCACCCATTTTCTAAGTAAAAAACTTCACCACATCCATATTCCCTCATTCTATGAAAAGTATAGCTTAAAATTCTGCTGAATTGACAGCGATACCGTAATGGGCATAGCATAAAGATACTACATGACGTCAGGTCAACGGGAATCGGAGGAATAAAGATGGATTATGATCGGAAGATGAAAAACCGTGTTAGTCGGATTGAAGGACAGCTACGAGGTATTTTACGGATGATGGAAGAAGGGCAAGATTGCCGCGATGTCATCACCCAGCTCTCCGCTGCCCGTTCTGCGATTGACCGGACGATCGGCGTCGTCGTTAGCTCGAATTTGATCGATTGTGTCAAGGAAGCAGAACAAAATGGCGATGGACAAACAGAAGAACTCGTGAAGGAAGCGGTCAACCTATTGGTGAAAAGCCGCTGACGTCACGTTCATACCGATAGTCTGCTTTGGAAGCAGGCTATTTTTTAACGTTTCTTTTCCCAAAGTCGTTGCGAGTGTACACCTTGACTTAGGTTTGATTGCGTATCAAAACAGGTATACTAAATTGTTATTACTTGGACAGCATGTAGAGCCGTCCGCTTAGGAGGAAGAGTACTCATGACCGTTTCCCTATTCATTGATATCACCTGCAAGACAGGTGAATCCCCTGTTTACGACGCAAAAACAAAACGCTTTTATTTCGTCGATATTCCGAATCAACTGCTCTTTTCATATGATCTTGTTACAGAAGCACTTAAACCATATACGTTGCCAAGCGCTATTACATCGATTGCCTTGACGGACGCTCCGGACTTATTGCGTGTCACATCAGCACATGGCTTTGGCACGTTCGATCTCAAGGAAGGACATCTGTCTCTCGAACATCAATTGTCATTACCGGATTCTGATCGGATGAACGATGGCAAGCTCGATCCGACCGGACAATATGTCGCTGGTAGCATTAATGAAGAAGACGGTAAAACAGCTGGGCTGTTCCGTCTGCGTCATGACGGTTCCATCGATGTTTTACACGAAGACTTGACGAACTCTAATGGACTCGTCTGGTCAGAAGATGGCAAGACGCTCTATCATATCGATACACCAACGAAAAAAGTCTATGCCTTCGACTACGCTCCCGATGCCCCACTTTCGAATAAACGCGTCGCCGTTGATCTCGAAGAGGAAGAAGGATTCCCGGATGGTATGACGAAGGATGCTGAAGGTCATGCATGGATCGCACATTACGCCGGATCATGTATTACACGTTGGAATCTCACGACGGGCGAAAAACTGGATCATGTCGACTTCCCTGTCTCGAATCCGACATGTCCGATTTTTTACGAAGATCGCTTACTCGTCACGACAGCTGCCAACGGAGATGATGCACCACATGCCGGTGCTGTCTTCGCTGTGACATTTGAATAATTAGCAAGGGAGGGATCATCTAGTAATAGATGGTGCCTCTTTTTACACATAATCCGTCTAGACGCCTATTCAAAAACAGACGATACTAAAGAAGAAGTCTATTTACTTTTTGAAGGAGTGAAGCCGATGCGTGTCACGATCATCGAACGTTTACACCAATTGCAGACGACCCCATCCTTTTTCCCGGTCAATTGCTACCTGTTTGAAGAAGCAGACAGTTTGACATTGATTGACGCCGGACTCGGAATCAACGCAAAGGCGCTTTATCACTATATTCGAAAGCAAGAAAAACCGCTCGGCGCAATTATCCTGACACACGCACATGCCGATCATGTCGGCTCGCTCGATTTCCTTGCGAATGCCTTTCCTCTCGCTCAAGTCTGCATCAGTTACCGTGACGCTGCATTGCTCAGTGGGGACGAGACGCTACGCGAAGGCGAAACGACCCCTTTAAAAGGCGGTATTCCGAAAAACATCAAAACACGTCCAGATCGATTGCTCGAAAGTGGTCAACAAGTCGGTAGCCTCAGCGTCATCGCCTCGCCAGGTCATACACCTGGTTCGATTTCTCTTTGGCATGAAGGTAGTCGGATGCTGATCGCCGGAGATGCCTTTCAGACACAAGGGGGACTCGCTGTCTCCGGTGACGTCCGTTGGCAATTTCCGTTCCCAGCACTTGCGACATGGGATCCAGACGTTGCTCTTCGCTCCGCTGATCAATTAACGGAACTGTCTCCGGATATTCTTGCCGTCGGACATGGTCCCCTCATCCTTGGACCAAGTTACGAGATGCGCCAAGCCGTCGATCGATTCACGCACGTCTTACAGACGAAAAAATCGTCACCTTTCAAATAACACACGAAAAAACATCCGTACGCGTTCCTGACACGTCGCGGATGTTTTTTCGTCCAGTAGTTCAATTCTGTTCTGTAACAGCATATCGATATACACGTGCTTCATAAGGACGTAGTTCATCCGAGATATCTGGATAGTTCGACACAAGCAACTTATCTTGCGATAAAACGAAGGCAGTTTGCATCGGTTCGTCATGCACGTTGAGAACGATCCGCCACACTTCTCCCTCTAGTTCCCGCTCATAGATGTAGAGATACGGATCATGAAGAGCTAAGTCGCGATACGTACCATAGACCATGATTGGATGATCCTTTCGCATCTGAATCAATGCTCGGTAAAAGGCAAGGACGGATGATGGATCGGCTTCTGCTTGCTCGACGTTGATGTCCGTGTAATTCGGATTGACCGCTAACCACGGTTTCCCACTCGTAAAGCCTGCCGCGTGCGTACCGTCCCACTGCATCGGCGTGCGGGAGTTATCGCGTGCGAGTAACTGCATTGACGAGAGTACGACCTCCGGATCCTCGCCGCCAGCGACGCGCTCCGCGTATCGATTGCGAAAGGCGACGTCTTGATAGAGCGACGGTTCCGAGAAGCGAATCCCCGTCATCCCAATCTCCTCTCCTTGATACACGTATGGAATGCCAGGTAATGTATGCAACATCAAACCGAGTAGTTTCGCACTCTCGACTCGGTATCGTTCACTGCCGAAGCGGGTCACTTGTCGCGTATGATCGTGGTTGTTGAGAAACTGTGAATTGACGCCTAATGGGTATAAGACGTCATACCATCGTTTCTGAATTTCCTTGAATCGTAAAAGATCCATCGCCTCCATGTCGTCCGCGATTTCGAAGTGAAACAGCGTTCGAAGTTCTTCACGTTCTTCACTGACATATAACAGACCGTCTTCTGGACCGACGAACGGAATCTCACCGACCGTGAATAAATCTTTCCCGGCAAGGACGTTCGCATGCATTTCCTGAAGGAAGTCGTGCACACCTGGTTGATTCCCGAGATACGATAGATTAAACGGATTGACGACATCCTCAAGCGAACGTTTTTTGATCAAGTTGATGACGTCCATCCGGAAACCGTCAATCCCTTGAGCGATCCACCAGTTCATCATGTCGTAGATCGCTTGCCGGACAGCCGGTTGTTCCCAGTTTAAGTCCGGTTGTTCTTTCGCAAAAGAATGGAAATAATATTGTTCGCGCTCTTCACTCCACGTCCACGGGCTCGGCGCAAAGTAAGACCGCCAATTGTTCGGGGGCGTCTCTTTCGTTCCATCTTTCCAGATGTACCAATCATCCTTGTCGTGGATTCGGTCCCGCGACTGACGGAACCAGTCATGCTGGTCACTCGTATGATTGACGACCAAATCAAGAATTATCTTTAAGCCGCGTGCGTGAGCCGCTGTGATCAACTCTTGTAGATCGCCCATCGTCCCCGCCTTGTCCATGATCGTGTAATAATCGGCAATATCATAGCCATTATCGATGTCTGGAGAACGGTAACATGGATTTAACCAGACGATATCGACACCAAGCGATGCGATGTAATCTAGCTTGTCGATGACACCTCGCAAATCACCGATGCCGTCCCCATTCGAATCCTTAAAACTGCGCCAATAGACTTGATAGACGACTGCTTCTTTCCAGCTAGCTCGCTTCATCTCCTCACTCCTCTCCCTACTCTCTATTCCCGCTCCACATATCTGTACCTGTTTATTGGACGATTTTTTTGAATTTCAAAAAAGTTCTTTTCTTTTGACTGAATATTCGTTATCCTTGACGACAATACTACGAAGGAGGCACATATCCATGAAACATTTCGCTCCATCCATCGCCATCGATCGGCTTCCTGCTCCCGTTTTCGCTGAACTTGCGAACCGGATCGGTGCTGTGAAAGCTGCCGGACATGATGTCATTACCCTTGGTCAAGGAACACCCGATCAAACGACGCCCGTACATATTCTCGACGCCTTGAAACAGGCGATCGATGAGCCAACAAACCTTCAATATCCACCATTTCGTGGACATGATTTTCTAAAGCAAGCCGTCGCGAGCTTTTATGCGAACGAATTCGGCGTCACGATTGATCCGGCAACCGAGGTCGCAATTCTTCTCGGTAGTAAAGCCGGAATCGTCGCCTTACCACAAACGATCGTCAATCCTGGAGAAGGTGTCATCGTCCCGGATCCGGGGTACCCGGATTACCTGTCTGGAGCAGCACTTGCTGGTGCTTACCCGATTACACTTCCATTGCTTGAGAAAAATAACTTCCTGCCGGATTACAATTTACTTGATACGACAGATGTCGAGCGCGCCCGGATGTTGTTCCTCAATTACCCGAGTAATCCGACAGGTGCGACAGCGACAGCAGAAGCCTTCGAACAGACCGTTGCCTTCGCGGATGCCCATGATATTTGTGTCGTCCATGATTTAGCCTACGGCGGCATCAGCTTTGATGGTCCCACACGAAGCTTCTTGCAGACGGAAGGGGCGAAGGAGGTCGGAATCGAGTTGTTCTCACTCTCGAAACGCTTCAACATGTCTGGCTTCCGAATCGCTTTCGCGATCGGAAATCCGTCCGTCATCTCAAGCATCGAGACGTATCAGGAACATCTCTACGTCAGTGCCTTCACACCGATCCAACATGCAGCGACCGTTGCCCTGACGAGTGACCAAACATGTGTCCGTGAGTTAAGTAGCTTATACGAAACACGACGTAATGCCTTGTTCGCTAAACTCGATGCAATCGGTTGGAGCGGACCACGACCGGGCGGTTCCTTCTTCGTCTGGCTTCCGGTGCCTGAAGGATACACGTCCCAAAGCTTCACGGATCATCTGCTTGACGAAGCACACGTCGCCGTTACCCCTGGATCATTCTTCGGCGAATACGGCGAAGGCTACGTACGGATCAGCTTAATTGCTGACGTCGAACGGCTAGAGGAGGCCGTCGACCGAATTGGAACGCTCAACCTGTTCCGGACACCTGTTGCAGAATAATTCTGAAAAAACATTTGACAGATGGGAATCATTTCCGTTAAAGTAAATCCCAACAGCATAACTACTTATCGAGAGCGACCGAGGGATTAGGCCCAACGACGTCCGGCAACCACCTATCAGGAACGGTGCCACATCCTACAGAATGGATTCATTCTGAGAGATAAGTTACGAAATCTTACACTTTCGTCGCTTTTTCTGGTTGCTCTGCTACTAGGAAAAAGCGACTTTTTTGTATGAGGAGATGAGCAGATGATTGAATTCAAACAGATTACGAAACGGTTCGTCCGAGACCGGACCCCGATTTTTGCATTACGAGATGTCGATTTGACGATTCAAAAAGGAGAAATTTTTGGGATCATCGGTGAATCCGGTGCCGGTAAGAGTACGTTGCTTCGTCTGATCAACGGTCTCGAGCATCCGACACAAGGAACGGTAAAGGTCGACGGTGTCTCGCTCGGCGGGATGTCAAAAGCAGATTTGCGTCAACTTCGCTTGCGGACAGGAATGATCTTTCAGCATTTCCAATTGATCCAGTCGCGTAATGTCGCAGATAACATTGCTTTTGCACTGAAGGCTGCCGGCGTCAAACGAGCAGATTTTCCGGAACGGATCCGTGAACTCGTCTCGCTCGTCGGACTCGAAGGATTCGAGACGAACTTCCCGAGTCAGTTGAGCGGCGGACAGAAACAGCGCGTCGGGATTGCCCGGGCACTCGCGAATGATCCAACCGTCTTGTTATGTGACGAAGCGACCTCTGCCCTTGATCCGGTCACGACGCTGCAGATTTTAGATTTGTTGAAAGATTTGAATGAACGACTCGGATTGACGATCGTCCTCATCACGCATGAGATCGATGTCGTCAAACAGATTTGCCATCGTGTCGCGGTCATGTCTCAAGGGGAAGTCGTCGAAGTTGCCTCTACATACGATTTGTTCAGTCAAGCCAAACATCCGGTGACACAACATTACGTCGACACGGCACTCCAGATCGAGCTACCGGAACGCATCTTGCAAGCGACACCGGGAAAGATCATCCGCCTACAGTTCACGGGCGAGAAGACCGGTGAAAGTACGTTGTCGGAAGCCATCCGTCGATACGATATCTCGGTCAGCATCCTGCACGGAAAAGTCGATTACATCCAAGACGTCGCTTTTGGTGTCCTAATCGTCAGCTTGACGGGATCCTCCGATCAAATCGCACCTGCCCTCGACTGGCTCGCGACGGAACTTCATACACTCGAGGTGATTCAGGATGTGGCTTGATCGTATTCAAACAATGTTACCTGAGCTCTTGAAGGCGCTCGGTGAGACGGCGTGGATGGTCGGAATTTCACTTGCCTTCGCATTGGTCGTCGGGATTCCGCTCGGGATTCTCTTGTTCGTCACCGACCGCGGATTATTTTTTCAAAACCTTGCCGTCCGCCGTGTTCTTGACTTCGTCGTCAACATCGTCCGGTCCTTGCCGTTCATCATCTTGCTTGTTGCCCTCATTCCATTAACGAAATTTTTGCTTGATAATACGATTGGTCCAACAGCAGCATCCGTCAGCCTCAGTGTCGCAGCGATTCCGTTTCTCGCACGACTCGTCGAAACATCACTGCGTGAGATTCCACCTGGTTTGATCGAAGCAGCGGAAGCGTGCGGTGCGAAACCATTACGGATCATCGTCAGTATCCTTTTACCAGAAGCACTCCCTGGCATCATTCAGGGCATCACGCTAACGACGATCAGTTTGATCGGCTTCTCGGCGATGGCTGGGATCGTCGGCGGCGGAGGTGTCGGTGACCTCGCGATCCGCTTCGGCTATTATCGCTATGATAATCTCATCATGATCGTGACGATCGTCGTCCTCATCGTCATCGTCCAGAGCATTCAAGCACTTGGGAATCAACTGGCGCGAAAAACAGATAAACGCTAATCATACATACAAAGGGAGAGTGGAATCATGAAAAAACGATACGCCTTTTTAGCAACAGCCTTACTCGGTGCAGGAGTCCTCGCAGGATGTGGAGACAGCAGCGCTGATGAAAAAGACAAGACGATCAAGATCGGGGCGACAAGCGGTCCTTATAGCGATATGGTCAAACAAGCGATTCAACCACAACTTGAAAAGAAAGGCTACAAAGTCGAAATCGTCGAGTTCAGTGATTATATCCAACCGAACATCGCGCTCGGTAGCGGCAATATCGACGCTAACTTATTCCAACACTCGATTTACCTGAAGACATTCTCTAAAGAAAAAAATCTCGACCTAAAAGGACTCATCACCGTTCCGACGGCACCGATGGGACTATATAGTAAGACGGCGAAGACACTTGACGACGTCAAGACGGGCGCTGAAGTCGCGACACCGAACGATCCGACGAACCAGGCACGCGCGCTGAACCTCTTGGCAGAACAAGGCTGGATCGAACTGAAGCCAGATGTCGATCCACTGACCGTCTCAGAGAAAGATATCGTCAAAAATCCGAAGAAACTCGTCATCAAGCCGCTTGAAGCAGCGCAACTGCCACGTGCCATCGAAAGCGTTGATGTCTCAGCAGTTCCAGGGAACTTCGCTTTGGCTGCGAAATTCGATTTACTCGATGCGTTAGCACTCGAGACGATGGACGAGCAATACCGGAACCTCATTGCTGTCCAAACGAAAGATGCAGACTCACAAGTCGCGAAAGACCTGAAGACAGCTGTCGAATCCGATGCATTCAACACAGTCATCGAAAAATCATTCAAAGGCTTCAGCAAGCCTGAATGGGCAAACTGATAAAAAACAACCGGATTCCAAAGAGACAATCTCTTTGAAATCCGGTTGTTTTGTGTTAGAACCGATACCACATGAGTTCTTCATCATGATAGGTACCATCGATTTTCAACGCCCGCGGTTCAATCGCGTACGATTCGAATCCAAGCGACCGATACAAGGCTTTAGCGGCTTCATTCGTCCGAACGACCGAGAGATGAACCTGCTCGATCCAAGGACGTTCCTCTAATGCCCGTAATGCCTCTTGTACCAATTGCCGTCCGACCTGCTGTTTTCTGATGCTTGGAGTGACGTACATCGCAAATAAATTGGCTCGATGTCGCATCTTGTCCAGCTCGGAGCAGACAACGGTGACGACCCCAACGAGTTGCGCTTCATGAAACGCACCGAACGTCGCTGTCTGTTCGCTCTGAAACCGCGTAGCATACTGGTCGACCGGTCGATCTTTTTCCGCTTCATAATCGGAGCCGAACGCTTCCGGATGATTCTGTAATGCTTCTAATCGCAATGCTTTATAGAGTACTGCATCTTCTGGATTCAATCGACGGATTTCCAATCGCCCCACCTCCTGCCTTTAGTATAAAACAAACAATCTCATGAAAAAGAGAACGACATCGTGAAATGTCATCCTCTTTTTTACATACTTAAGGTGTTCGGAAATTAATCGTGAAGTACGGTGCGTTGTCACGAAATGCAACACCGACATCGGCTTGCTTGTACTCTTTTTTCAAGATATTTTCTCGGTGTCCTTGTGAATTCATTAGGCCCCAATGCGCCGCAAAGACGTTCGGATACCCCATCGAGAGGTTTTCGCCAGCATAGCTGAACGTGATTCCTCCGCGTTTCATCCGGTCGAACGGATCACGACCTTGTGGATCTGTATGCGAGAAGAAATTATGTTTCGCCATGTTTTCGCTGTGACCACGGGTGACCGGCTTCAATGCTGTGTACGGTGCTAACGGATTCAACTTATAATCAGCGCGTTCCCAGTTCATCAAGCGAAGCATCAGTTTCTCATCCGTCGTCCGTAGCGCATTTGACGATGTACCGTAGAAGCCTTTTTTCTTCGCTTCGACGTCTTTCGGAATCGCAAGTGTCGCTTTGACTTTATTGCCGTCATGTTGATCGAAAAAGTACGTCACATAGTTGCCTTTCTTCTCATAAACGGCGGCATGGTCCAGATTCAACATGTAGTTTGTGTTGCCTTTACGATAGGACTTCACTGCGGACCACCCCTTTTTCTTCAAGGAGGATTCCGTATCCTTATTCAATACTGCACCTTGTGTCGTCACACCGTTTTTGAAACGATATTTGCCGTAGTCCTTACCATCCTTCGTTAAGGCGACGAATTCTTCCGTTGAAGTCCGTCTGACTTCCCAGTCATATCCGGGATACTCACTGCTATATCGATCAATCAGCTTGCCGCCACTTTTCGGGTAATCGGCTTCTGCCTGTTCCATTGGAATGTTTTCGTAGCCGAAAAAGGCTACCGCTGCTACTCCGATGATCAACCATTTTTTCATGTCGTCGTTTCGCCTCCTTTAATCTCATTACCTTTATTTTAAAAGAAATTGTTTCCCCCGAACAGTCATCGGCTCTCATTTGTCTAAATCACATCTTCCGTCCACAAACCTGACACATTTCATGAGAACCCTCTTCCTTTAGTGAAATGCTTTCTTTTAAACGATTCTTGAAAACATTTAGTACAGAGACTAAAGTATATTCCCCTTTTCTTAAAATGTGTGAACATTCTTTTATTTCATTCTCAGCGAATTTTGGTTGCTCTCCTAATCTTGACTCGGTATCATTAAAATTCGTAAGCCAAACTTTCAATGCTTTTCCAAATAACATAATGATATGAAGGAGCTGACCTATGGTTTTACTGTATTTCATTTATGAATCCATTGCCTTTTTACCCATTCAACAATACTTATTCTCCGGCTGGATGATCCTTGTCGCCTTGACTGTATCCTTTAGCTTAGCCAATGCCCACGAAGATGTTCGTCTCAATCAACGACTTGGATTTGAAATACTCGTTCCAGGTTCCGGTATGTTGCTCTCAAAACAATTCATTCCTGGTCTCGCTATCATTCTATTATTGATCATCATTCACTTCACGTATATGTTCCGTGCCATCCCGTTACCCGTTGCCTTAATTTCCACACTCTCGATCAGTACACTCTCACTTCTTTTACTCTTTATCCCAGCACGCAAAAAAGCGGACCGTTAAGTCCGCTTTTTTGATTTTATTGGTATTTCGTTGTTTCAGCTAGTTTGTATTTGTTCGACAATTCAAGCCAGATCGTTTTGCCTTTGATTGTCTTCACTTGAATGTATGGACGCCCTTGAGACACGCGAAGTGCGAGCAATTCACCTTGTTGATCGGCGTGTGTTTCACTGGCTTTATCCCAGTTGCGACCCAATTTACGTTCAATGAAGATATGCTTCCCTTTTTGAACAGCACGCCAGATGCCGACTTCTGCTTTTCCTTTGACCGGTACTGCCGTTTGTGCACCTTGAATCGAGATGATGGCTGGATCGTGGTCACTCGCGCTACCGTCTGCTTCCATGTAATCCGAGTTGATGTTGACGATATCCGACGATGTATACGACTTCAAGTTATTCGAAATTAAGATATGGTCGAGCACTTGCGCATTTCCGTTGTAGACGTATGAGTAACGCTCAGATTTCGGAAGATCATCGACTGTGTTCCAGAGATTTTTCCCTTTCAGGATGTCTAACGTTTCTGAGAACTGGAAGTCGTTGAGGTCACCAAGAACGACGACATTCGAATCTTTGACTTCCGTCTTCAATTCAGAAACGAAGTTTTGGACGATGTTCGCAATCGCATGACGCTGGACTTCACTCTTACGAACGACCGGTTGGTTTTTACCAAAGTCAGCTCCATCGCCACCTTTTGAGTTGAAGTGGTTGACGATGACATGATATGAATCACCATTGAAGAGGAATTCCGCGACGAGCGGTTTCCGCGAACTCGCGAAGTTCGGATCCGTCGGCTGAATGCGACCCGGGTTTTTCGTCAGCTTGCCATTTTCAACTGCCACGGCTTCCGTCGCTCCACCTTTTTCTCCTGGTGCGAGTGATACACGTGCTGGATTGTAGAGGAACCCGACACGGATGTTTCCGCCTGGTTGCCCGCCGTCCTTTTTATCTTCTGGTGCGATGTCCGTATACGCATACCGGACACCTGTTTTTGCTTCGATCGCTGCGATCAATGTCTCAAATGATTTCGAAGCGTCGACTGTGCCGCTATCCGTTGCGCCGTCGTTATCCTGCATCTCTGTCAAACCAACGATGTCTGGTGTCTTCAGGAATGTCGCGATGCCTTCCGAGACACGATCAACTTTTCCAGCATCCGCTGTCGACGCGAAGTTCTCGACGTTGTATGAAGCGACAGTCAGGCGTGATTCACCTGTTTCGATGTTCGTCGGTTGACGTTCCGCTTCGCTCGTAACGAGTTTCGGAAGGTCTGCTGCTTTTGCGAGTACTTTGTAAGCCGAATAGTTGTAGCTCATGACACCCTCAATCGTTCCATCGAATGTGTCTCCGGCTTTCGCACGATACGATGAACTTCCCATCTCGACGAACAAGCGCTCCGGATTGACGTTGTCCTTCGTCAGAATCGGTGTGCCACGTTTCGTATAGACCTTGTTTGCGTCTGTTTGTGTACGAACTGGGATCGTCCGGTTCGCTTGTGGTCCTGTGACGATCGCGTTCGGTAAAGCAACACGCATGCCTTCTAAGCTTTCGTATAAATCGATCGCATCTTCTTCCGGGTCAAACTGAGCGAAGGAATCGTTATCGACGACTTGAGTCGGAATCAAGACGCCTTTATCACCAAGGACGATACTCGCTGGTAACCCTTCGTTGAGCGCACCCTTTACGAGATTGACCGTACTGATTTCCGTAACGGCTAGATCCGTATCGAATTTATCGCTGTATCCGCCAAGGATCCATTCCTTGACGTAACCTGTCGTCGCGACCTTTTGTCCAACGGCAGCACCGTGGTTTTTCGCGTAGACGAGAATACCTTCTGATGTCCGGCTGTCGTTATCCGGATTTGGATCCTGCATATAGAAGTTGTTCGCATCAACGACATACGTGACGACGCCCGTCGTCCGGACGAGTTGATCTGCGTATGGTGATGTGTGCGCGACGCCTTGGATACTGCTGATTTTAGTGATTGGTGGTGCGATGTAGTACTTGAATGTCGAGACAGCTGACGTTTTCCCATCCTTGACAGCAACCGCTTGAATCGTCACTTCGTCATTGATCGTAATCGGTGATGTGTAAACCGGACTGTCAACAGTCGGTGTCGTACCATCAACTGTATAATGAATCGTTCCTTCACCTGACAGTGTCACTTGATCCCCACGCTCGACCTCACCGACTGGAGTAGCCGTTGGTGCAACGAGAATATCGCCGGCTTCCGTCTGATGGCTACCGAGATTCGTCAGTGTATCGACAGGAAAGCTCGTCCACTGTGATGGTTCATACGTCTTAACACCTGATGTAACACCTGATTTCCGAACAAGTGTCGTGTCTTTTGCGAAATCAACTGATGAACCGATCGGTCCGATGATATCAAGAACGACGTCGCCCTTTTTTAATGCAACTGGATCATTTCCGTTGAAGTTCAACGAACCCGTCGTCATTTGCGCTTTTGCTTTGATGTCTGCATTCGCACTTGCATTCGCGATAACGAATGTTTTACCTGGATCTACTTTCCCCGATAATGTGATTTTGGACTCAGATGGTCCACCGTTCGTGTACTGAACGAGTGTATAGTCTGCTAAATCAATGATTTGCCCCGATCCATTGTATAGCTCGATTGCCTTGTTGTTACTTGTTCCTTCTATGTATTCAGACAAGATGACGCCTTCGCCTTCTGCCCCGACAAGACCCGCTTGTGGAAGGATTCCTGCAGTCAATACTCCGGCCAATGCCCACTTTCCAAACGTACTGCCGTATTTCATGATGTGACCCCCTATTGAATTTTCTGACACTTCTTTATAATATCAGATCATATTCAAAAGAGTGTATATTTTTCGTAAAAAAAGATACCATCCTTCGTAAGTGAAAGGAATGATATCGCTTACAACATTTTATTGTTCGTTTTTGTGACTTTCGTACCATTTTTCAGCTTGTGATGTCGCAATCGGAATAGCGCGTCCCTCTTCATACCCTTCTTCTAACAAAGCGTTCGCGATCTCAATCGCTTTTTTTCGAAGCGGTGGATCAAAGTTCTTGAATGAATCCGGATAGTTGTTCTCATTCCATGGCATGTCGTCACCCCCTTCTTTCCGCTTTACCCGAAAAAAGGCATAAAAAAAACGCCTCATCAGCGTGTCGTTGTTTTTGGTTGTCATGAGAATCGAGGATTACAGGTGATCAAAACACCTGAAACGACGAAAGCCCTACCTCTCTTTCGTTGTTACGGCTCCTTGGCCGCGCCAGCTGAATCAAGCATTTTAGCAAGAATCGTGATGCGTCTGCAACGGACGCATAATACTGGGATTTTTAGAAATAGCTCGGGAATGAGCGGAAAAGTATCGATTGGAAGGTTTATCTTGCTGGGTCGACTTCTTCCCGTAGTATGAAGAAGGACAAAATAAAAGCGATGACTTATGTCTGACTCATTTGTCAGTAGCGGTCTAAAAATCCTGACCTGTCGATTTAATTGTATGATATGGATTGAAGATTCTCACATGAGTGATCATCCCCGATTCATGACTTATATTAATCTATCATACTTTCTTTTATAAAGTCAATCTTTCTTTTGGAAAATCGTTTTTCCTCGTCTTGGAATCAGAGTTGCACCTGCTACAAAAGCCGAGTATCGTGAAGAGGACTCATTATTATAGAAGAAACGAGGGAAATCCATCATGTCGAATCGACTTATCCATGAAACGAGTCCCTATCTATTGCAACATGCCCACCACCCTGTCGATTGGTATCCCTGGGGTGAGGATGCCTTCACTGCCGCACGCGAGACTGGTAAGCCAATCTTTTTATCGATCGGGTATTCGACGTGCCACTGGTGCCATGTGCTGTCTCGCGAAAGTTTTGAAGATGAAGAAACGGCACGACTCTTAAATGAACGCTATATCTCGATCAAAGTCGACCGAGAAGAACGTCCCGACATCGATCATTTGTACATGACGGCTGCTCAAGTCATGAATGGACAAGGCGGCTGGCCGCTGAGCGTCTTCATGACAGCGGATCAACAACCATTTTATATCGGCACGTATTTTCCAAAAACGCCTCAGTTCAATCGTCCGAGTTTTCGTCAAGTGACACTCCAGCTCAGCGAACAATTCCGCCGTTCACCAGAGAAAATCGCACAAGTCGGTCAGAATATGTCGCAGACGCTTCGCGACGTATTGCAGCCTGCGACGTCTACCCGTACTTGGGATGAATCGATCATTCATGACACTTTCGATCAAGCGATGCGACGATTTGATCGTCAACATGGCGGATTCGGAGAGGCACCGAAGTTCCCGTCGCCTGCCCTGCTCCGTTTCTTGCTCGATTATTATCAGTTCGCGGAAGACGAGACGGCACTTCATATGGTCATGCGATCGCTGATCGCGATGCGTGACGGCGGGATGACGGATCAAGTCGGCTACGGTCTATTCCGCTACACGGTCGATGCCAAGTGGGAAATTCCTCATTTCGAGAAGATGCTCTATGACAATGCCTGGTTTGCGACAGTATGCATCGAAACGTATCAAGCATCGGGTCAAACTCGCTTCCGTCGCTATGCAGAAGAAGTGCTGACGTTTGTAGAACAGGAGCTGACCGCACCGGACGGCACCTTTTATGCTGCACTGGATGCAGATAGCGAAGGGGGCGAAGGACATTTTTATACGTTCACGGAGCGTGAGCTGACCGACTTACTCGGACCAAACGCGCTGTTCCCCCGCTTCTATCATGCTTCATCATCGGGAAACTTTGAGGGACGGAACGTCTTTTACCGGACAGGACGAACACTCGAGGCATTCGCACGTTCTATTCACTTGTCGCTTGCTGAAACAGCGTCGCAACTCGAACACGAGCGCCAAATTCTTCTTCGTGCGCGAAATGAACGCATGCGACCGTTCCGTGATGATAAACGGTTGACATCATGGAATGCGATGATGATCTCGACGTTCGCTAAAGCCGGCCGTGTCCTTGGTGAACCGCATTATACGCATGTCGCAACGCGTGCCATGACGTCCCTTGAACGATTCGTTCGTACCGAACAGCACCTTGCTGTCCATTACCGCGATGGCCAAGTGACCGGTCACGGTTTCCTCGATGACTATGCGTACATGATTGATGCACATCTCGAACTATTCCAGTCTACACACCATGCTCTCCATCTAAAGGAGGCTTTAGCTTTCGCAGATGTGCTGCAGGATCAATTCCAGACAGTAGATGGTTATTTTTATCTGACGTCGTCACGCTCCGACAAACTACTTGTTCGTCCACTCGATCTGTATGATGGCGTCACACCTGCCGGAAATAGCGTTGCCTTGAACGCCCTTTTCACGCTCAGTCGTCTTACTGGTCGTCTCGTTTATCAAGAGAGTGCTGAACGGGCTCTCGCAACCTTAATAGAGGAAGTCGAGCAACAACCGACCGGATTCGCCTCACTTGTCAGTACCTTCACCTACCGGCAGATGGAACCGAAGGAATTGATTATCTTGCTTCCGGAAGAAGTAGACATCCCGCTCGAAATCAAGCAACTGCAACAGCTACGCTTACCGGAAGTTGCTTTGTTGATCGGTACGAAGCGCGATCTTCTTCCGCACGTCCCACTCCTCGCGGATTATCCAGAACCAGACGAGCCAATGGCTTACCTCTGTCATGATTTTGCTTGTGAACGCCCGACGACGAATTTAACGGAAATCCTCGCACGTCTTAATATCTGACCATATTCCCTCTTGTTTAAAAAACAGGAGGGTTTTTCAAAAAACCAGTCCCCTTTTTTCAAAAATATCCAACATCTTATTCATAAAAATCCGATATTGTCGATAGTAAGGACAGGCAATAGATTTAACAACTTAGACTTAGACATCCTAGAAGCCGATTCCGTCCATCCAGACGAATATCTACTAGGAGGAAAGATACTTTGAACACGACATCATTCTCGAAGACCTTGAAGGTGTTCGCAAGCTTTCTCATCGTTTTCAGCATCGTATTGACATCTCTCCCGATGGCTGAAGCAGCAACGACGAAAGCGACGACCTATCGTCTGTCTACCGATAGTTATCTGTACGATAAGACGGCATCTTCTCGGAAACGCTTGTTGACGATCAAGACCGGAACTGTCGTTTCATCCACGTATGCTTCTGGCTCGTTCAGAAGGGTCACATATGCTGGAAAAACGGGATATGTTGCGTCGAAATACCTCACGCTGTACGAAAAGAAACAATCCGTTTCAGGACAGCGCTACCTTGTCCTCAAAAAGACACCGATCAAAAAGACAGCAGTGGATACTGCAACGACGATCGGCACGTTGAACGAAGAGGATGTGTACTACACGTCACAACGTGTGACGAATCCATATGGCGAGACATGGTACCGCGTCAAATATGACGGCAAGACAGGCTATGTCGTTGCTGGCGCAAAAGCGGTCGCCTATAAAAAGGTGACGAACACGACGTTAAAAACGATCAATGCTTACATCTTGCGTCAGTACGCCGGAACAGGTTATCCCAAAGTTCAGACCATTCCATCTGGAAAAGACGTCAAAGTCGTCGGCCGGATCGAAAAATGGGTCAGTATCCAGTACGACGGGAAGACAGGCTACATGCATCAAGATGCGTTCGCCTCTTCTGAAAAGCAAAATGTGACACTGATTCCACAAACACGGTATCAGACGAAAAGTGTGACACCACTTTACAGTCAAGCCGAGGCAAAACAAAGTCTAGCGAGTCTACCAAAAGGTACGGTCGTCACTTCGAATGCTAAGACGGCAATTTATCATCAAGTCACATATGCCGGAAAGACAGGGTATGTCTTATCCGCTACGTTGGCAGAGTACACAGAAAAAACAAAGCTTCCGTCTTCACGCTTCTTGTTGACATCACCACTCGTCATCAAAACGACACCTGCCGCGAATGCAAAAACACTTGCGACACTGAGTGCCGGAAACGTCTATTATACGAAAACACGTGTGACGAATCCGCTCGGCGAAACATGGCATCAAGTATCGAAGGAAGGCAAAATCGGATTCGTACCAGCCAATCAAGCAACACCGATTACGTACGAAACTGAATCAAAGCTCTCTTTAAAAACGACGGCATCGACGGCGATTCGTTCCTATGCGGGTCCATCGTATGCAACAGTGCAAACGATCCCGAGCAATACCGTCATCAAAATTTCTGGACGAATCGGGAATTGGTACCGGGTCAGTTATAACGGTAAAACGGGATATGCCGCATCAAACACGTTTACGACACTTGCGACGAAGCAGAAAATTGCAGGTGCACGCTTTGAGCTTGAAAAAGCAGTTTCCATTAAATCTTCACCAGATGCAAAAGCATCGACACTTGCAACTTTGCAGAGCGGTGATATCTATTACACGACACAGCTCGTCACGTCAAACGGACAGCAATGGCATCGTGTAAGCAAAGATGGAAAGACGGGCTACATCCCAGTCAACCAAGGCAAGAGCGTGCAGTACCAATCGGACCGGATCGTCATGCAGACGACGGCTTCGACTCCACTTCGCTCGTATGCCGGAAACACTTACGCGACCGTTAAAACGATTCCTTCTGGTACAAGCATTACCGTCACTGGAATGATCGATGACTGGTATCGCGTGACGTACAGCGGGAAGACGGGTTATATCGCTTCACGTTACGCCAAGGAAAAAGTCATGACGCAATCGATTCCTTCTTCTTATTATCGCCTTGAACGTACCGTCGAAGTGAAAGCATCGCACCATGCGACAGCAGAAACCGTCGTTCGCCTTTCTTCTGGAGACGTCTACACGACGAATCAAGTCGTCACGAATGGTCATTCCGAGCAATGGCATCGCCTGACAGTCGATGGGAAGACCGGCTACGTTCAAATCAATCAAGGTTCACCGGTCACCTATGAGAGCGTTAATAATCACCGCTATCAAGCAACGACGGATACGACACTCCAGTCGGATGCCGGTTCAGCCTATGCGACAGTGACGAAGCTGCCAAAAGCAGCCGTCGTTCAAGTAACAGGCAGTCTCGATCAGTGGTTAAAGATCAGCTACGCTGGGAAAAATGGTTATGTCTTAAAATCAACACTGACACCATATACCGAAACGAAAAAGATCACAGGTGCACGCTTCTTGGCGAATGAATCGCTCGTCGTCAAACAAGCACCGGACGATCAAGCATCGAATGTCACGACACTCTCGTTCGGAAATGTCTATTACACTTCTGCTTTGATTACGTCGTACACGAACACGTCGTGGCATAAAGTGACGATCGACGGGAAAACGGGTTATATCCGTACCGGACAAAATACGTCATCGATCAAATATGAATCAAAGGACAAAATGTATGTACGGGCAACATCAGACGCTGTCTTACGGTCTTACGTTGGTAGCTCCTACAATGTCATCAAGACGATTCCGAAAAACCTCGTCGTTACTGTCTCCGGTCAAATCGGTGATTGGTATAAGATTTCGTATGATGGAAAAAGTGGGTACGCGTATAAGGGGGCGTTCGTGACGACTTCTTCGAAATTAAACGTCTATAACTCTGTCGCGACACCGTATACGTTCGATACCTTCATCAACGCCCAGATGAAATTGAACCCACCACCACAAACGGATATCTACAAAAATAAATTGATGTATGTCAGTACGAGTTATGTGCGTCTCGGTGGCGGGCTCGATCCGGTCAACGGAACACTCGCTACAATAACGGCGACGACACCACTTAACATCCGCTCTGGTGCTTCGACGGCAAGTCATGTCTACGGTCAGTTCCAGCCTGGTCGAATGATTCGCGTCTATCAATCGGTCAGTGGCTTCTATACGACGTATCCACGTGTTTATTCGAACGCAACGAATTATTCGACGATCCAATGGTTGAATGCCCTCGAAACGGACGTCCGTGATGTTGCCGATCCACTGAAAGTCGACCGCAACTCTTCTGCCTTCTATCAGTTCCTCGATCTCTCGAAAACGACAGGAGCATCGGCTGCGACACTTGATAAGATGTTAGCGAACGTAACGAAAGGACTCGGGATCTTCAACAAGTGTAGCAACGGTAGTTGTGGACAAGCGTTCATCGATGCTGGTCAAAAATACAGCGTCAACGAAGCTTACTTGATCTCACACGCTTTACTTGAGACAGGCAATGGACAATCAAAACTGGCAATGGGTGTGACATGGAATGGACGTAAAGTCTATAACATGTATGGAATCGGTGCGTATGATTATGATGCGATCAACACCGGCGCTGCTTATGCCTATAAAATGGGCTGGTTCACACCAGAAGCGGCAATCGTCGGTGGTGCCGAATTCATCAGCACGAAGTACATCCATAATGAATACGGACAAAACACGCTCTACAAGATGCGTTGGAGTCCGATGCGTCCTGGTAGCCATCAATACGCAACAGACATGGGATGGGCCGTTAAGCAAACGTCTCGGATCTATTCACTCTATCAACAGATGGATAGCTACACAGCTGTCTTTGATATTCCAGTCTTCGCTCGTTAAGGAGACGATGAACCAACGTCTTTAGATCAATGAATGTGTTCCAACATCAAAAAAGGAAAGACCGTTCTGGTGATCCCACCAGAACGGTCTTTCCTTTTTCATTAGTAGCGAACGAGCAGGATCATCCTCAACTCCTGCAGGAAAAGAAAGCGCGCTCGACGCTTTCGACAGGGATAGGTAAGACCCGGTAGACCGTATGAAATGCGAGGATGTCGCAGCTTACCTCCCGCCTGCGGAAAGGGAGGATGACCAACTGACTCGTTCGTCTTATGAAACGATAGACTGATGATTTTGTGAAGAAAACCCCTGCATTTACGCGGAAGGGCTCCCCTAGCGTTCTAAGTCATCGGCGACGATTTGGATATCGATGCCGCGGACATGACGCATGATTTCATTGATGATCGATCCACGTCGGATTTCCTGCCAGCGGGTCCGCGCGGATTGACCGAGAACGATTTGCGTGATGCGATGATGTTTGGCAGCGGCGGTAATCGCTTGAGCAATCGAACGTTCGCCTTGAATCCGGATCAGCACTTCTGCTCCGAACAAGGCACCACTTTCCCGCACCATCGCAAGCACTTCCTTCTGTTTCGCATTCAATTGATTTTCCGCTGCCGGTAAAATCGTCAGAACATACAGTTCCGCTTTTAATCGACTTGCCATGCGAAATCCGCGATAGATCAACTTTCGCGCGTTATCATTAAGCTGGATGCAGACGAGAATCCGTTCTTGTAATGTCGCTGGGTCTTTTTCAATCAACAAACGTGATTGATAGACTTGATCGTCGACTTCGTCCGCGACTTGTCGTAACGATAACTCCCGTAAGCTCGCGAGATTCTGAAGCGAGAAGAACGAATTCAGACTCTGTTCAATCTTTTCTTTCTTGTAGATTTTCCCTTGCTCGAGTCTCTCCCGTAACGTTTGCGGCGTCACGTCGACGAGTAAGATCTCATCGGCCTCTCCGAGAAATGGATCCGGGATTCGCTCCCGGACCTCGATACCCGTCACTTCTTTGACTTTAAAGAGTAAGCTTTCGAAGTGCTGGATGTTGACGGCCGAGTAAACGTTGATCCCGGCGTCAAGGAGTGCCGCGACATCTTGATAGCGTTTTTTCCGTTCTGATCCGGGAGCATTCGTATGCGCCAGTTCATCGATCAAGACAATATCCGGGTGACGGGCAATGATCGCGTCCACGTTCACCTCGGGAAACACTTTCTCTTTATAGACGACTTCAAGTAACGGGACTTGTTCGAGCTGTCCGACCATCTCCGCCGTCTCTTTTCGACCGTGCGTCTCGATCAGACCGATGACGACATCCTTGCCTTCAAGCGTCAAGGTTCGTGCATCGGCAAGCATCTTATACGTTTTTCCGACACCAGGAGCTGAGCCGATATAAAGCTTCAGCTTTCCCCGTGTCATGACTTGCTCCGATCAAGTGCTAGGTTCAAAAGGAGGACATTGACGTAATCATGCGTTCCGGCTTCTTTCGTGATTAGCTTGCGTACCTCATCACGCGATAGGTCGCGTGCGGTTGCGATACGCTTCGCTTGATCCAAAGCATAAGCGACTGAGATGTGCGGATCGAAACCAGAACCGGATGTCACGAGGGCATCGTCCGGAAGCGAAGCGCCGTCCTCTCGGTTCTGTTTCTGCAATGCCACTATCTTCGTACCAAGCTCCGGGTTCGATGCTGCTAGGTTATCCCCAGCAGATGACCCCGCTAATTGATCGACCGCTGAGGGGCGTCCGTGAAAATACTGTTTCGACGTGAACGGTTGCGCGATCAATTCCGATCCAATGAATTTTCCGTTTTCCTGTACGAGTGAGCCGGCTGCTTTATCCGGCACGAGAATCTGACCGAACAGCGTCAGCAAGGCGGGAAAGACGATCCCGCATAATGCTGTGATGAAGATCGTCACACGAATGGCTTGTTTCATGATTCGTTTTCTCCTTAAAGGATGCTTGCAAGCAAGACATCGATGATTTTAATCCCAATGAACGGTACGATGACACCGCCAAGACCGTAGATGAGTAAGTTACGCCCGAGCAATTGATCGGCTGTCATCGGTTTATACGAGACACCTTTCATCGCGAGCGGGATCAGCATCGGAATGATGATCGCGTTGAAGATTAGGGCCGACAAAATCGCTGTCGTCGAGGAATCGAGTCGCATGATGTTGAGTACTTCCATTTGCGGAATCGCGACCATGAACATCGCCGGGATGATCGCAAAATATTTTGCGACATCGTTGGCAATCGAGAATGTCGTCAACGCTCCCCGTGTCATCAAGAGCTGCTTCCCGATTTCGACGACTTCGATGATCTTCGTTGGGTTCGAATCAAGATCGATCATGTTCGCTGCTTCTTTCGCGGCTTGTGTCCCACTGTTCATCGCTAGACCCACGTCCGCTTGCGCGAGCGCTGGTGCATCATTCGTACCGTCTCCTGTCATCGCGACGAGGTGACCGGCTGCTTGTTCTTGCTGGATGACACGGATTTTATCTTCCGGTTTACATTCGGCGACGAAGTCATCAACGCCTGCTTCGCGAGCGATCGTTGCTGCCGTCAACGGGTTGTCGCCGGTACACATGATCGTTTTGATCCCCATCTTACGCAACCGATCAAACCGTTCCCGCATTCCTGGTTTGACGGTGTCTTTCAAGTAAATGACTCCAAGAATCTTCGCATCTATCGCAACGACAAGTGGGGTTCCACCTAAGCGTGAGACTGAATCGATCGTTTCTTGCAAATCATTCGGAATCGTTCCGCCTTGTTCTGTCACCCATTCTTGAATTGCTTGACCCGCCCCTTTCCGTACACGACGACCATCCGTCAAATCCAGACCTGACATCCGTGTTTCCGCACGGAACGGAATGATTTCTGCTCCATCTAACCACTCGCGTTCGACTGGCATGTCTCGTAGTTCTGCGAGTTCTAGGACAGAACGTCCTTCCGGTGTCTCATCGGCTAAAGAAGCGATGATCGCCCCTTCGAATGCTTGCTCGACAGAGCGTCCACCGACCGGCGTGATCTCTGACGCCATCCGGTTTCCGAACGTGATCGTTCCCGTTTTATCTAAGATGATCGTTTGGATATCCCCTGCTGCTTCGACCGCCTTCCCGCTCATCGCGATGACGTTAAAACGGGTGACACGGTCCATCCCGGCGATGCCGATTGCGGACAGCAAACCACCGATCGTCGTCGGAATCAAACAGACGAGCAAGGCGATCAAGATTGGACCAGAAAGATTGAATCCAAGATAGTTCGTAAAGACGGGTAACGTCATGACGACGAGTAAGAAAATCAATGTCAAGCTCGTCAACAGTGTTGATAAAGCGAGCTCGTTCGGTGTCTTTTGACGGCTTGCGCCTTCGACAAGCGCAATCATCTGATCGAGGAACGATTCCCCTGGATTACTCGTGATCCGGACTTCAATCTCATCACTAACGACGAGTGTTCCACCGATGACCGACGAGAAATCACCCCCCGCTTCCTTGATGACTGGTGCCGATTCCCCTGTGATCGCCGATTCATCAATTGAAGCAAGACCTTTGATGATCTCACCGTCACCTGGTACATATTCACCGGCCCGGACGAAGACGATGTCGCCTTTCCGGAGTGTCGCGGACGAGACGCTCTCAATCAATTGTCCGACACGTTTACGAGCCATGACGTCCGCTTTCGATGCTTTTAGCGAGTCTGCTTGTGCTTTCCCGCGTCCTTCGGCGATTGATTCTGCGAAGTTCGCGAACAAGACCGTCAAGAAGAGGATGATGCTGACCGTCAAGTTAAAACCACGCATCTCATCAATGAAGATCGTATAGCCGATTGCGAGCAAACAACCGATCCAGACGACGAACATGATTGGTTGTTTGATCATGTTGACGGGATTCATTTTTTTAAAGGCATCCATTGTCGCCTGGCGCGCGATTGAGCCGTTGATTGCTGATTTGGATTGCTGATCCGGCTGCCCATTCGGTTGGTGTTCCTCGGGCGTCGGATGCATGATATGTTCCATCATATGCTTTTATCTCCTGTTCACATCGTCAGCCAGTCCGCGACCGGTCCAAGTACGAGCACTGGCAAGAATGTCAATGCACCGACGAGTACGACCGTACCGAGGAAGACTGTTCCGAAGAGTGGTGTATCTGTATTAAACGAAAACGCATCTTGCGGTACGGACGGTTTCGCCTTCAGCGAACCGACGATCGCAAGCATTAAAATCAATGGGATGTAACGTCCGAAAAATAACGCGAACGACGTCGAGACGTTCCAGTAGACATTCGCGTCCCCGAGCCCTTCAAATCCAGAACCATTATTGGCTGTCGCCGACGTGAATTCGTACAAGACTTGTGATAGCCCGTGATAGCCTGGATTCGAGATGCCAGCGACGCCTGGTGCAACGTATATGGAGATTGCCGTTCCGACGAGAATCAAGAATGGTGGCACGAGAAGTGCGATAGCGATCATCTTCACTTCGAACGTCTCGATTTTCTTACCGAGGAACGTTGGTGTCCGACCGATCAAGAGACCTGTCAGGAAGACTGCAACGAAAGCATAAAGCAAGACATTCAAGAATCCAGCGCCGGCACCGCCGTACACGACGTTGAGCATCATGTTGCCGAGCTGGATCAATCCAGCAAGCGGATGGAGTGAGTCATGCATCGCGTTGACGGCACCCGTCTCGGCTGCTGTCGTAATCGAGCTGTAGAGCGCTGTACCGACTTGACCGAAGCGTAATTCCTGACCGTGCGCGGTCGGGTTCGCAAATAAGCTACCTGCCATGCCGAATGTCATCATGACGAACAAAATCGTCATGACGCCAAGGAAAAGACGTCCTTGTTTCGCAGAACCGATGATTTTTCCATACGCGACAGGAAGTGACATCGGAATCAATAACATTAAGAACATCTGGATGAAGTTGACGAACTGATTCGGATTTTCAAACGGATGGGCACCGTTTGCTCCGAAGAAACCACCGCCGTTGTTACCAAGCTGTTTGATGACTTCAAACGCGGCGACCGGACCACGGTAAATCAACTGCTTCGCCCCTTCAAGCGTCGTGACGCTGATTGCGCCACCAAACGTTTGCGGCACGCCGAGTAAAATCATCAACATCCCGAAGAAGAATGAGATCGGAAGCAGGATACGTGTGATGAAGCGAACGAAGTCGGCATAAAAGTTACCGAGCGGTTTATTCGCAAGACCACGGATGACAGCGATACAGACCGTGAATGCCATCGTCGGTGCGACGAATAACATCGTTCCGAGGACGAACGTTTGTGAGAGATACGATAACGCTTCACCCGAATAATGCTGTTGATCGGTGTTCGTCATGAAGCTGATCGTCGTATGAAGCGCTGTCGACCAGTCAAGATTAGCGGCGCCGTTCGGATTGAGCGGTAGACTTCCTTGAAAGCGAAGCAACAAATACCCACCGATGAAAAACAGTAGATTGACGACTAATAGACTTTTTGAATAGCCGACCCAGGATTGATCTTGTTTCTTTTCATCGACACCAAGTAACGATAGAAGGCGTCGTTCGACCTTACCGATTGTATCGACCCGACGCTCTGCGATCGGTGCGAAGTACATCCCGATGTAGCGACCGAGCAAGACCGCTGCACAAAGTGCAATGACGAGTAGGATCCAAAATTGGATCAGGAATTGAGTCCACATGTTTTTCTTTTCTCCCTATGCGATTAGAATTTTTCTGGATACATCAGACAATAACCGAGATACAAAAAGACGAGACAACCCGTCGCTAGTAAAAACCACGTCATTTCCGGTCACCCGCTCTCCACTGGACACGTTCGATCAGTCGAATCATTCCGAACGTCGTACCGAAGAAGAAGACGAGCAGTACGATACTCCATAGTTCTCCCATTATGAAATTACCCCCATATTATTCAATATTTTTACAATTAAGCACGACAAAAAGACGATGTGAGGCGAAAAACGGCCCCAGCATCGCCTTTATAACTTGGCATACTGAAAAAGAGTCGTTCCCTCCTAAAAACGCCTGCGAGGTTAGCTGTCGGATTCGGGCATACCTAGGATTTCGCCCTACCTTTCCCGTTCGGAAAGGATTCACCCCGTGTCACGTGTCGTGACGATTGGGTCCCCCGCTTCAATCATGAATTCGGCGTACTTTGAGATCGAAGAATTAACATGTTAGTGTTCGTTGATGAGATGGATATTACTCCGATTTTTTAAGGTTGTAAATAGAAAAAATGAAAAAAAATAGTCTGATTTTTTAATGACTTACTTTCGAAAAATAGTGTTTTTTAACTTTATGCTATAGAAGAAAAAAAACCGCAGAAATCGATTCTTTCATCTAAAATGGAGGAGCTCCTTTTTAGATCGAATCGCTCTGCGGTTTCATAAGCAAATCAGAATTATGATTGCTGATTCATTTTGGCATGGACCGTCAAAGGAGCTAGCATCGTCACCCATAGGGCAACCACTCCAGAAACAAGAATCACAATATCGCGTTCGAATCCAAGCGTCAATAAGGTAATACAACTTCCGACGAGGACGAGACAAAGCGTCGCGATCATGACGAACCGCGATTGTTTCAACATTTTTCTCATGTGGCATCTCTCCTTTCCTTCCATATTCCTTGTAATCGTAACAAAAATTCGTCGAAAAAACGTCGCTGACACCCGATTGTGATGTTTCTGTCATCTCGCAAGTAACGATAGCAGACGACAGGAAAACGGATTTGTTACACTAGAGAAGTACTTAAAAAGGGGGAATTGATATGTTACAAGATCATTCATTTCAACGCGTCGACGGAACGTCGGCATCCTTAAGTGACTACCCAGCTCAAGCATGGCTGATCGTTAATACAGCCAGTAAATGCGGCTTGACGCCACAGTTCGAAGGACTCGAGCAATTGCATCAAGACTATCGTTCGCAAGGATTGACCGTACTTGGTTTCCCATGTAATCAGTTCGCGAACCAAGACCCCGGAACGGACGAGGAGATTCAGTCGTTCTGCCAAGTCAACTACGGCGTGACGTTCCCCGTTTTCTCAAAAATCGATGTCAACGGTGAGCAAGCACATCCGTTATTCGAAGAACTGAAAGCACAAGCACCGACGACGGACGGTACAACAGACATCGAGTGGAATTTCACGAAATTCCTCGTGACTCGTGATGGAGAAGTGACGCGGTTCTCTCCAAAAACGAACCCGACGGATTTGACGGCAGCGATCGAACGATTGCTCGTTCAAGTCTAACAAACAAGCTTCCGTCCTTCTCGTACGAAGGACGAAAGCTTGTTTTTATGTTGTCCCCGGCTCAAGATGACGACTGATCATTTCTTCCGCCAATCGTTTGACATCATCGATATCGCGCATTTCTGTGAACGGATGCCCCCAGACGATCAGCTCTTCGATTTCTTCAATCGGTTGCGTCGTGTATCGTGTACCATCGGCAACGAACTCTTGCGCAATCGTCGATTCAAAGGCAGCATACTTCAGGAGCCACGGTTTCTCACTCAAGATTTTGTGGGCATGCTTCGCCTGCTTGAACGTCACATCGCCGACGAGGACGACGGGATCGAATCGTTCATGGAGAGGATGCGTATATTGAACAGAGATCAGTAATCCATGTTGGTTCGTTTTTTCCTGTTGTCGGACATACGTCCGCGTTAGGAAATGTGGAACGAGTGACTCAGCACTCTCTTTCGTCTGATGGATGCTCAAACCATGTTCCGTTTGGACGACATCCGGTAGGACTGGTTCGTATCCACGGTTCGCTAATTGTTGATCGAGCTCTTTGAATAACAGCAAAGTATGTTCGACAAGCGCTCGGACTTGGCGAAACGATAATTGGATCGATTGATTGATCATAGGATGACCTACTTTCTCTAAAAGTATGGCAATATACAGTTATTTACCCAAACTTTTCCGACTTCATCCCTGTTTCAGCGAAAGTTCCTCGAGCCACTTACGTGTTTGCTCCTGTAGGCGCGTTTTCGTCTGTTCCGGGTCGAGGGTGATCTTCTGATGGACATGAATCGATCGACAACCAAGTGCCTGCGGGATGTTTTCTTCGACGATTCCTGCAAGGATCAGACAAGGAACGCCAGCTGTTCTCGCCATCCGCGTGACCTCACCTGGCAATTTACCGATTTGGCTTTGACGGTCGACCCGTCCTTCCCCTGTCCAGACATAATCCGCTTGTTGCATCCGCTCTGCTACACGAAGGTGTTGCAAGATCGTCGATGCGCCCGGAACGATTCGTCCACCAAGCGCATACACGGCTCCACCGAGTCCGCCGGCTGCCCCTGCTCCTTTGACGCCCTCTAATCCAAGTAACTTTCCAATCTGTTCGAGTTGTTGATCGAGTTTTATGATGTCATCCGGAAGCAGTCCTTTTTGTGGACCAAACAGATAAGCCGGACCATCTAGACCATGATAGGGAGCTGTCACATCTACGAGGGCTTCCAGCTGAACCGGATACGTTGAACAATGAATGGCTTGCGTCTCAAGTAACGGATTTGTACAAAACAAAATCGGCTTACCCGAGGCATCTTGAAGACGACAACCGACTTCCGCGAGTAAACCAAGTCCCCCATCCGTCGTACCTGTCCCCCCTAACGCCAGTCGGATACGTGTTATTCCTTGATTGCGTAACTGTTCCATCAAACGCCCGACGCCACGCGTATTCACTCGAACAGGATTATCTCCGCTTTGTCGCATCGGCAGTCCACAAATACGCGCGACTTCGATGACGGCGTCTGAATCTTTTACGGCATACTGCACTTCACACGGACGACCTGCTAGATCAATCGTCATGGTCGTCTTTTCCTCATATCCAAGCGCGAGATAGACTTCAAGCGTTCCTTCCCCACCGTCCGCGACAGGTGAGGAATCGATGATCACGGTTGGATCATGTGCCAGTATTCCAGACGTGACGGCTTCTGCTGCCTCCTTCGAAGAAATACTACCTTTGAACGCATCCATTAAAATCAAGTGACGTTCCATCTGTAAGCTCTCCCTTCAAAAATCTCATATCAAGTTTTGATTGCGTTTCCAATTAATGTTACGATGATACTAATTTCAAATTACCATTCCCTTATCTGACATTTCATTTTACATACACAGGAGGTCTTATCCCATGGAACGCTGTTCGTTATGTGGAACACCACTTCGTCAACACGATACGACTTGTTCGCATTGCCAACATCCTGTTATCAAGAAAGAACAACTCGCCGAACCACCCACTTCGTCCACTTCACGGACTTGGCTCATCAGTACCTGCCTTTTGCTCTTTCTCGTCGGAGGAGCCGGTTTCCTGTGGTATTCGCTACAAGATCCCGTTTCCCCTGAAGCGGGTCCGACACCTAGTGTCGAAGCACTCGCGCTTTCGGAATGGTCCGATGAACAAACAGCGTACAATCAAACGTACTCGAAAGACCGTCCTCCAACGTCCTATGATGTCCTTCGCTTCGTCCGTCAATATACTCGGACGATTCCGGAGCTTGCGACATTCTCGAAGAAATACGATTCCATCGAGACGTTTTCTGCGATCCAGTTCACGACTTTGAACGTCTTTGAATCAGAGTTTAAGCATCTCCATCGTATAACGAATGCCGTTGATGCCCCTGTCGCTCCAAGTGTTCTCGCCGTGACATTCCAAAAATTCACGTCAAAGGGAGTTACGTATCATTTACGTACACAAGAAACGTACCAAATTGCGACAGCAAACGGTTCAGAGCCTGTGACGTATCGCGTCCATTATCGTCTGAAAGTGCATACGGATCATCTTCAAATCATTGATGTCAATCGAACGGAGGTGACTTCATGAAACGAGTGCTCCTTTGTCTGCCTCTTTGTCTTCTGATGGCGTGTTCGCCAGAAACATCTAGGATTCAAGAACAGCTCGAGCAGCAAACCTACACCCGCGCCGTCGAACAATCGAAACAAGACATTGACGAACCGGCTGCTCGGCTGATGGTTCAGCTTGAGCGACAGCTTGCCGGTTATCAACTGCGTGATGTCTTAAAAACGGCGGAGGCGATCGAACGTCTTCAACTCGCAACGGATCATCCTGTCCGAAAACGAGCAGAATCCATTGCCCTCAGTGCAAGAGAGACGTTGCAACAAGTCAAACAGTTTGAAGGAACATACGAAGTCGAACGAAGCACACTTGAAGATGAGCCGTTCGACGGAACCGGACGCATCCATGTCTCTTTTGACGAGCAAGATACGTTCATCGCGACGCTTCGCTTTGATCAGTTCGGTCTCCCGGACGCGCTCCGAAACGATGAAGAGATCGTCCGTTTCGAACCCGATTTCTCCGCTCGTGTCAGTTTATCCGGAGGACAAGTCAGCTACCGTTTCGTCCGTTCGACGCTCCGCGTGACGTTCGAAGGACCAGGCGGTAAGCGAATCTATCAACTTAAACAACTGTCAGATAAATAACCAGTAAAACGCCGCTTTACTTGAGACGATTCCCGAGTGAAGCGGCGTTTTTTTATGATTTTAATTTAACGTGTTGCTTGAACGTTCTCATACACCTGCTGACATAATTCATGTGTCGCCAGGCTATCAGAAGCTACGACTGACTCGGACGGTTCCCCTTTGACCGTCCGAAGGAACGCATCCAGCATATCGACGAATCCACGGCGCTTTAGCGTCGCTTCCCAGTTATCGAGCGGATACCGAAGCGTGCCTTGTTTCGTCAATTGATCGAGTGTCGTCACGTCCGTTGCGATTCGTTTTTCTTCCGGTCCCATCACTTCGACGCGTTCTTCCGTGATGCCGTTATTGCGGTTCATGACACCGATTGCCGTGATACCGTTTGAGACGAATTGAATCGTCACGTGATGTAGCCCGCTTTCGTCTTGCTTACTCTTGACGTGTAAGTCTTCAATCTCACCACGTCCCGTCAAAAAGCGAAGCGTGTCCGCGACATGGATGAAATCATCGAACAGAAATGGCTTGGCGTCTTCGATGAACGACGTCCGATTCTTTTGCATGAGGACGAGATTCGGATCGTTCACTTCAAGTAAGCGCTGGTGTGCTGACGCAAAGCGACGATTGAATCCCGTGATGAACGGTAACTGCTTCTCTTCTGATAAACGAGTCAATTCGCGAATCTCTTCGATCTCCATCGAGACCGGTTTATCAACATAGACGGCGATTCCTGCTTCAAGCGCTTGCCGTGCCTGCTCGGCATGGACGACAGTCGCTGAATGGATCATGACCGCATCGATCCCCTCCTTTACGGCGTCAGCAAACGTCGCGTATGTTCCTGCAAAGCGATAGTCTGCTCGCAATCGTTTTGCTTTCTCTTCATCTCGCGAGATCAGATACACCTCGATATCAGATCGTTCAGCATAGACCGGTAAATAGGCTTTTTGAGCGATATCACCTAGACCAATGACGGCTAATTTCATATGAACTCCTCCTTTTCCACTGTTGCTTACATTCCCTATGATACGTTAATTGACACGAAAAGATGAGAAACAGCCCTTTACAGGCATCAAATTCCTTTTTTTGAAAAGAAGTGAATTTCCTTTTTTTGTTTTATGATAAAACCATATTTGAACAAGGAGGGAATGAGTTTTTATGAAGCGCTTGCTCCGTACTAGTCTTACGCTCTTATTATTGTTCGCTTTGTGTCTTCCCGCCATTCCGGCTCAGGCAGCTAGTTACCAAGTCGTCGTCACTTCGACGATTGGAGCGAACATCCGCTCGAAGCCGAGTACAGCCTCGTCTGCGACGATCGTCCGACGTGCCGCGTACAAGGCAAAATTCACAGCCGTTTCGTATACGAATGGCTGGTATAAGATCAAGGACGGAGGTACATATCGTTATCTATCGAACCAAGTCGCTAAAAAAGTGTCGAGTAGCTCCGTAAAGACGTACAAAATCGTCGTCTACTCGAAAGCTGGAGCGAACGTCCGGACATCACCAAGCACGGCCTCATCAAAGAACATCAAACGACTCGCATCCTACAACTCGAAGTTCAATGCAGTCTCGTACTCGAACGGTTGGTATAAGGTCAAAGGGAAAGTCAATTATTATTACGTCTCTAGCCAAGTTGCCCGAAAAGTGACGACGAGCAGCCCTAAACCATCGAGTGGCAGTTATCCGGTTGCATCGATGCGGTATTTCAAGCTTGGATCGTCAAGTTATCAATTGACTAAAGAAAGCTTCGTCCGCCGTTATCCAGCGAGTACGACGAAACTGTTGACGGGAATCGTTGCGTATGACGAAGCAGCACGTAAAGGCACGCTTGATCAAACGTTCACCCTGACGTCTTCGATGTTATCCGTTCCTGCAGGTAGCAGTGTCGCTGGCTTCCGTGCTGGCGATAAAGTCACGATGCGTCAACTCTTGAACGGGATGCTGATCCGCTCTGGTAATGATGCAGCAAAAGCGATCGCTGTCCGGACAGCAGGTTCTGAATCGAAGTTCGTCTCGTACATGAATAACCGCGCCCGTTCAATCGGAATGAGTGCGAGTCATTTCATGAACCCACACGGTTTCTATCATCCAAGTCATTACACGACAGCTGCTGATATGCAAAAACTCGCGAATACATATGCGAAGTACAGCACGCTCATGACGATCAGTGGACGCAAGTCGTATCAGACGACCGTTAAAGGACCGTATGCACGGACATTGACGTGGTATCATACGAATACGTCGCTTCCAGGAGATACACGTGTTTATGCGAGCAAGACTGGTTACACACCGGAATCTGGCTACACACGCGTCTTCTTCATCAAAAAAGGATCGACACGATATGGTCTCGTCACACTGAAAGGAACGTTGTCCCAAACCGAGACGACACTTCGCTCCGTCTTAAATCAATAATCGACTCATCAACAGTCTGGTTTTCCGTTTCGGGAGCCAGACTGTTTTCTTTTTCCTTCAAATTATACTTGCGCTGAAAACGAATTCATCTTAGAGTTGAAATTAGAATCAGACGTCTGACGTCTTAATGAAGGAGAGTTTTTACGTGGGAAATGTCAGTTTATTATTTGGGGGCGTTGCGCTCTTTTTAAATAGTTTGACCTTGTTCGGAAAAGTCGATCTCCGTAGCGCTGGTGTCTTCAGTCTTATCACGGGTCTACTGCAAACGTTCATCGCAACGTATCTTGTCATCGGTGCTGCAGGTGATCCAGCGTTGACGTTCGGGTACGCGAGTATTTATTTGTTTGCCTTTACGTATGTGTATGTCGGGATCACGTTCTTATTTAACCTCGACGGAAGCGGTGTCGGTTGGTTTTCCTTGTTCGTTGCGATCGCCGCTTTATTTTATGCATTTGTCAGCTTCACGACAGCAGACATCATCGGTGGGGTGACATGGTTGTTCTGGGTATTGCTCTGGAGCCTGTTTTTCCTCGGGATGGGAATGAATCGCCCGATTGATGCGATTACTGCCCGCGTTGCCCTCGTATTAAGCTGGTTGACGTTGATCGTACCGGCATTGATCGGTCTTCGATTCGGCTACTTTAGTTCCGCATATCAATGGTTATGGAGTATGGCTGCCGTTCTGACTGTTGTCTATTTCCTCTATACGATGATGAAATTCTCGATGCTTCGGACGATCCGCTCGTCGTGACATGCTAATCGATTCATCAAAAAAGATGTCTATTTCCGGTTATGAATCGGAGATGGACATCTTTTTTGATTGATGGAGAACGCTATCGTTCATCCGCGACTCCTACAGGAAAAGAAAGTGCCATTGGTACTTTCGTCAGGGATGAATCAGACCTGGCAAACAGCATGAAATGTTGGTTGCCGCGGCTGATTTCCCGCCTGAGGAAAGCGCGGATGAGAGTAGCGTTCGTTTCGTTATCAATCAGTCCTGATATCGCAATTTCCTCTCCATTCCAATCATTTGAGCGCTTCCTGCAGTTGAGCTTGAACTTCTTTTAACGACTTATCCGTCGGATGCCAGTAATAGATGCCGTCCGATTCGATGCCTCCTGATCCGTCAAGCGACAAGGTCTTGACGTTACGTAAGGCATCCCGGTAGTCCGTCGCGACCGTCCGGGCAACGGAAAATGGTACGTTCGTCTTGACGTTTTTCCCGAGGGCATCGAGGATAGCGTTGAAACGACGAATCGAGAAGTCTTCTGTCATTTTATCGGCAACTGCCTGAACGACTTGCCGTTGGCGGATTTGTCGTCCGAAGTCCCCACGTGGATCATCGTGCCGCATACGGGCATAGGCGAGTGCTTCCTTCCCGTTCAGTAATAGTTCTCCTTTTGGGAACTGCATCTCATAGTACGAAAAATTGATATCGTTCTTGACTCTGACCCCATCCACCGCATTGACGAGATCCGTAAAGCCCGCTAGATTGATCTCAGCGAAATAGTCGATCTGGATTTTTAACAGATGACTGACCGTATCAAGCGCCATCTGTGGACCACCGAAGGCATAGGCATGGTTGATTTTATCATTCGAACCATTGCCGATGATGTCTGTCTTTAAGTCGCGCGGGATGCTGATCATCTGACTGGTATTCGTTTTCGGATCAATCGTCACGACGATGATCGTATCACTCCGTCCTGTCTCATTTTTTCGTTGATCGACGCCGAGTAAGAGAAACGAGAATCCTTTTTTCTGCTCAACGGCTTTTTCCGTCTCAACGCTTGCTTTGACTGGTACCTGAACTTCTTTGAGCGTCTGACTCGCTTTATGATACACATATCCGCCTGAACTAAAGAGAAGGAGCAGGCAAATCCCCGTAAGTGTCAGTACGATCCATTTCCATTTCTTCATCACCCATTCTCCTTTTCTTCAATTTCAATTCAGGACGGTCGTTGTGCTTCGAGTACCAGTAAAGCATTGCGCCAGCTACCGAACAAGGCAGTGATGACTCCGATGCTTGGCGCATCACGTCCGATACTGAACCGTTGATAACTTGCGATCGTCAGATGCTCCGTCTCTTGTGCGGCTTCAGCAAGTACGTCGAGCACTTCTTCTTCCCGCCAGCGTTTACGCGGGAATCCGATTCCAATGATTTCAAGTGCGTTTGACCAAGAGCCGTACCGGCGGGCAATCGTTGCGACAGTCGGACGATTTTGACCAGCCGCCCACTTCGTGTAGGTCTGACTCGTCAAGACCGGCAAGACTCCATGCGCTTCCAGTAATGACTCGATGATCCGTTGTTCCATTTCCTGGACGCGTTCCTTTAAGATATCCGCTTCTGACAATGCCTGCTGCCACGAGTTGAATTGATGGACGATATCCGTCAGGCTAGGTGCTTGCTTTTGCTGAGCCCATTCGCGGTACGTCGCGCTCGTGAAAGGATCGAGTTCCTCCCGTGCCTGACGCAAAGCATCAATGATTTCCGACTTCGTGAACGTCAAGCGGGCATGTCCGATGCCAGCTCGTTCCAAGGCGATTTGCCACGATCCAAACAGCATCAGGATTTCCGCGACGCTTGGATGAGTGGTGTGGAGTTGCCAGCGGAAATAGGTATTGGCCGTCAATTCATTCTTCCCGTTCGCAGCGAGACGGAGTGCGTGGATCGCTTCCTCCATATCGCGCATGACGATGTCCCCTTCCCATATATTCATGACTGGACGTTCCGGCGTACGGTCGTCTGTAAAGCATGACGAACGTTTCGGATGACGACGGCTTGTTCAGTGAACGTCATTTGTGAAGCAGACGGAAGACAGATACCGTCTTCAAACAAGCGACGGCTGACGTCAACCCCTTCTGCTGTGACGAATGGTACGTCGCGATAGACGGGTTGTAAGTGCATCGGTTTCCAGACCGGGCGAGACTCGGCATTCGCTTGTTGCAGTGTCTGAATCATCGCATCGCGTTGCGCTTGACCACCCGGTAAAAGAAAGGCACTGAGCCAGCGGTTGGCGAATGTTCCAGGCTGCTCGACTTGCGAGCTGACACCGTCCGGGGCAAAGGCACGGTCGTAGCGATCAAAAATTTTCCGCCGTGCATCGACGCGTTGATCGAGAACCTCAAGCTGTCCCCGTCCGATCCCAGCAGCGACATTACTCATTCGGTAATTGTAGCCGACTTCCGTATGCTCATAATGCAAGACCTGCTGTCGCGCCTGTGTTCCGAGATAAAAGGCACGTTCGATCAGAGCCGGATCATTTGCGACGAGCATCCCGCCGCCTGACGTCGTGATGATTTTGTTGCCATTGAACGAATAGATACCGAATGTTCCGAACGTTCCGGTCATCCGCCCGTTTACACGAGTCCCGAGTGATTCTGCAGCATCCTCGATCAACGGAACATCGTACTCTTCACAGATCGCAGCAATCTCCTCGATTTGCGCGGCGACACCGTACAGATGAACGACGATGACAGCCTTCGGAAGTCGACCACGTGTTGCCGCCTGGATCAAGGCCCGACGGAGTGCGACGGGCGACATGTTCCAGGTCTCTTCTTCCGAGTCGATCAATACAGGTCGCGCTCCGACATACCGAATCGGATTCGTCGAAGCAATGAACGTCAAGGACTGACAGAAGACATCATCCCCCGTCGTGACACCAAGTGTCGCGAGCGCCAGATGAATCGCTGCTGTCCCACTACTCGTCGCAAGCGTTGCAACAGCACCCGTGTACGCTTGCATATCTCGTTCAAAGGCATCGACATTTGGTCCAAGAGGGGCGACCCAGTTCGTCTCGAGTGCCTCGGTGACATAACGGGCTTCTTGACCACTTAAATGCGGGATGGAGAGTGGGATGTGTTTCATGATGTTTCCTCCCTTCGAGATGACAGATGACGAATCGGTGTTCGGTAGAGCGGGAACCAGTGACCCATTTGAGTTTCCGGATGTTGTCGTTCGAATTGTCGCGTTAGACGCTCATAGATCGTGGCATCCAGAATCGACGTACCGAGTCCAAAAAACGTTTGATTCGCACTAAAGGATCGTTTGTAGGCAAGCAAGCTATCCGTATTCGATCGTGTCGTGCCTCCACCGAGATGAAGCGCTTGAAAACCGGCTTGTTTTGCCCAACGAATCATCTCCGCGAATAATAGGTGGTTGGGTCGAAGTGCTAACGACGCGGGATCGGAAGCACCGAGATGATAATGCGCGAACTGGCGACCGGTCAAGACGATACATCCGGCGATGATCCGTCCGTCATGTTCAGCAAGCAACAGCACGTTGTTAATCCGTCCGTCCGCGAAGTGATCGAAGTAGGTCTGATTAAAGTAATACCGGGCATCGGCTTGATGTTTGTCCATCGTCATCTGATAGAGACGCGCGAAGTCCCGGTATTCTTCCGGGCGTCCCAGACGAATCGTGACGCCTTCGCGACGCGCCTTCCGGATGTTGCGTCGCGTCATTTGCGAAAAGTCGCTTTCGATCATCTCGAACAGGTCCGTTAGTTCCAGTGTCACGGTCGGCTGCAGGATCTCCGTTTGGTGGCACCAGTATTGACCCAGTTCTTGATTGTGCAAGAGTGGATGGAAGCGAACCGTCTCTGTGACGATTCCCGTCTCATTGCAATAGCGTTCGAATCGCTCGCGCACTTCGCGAATCTGATCGAGTGACCAGATGCCTTTGAAGGAAGGACCACCGTAGCCGTAAGGTGTCGTGATATCTTCAAAGAGTGTGCCTGGAATCCGTCGCCGCAAGTACGGATAGATCAACGTCCCAAACTCCGTCGGATAATAAAATAACTCAGGAATCTCGTCGTGTTCCTTCGCGAGTTCGAAGTAAGCATGTTCGTAATAACAATCGAGCTGATAGGTCGCAACGAGTGCATCCCATTCGCGCGGATCCCGGATTAACCGTTCATCGCTTAACGACATCATGGGGAACACCTCCGTCGAGACCCTTGAACTCACCCATCCCAGTCTGATGAGCCGTCGAGTTCCCTTCTGACGAGATGACCATTTTGAACGTCTTGAACAAGATATAGAGATCGAGTCGGAATGTCTGATTCGCTGCGTACCATTGATCTTGCTCGAGTCGTTGTTGCCACGTCGTCGCGTTCCGTCCATGAATCTGCGCCCAGCCCGTCAGACCAGGAAGGACATCATGCCGTGTCATCTGCTCCTTCGTATAGTGGTTCAAGTAACTGACGAGTAATGGACGCGGCCCGACGAAGCTCATCTGTCCGCGAAGAATGTTAAAGAACTGCGGAATCTCATCAAGGCTTAAGCGACGAATCCACTCGAGTGATGCGGGAATCCGGTCTGCATCCGGGAGAAGTTTTCCCTCAGTATCCATTTCGTTCGTCATCGTGCGGAATTTGTAGATTTTGAACAACTCCCCCTTATAACCTGGGCGGACTTGATTGAAGAAAATCGGACGACCGAGCTTCGTATAGATGACTAAGGCGACGAGGGCGTAGACGGGAATCAGGATCAAGATAGCGATAAGACTAACCGTGAAGTCGAATGTGCGTTTCATGATGACGTCCTCCTTTTACATAGCTGAAAAGAGATCAAGTTGTCGTTTGATGACGTCGGCTTCGTTGAAATGTTTCATGGCACGGTCAAATCCGTTCCGTCCCATCTCGTTGGCACGGTCAGGATGTTCGACGAGTGTGTTCATCCGTTTGGCAAGCTTCGTGATATCGCGGACTTCGATGAGATAGCCTGTCTTCCCCTCGACGACTTCCTCACGACAGCCGCGGATGTTTGTCGCGATGACCGGTTTTGCGCTCGCCATCGCTTCGATGATTGATCGTGGTACGCCTTCACGATGCGACGGTAAGACGAAGCCATCGACTTGTTGGAACAAACCCGGTACGTCTTCGACGAATCCAAGGTAGTCGACGTTTGGAATCTCGCGGATCCGCCGTAAGAATAAGTGTTTCGTCGTCTGATCGCGCTCGCTTGCCATCATCTCACCGGCAATGACGAGACGGGCTTCCGGGTGACGATAGACGACATCCTCGAATGCATCGAGCAGTTCGAGAATTCCTTTCTCTTCGACGATCCGACCGATGAATAAGAACGTAAACGGCGCTCCGGCTTCACGTGGTCGTGGGTAGAAGCGGGTCAAGTCGATTCCATTTCCGAGATGCATCAGCCGGGTATTCGCTTTAAAGCGTTTGCGCTGGGCGAGTTGATAATCTTCCTCGCTTTGAAGGAGCAGATAATCGGTCGCGAGACGTGCCAACCACTTTTCGACTGAATACGTTAGCTGATACGTCATCCGTCCCATCTTCTCGTGGAAGTAAAAACCGTGTGCCGTATAGACGATATGCTTCGTCCCGGCACGTTTGGCGGCGACCCGTCCAAGGGCAGCGGCGACTGGTGTGTGGACATGGACGGCGTCGTAACCATCCTCTTTCAAGATTCGCGTGATTTCACGGATCGTCCGCCAGTTACTCGTCCAGTCGATTCGCCGCTCGATCGGAATGTCATGCATCCGGAATCCCTTTGCTGCCAGTTTCACCGAGGCACCCGTGTCGGCACAGGCGATGCCGACGTCGTGCCCCGCATTTTGCAAAGCGAGTAAGAGCGGCTGCAACATCGTCTCTGCCGTCGTATCGAGAGCACAGACTTGAAGGATTTTTAGAGGCGCCATACGTGGACCCCCTCCGGTTGTTCTGCTCGTGGCAACATGCCTTTGATGTCGACGACGATGCCGCGACCGACCTTCAGTAAGTGTTGTGCCAGATTCCAACCACCTTCAACGTATTCTTCGTGTGAGACGGCAAAGATGACGACGTCGGCTGGTTTGAGTTCACTCATCTCGAGTAAGTCGATCCCGTACTCACGTTTTGCCTCACTCTTTTCGACGAGTCGGTCCGTCACTTGGACGTCGATTCCGAACTCTTCGATTTCATGAACGAGGTTCGCAACTTTCGAGTTGCGGATGTCGCTGACGTTTTCTTTGAACGATAATCCAAGAATGGTGACCCGGGCACCGAGCACCGGCATGTTCTGTTTGATCAAGTTCTTAACGAGCGCTGTGGCGATAAAACGCCCCATCGTATCGTTGATCCGGCGACCGGCAAGGATGACTTCCGGATGGTAGCCAAGTGACTCCGCCTTCATCGTCAGATAGAACGGATCGACACCGATACAGTGACCGCCGACGAGACCCGGACGGAACGGGAGGAAGTTCCATTTCGTACCGGCTGCTTCGAGGACTTCGAGCGTATCGATGTTCATCCGGTCGAAGATGATTGCGAGTTCGTTCATCAAGGCGATGTTGAGGTCGCGTTGTGTGTTTTCAATGATTTTTGCTGCTTCCGCGACCTTGATCGATGAGGCACGGTGGACACCGGCTTCGACGACGGCTTCATAAACTTCCGCGACGATATCGAGTGTCTGTTCATCTTGGGCGGAGACGATTTTTTTGATCGTCTTGAACGTATGCTCATGGTCACCCGGGTTGATTCGCTCCGGTGAGTAGCCGACGAAGAAGTCGACACCAGCGCATAAGCCGGACGCTTCTTCAAGAACCGGGATACAATCTTCTTCCGTAGCTCCAGGGTAGACGGTCGACTCGTAGACGACGATGTCGCCTTTATTGAGCTGGCGACCCACGAGGTGCGACGCCCGTAAGAGTGGTGTCAGGTCCGGCTGGTTCTGTGCATTGATCGGGGTCGGAACGGCGATGATGATGAAGTCGCTCGCCTGCAGTGCCGATGGATCTGAGACATAATCGACGGTTGCGTTCTTCAACGTGAAGGGACTCAGTTCGAGTGTCGCGTCGATGCCTTCTTGAAGTTCTTGGATTCGTTGTTCCTTGATGTCAAAGCCGATCACGCCCGTCTTTTCACCGAACGCAACGGCAACGGGAAGTCCGACGTAGCCGAGTCCGACGACGGCAATCGAACGGTTGGCAATGGGAAGTGCACCAGTATGGGCTGCTGTCGTATCTACGATGTGTTTGACTGCCTTGTTCATGTTGGGTTCCTCCTATTTCATCGACTGTTTGACGATCAACGTTTTTCCGTTCGGTTCTTGTTTGACGTGTTCGACTGGTTCAAGGACGATTTTCATGTCGGAGCCGAGTAACTTGCGCATCTCGTTCAAGAGAATCTGTTCGTGCTTCGGTTGGAAACGTTTCGCATCCGGAATATAGCGGAGTGTCACGTGATTGAGCGCATGCTGTTCGACTTGGAGTCGTAGAACTGAGTTCGGTAGCTCCCGGGCAATCGTCGTGATGTCTCCTTCGAAGACTTTGCCACGCTTCTCGCTGACGATGTAGCTCGTTCCCCGACCATCGATCGAGGCGATGACGGGACCATTCAAACCGCAATTGCATGTCTCGTCACTGAGTGTCATCCGGTCACCGATCCGGTAACGAATCAGCGGTGTGCCGCGTGTCGTAAAACAGGTGACGACGACTTCTCCGTCCTCTCCATACGGTTCGATGATGCCAGTTTCGTGGTGCAGATGCAGTTTATGATGGCGACACTCTGAGATGATCGGTGCCCCTTCCGAGGAACCGTATTGATCAAAGACCGGGACACCGAATGCTTCCTCGAGGATGGAGCGCATCTCCTCCGTCACCGTTTCGGATGTCGGGAAGATGGCGATCAGCGAGATATCCAGTTGAATGTGGTGCTTCAGCATATAACGGGCGATTTCGACCATCGCCGTCGGTGTTCCGTCGAGTGCGCGTGGTTGAAAACGATTCAGCTCTTCAATATAGGCTGGGAAGTTTTCTTCTTTCATATGAAAAATCGAGAGTAACAATTGATTGAGTGGCCGGTTCATCCGCCAGAAGATCGGTTTCGTTTGATCGACGGCTGTCAGCGTCCGACCGGTGAAGCTTGCCCGGCGCATCCCAGCGTGAAAGCCGTGAAGTTCCTTGAAGTAATCAAGGTGTGCCATCCGTTCCTGGACATCCTCTCGCATGAAGGCGACCTGGAGTGACTTTCCGCTCGTCCCTCCCGTCCGTCCGCGGACCGGCGCATCGACACGGGACATGAACGCATCATTGTTTCGGCGAAGCGTCTCTTTTTCAAGGATCGGAATCGTCTTCAGTTGCTCGAGTGACGTAAACGGTAACTGGATATCATGTTCGTGAAAGAGTTGTCTGTAATATGGTGTATGCGCCACAACAAACGCAAGAAAGGCATTCAGACGTTCGAGCTGTTCCGCTTGGTAATCCCGCGTCCGGTCCTTCATCCGGAGCTCCTTCATCTTTTGCTCATAGAAGCGACCGTAGCGTTCTTGCATCAACTTCCGACCGTATAACGAGGTCAGCCAATTTTGGATGAAAATTGGAGAGCGATAGTAGATATTCTCTTTAAGCGCCATCTTGGATTTCCTCCTTCATCAAGTAATGGCTCTCGTACCAGTCGATGAATGCATGGACACCAGCTTCGATCGTCGTCTGTGGTCGGTAGCCGATTGTCTCAAATAGTGAGGAGACATCGGCGAAACTTTCCGGGACGTCACCCGGCTGTAACGGCATCCCGTTCTTGATCGCCGTCTTACCGAGGCGTCGTTCAATCAAGGCGACGAATTCATTTAAGCGAATCGGGCTATGACTACCGATGTTGTAGACGCGATACGGGACGTTGCTACGATCCGGTAAGGGATTTGACGCGTCAAACGTCGCGTCGACTTCCGGTTCAGTCTGGAACAGACGATAGATGCTTTCGATGATATCGTCGACGTAGGTGAAGTCTCGTCCCATCTCGCCGTAGTTGTAGAGATCGATTGGTTCGCCCTTCGCAATTGCCTCTGTGAACTTGAACAATGCCATATCCGGGCGCCCCCATGGACCGTAGACGCTAAAGAAGCGAAGCCCTGTCGTCTTGATGCCGTAAAGGCTGCTATACGTGTGCGCCATCAGTTCGTTCGCTTTCTTTGAAGCGGCATAAAGACTTAGCGGATGGTCGACGGCGTCCGTCGTCGCGAACGGCATCTTCGTATTCGATCCATAGACGGAACTCGATGAAGCGTAGATCAACTGCTCGACTGGATGATGGCGACAGGCTTCTAAAATCGAGAGAAAACCGACGATGTTTGATGTCATGTAGACATCGGGTCGGTCGATGCTATAGCGTACGCCTGCCTGCGCTGCCAGGTGGAGAACGAGATCAATTGATTCTTGTTCAAAGATTCGCGCGACGGCTTCCGTCTCTTCGAGCGAGACTCGGTAAAACGTGTAGTTCGTTCCGAGTTCAGCAAGTCGGGCTTCCTTTAACGTCGGGTCATAATAATCGTTCACTTCATCGAGTCCGATGACCCGGTAACCCTCCCGGATGAAACGGCGTGCGGCGTGGAACCCAATGAAGCCAGCGATACCAGTGATTAAGATCGTTTTATTCGGCACGGTGTTCGACCTCCTCGAAGTAGTGGCGCGCTTGCAGGCGCATGTAGTGAACGGTTGTGTAGACGATGAGTAACATCGGGAACAACTTATACCGGTGTCGGATGGCCGTTCCGACGTTGCCGGTTCCAAGACCGAAGATCAACGCGTTGAGTGCAAAAAGAAGGAAAAAGAAGAAGAGGACGCTGCCGAACGGATGCTGACGGATCAGTTTGAACGACCGAACGATGGCAAAACAACCGATGAAATAGAAGACGGCGTCGAGGAAGAAAATCAGGATGTTCATGACACTCGACCACTGCCACGGGAATGGTGAGAACAGGAAGTAGATCATCCGGATCGGTGAGTAGAGAATCATGTCGCCTGGACCTGTCACCGTCAATCCATTCAAGTAAGCGGAGCCGCCGCGATCGTAGCTCATCCCGCTGAACAACTGTCCGTTTTCCGAGACGTGGGTGAACTTCGCGAACAAGACGTCCTGGAAGCTGTAGACGATAAAACCGACGACGAGCACTTGGAAGATCAGTCGCTGTACCTTCGTCGGTTCAAAGTCCATGCGTCGTGTCTCATGGCTATAAAACGAGAAGTAGACGAGTAAGACGACGATTCCAACGGCAAGACCGGAGTGGAACATCGTACTGACGAAGTAGCCGAGATACGCGAGAACCATATGTCTGCTGGACTTCTCTTCCGTCCAGCGGACCATGTAATAAAGCGTATAGACGATACCAAGAGCGACGATCTGATCCCGTAAGAGAATCGGTGAGAGCAACAATCCTTGCGGGAAGAACGCGAAGATGAGTGTTGCACCGAAGACGTATCGTTCCGGTAAACGTAACCGCTGTAACGTCTTTGCTAGAATGACGACGGCGACGACGCCGAGGATGACGTTGAAGAACTGAGCTAGGATTCGTTCCGGTCCGAACATCAGATAGAAGATTCCGAGAAACTTGGAATAGGTGCCGCGGACGACATCATTGAAGGTCGACGGGTCGGTGAAGATTTGGACACCTTCGAGATGAAAGGCTTCCGTATCGTCCCCACTGTGCGGTGGTAAGCGGAACAGTTCGAGATCGATGAACATCAAAACCAATCGGACGAAGAAAGCGGTGATGAAGACGAGATAGAGCGGCGTCGTCTCGGCTTGGCGGAGTAGATAATAGAGAAACAACACCGAGTTGATGAGCAGCAAGGCGGTCACGTACGTGTCCGGGAAGAGCGACCGGGCGAATTGACAAACGAGCGCTTCAATGACGATGAGTAAGAGAATTGGTCGCATCTTCTTCCCTCCTTAACTGCTTTGTTCGACGACGAGGGCGACGTTTCGTGGATACAAGGAGCGATAGAGCGCGGGTAACAGTAGGACGATCTGAGTGACTGCGCAAAGTGTGTATGCAATCGTCGCCCCGTATAGTCCGTACAACGGAATCAAGAGGCTACAAGCGACGAGATTGACGACGACACTGCCGAAGATCGAGAATGTCTGGATTCGAAACTGCTGGAAGCCGGTCAGTAGTGCCTGAATGACGGTCGAATTATAGAAGAACAACGACGCGATCATCATCAAGACGAAAATCAGATGATATTTGACGAACGACGCATTGTAGAAAATCGTCAAACCCCACTTTCCGAAGAAGATTGCTCCAAGAATCAGGAGGATCCCGACAATGTTCGTCATCAGTAACATCGACCGTGTCAGCTTGCGCAGTTCCGGTAAACTTTGGCGTTCACCAGTCTCTGACGAGAAGTTCGGCAATAAGACAGCAATCAAAGAGTGGATGAACAGACTACCGAGTACGAGTAGATAGGCAATGCTTGCATAATATCCGAGCTCTTCCGTTCCAATCGCATGTCCAACGAATAATCGTGGGATGTTTGCGTTCAAGGCGATCAGGAGAGCGACGAACCCGAGTGGCATTGCTTTAAGGAACAGCTCCTTACCAGATCGATATCGTAAGTCGAGCGCTTGATTGTCAAAACCACGACCGACCCGGCGAATCGTCGGGAGATCGTAGACGAGTAACATGATCAAGTTCCCAGTGATCAAGGCGATGACGAATCCCTGGATCGAATGGGTCGTAAAGAGGACGAGTGCTGCGCCTGAGACGTTCAAGAGACTGCGGCAAATCTTCGAAATGGCGACTTCCTTGAAGGCAGTGTGTCCCTGTAAGAAGCCGTATCCGAGATCAGCGAACGACTCCATGTATTTATTGAGATAGACGAGTAACGTCAGCAGTAAGATGTTCGCTTCACCGAAGAAATAATAGACACCAAGGAGGACGAACACACCTGCCGAGAGGAGCGAAAAACGGGTCTTGATGAAGAGCCAGAAGTTCGTCAGTCCAGCCCGTTCTGCCGTCAGGATCGTACTGGCATTCAGCCAACAGAACATGACGATTGGTGCGGTGATGGCAAGGGCGTAATTGAAGTAGCCGATATTGAGCGGCGTACTCCATTTGATCAGGAGCGTCAAAATCATCCATTGATGTAACGAATATGCTGTATCTGCAATGAAGATGAGATTGAAGCGAGACAGCCGAACCGTTTTCATCGTTCTCCCCCCCTCTCTATTTACGAGCGATCCGCATCGTTGGTGCGACTGGATCGGCATCGGTCTCGTTCGTCGCTTCTAATAAATACTGGCGAAGTGTATCGTCCCGATCAAGCGCTTGGGCGATCTCACGCAAGTACGGATCGACGGAGCCGAAGGGGCGTGTCTTTCCGACGAGGATCTTATCGAAGACGAGTTCGTCATGCACCTCATCACGAGCGAGCAGTTCCTCGTAGAGTTTCTCCCCTTTTCGAATCCCGCTGTAGACGATCGGGATCTGTTCTTCCGTAAATCCACTCAAGTGAATCAAGTTTTTCGCAAGTGTCGTGATGTGGACCGGTTCACCCATATCGAGGACGAACACTTCGCCACCTTTTGCGAGGACACTCGCTTGAATGACGAGACGACTCGCTTCCGGAATCGTCATGAAGTAACGTGTCATCCGGGGATCGGTGATCGTGATCGGTCCACCTTTCGCGATTTGTTCCTTGAAAAGTGGGATGACGGAACCGCGGCTTCCGAGGACGTTGCCGAACCGGACGACGGCGAACGTCGTTTCGCTATTTCTTGCCATCTGTTGGATGACCATCTCAGCGATTCGTTTCGTCGCGCCCATCACGCTCGTCGGGTTGACTGCCTTATCGGTCGAGATCATGACGAAGCGTTTGACTCCAGCCGCTTCTGCTGCTCGGGCGACGTTACGTGTTCCGTAGATATTATTCTTGACGGCTTCGCTCGGATTATCCTCCATCAGTGGGACGTGCTTATGGGCTGCCGCATGATAGACAAGGTCCGGTTCGAAGCGTCGCATGACTTCAAGCATCCGGTCACTGTCCTGTACATCGGCGATGACGGATTCGAACTGGATGTCCTGGCTGAGACACTCGAGTTCCCGGCGAATCAGGTAGATACTGTTTTCACCGTGTCCAAGAAGAACAAGTCGTTCAGGACGAAAACGAATCAGTTGCCGGCAAATCTCGGAACCGATTGATCCACCGGCACCGGTGACGAGGACCGTCGCTCCATGCACGCTTCGTTCGATTTCCGTGATATCAAGCTCGACTGGTTCCCGTCCGAGTAAATCAGCGATTGAGACTTCACGGATTTGTTGAATCGAGACCTTACCGGAAGCGAGTTCGACGAGCATCGGTAACGTATGCGCCTCGACTTGCGTCTGTTTAATTCGATTCAACAGTTCGATTCGTCGCGGATACGGTAAGGACGGGATCGCGAGGACGACCGCTTCAATCTTTTGTTCCTCGATGATGCATTCAAGTTGCTCGATCGCTCCGATGACAGGAACACCGTGAATTCGCATCCCGCGTAGTTCAAGCGAGTCATCGAGTAATCCGACGACGTTTAAGATATGCGATTTCTTTTGTTTCAGTTCTTTCGTGATCATCTGTCCGGAAGCTCCGGCACCGATGATTAGCGTCCGTTTGCCGAGCGTCTTATGCTCCGGAACGAGTCTGAGACTACGGCCACGAATCAACAACCGGACGAATAAGATACCGTTCAAGACAAGTCCTGTCTGCAAGAAGATCGCCCGTTCGACCGCAAAGTCGAACAACGCATATTCAAGACCAAGTAAAACGAAACTGCTGGCAAGGACGACGACGAGGAGAACGGCGAGATCACGTAAACTCGCGTAGCGCCAGATGATTTGATAGAAACGCATCCAATGAGCGACGAAGGTGAGGGCAATCCACTGGATGAGTGCGATTTCGAGCGCATCCTGTAACTCGAAATTGACGGTGAGATGGAGCGGATTAAAGAAGTAGAACGTTACTACGGTTGCGAGTGCGATGACTCCGGCGTCGATCAGGCGAAGGAGTCCAATCTTCAACTGCCGACGATACGGGGTAAGCGGGGAATGCTGCATGATGGTGTCTCCTCTCCTCTCTCATGAGTGCGTCCGGGGAATGACTTTCGGATAACTGTCGGTCGCTTCACGTGTCACTTCTTTTTTGCTTAACGAGCGCGAATAGACGATCAGGAGTCCGAGCATTAAACCAAGGACACCACCGATTCCCGTATTCATCAAAATGTTCGGAGATACGGGCTTCGTTGGAATTCGTGCACTGGAGAAGACTTCCGTCTTACTCGTGTTAATCAGTTGCGGGAGATAATCCTGGAAGACTTCCGTCATCGTATTTGCCTGAATGGCTGCCTGCTCCGCTGAACGATCCGTGATGGATAAGGCGATGACTTGCGAATCGAGATTGCTCGAGACCGTCAGACGATCCGTCAAATCGAATAATCGCTTGTCGGTGACGTTCATCTTTTGGGCGACCTGATCGACGACCTCTGGGCTTCGCAAGATATCTTGATAGGTACTGACGAGTGTCGGCGTCGATGTCGCCTCTGCGTTTGCTTGAGGAACGACGAGGATGTAGGCCGTCGCTTCATATGTCTTCGGAATGACATACGTGCTGAGTGCATATCCGGCACCTGCGAAGAGCATCGTGAAGAGTGCCAGTAGCCACCAGCCGCGTCGGAGTGTCGTCAGATGATCTCCAAAGGTTTTTCTTTGATGCATCGAGCTCACTGTTGTTCACCTCTTTCTAGCTTGACCGAATGGATGGACATTGGTTATGTCTACACCTTATTTCCAATCGAATTCCAAAACAATTAGAGCTTGGTGAAAATGATTATATTTTTTTCGGTAGCTATCTCGCTTGCGTGACGCAAGTTCACAGCAGGAATTCATGTCACAAAAAAAACGCGATTCACGAAAAAATGATTGCGTTTTTTTTAATATTTTTTCATTGGTCTGCATGATTTTTTAAAAGATGAGGGTAAATACAAATTTGACGATTAAAAAGTATTCGAATCGGTAATAAGTCCTATATGAAGGGTGGATAGTCTTTAGAAATCATGTTAAAATCAGCCAATATACCCATATCGTTTGCCTTATCCATCCTAGTCATTTGGATCATGCTCGATGCTTGGATTCGTCCTCTATCCTTTACGGACGAAGTGTTACCGAAACAGTGGTCACTTTGGTTGCTTCCTGCCTACATCGTTCTGTTCAGCGTCTGTTGGTTCATTTTACGACCGTTCTATCGCGTCAATCGCGCAACTGGACATCAAATCGGATTTATTTTTCTGATTTATCTGACATTTCATATCGTATTTTTCTTTTTTAACGCGAATACGGATCGTGTCCTTGTTTCGCTTTACCTCATTTCGACTTGGCTTTTCGTCGGCATCGTCTCTTCGCTCTCCCGTGCATCGATCGACCAATGGCATCGTCTTCTGTATTACTTCCTTTACGGACAAGCTGTCTTTCTCGCTTCCTACGCACTTATCGTCTCGTTTGGCACAACGTATGTTCCGGTCGAAAACCTACAATGGCTTCGGATCGGTCCTTTGTCGTTTCCTCAGCTGTATGTCGGAGAGCAAGGTTCATTCCTTCGCCTCGCTGGACTGACGAACAATCCGAATACGTTCGCAGCGTGGCTCGTTCCGGGAGGACTGCTTGCTTGGTTCTATCTACTGCGACAGTTTCCACGTTGGCAAAGTCTTCTGCACGCTGTTTTCTTACTGCTGATCGTCATTGCCTTGCTAAGGAGCGGTTCGCAGACAGGAATCTACTCCTTCGTCCTCTTGGCACTCTTGACGAGTATTCGAATGGTTCCGGGAACGAGACGCCGGATGCAGGTCGCTGCCTGTTATGTGACAGGAAGCCTGATCTTATGTGCCGTCTTCGCATTTCAAGGTCTGCTTCCCCGTTTGCTTAGTCTTAACGGACGATTTACGCTTTGGCAAGCAGGGTGGCACGCTTCCGCTGACGCACTCTGGTTCGGTCACGGGATTGGAAGTGCCCCGCGTGGACTGCAGGAACAACTCGGTGAACGGATTCTTTATACATTTCATAGTACACCGATCACGTTTCTCTACGAATTCGGTCTCATTGGTTGTCTGCTGTATGGTGCAGTCTTTCTGTATCTGTTTTATCGACTGTTTCGCATTCAGACGACGGATCTCGCTTTCCTCGCGCTCTTGCTAGCCAGCTGGCTCGGGTTACTCCAATTCACGGAAAGTGTTCTCGTCAGACCGAGTGGATTTTATTTCATTTGGCTCAGCCTTCTCGCTTATGCGTCGCTTCGTCGACCTCCACCTCACGACAGTACCCACACCTAGACGCACTTACACGAAAGGGGTATGACATCATGAAGAAATGGACAGAACAACAAGTCATCGATAGCCTGATCGAAGCTAGTATCGAATATCCCTCTCTCGACGCAAAGACATATGCGCGCTGGTCGGTCGGAAAAGACATTCCATCGATCACGACGATCATCAATGTATTCGGCTCTTGGCGTGAAGCACTCCAAGCCGCTGGTCTCTCATCGATCCGTCCATATTTTTCAGATGAAGAGATTCTTGCTTTCATCAAGGAAGCATCGACACGTTTACATCCTTTCCATAGTAATAGCTACCGGGAGTGGGCAAAGGCCAAACACGGTCCATCCTTGACGCTGATCAACTTACGTTTCGGCTCTTGGTCACGTGCGCTTGAAGAAGCACAGATCGAGATGACACGCTCCATCTCGATGACGGAAGAACGAATCATCACTGCTTTACTTGAAGCTTCCGATGTCCTTCCGCGTTTGACAACACAGACGTATGCGATTTGGGCACAGGAAAATGGACATCCGACAGTCGCGACGATTGCCCGTAAATATGGTTCGTGGGCAGATGCTCTCGCTTGCCTTGACATCGCTCCACCTCGCCGGAAATGGGTCGAAGAAGACGTCCTTGAAGCACTGCGACAGGCACAAGAAGAATTACCTTCTCTCAGCATCATCCATTATCGGAAATGGGCAGAAGGTCGCTCGGTTCCGAGCACCTCGACGATCAACGCCCTCTTCGGCAACTGGACCTCCGCCGTGCAATGCCTCAAGCGTGCACGCGTTTCTCTTTCCTAATCCTTCTCTTCCATAAAAAGGAGTGACCCGGTACGTTACCGGATCACTCCTTTTTCGTGCGTATCATGATTTTTCGATCTGCTCAAGTAGAGATGCCGGCAATAGTGTCACCGTATCGTGCTTCAACAAATAGATGTCTTCCGTATACGCCCCGATTCGTCGAGGATTGCGTTGCCCGTGGAGATTGTTTCGGATCGCTTTCGGAAAATTGACACCACACTCATAGGCATGAAGATACCCCCCACCAAATCGTGGATTGATTTCTGATAAATAGAGCGTTCCGTCCACATCAAACAGATCAAAATCTAGTGGCCCGACGAGACGAGTTCCCGCTAAGATCTGCTCAATCAATTCAAAGACGTCGTCGCGTTTGACGGAGCGACTCTTATCCGTTTCTCCTGCGCGCATGACGAGTTTCTCCTTAATGAAGATATCCGTCACTTCATGCGTCAGCCAATCGACATACACATCAACGCCAAGCTCTTGTCCTCTTAAGTATTCCTGAATCAATAAATTCGGATGGACAGCGAACAATCCTTCGACGACCTGAAGGGAGGAGACAACCTGGACATGAAGACTAGCACTGCCGTTACGTGGTTTTACGAAGACTGGAAATGCGATTTCCCCTTGCGCAAGCGCATTTTTGAATGCGTCGAGCGTCGCATATGTCCGTGCATGGGCAATCCCTTCCGTAACACAATACGTATACATAGCGTATTTATCAAAGCATAACTGGCACGCATCCATTGGGGAGACAAGAACCGTGACACCGATCGCTTCAAATCGTTCCGTTGCCGCTGCGAGCAACTCCAGTTCGGGATCGATCAATGACAACAGCGCCGTTACGCCTTCCCGCTGACACAACTCTAGTAGGTGATCGATATACCCCGGTGCGTCGATGCGCGGGACAAGATGATGACGTTCCGTCATATAAAGACCCGGTGCGAGTGGATTACAATCCGCAGTACTGACGTGACCGTCCGACATCTCACGAACGAAGTACTCGACCAGTTTCGTCCGGCGACCGACGCTTGTCATCAACAAATGGGCAGTCTTCATAGGGCCATCTCCTTCGTTAAGAGTGATGCCTTTTCTTTTCGTGCCAGAAAGAAAGACTTCCTGCTTGGCGCTGTACTTTTTTCCTACGAACGAGCAGATAGCATCCGATTCCGATCAATGCTCCGGTTCCGTCGAGTAACACATCTTGGACGAGACCAGTCCGGTCACCCGTTAAAATTTGATGAAACTCATCAAACACAGCGATGGTGATTGCTAATGAGTAAGCGAACAAGACGGCAAGACCCGGTGTCAAACGACGACGCGTCAAATCAATCAAACCGATACCTAATACGAGAAACGTCGAGACGTGCGCTGCTTTACGAATGAAAAATTCAATGAATCCACTGCGTCCGAGCGCCGCTACACTGACTTCTCCATGATACGAGAAGGAGATGAATCGCAGATGATCGACGAATCCTAATGGGATATAGCGAGATAGACCAGGTTTGATCGATTGTGCCTGATAAGGCATCGAACTTGAGATGAAGAGGATCAATAGGACGGCAAAGACGACATAGCCGGACCAGGTGATTTTTTTCATGAAGACACTCCCTTATTTGATATCACTTTAGAATAGCATGGACAGAAACGATAGGCGATTTTCTCCAAAAATCAATTTCTATTTTAACCCATTTCATTTTTTTAGTTTCCTTGAAAAACGATATTTTACATTTATCAGGTTTCTTTTATACTGAAAGTGGTTAATTAGTACTATAAAGAATGAGCTGAAGAATAGGAGTGGAGTGCCATGAATCGTGCACTAGGTAAAAAAATCATGCAATTGCGCAAACAACACAAGTATACTCAAAAATTTTTAGGTGAACGTTGTGGTGAATCAGCAACGGACATTTCCGCTTACGAACGTGGTCAGCGCATTCCCTCTGCTCAAGTTTTGGAACGATTGGCTCTTGCTTTAGACACGACGATCATTGATCTCATCGATCCGAAGTATGTTCAGCATCCTTCATTGAGTGAATTCATGCACCAAGCGCTTGAACCATCGCAACCGCTTGATCTAAAGCTCATTCTTGAAGATTTACTGGTTCATCTCAGTCTATCGAAGGAAATCTATTTTGATGGTCGACTCGTCTCATCGTCTGTCCGAGATGAGATGGCAACGTCCATTGATCAAGCATTAAAGCGGGGTCTTTCTTCTATCGAAGCGTAACAAAAGAGATCAAAATCAGCTGATTTTGATCTCTTTTGTTATTCTGTTTGGACGATATGATCGATGTATAATTGATTGTCGTCATATGTTGCTTCTAATAACTGACGAAAAAACGTATTTTCGCTTGTTTTCTCGGATACGAATACACGTGTGTAATGCTTATGCGCCTGCTCGAGTACAGTGAATTTCAAAGTACGGGCAGGTGAAGCGAAAAACAATTGACGACCGGGATAACCAAAGGCGTCCGTCGCTTTCGATTCTTCTAAGAAATGAAAAGGTTCGTCTGGAAACAAGGTCTCAATGAACGATAGACAACTTTGTTGAAAGGTACTTCCGCTCTGATTTTCCATGATACATCCGGCTCCTCTTTCTTATGATGTACTTTGAATCGTGCAAAGGAAACTACTGTATCTCATTACCCAGTCTTTAGACCTATTCAAACCAATATATTACATATATTTTTCATTTTATTATTACATTATATTTTGTACTTATTGTTTTTCGAACTCCAATACCATCATTGTCTTTCCTTCATATAGAAATTGTCCATGATAACGCGATAACGTCGCAAATTCAAACAGCGTTTTTGGTTCGTATAGATATTCGACCGCATAACTGACTTTTTCCTCTTGTCCGGATTTGAGATAAGCGTTGAACAAAAGACGCTCCCCATCGATGTGATAGCCATAGAAAAGTAATGTCTTTTGAAAGCGTCGTGTCGCAATCGGATGGACAATTGATTTCAGGTGATCGATGTGATACAAGGACACGAGCAAGCGTCCTCCCTGTCGTAGCAGTTGACGGATGTTGCGGAAGAACAACAGCAGTTCCCCACGCGTATAACGTAAAATCGTCGTTCCCGGTAAGATGATCCGGTCAAAATACTCAGGTCCGACGACGTCCGTCACGTCATGACTCCAGCCGTAAATCTTATGCTGATACTCCTTTGCGATTTGCTTCGTCCGCGAAGCTTCCGGTTCAATCAGATAAAGGTCATACCCCTCGTCCGACAAAAGATTAAAAAGGGATGGATCAAACGTTCCGTAAAATAGGATCCGCTCTCCTTTTTGTAGATAACGTCGATAGAGCATCAACTCATCGACTTCATTTAACTGTTGTGCTTCTTGGTACAATCGACCAAATCGTTCATCTCCCTGTACATGATCGAGCACTTGGACGCGGGAGTAGCTACCCTTGCGCAAGAACGGACCAAATAAGACCTCACCCATGATACATCAACTCCTTGTAATGCTGAATCGCTTCCGCATAGTCTGCGCCGAGTCGCTCTGGCAACACGTCGAATTGTTCCTTTTGATCCGCTTCTAAAATCCAGAGGAATGCTTCGTTCGTCTCGAACAGGCGTAACGTCGTTCGGTCGAACGCAAAACACCCTTCCTCATTTTGAATGCCGATCAACGTCAACGGTCCGATTCGTCCGGATGTCCGAGGTAGTTCGAGATCAGAGTACGGTGTGATGAAACGGCTCGTCCCTTGAAACGATCCTGCCAGTTGATACAACAACGGAAATAACTCCAGTTCCGTTTGCGACGCGAGCGCCTCCGGTTGAGGTTGCTGTTCTCGAAGACATTCAATATCGATTGAAATATCCGCACTCAACTGAATCGTTTTTTGTCGATCAGCGTAAATCCCATCCGCAAAAAAGAACAGGCGATGCGAGACGCGTAATCCGCTTACTGTCGCATAATCGAGAATCCCCATCGATTGTTCGTTTTGAATGCGCCCCGTTTGCTGCCAGTCTTGTAACCGCTCGGCAAGTGCGTCGCGAGATAAGACTGTCAGCTGTGATGCAAGTGACGGAGATAAACGATCTGAAAACGTCAACAAAATCGGGGTCCGGCTCATCAGTTCGATGATCGGCAGATCGTGCCGCATCGGATGGTCAAAATAGATGACACTATTGATCGTCATCATTTGAAAACTGTCTACTGGAATCCGGTCCAACAATGAGCTGTCCTCGATGTAGACATGACGCAGCGGTTGTGGATGGTGCGGCACGGATGCGGGATAGACACCCGTCATCAACGAAAGGAGAGCATGATGAACAGCCGGAACGGATGCCGAAACCGGTATCTCTTCCTGCGGTAAGAAGAGACCGTTCAGGAAATCCGGTTGACCGAACAGAACCTCCCCGTTCTGCCGGATCAAATGAAATTGGACGTGTAGCATCTCGTGTTGCAAATAGGCAACGAGACGCAACGTACGCTCCCCTTCTCCTTGGAGGACGAAGACGTAGTGCTCATATTCCTGAAAATCCATGTAATCGAGTAAATCATGAAACGTATGCGTATCATAATCAAAGGCATCGATTGAAATACGATGTCTCTCACAAAAAGTCTGCATCGCGGTAGATGGCAAGGAACGTTGTAACCAGCCGTCTTGTTCCGATAAAAGTGATAATCCGATCATGTCCTCTCTCCTTTCTCGTCAAGTGATTGAAAAAAGGGCTTCATTCTCTACGATCCGAATGAAGTCCTTTTTGTGTGTATTAAGCCGATTTAACATTTGCTTTTGGTTTCGTATTAGTCCGGTCCATTTCCCGATGAGCGAGGGGGGCGACGGAGACGGTAGCAGGATTAAGACACCAAGCGCATGAAGTCATGTTACGTCGCGTTTCTTTTAGGATGAGTGTCATGGTTGTACCCCTTTCTGAATCAAGTGAGATGGTCGTTGAAACATTGATACGAAATCTAGTAAATCAGTGGTATCCCGTTCAGTTCGCTTCTATAATAGAAATTGGTACCCTGTACCAGTTCAATCTTCACGAAAGGACGAGGAGCCGATGGATCAATTCATGTCACCGCAAATCGGCTTAGCATTACGCCGACTGCGAAAGAAACATAATCTGACACAAAAAGATTTATCAAACGGAATTTGCAGTCAAGCAGAGATCAGTAAGATCGAGAGTGGTACGCATTCGCCGACAGTCGAATTATTGTACGCTTTATCAAAGCGATTACAAGTTCCATTGTCAGCGTTCTTAGACCCTACAAATCAACAAACGAATTTACGAACGATTGACGAAGAATTACTTTATAAATTTAGAAATCAGGACTTTGAAGGCATTTATAAACAAAGTAAAGTCGCACTATCTAACGCTAATACTTCATTTGAACATTCATTATTATATAAATATTATTTCTTCATTTGCTCGTATCGACTAGGAAAAATCGATTACCGTACATGTATAGTAGAGCTCCAAAATCTATCTAATGAATACTCCACTTCATATTATTCACCAAATATGCTAATTCGAATTAAATCTGCGATTGCGAATCTGTATTCTGAAAATAGAAGTTTTCAATACAGTATCAATGTTTATGAAGAAATATTAAATCTCAACTTTGACAATGATGATTTAATCGTCGATCGAATTAGAATTTCGTATAATTTTTCAAAGATTCTTTTAGAATTTCAAAAACATAATCGAGCACTTACTATAATTGATGAAGCAATTGAAACAAGCTTAAAATTTAAAGATATGTCGTTACTCGGACAATTGTACTCTCAAAGAGCTGCTTGTTTAGATAAATTAGGTGCTCCATCACAAGAAATTATTAGAACTTTTGATAAATCATATTTTTTGTTTGAATTATTAGGAATGAAAGAGTATCAAAAAATTATTAAAACGATGAAAGAAGAATATCTAGCCAAATAGCTGTATCAATGTACGAATTTCAATTAAGCTCGTTTTACTGCGTACTCAAGTGGAATTCCATCAATAGCCACATCTGTTTTTTGTGAATACTCTAAAGGCAATCCTTTGATCGCTACATCGAAAGCTGGAGCATACTCAAGTGGTAATCCTTTGATCGCTAAGTCTGTTCTTTCTGAATACTCGAGTGGCAGTCCTTTAATCGCTAGGTCTGTTCTTTCTGAGTACTCGAGTGGCAATCCTTTAATCGCTAGGTCTGTTCTTTCTGAGTACTCGAGTGGCAATCCTTTAATCGCTACATTAGTTTCAAGCTGACTAGCAACGCCAGCACCAACAGTAACAGACAATGATAAAGCTGCAATCGCTAAACCTAATTTCTTTTTCAAGTTCATTTAAATAACCTCCTATTATTTTTCGTATGGCTTCGTAACAACATCATATAACCTTAGACCCTCTCTGAATATTCGAATACGAATAATTATGGTATTTTACACATTATTTTCACTTTCCATTACTTTTGGCTCGGGTCATATGTCCCGAAAAATACGTTTTTCTTACAAATCATCCATCAATATGTAGAACTTGTGTATGAAAATAGATTTTTCTGAATATTTAACTATTATAAAATTTCGTAACAGACATAAAGAGAGCTAGTCCAACTCATACGAGTCGAACCAGCTCTCTTTATTTTGATGATTGTCGTAACGCGATGACATAAAATATACCGAGTATGAGAATCACACCTAGTAGTATCGAACTAATTGTTGTCCGAGTCGACGTATCCGGCATCCATATCCCAAGTCCCAAATTGATTGCTGCGATAATTAGGACGAGCCAAACAATCGTACGTGGTCGCATACCGATCTCCTTCCTGGTCTCCTCTGCCGTCCGCTCACCGAATGTGCTATGGTGACAATAACAAAGGAGGTTCTGTTCATGAATAGACTTGCAGTATTTTGTGGTTCTAAAGATGGCGCGCATCCTGTCTTTCGCGAGGTAGCAGGTACGCTTGGTCAAGCGCTCGCCGCACGCGACATCGGACTCGTATACGGCGGTTCCCGCGTTGGAACGATGGGAGCTATCGCGGACGCTACGCTTGCGGCTCAAGGTCAAGCGATCGGTGTCCTCCCCCACTTTCTACAAGAGAAGGAGTTAGCACACCCGGGACTGACTGAATTGCATCTCGTCTACTCAATGCACGAGCGGAAAGCAAAGATGTCAGAGCTTGCTGATGGCTTCATTATTCTTCCTGGCGGACCCGGAACGATGGAAGAGTTTTTCGAAGTCTTCACATGGGCTCAACTCGGTCTGCATGAAAAACCGTGTGGTGTACTCAACATTGACGGGTATTATGACCCCTTGATTACCCTGTTCGACACGATGGAATGTCAAGGATTCTTGATTCCCGAACACCGAGCGATGCTGATCGTCGAATCGGATCCGGATTGTCTCTTGGAACGCTTCGCCACATATGAAGCGCCACGCGTCAAAACGTATATGGATCGCTCACAAACCTGATGAAAACGGAGTCCTCGACTCCGTTTTTTCGATGAATTCGCATACTCTTCCGATATTTCTTCTCTCATTTACTAGTTTTCTCCATTACGTTTCAGGATTCCTACTCTTTAGGCACAAAAAAACCAGATGCGCAGAGGCATCTGGTAAAACGTTAGAAGAACTTCATGATTGCGTCGCTAAGATTCGTCAAAGACGGTGTCTCGTCAATGACCATCAAACTACCTGCCGCAATCGCGAGTAATCCGAGACCTGATAAAATCCAGCCAGGATGTTTTACGTTGACGTCAGCATCGACGTTTTCTTTTCCGGACCGCGCATTCGCTGCTTGTTCCTTCAAGCGATCGCGACGGTACTGATGTTGTTCCTCTTTTGACCATTTCTTATATTCTGCGAGGAACTTCTTATATTCCGGTAAGACATCCTTCGTCGTCCCGTCGAGTCGAACTTGACCGTATTCGAGCCAGACGACACGCTCACAGAAACTCTTGATTTGCGAGAGCGAGTGACTGACGAAGATGATCGTCTTGCCTTCGTCCTTGAATTCGTTCATCTTATCGATACAACGGTTATAGAAGGTTTGGTCACCGACCGATAATGCTTCATCGACGATCAAGATGTCGGCATCGACATTGACGGCGATTGCGAAGCCAAGTCGTGACTTCATCCCACTCGAGTATTTCTTGATTGGCTGATCAATGAAGTCACCGATATCCGCGAAATCGATGATTCCAGGCATCCGACGGTCGATTTCCGCATCGTCCATCCCAAGCAGGAGACATTTCAAGCGAATGTTCTCGCGTCCTGTCAGCACGTTCTTCAATCCTTGGGACACGGCGATGATCGCGACTTCTCCGTTGATCGCGACGTTTCCTTCGTTCGCGTAGATGATTCCTGAAATCAGATTCGAGAGCGTCGATTTACCCGAACCGTTGATCCCGACGAGACCGACGACTTCTCCTTTTCCGATCTCAAGTGAGATATCACGTAAAGCTGTAAATGTTTTAACGCTCTTGCTTTGATTTTTGAACAAGAGCTTGAATTTTTCTTTCGTAGTCGTGACCATGTCGAAGCGTTTCGTGACATGGTCGAGTTTAATCATAGACATGGCGATTTCCTTCCCTTAAACGAGCTCAGTGAATGATTTACGGAACTTGATGTGCAAGAACGTTCCGGCTGAGAATAAGAGGAGCGTGACACTCCAGAAGTACAGACCCGTTGGCCATTCTTGCCAGACCCAATGTCCGCCGAGCAAGCTCGCCCGGTATCCCTCGACGAGATAGTAGACTGGATTCAAGCGTAGGACACCATGCAAGACGTCCGGGAACCGCTCGATGTTCCAAAGGATCGGTGTCATATAAAAGAGCATCCGCATCATTGATTGCAAGAAGAGCTGGATGTCCTTGACGAGTGTGACGAGAGTCGAAAAACAAAGCGAAAAGGCATAGACGAAAATGTATGTGGCAATCATATAATACGGCAATTGAAGCAGTTTCCATGTGATCGGGATGCCGTTTGCAATGATGACGACGATGACGATGGCAAGCATCGCAAAATGTTGATACATCCGTGACAAGATGACATACGATGGAATCGCACTCATCGGGAAACGCATCTTCGTTACCATCGCGAGACGGCTGTTGATCGAATTCGATCCCCGAAGCAACGCATCATTGATGAAGAACCAGACGACGATCCCGCAAAGGAGCCAGACGATGAATGGAATGTTTCCATCGACGTCTTTATTTCCGCGCAGACCGACCCCGAAGACGAACCAGTAGATGAAGATTTGGAGACCCGGATTGAGGAGCTCCCATAAAAGGCCAAGGCGCTGCTCTGCATGCGCTGATTTGATTTCATATCGCGCCAACCGGCGAATCAGGGGGAAATTATCGACCTGTTCCCGGATGATACTTCTCATTTCTTTCAGCATAAGTGTAAGTTCCTTCCGATTCATGATACATGTATTTTATTTTCATATTCGTTGATTCCACTCAAAAAAGACGGATGCCGTCCGCGATTGCTCAAACGAACGCTCCCTCCGCGTGAACGGGACCTTGCCCGGTCGATTCTGAATCGCCTCCTTCTTCGTTTACTCGTGCATGATAGAAGCAATACTTCCTATATACACTTAATCAATTCTAGCCATCGGGAAAAAGCGTGTCAATGTATTGGACGAACCGACACCAAACTGTAGTTTTTCAGACACGAAAAAACCGGCGGGTAACCACCGGTCATCTCCTAGTTTGCTTCCTTCATGCGTGATTAAAATGCGGAAATTCGATCGTCGTCGGTGGCGAAGCAAGCCCCCATACGAGGAGGACCGTAATCACACAAATAATGCCGACAAGAACGCCTCCTCGAATCGTATCATTCATCCAGCGTTGCCCCTTTTCATCCGAACTGCTTGTATATTGACATCATACAATATTTAGCAATTTTCGACCACTAAAAAATCGACATTTAATGGAAATGTTTAACGATTGTTCATATTCTTTCGTTTCATTTTTATCCAAGACAAGATATAATGAAAGCGTTATCATTTAAGAGAGAAAGCGAACGTTCGGATTTGAATCCTATCAAACGAACGACTCCCGTGGGTTGTCATGTTGTCGGACCTAAGAATTTACGTTATTTACAAAAGGTTCATCCCACGAAGCTTTCCAAACCCTTTATAGTAGAAGAAGAGGTCAACGATCGCATCACGACCTTGCATTCATACCCCACTCTTGAAGGAGGATTTTTACGTATGTACAAATCAAAACCGCTTTACGCGGCAGCTGTGGCTGTCGCCCTGACGACATCGGCAATCGTGCCGGTTGCCCAAACGACAGTTTCGGCTGCAACGCATGTCAAAGTCAAAACGGTCAAACTCAAGTCACTCGTCTTCACGAAAGGTGCTCCGGTCAAACTCCCTGCTACATATAAAGGTGAGAAGATCACATGGAAATCGTACGATCGCCATGCGTTCAACCGTTACCAAACGGTCAAAGGCACATACGGTAAGAAAAAGAATCCGATTGAGATTAAAATCTACATTCAGAACTATGCTGTAAAGATCATTGAAAAAGTGGAAGCTCAAACAATCTATGTCGATCAAAAACCAGAATTGCCAAAAACATTAGGTATTCTTTATGCTACAGGTCGTATTCAAGACAAACCAGTCCGTTGGTCGAAGGTCGATACGAGCGAAGCGGGTGTGAAATATGCGGTCGCAAGTTATACACGCCTCGGAAAGACAATTACATTAAAAGCAAAAATCACAGTTCTCGACGTCAACACGGATGACTTCTCGATCGGTTTGATGCATACGAACGATACGCACGCGAACCTCGATAAGACACCAAAACGTGCGACAGTCATCAAAGAACTTCGCGCAGCTTACCGTGCAGAAGGTAAACCATCGCTTCTATTAGATGCAGGTGATGTCTTCTCTGGGACACTCTACTTCAACAAGTTCCTCGGTCAAGCGGATCTTGAACTGATGAACTATATGAAATACGACATGATGACGTTCGGTAACCATGAGTTCGATCTTGGGGATACTGACAATAACATCGCCTTGAAGAACTTCGTCACTAAGGCGAAATTCCCGTTCATCACGGCGAACGTCGATTTCAGCAAAAATAAGTCGTTCAATGGTCTACAAAAGAAAACAATCACTGCAGGGCCGGAGCGCGGCAAGATCTATCAAGGCATCATCAAGGAATACAAAGGTCAAAAAATCGGTTTCTTCGGTCTGACGACAGAAGAGACGAAAGATATCGCAAGCCCAGGTACGGTTGCGTTTGCAAACTATATTGCTAGCGCTAAAGCTGCTGTCAAAAAGCTTGAAGATCGTGGCGTCAATAAAATCGTAGCATTGACACACATCGGTTTTGATGACAACGAAGCAATCGATAACGATAAATTGCTCGCACGGAATGTTGACGGGATTGATGTCATCGTCGGCGGTCACTCGCACACGAAACTTGAAAAACCGGTCGTCGTTGATAAGACGGTCGTTCCAGGCAAAACAGAACCGACAATCATCGCTCAAGCCTACCAATACGGTGATTTCCTCGGAAATCTTGACTTGACGTTCGACTACAAAGGGAAATTGACTGAGTATAACGGTTCATTGATTGATGTTTCTACAGCAAAAGAAGATGTGCGTGCGGCTGAAATCCTTAAGCCATATGCGGATCAAATCGCTGAGTTGAAAAACGAAGAAGTCGGTGCGAATATCGTTAATGCCCTTCCAAACCCACGCGGCGAAATCAGTGTCCGCAACAGTGAAACGGCTCTCGGAAACTTGATCACGGATGGTATGCTCAAAAAAGCGAAAGAATACAATAAGGATACAGTCATCGCGATGCAAAACGGTGGAGGGATCCGTGCTGCCATTGATGCCGGACCACTTACTGTCGGTGAAGTCTTAACGACGCTTCCATTCGGTAACACGCTCGCGACAGCGAAGATGACCGGTGAAGAAATCAAGACTCTTCTTGAAATCAGTGTTGGGGTTGCGCCAAAAGAAAACGGTGGTTTCCTCCATGTCTCTGGTATGAAATTCGAATACGATAGCACAAAAGCGGCCGGTGAACGCGTCACGAAGATGGAAGTGAACAATAACGGTACATTCGAAGTCATCGATCCAGCGAAGACATATGTCATCGCAACGAATGCCTTCACAGCTAAAGGTGGCGATGGTCTCACACCATTCGAGACGGCTTACAAAGCTGGTCGCGTCACGGACCTCGGTCTCTCTGACTGGGAAAACCTACGTGATTTCACGAAATCACTCGGTCAAGTCGACTACAAGATTGAAGGTCGCATCGTCGATACATCAAAACTTCCAAACTAATACGAACAAAAAACAACCGCAGGTCTTCTCGATTCGTTCGAGAACGCCTGCGGTTGTTATGTTATAGTGTCTGCGCTGAGTTTTGCTTCAACAGCTCAATGATTTCATCGAGTTCATACTCTTGTGCCAACATAAGTGGCGTGAAGCCATCTGCGTTTTTAATCGTCGGATCAGCACCATGCTCAAGTAAGAGTTTGACTGTCTCTTTGCCTTCCCCTTCAACAGCATGATGAAGAGGCGTGAACTTGTCGGCATCTTGTTGATTGACCTTTTCGCCTCGCTTCAAGTATAGGTCGACGAGTTCATCGTTGTTACTGAAGACTGCTGTAATGAACGGTCGCTCGCCGAACTCATTGACAGCATCGACATCACTGCCTGCTGCAAGTAATTCCTTAAAGACCGATTCGAGTCCCGTGCTGGATTTACGATATCCGAGGTAATGCAACGCCGTATCCCCATCGGCATCGACTGCTTTCATATCACTTTCCGGAATCAAGCGATGGATATCTTCGAGCTTTCCTTTTTGAATCGCTGCCATCAATTCCGTCTCATTTAAATCCTGATCGTTCGTTTTTGCCGTCGCCGTGTCGTTACTAGCTGCCGTTTGCGTTCCCGCTTCGTTCAGCAAGATCCCTGCCCCTGCACTGACGAAGAACATGACCGTCAGAACACTAAGCGTGATGATGATTCCTTGACTATAACGTAGGAAAGGACGGGGTTGATGGAGCGGTTCACCCGTCAAGCGAAGCCGTTCCAGCATGGAGAGATTGGTCTGTAGCTTCTCATACAATAAGACAGAAAACGTCCGTTGCTGACGCTTCTCCGCTGTATAGGAAACGATATCCGTCGTCGCAAGAAGTGTTGGCCCGAGAATATCCTCAAAGATCGCTTGCCGAGCACACTCGTTGGATACAAGCGGTAGAACCATCTGATAACGAGTCCGTTCGCATGCCCGCATGTAAGCCGGACGTAAAAATGGAACCCAGCTCCCGATCCAAAGCAACACCTGCTTTTCTTGATGATTTCGTTTAATGCGTGCAAGTTCAAGCAGTAACTGGAATCGCTGTACCTCTGGCAATTCCAAATATGACGTCGGAAGAACGATCAAATACTTTTGAAATAATCCGATGACATGCGGTCGTTTCACATCGTTCTGAAAGTAGATCTCTGGCATCCGCCATAGCTGCAATTGTTCTGTATGTATGCTGATTTGCTCGAATAATTTTGGGAACTGCTCCGCACTCAAACGAACCCCTTCACTTCGAATCCGCGATACTCGTCGCCATTGACGTAACCAAAGTAATAACAACAAAATCATTAGCGCGAACATAGCATAAATACCACTCTCACCTGTTTCAAATACTAAGCCGATGATGCCACCCACTGTCAAAATGGCGACACCTAATAACAAACTAAAATAAGCGGTCTCTTTTCGTGTCACTGCTTTCCTGATCCGTTGTGCGGGATCGATTCGTTCATTCGTCTCCTGCTCCATACGTCATCTCCTTCATCTATCGCTTAGTTCATCGTCTTTCTCATCCCTTCTTATCTTAACGGTTATTCCATCAAAGTTCCAAGGGAATCCTTTCCTGACACACCAAAAGAATATGCAGAAAAAATATATTTTCAACCACATTTTGATAACGTAACTTTTTTCCTGAATATTCATTATATATGTAATAAAATTTCTAAAATTCTATTTCAGAGCGTTTTTTGTTAATTTTTTAGCGTTTATACGCAATTCGAACAATAAAGCAACCTGCCATTTGAACCACTAACTTTTTATTAAAAGGCGGGACAATAGTCACTCCTTTATATTGCAGAAAAATCTGGAAGCCCATATAATAACTAAAAAGAAGAAGAATATGGGAGTGAAGGATTTGGGATTATTTAATTTAACGAAAAAAGACTACACCGTCCAGTATCACGTATTACGCGGAGACGAGATCATCGGCACGGATCGATTGAATGTTCGAGCAGGCGATCATACGACAGCACGAAAAAAAGCCGACAACATGTTAAGAAGAGAATACGGACGCACTCAGTACAAAATCGAGTGGGTACAACGGTTCTAATCGCTAAAATACCCCATCGTCCCAATCCTAGGATTGGGACGATGGGGTATTTTCATGCGTGCTGTTGTTCTTGTTCGCGAACGATCCGATCGGCTTTCAAATAGAGACGGATGACAGTGTATAAGACGATGCCGACGAGTGCACCACTACCATCGATCAGTACGTCTCCAACGAGTGGTGTACGTCCGCCCGTCAACAATTGATGAAACTCATCCAACACACCGATCGTCATCGCTGTCGTGAAGGCAAAGAAAGCAGCTGGTAACGCTGCGTACCCTCGACCGCGCAAAAAATGAACGAGACTGACCCCGAGGACGAAGAACAGACTGGCATGCATGCCTTTCCGAATGAAGAATTCAAGGAAGGCTGCAGGTCCGAGTGACGCGACGCTGATCGGAACTTCATAATGGAACGACACGAACGAAAACGCATAGACCCAGTCGAGCGGCATATGTTGCGTCAAAAATGGAATCAGGGATTGTTGCTGATAGGTCATCGAACTGAAAACGAATAAGGAAAGTAAGATGGCTCCTCCTACATAAGCAGCAATGGGTATACGGCGCATCATGCACGCTCCTTTCTCTTTGTACATCCTACCATGGATGCTTATCGTGAACATACGCCAAAAGACGGACATACACTGCTCTCATTTACTGTGCTTTCCCTCTTTTACAACTTATACAACAAAAACACCCCATCCATATGGATGAGGTAAAAAGCTTACAACGATGACGTCTTCGGCTCGCGTAAGAGGTGTTTAATATCTTGGAACGTTACGAACGTTCTGTTCTTCGCATCGTATAGCTTATACCGAAGCGATTTCAAACTCGAGAAGAGACCGATTTTCGTCGCCTTCTGAAGCGGTGGCGTCGAGACATGTGCTTTTTCGAGATGATAATTCGGGACACGTGGACTGAGATGGTGGACGTGGTGGAAGCCGATGTTTCCGGTCACCCATTGTAAGACCTTCGGTAGCTCGTAATACGAACTGCCTTCGATTGCTGCCTTGACGTAATCCCATTCGCTCTCATCCTCAAAGTATGAGTCTTCGAACGTATGCTGGACGTAGAATAACCAGATTCCGAGGACACCTGCTGTGAACATCGTCGTGCCTTGGATGATCAGGAAGGCTTGCCAGCCGATGAAGTAGATCAGGATACCGTACAAGACGACGAGCGACGCATTGATGACATGTGTGTTGATGCGTTCTTTTTTCCGAGCATCCTTCCGGTTGAAGCGGCTCGAGACAAGAATCAACAAGAGTGGTCCAACACCAAACATGACAAATGGATTCCGGTACAGACGATACTTGAGACGTGTGAAACGTGATGCTTCGATATACTCCTCAATCGTCATGACCCAGATGTCACCGACACCGCGCTTATCGAGATTCCCACTTGATGCGTGGTGGATCGAGTGCTCCCGTTTCCATTTCTCATACGGGAATAACGTCAAAATCCCAGTGATCGTTCCGACGATGGCGTTCGCCTTCTTATTTTTGAAGAATGAACCATGGGTACAATCATGGAAGATGATGAACATCCGGACGACGAATCCTGCAGCGAGGATTGCCAACGGGATCGCGAGAAACACAGATAGCTTCAGGGCCTCATATGCCAGAAACCATAGGACGAGAAATGGCAGAATCGTGTTGATCATCTGCCGGACGCTGGCTTTGATGTCCGCCTTCTCAAACGGCGATACATGTTTGCGCAGCTGGGCAATCTTTTCTTTACTCATAATGGTGCTTCCTCCTCGGGTTGTTTCAGCGTTCACGACGCTAAGTAAAATAGTGAAACTAAAGTATGAAGCCAGTGAGCGGTGGTCGTGACGGTGCCTCTACAACACGATTCAAAAGCGGTACTCTAATTGTTTAGCGCTAAAATATTTTTGTTACCAGGTAATTATACCACATATCATAAATCGTCCACGGTTTATTTTTAAAATTAAAAAAGCAGAGACAAGCGTCTCTGCTTACTCGATCGATTTGAGTGGGTTGACGGCTGGTCCTTCTAGCACCTCTCCTGTCGGACCGAATCGTGAACCATGACACGGACAATCCCACGACCGTTCCGCCTCATTCCATTTCGTATCACACCCCATGTGGGTACAGGTCGTCGAGACGAGATGAAGCTTTCCTTCCGGATCCCGGTAACCACCGACCGTTTTCCCGTGATGCGTGACGAGTCCACCTTCGTCCGGTTGTAACTCGTCGGCACTGCGACGCGCTTTCGTCAGCTTTCCTTTGACCAGTTCGATCGCGACGTCCGCATTGTTCTTGACGAACTGCGTTGCATCCTTCGTCTTTAGCTTCGAACGGGTCGGGTCAAACAGATGCCGAAAACGGTTGGGTGTTCCCGTCAATAAGTCGCTGAGCAACAGTCCGGCCGCGATACCATTCGTCATCCCCCACTTCGCAAAACCGGTCGCAACGAATACGTTCGGATCATTTGGCGTCATCTGTCCGATGTAGGGGATCTTGTCGAGCGTGATCAAGTCTTGCGCTGACCAAAATTGTCCGAACGACTCGACGTGGAATTCACGCTTTGCAAAATCCGCAAGATGCTGATACCGCTGCATCGTCTCTGTCTCGTGACCAGATAGATGATTCTCACCGCCGAAGAGACCAAGCAGACGACCGTCTTCTGTCCGTGCGTGACGCAGAGAACGACTCGGTTGATCGGCACTCATGAACATCCCGTCCGGAAACGTCTCATCGACCTGACCCGATACGATATACGAGCGATGGACTTCAAGTTTTGAGAAGTACAAGCCTTTGAAGTCATGAAACGGAAAATGGGTCGCGATGACGACCTTCTTCGCCTCGATTCGGTGACCGTTCTCTAGGATGACAGTTGGCGTCCGATTCGATTCGAGCGATACGGCACGTGTCCGTTCGTATAAGGCACCCCCTTGGTGGACGATTTGTCGGGCGAGTCCTTGAAGATATTTGACTGGGTGGAACTGCGCTTGATCGCGCAAGACGACAGCACTTTTGACATCGTACGGCAACTTATCCCGAACCTCTTGCGTCGCTTCTCCACCGTTCAATCCCAATCGTTCATAGGCTTTTACTTCTCGTTCCATCGCTTGCTCTTTTGATGTCGCAGCGTAGAGATACGCGTCCTGCGTTTCAAGTTCACACCCAATGTCGAGTCGTTCCACCTGATGACGTAAAAACGTGATGGCTTCTTCATTTGCTTCATAATACAGTCGCGCCGATTCTTCACCGACCGTTTTGATTAAAGTGTCGTAAATTAAACCGTGCTGCGAGGAAACTTTCGCCGTCGTATAACCCGTCGTGCCAGCAGCGACGTCACCCGCTTCGATCACGGCTACATCATATCCTCGTTCAGTCAGTTGCATAGCCGTGACGAGCCCAGCAATACCAGCCCCGATGATGACGACATCATGCTTCGCATCTTGATTCAAAGCGGGATAAGAAGTAGCAGGGGCACTTTGTTTCCAATAAGATGATGGAAATCCAGATAAGTAAGGCATCAAAAAACTCCTTTCGAAAAATACGACAGATCGACATGGTTAATCGTTCCCTGAACGACGCAAAAACATGCATGAATCATATTGTTTTAAAAAGAAGCTCTAATTAAGAGGAATTAATTTACTTTAATAAAAAATAAAAGAGGATAATTAGGTTGATAATCCTAAGAGAGGAGTCCATTTTATGAAACTGAGCCGCCATATCATCGAAACCTTTCGTCGTTTTACGCTTGCAGCAAGTATGGATGAGTATGACTTTGCAAGCGAACTAGCAAAAGAAATTCCAGAAATGACAGCTATCTGTGTCACGATTCGACCGACACATATTTACCTTCAAGCCGTTGTACCGTTAACCCGTTATAATTTAGAACGCGACTTACCAGTCGAGTTGACGCTCCAAATGCGATCCTACGATAAACGTACCATCACGTTCGAAGTCTTTGATGTCTGTCCTCAAGATACCGAATCCTTTGATGAAACCTACCTCATTCGTCCATCCTATCTGCATTACGCAAACCAACTCCTGACCGTTGATCTTTCCTTCTACTTCTCTTTCCGGCACGCCCGTTACCGCTTAATTCGTCACGTTAAACTTGAAGAAGGGCTTTTACTTGCCTATTTATCTCATTAAAAGAACACCCTTTCCTACATTAGGCGAGGGTGCTCGTGTCTGTTACGAACTCAATTTATCCGCTTGACGCTCCAGCAGTCCGAGGCGACGAATCTTTTTCTCCTCGACGACGGCGACGATCGCGAGGGCGATCAAACCGAACAGTAACGCCGCATTGAAGATGACAAATGTATCACTCCAGCCGTGCAGCGTGACCGATCCGATCGTTAAACCGTTCGTTTCCGGATCAGCGATTTTCGCTAGACCGACTTTTGCGATTGAATCACCGAACAAGTAACCGAACGTACCGACCATCCCGTTCGTGACCGTCGTCGCTTGTTTTGGTGCGAAGCTGATGACCGAGACACCGATCAAGAGCTGTGGTCCGTAGATGAGCGCACCGAGTGCAAATAGTGACGCGTAAATCATAAGTTCACTCGTCCCGTAACGATAACCGAGGACCGCGACGGCCGTCAGTAAGAGACAGATCGCTGCGACGAGCGCCCGGCGTCCTTTCAGTAAATCGGACACGTAACCCCAAATCATACTGCCGCATAATGCGCCGATCTCAAAGAAGAAGATCGTATTGACAGCACTCTCCGTACTGAAGTGTAAGTGTTCCGTGACATAGAGCGGCGCCCAGTTATCAATCCCGATCCGGACGATGTAAACGAAGACGTTCGCGATACAGAGCGTCCAGATCCAGGGGTTCGAGATGACGTACGTTTTGAAGATTTGCCATTTCGTCATACTTTCAGCAGCAATGTTTTCCGGTTCGATCGGTTCCTCGAAGATTTCTTCACTCCGATTCCACCCGAGTTCCTCCGGATCATCCTTCCCGATGAACAAACCGACGATCCCGATAGCGAGCGCGATCGCAGCTGGGAAGATGAACATCCCAACGACACTTCCGTTGAAGAAGACGTTCGCTCCCCAAAGCGCGAGACCACCGGCAATCGCTCCACCGATGTTGTGCGAGACGTTCCAGAAGCCGAGGTAGCGTCCGCGTTTTTCAAACGGTGTCCAGCGGGCGATCGTCGAGTACGACGACGGTCCTCCGACCGATTGGAAGAACCCGCTGAGTCCCCAAAGGACCATCAAGAGACCGACCGGACTTCCGCCGGCACTCATCAAGAGTCCCATCGCGGTGACGATCAAGGACGAGAGAATCAATAAGAACGAGATGACGCGTTTCGTGTTTTTCCCGTCGACGAAGTAGCCGAGTAACGTTTTCCCGATCCCGTATGTAATCGAGAAGGCAAAACCGATATAACCGAGTTCCGTCGTCGTGAAACCGAGCTCGTCCTTCAAGAGCGGTTGCGCCGCCTTGAAGTTGTTTCGGATGAGATACATCGCCATATATGAGAAGAAGACGACTAAGAAGGCCTTTAAGAATTGCTGTAACCATTGTTTCCGTTGTACTTCGATTGGTATGCCGGCATTCGGCAATTTTTTGATGCTGAAGAAGCCCATCTTCCATTTCCCCCATCTGAATCAGAGTCTTCGCATCATTTGTCCTGGAGCTGATTGAATCGACGGAGATAGTCCCGGTAATCGGCGACGATATCCTGCCCGACGTTTTGCTGGATCGGTTGTGTCTTCGCGATCGCATAGGTCGGCGTACCAAATGAGACTTTCCGCAAGATAGCCTGACCGTCCGCTGAGAGTACGAAACGCATGAAGGCATTCGCCTGTTTCTGTTGCGTTCGTCCTTTCACCTTTGAAATCGCGTTGATCGAGTACGTATCGAGTGGGATGCTTTTGACCGGATAATACTTTTCGCGTAGCGATTGTTGATCCCCGATGAAATTGACCCCAAGCATCGCTTCCCCGCTCGCGACATACGACGTCGGTGCAAAGCCGTTCGCCGTGAATAGTCGTGTTCGCTCGATTAGCTGGCGTAAGACCTCTTCCGCCTTCGTTCCGTATCCGTCAAAGACCGCTTGCAGGATCGTCGCACCGGTACCAGAATGATTCGGATCCGGCAAAATCAACTCGTCCTGATACCGCTTTGCCGTCAAGTCAGCGAGTGTCTTCGGATACGGTGCTGCCCCGAACCGCTCGTTCCAAACGTCCGTATTGATGACGATTGCGAGGCGTTCGACTTCATAGCCGATCCAGTAGCGGTCCGGATCCTGTAGTTCCGCTTGATCCATGTCGCTTGGGAACGGTGTCGACAACCCGCGTTGTTTGAGCGTCTGGTGGGCGTCCCACGTCCCGCCGATGATGACGTCGGCACGCGGGTGATCCGCTTCCTTCGTCACACGTCGTACGAGTTCTTCCGTCGACAGGCGGACGAACTCATACGTACAACCCGCCTGTTCACAATATGACGACAGCAAGGCGCGACCGATATCCTCTTTCGCGGAAACATACGCCGTCAAATGCGGAACGGTTTCCCGTGCAGCCGTTCCCTGCTTCGTCTGTTCATTGTTGCGGACGATCCAAATGCTCATGAGACAAATGATACTCAGCAAGAAGAGCATTCCTTTTCTCATCGTTTTGCCTCCTTCCCTATTGGCAGGAGTTGTCCTTTTAAATAGAACGTGTTCCCATTGTCATCATCCATGTACTGGACGCTGAACAATGTCTCATACACGGTGATATTCAGCAGGTTGGCACGTGTGTTCTGCTCATCCTTGAAGCGCTGGAGCTTAAGAATGCGCGGCTGTCCCTGACTGGCATCGAGTGCTTGACCGACTTCTTCATAGTCCGTCATCGGCTCTGCCTGCGTCAGGCGACGCTTAACGTCTTCACGCTCACGCGCGGTCAAAGGACGAGATCGCCCTCCCGCGTACCACGTCACGACTTCCGCCTCGACGAACTGACGCGCGAGCTGTTCCGGTTCGTGATAGGCGTTCAAGAATCGTGCTTTCAGTGACGTCGTTTGGGTACTGGGACGTTTCGCGACACATTGCCCGTTTAGCGTCATGCCTTCCCCGAGGGAGAACGTCCATGTCGTTCCGTTCAAGAAACGGAGCGTTCCGGTAAACGTCGCTGTACCTGCCGGACAGGTCCCGTTTGTCACCGTCTTCATTTGCTTCAATAGCGTCGTGATGCGCTGGACTTCCGTTCCGTCTTCTACCGTCTGCTCCCCCCATGCCCGGTGACGTAACGTCAACTCGGTCGGGAGCGAGTCATCGGAAGCATTCAGTCGTTTCGGTCCATCGAGGACGTGTAAGCGTCCGAAGACCGTCTGCTGAAGCAAAAGAAGACCGAGGGCAAACAAGATGCCCATCAGGAAGAGATAGGCGATGGTCGATGCTTTCATGATTCCTCTCCTTGCTTGATTCTTAGATTACGGGGCAATTGTTTCGTAAATACGGTCGAAATGTTTCGTAAATGTATCATTTGTAAGCGATTACATTAAGTCTGATTCGCTAATCGGAAGGTCAATGTGATACGTGTACCACTCATATCACTTTCCAGTGCAAAATCGCCGCCTTGTTCCTGCATCAAACGCCGACAAAGCGGTAGACCGAGTCCGTTCCCGCTCGCCGTCGTCAGACTATGCTGCTCCTTCTTCCATTCGGCAAGCACTGCTGGATCAACGCCGATTCCGTCATCCGTCATGAGGAGTCGGAGGGTCGTATCCGTACTGACGGTCGAAAACGTCATCGTCATCGCGTCACTGTACTTGACGGCATTCTCGAGAAGGTTCAATAAGACTTGTTTCGTCTGGTCGGGTTGCCCGAGCACGTAAATAGGCGGAACATCCTGTTTGACTTGAATCCCTTGGCCATCAAGTCGCAACTGCATGATGAATAAGGTATCTTCGAGCAGGGCATCGAGCGCGAACATCGTCGACGTCACGTGGCGTTCGTTCCGTTGTTGTTTCGCCTGTTCGAGATTATGCGAGACGAGTCGCAATAAGCGCTGGCTCTCGACCTCGATGTAGTGGTAACAGTGTGCCGCTTCGTCTGGCGGCAGCTTCGGAATCAACTCGACATAGCCCATGATCGCCGTCATCGGTGTTCGGAGTTCATGGGTGATGTGATCGATGAACGTTTGTTGGTCGCTTCGTTGTTGTTCGAGCTGCCCGATGTTGTGCTGAATCGCGTCAGCAAGCGTCGAGAAGTCTGCCGCTAGTCTGTTCAGTTCCTCGTATGGATAGGCCGGTAGCGCATGCGCATAGTGTCCTTTCGTCAAGGCGTGCGAAACGCTCCGTAAATCATCGATCGGTCCGATTAATGTCTTCGCCATCCGACGCGCCGTCCAGACGGCGATCACGATCAAGATCAGAAACACGCCGGTGAAGACATAGGTGAATTGCCGCAGCAGTTCGGCTTCCGTCCGGAGGTCGACGAGAAAACGGACCGAGCCGATGACGTCCGTCTTGCCGTACAGCGGGCTTGAGAAGAACAGTACCGGGACATCGGTCTCCTTCAGGAACAGATAACTCGATTTTCCTTTTAAAGCTTGATCGATATCTCCTGCGAGAAGCGGTAATTGATCGCGCTCGGAATCGGCGAGTAGTTCCGCGTTTGGTCCAAACAGCTGGACACGCGCGTCGAACCGGTCTGCTAAGTAAGAAGCGATCGGGACTGCTGTATCAGCGAGCGAGTCTGTCTCTTCACTTGCGAGGTAGTTCGTTGTGTAGAGCTCCGCTTCCCGACTCAGTTTTTGGACAGAATCGACGGCGTTCTCATAGAGATTCGATTGGATGAAGGCATAGAGAATCAAGAAGAGTACTAGCAGTGCCGGAACGAGGAGCAAGACGAAGTTTTCCGTAATGACTTGGCGTAGCTTCATGCGTCGATCCACTTGTAGCCGACACCGTAAATCGTCTTGATCCGTTCGCCTTGCGCTCCGAGTTTCTTCCGCAAGCGTTGGACCATGATATCGACAGCACGAGTCTGACCGGAGAAGTCAAAACCCCAGACCTGTTCGAGCAGTTCATCTCGCTCGAAGACCCGTTTCGGATGCGTCAGGAAGAGTGCGAGCAACGCATACTCCCGGTACGTCAGTGGTAACGGGTGACCGTCGAGCCTAATGACTCGTTCTTCGGGATCAACCGATAAGAATGGATCGGTCACGACAGGTACGGGTGGCGCGACCGCCTTCGTGCGTTTCAATAAGTTTTTGACACGCAAGACGAGCTCCGTTCCATTGAACGGTTTAGTCATATAGTCATCCGCTCCGAGCTGCAGCCCGATGATTTTATCGTTCATCTGATCACGCGCGGTCAGCATCAAGATTGGTAAGTCAGGCGTCGTCTTTCGCAGCTTAGGAATCAAATCGAAACCGGTCGTATCCGGTAGCATCAAATCGAGGACGATCAAATCAAAGGGTTGTGTTGCCTGCAAGGCGAGTGCTGCTGCTCCGTCGACTGCCGTCTCGACCGTCTGACCATCGAGCTCGAGTTGCAGTTTGACGAGATGCCGGATGCTCGCCTCATCATCGATGACAAGAATATGCATGGGAATTCCTTCTTTCTGGACAGGTTTTTCTGTCCCCTAGCGTATCATGAAATCGTTTGCAATCACACCGAGAGAACAAATGCAAAAACAACAAACAATATTACAGACAATGAATCTGTCATTTGAAGCGATTCGAGATTTATTCTTATCAGATTATGACAAAAGAACTTTAGCTACAGAATCGAATTTTGATGACATCCATCCTAAATGACTGTATCAGCATAAAAAAATACCCCTTGATCGTTAAATGACCAAAGGGTATCAAAAAAGCTTCTGATTCCATTACAACGTAAAATGTTAAACTACTCTATCTCTTACGGCATGTAGAACAACGTTAGTTTCTCAACTGGGACACGATGTTGTCGTTAGACAACTCTTTCTTCATTTTCCGAGTAATCAATAGCTTCACGAATCGTTTGTTCAACACAATCAAGAGTGACAATAGAACGACTAATCCAGCGACCATTATCAGAAGCGGCTGCATTCCCATGTATTTCCACATTCCTACTGCAAATAATGCAATCAGAGCATAGGAATACAGATATATTTTTTTATTCATGGATTCGATGGTTGAATAAAATTGTCGAGAAATTTCTTTACTCGATAACCCGTTGATATACAACGACAACAAGTCTCTATTTAGTGTTTTGATCAGCGCATTTAAACTATTTCTATAGAAGATAAAGACGATAGCAAGTAACACTACTTGGAAGAGTATCAACAGATACATCGACATTTTAGAACCTGTTACAAGTTTTTCTAATCCTTCTGCTTGATAGTATACATATGCTTTTTCTTCATCAAACATGTTATTAAAATCTTGTACGAAATCATAGATATACTCTGTTTTCGTAATATTGACTAACAACGACTTAGCACTAGAATAATTATCTGATTTACTTATTTCCTCTGCCAATTTTGCGCTGGTTTGAGGCGCTAAATAGCATTTATCCTTTAAAAAGAAAATACCTGATCCTGTATAGTAGGATTGTTTTAAGGGCAACGGCTTGTTCTTCATATCAGTGAACTTCAACTTACTTCCTTTAAATGAATCAGGTAGTATGATTTCGTTCCCTTTAACCGATTTATGATAATTGATGGCATCTCGCGTCGTAGGATTTAGCGTCAGACAGTTCATGAAATCCTGGTTCCCATCACCATCTGAATACGATAATGGGATCTCGTATTCGTACGATAAATCTTTAACATGATCCATCTTCTTTATCTTTTCTGTGTCATATGTGAACTCACCGTTTTTAGTGTACCCGTTGATAAGTACCATTGAAAGTCGCTCATTATTTAAAATGTTATTTCGAATATTTTCTGTTGAGATAAAGATTGTAAAGACAGAAAACAACAGTAAAATGATGAGCAGAAAATTTAAAGTAGTTAATTTTTTTAGCTGTTTCATATACTTCTTCTTAATATAATGAAAAACGGTCATTTTCATACGGCAATTCCTCTATTCAATTCAGTGAAATTAAACGTTTGATCTGATTGACTAACCACATAATTAGAATGCGTAACGATTAAGATGATTTTATCGGATTTAATTTCTTTTAGTAAATCCATGATCATTTCAATGTTTTCCTTATCTAAATTATTCGTTGGTTCATCTAACAAAATCAATTTGTATTCAAAAATCATGACTTTTAAGAAAGCAGCCCGTTGCCGTTCTCCTCCTGAAAGATGGTTGACAGGAACGTCCAGCTTCTTCGACATCCCGATCTTTTCACTGTATCGCTTCAATCTTTCTTCATCAATGTTTTGATGATTAATTAACGATATGATTTCAAGGTTTTCACGTACGGTTAATGCTTCAATGAGATTTAAATCTTGAAAGAAATAAGCGATTTGTTTACGTGCCTCATCAATCTTTTCTTTGTTTGAAAAATCTAGCGTTTGGTCGAACAATACTACTTCTCCATGCGTAGGAGCCTGTATCAACGACAAGATATTAATTAAAGTCGTCTTACCACAACCACTTTTACCAAAAAGTGAATAAATGCCTGGCTTTTGTATTTCTAACGAGAAGTCATCTAGAATCCTTTGACTTCCATAGCTGAAACTTATGTCATTTACCTTTATTGATATCATCGATTTATCGAAACCTCCTAGCAATTTCGTCACCCTCTAAAATATTTAAAATATTTTTTAAATAGACACTCGTTTCGAATGAATAGTTTCCCGCTTTCTCACAGTAGCCAAGATTGCATTCCCTCTTCTTTAGATGATTTTTGATTTCCTCTACATCCACCTTGAGTTCATACTCCATGGCCAAACTGCTATACAGATTCAAAACGACATAATCATCTTTACCGTCATGAGGAACGCTTCACCTTGACTACAACCAGCTAATATGAATAAAAAACTGATACAAAGAAAGGTTAATTTTTTCATATGATATCGATTTCCTGTTCATAATGCGTAAGGTTGGTGTAAAAGGAATGATTAGATTATGTGTGAATGATTAAATTTTTGCAGTAGCTGTATACGTTCGGTTGCTCTACTCCACATGTGTAGTCGTTGACATTCCTAAGTACATGATAAATCCACTACCGCATACATTTCCTGAACTATAATATGTTTTACTTTTTGTTGACTTTGAATATCCTGGACTCGTTCCACTACCGCTAACACCGACACCACCGAAAGAAACACTGCCTCCCGTTGCATTAAACCTGACGTGATGTTGTAACTTTTTAAAGTCCTTCCGTGTCGTAGAGCTGTACGCTTTATAATTTCCGCAATTATTAAAATCAGAGAAATAAGGTAAGTCCGCTTTTGCCGTGACATTATTCAAAGTTTTGGTAGCTCTATACGCATCTGCTTATGGTGCAAAAGCAAGCCTACAAGAGAGTGTTGATATTGCTGTTAACGTAAGTACTTTTTTTCATTTACATTTCCTCCTAATTTTTCATTCTTTTTTACACTAAATATTACAATTCGTCTCCATAAAAAAAATCCTATCATAACTTTTCAAATAATAAAGTCTAAATTAGAAAAAACTTCCGTTTTCCATTTTTCTATCACTATTATTAATTCTTATAATTTATTTATTCTTGTATAATATTTTGAAATGTTTTTTGCGACCCTATTCACAACCAATCCTACTGATAAACGATGACTATATAAAAACGAAAAGAGGATCCCGGCACAATACCGGAACCCTCTCGTATGTCTAATATAAATATCATCGATCCGTCGCAGAAACACCAATCGCGCGGACATATCCTTTTGTATCATAATCAAACCAAAGCAGCGCTTTTTTGCTGACGTTATAATAGTAGGTACCTTCTTGCTTGAAGTTGAGATACTTTTCTTTTTTGATCAGGAAAATCATCTTCGCCGGCACTTCGCCTTTTTTCAGCTTCTCATGCTCATCCGGTTTACCGAGTGCTTTCTTGACCTCACTTAACTTGATCTTCCGATCGTCGAGCTTCGGTAACGTCATCAAGACACCGACATCCTCCGGATACTTCGCGCTGAAACGAAACTCCGAGTACAGATTCTTTCCTTTCAACTTGCCGAACACACAGCAGTCCGTTTCGTCGACCCCATAACTGGCGTCTTTTCCTTTGATGATGAAGCGATCATACAGTTTTGCTTTCGCATCCAGCAATGTTCCTTTCTCTGCTGCTGCGAACTGTTTCTTCAAGTACTTGGCGTTTGACATGGTTTTGGCATCAATCGAAGTCGGGACGAGCAACACCAGCATCATGACGAGTACGACGAGCCCTTTCATCCATTTCATTTGACAATTCCTCCTTTGTCACGGATTACGACAACTGTAACATTTATCCATTTCTATTTCATCACTATGTTTCAAATAACATCAATCTAATTTTGAAATTTATTTTCTGAAATTTGATGCTGAATTATTCCGAACACCCCAGCGGATAAGTAGAGTTATCCGCCGGACGCAACGCTCCATTTCTTCAATCATGCCAACGGTTTCTTCAACTTTTAAGTAGCGTAGGTGATGCAATTCCTCGTCAATCTACCAGTTCTCTTCAGATAAACCCGCATTCTAGCGCGATCGCTTTCAGGATAACTTTACTTATACTAAAACTACCGCGGAATACATAATAGATATGCATATCTGAAGAAACGGATACCCATGAACGACTTACTACGCAACTGGATTCCCCTCGTCAACTCTCTCCTGTCCCGTCTCTCGATCCATCCGAACGAACATGATGAATGCCGGCAAGCTGCCCTACTCCGACTTTGGAAATCAATTGAAGAAGGAAAGGTCATGACCGTCACCTTCGCCCGGATTCGGGCAAAGGGCGCGATGCTCGACTACTTAGCGACCCGTAACCGGACGCTTGCGACTGAAGTCGCAGTCGAGACGATGCCGGAACTCCCTCGGGCACCAAACGTGTCCTTTCATTATCTCCTCAGTGAACTCAAACGAGATCTGTCGAATAAGGAGTACACGTTTCTCGAAGCCTTGATGCACGGCACGGAAGAGACGCTCGGTTACTCACCAGCGCGACTCCGTTCATTGAAGTCGGAACTCCGGCAGAAAGTCCAGTTCCTTCTCAGATGATGATCTATTACCAAGAACGCTTACTCGCGATCATCGAACAGGCGGACTATCGTCCCTTGACGAAAAAAGCCTATCGCTCGGACGTACGGCATCTCTGTCGTCATGTCGAACGAATCGATGTTCCGTCGCTGCAACGCTATGGTAAGTTCCTACGCGACACTTACGCCCCAGCGACTGCCGCCCGTCGACTGCATGCTCTCTCAATCCTGTTCGATCAACTGGTCGTTGAAGGTTCGCTCGGGGCGAATCCGTTGGCTCGTGTCAAAAAACCGGTTCCCGCACCCTACCGACGACTTGCCTTCACGTACGACGACGTCCATCGTGTCCTTGAGACGATTTGCGACGAGACTGTCTATGCCTTTAGTTTTCTTCTCTTGCACACGGGACTGCGGTTTTCAGAAGCCCGTGACTTGCACCTCGCAGATGTTGACTTTGCGCGCGATCAGTTACTCGTCCGGAGTGGTAAAGGCGATCAATCACGTCAGGTTCCGCTGCATCATGCATTGCGCGATGTACTGACGCGTTACATCGAAACGATCCGTCCTGACGCCATCCCACTGTTTTGCGAAGACAGCGGACGCCCCGTCAATCCGGCAAAGTTTCGCAGTGTCTTAAGAGAAGCAAGTCAAGTATGTCTCGGACGAATCATTCGCCCACACGACATCCGGGTGACGTTTGCGACGACACTTTATCACGTGCATCAGACGGACATTCTGACAATCATGCGCCTGCTCGGTCACAGCGATGTCCGGACGACGCAACACTACGTCCTACCGTTGCAGGATATTGCCCATACATCGGTCAATCGACTCAAGCGGACAGACGATTAAGAACATCCCGGACATGATTCGTCTGACTGCGGATATATCCTTCTGTCGTCGAGATACTGGCGTGACCAAGCAGACGTTTTATATCAAGCAGCTTCAAACCGGCTTGTTGATAGAGATAGGTCGCATAGGCGATCCGGAGCATATGCGGACGAACGTGACGCCCTAGATACGTGAATCCTACCTCGCGAAGTGACTTTCTGGCTGCATGTTCGTTAACCATCCGCCCAGTAACGGACTGAAATAAGTAGCCGGTCGTGCGCTCCGCTAAAAATAGACTGATCTTATCGCGGAGTGCTTCCCCGATCGGAACGGTTCGTGTCCGCCCGCCTTTGCCGTAACGAACATACAATTCACCTTTTACTAAATCAAAATCCTGTACCGTCAACAAACGGGCCTCCATGAAGCGGAGGCCCGTTTGGCTGAGCACCTCGAAAAAGAGGCGATAGGTTGGATCTTGGATCTGTCGAATCACAGGGATCAACTCTTCACTATCATGATAGGTCTCATCTTGGAGACGTTGATGGACGATCGGACGGATCTCGCCCATCGGATTCTTTTTAAGGCGTCGCCGTTCGACGAGGACATTTCCGAGTCGATGTAAGACATGATAACGTCGCAAAATCGTCGACGGCTTATAATGAGCTTTCATCCACTGAAAGTAACGTTGTAAGGACGCGACTGACCAGTCGACGTGATGCAGGCGCATCTGCCGGAGATCACTTCGGTACGCCTTGATCGTATGAGCTGACCGCGAGCAGTCGCTCAATAAATACTGATCGAGATAGTCATAGTGGGTCATAGCTAGTTCCTCCTTTTATAGTGGACTGACCTGACAGCCCGATGGAGTACACGATTGATTTTCGATGAAATATCAAGAATCGCTTTCCCTAAACACTTAATGAGCGAACAAAAAAATAAGGAAAAAAGTTACAATATCATTGAATCCCTTTCCGTTTCGGATAGAAGAGACCACGTATATGTACTTACCCCGATTCACCCATCATTGATTCCACCCAAAGGAGCCTACTTATGAACACGGATAACGATTATCTCGGTAACCCCTCGGATATTCTCGTCACCACTCATGTCTTGGAAGAAGATTTACGTGACGTCATCGCGATTGAATTTAAAGACTTTTGGCACCCGAAATTACGGATCACTCCCAACGAGCTCGTCATCACCGGTTCGACTGTTTCAACAGAACATCGTTTCGCCCACCATAAACCGTTCATCCTCACGATCGCCCCGTTTCGCATCTGTCATAACATCATCTCTTTCCACATCTACGACATCAGCCCGGCATCCCAAGAACAGACGATTCTGAACATACTAAAGGCACACCCGAACTTGTCTTACAGCTACCACATGATTCATATCCAACTCTTACCGTGTGACTTCGGCAATGAATTCTTTCATACGCTCCAGTATACGAAGCTACTCGACCATAAAATCCTCATTGGTCTTCATTTATGATCAGTTCGTTTTGATTTACCCTCAACAGGAAGATGTTACTTAAAAAAATGTATATGATAAAAGAAGGATGTGCAGTTTACATCTTTATTGAGTCAAAAGTTCTTACGTCGCGTCGAAACGATTCGCGCGGAGACAGGAATGGATCCTGCACACCTAGAATTTGAAATCAATGAGTCCGCCGCTATATCGTATGAGACAGCGACCTATGAAAAATCAGCACGATTGCAAGCACTTAGTATTCGTTTTTTCCTCGACGACTTTGGTACCGGGTATTCGTTTTTAAACAGCTTAGTTCATTACCAATTCAGTTGTTGAAGATTGATTGTTCGTTCATCAGTTCCGTTATTTACCGGCAAGAATCAACAAGCTATCGTGCAATCGATAATTCAACTCGGGCATAACCTGGAGATGGAAGTCTTGATCGAGGGTGTGGCAGTCGAACAAGCAGACCGGTTCACTCGAGAAGGCTATGATTATTTCCAAGGCTATTATTTTTAGTCGACCGTTAAAAGAAGAGGGTTTGCTAGATTATTTAATAATTTCTAAAGACACAAGAGACACAAGGAAACAATCTGAGTAATCTATGCAATAGTTGTCTTTTAAATACCTGCCCAGTAAAACTTCATAAAAAATAGACAGGGTAGATGCGACTTCGCACCTACCCTGTCTATTTTTAAAAGTATCTCAGCCCGAACGCTCGCACGTATCCGTCATAATCATAATCTGCCCAAAAAGTTGTCTTTTTAGTCGGCTTATACTCAACTGTACCTGCTCTTCTATAGTTCATTACAGTCTTATCGCTCACTGTATAAAGCATTTTATCCCATTCATTTTTTCCTGTTTTTCGATGTACTGCTGGCTTTCCTAAAGCACTTGTGACTTCAGTCCATTTGATTTTTCGTCCATCGAATGAAGGCATCGTCATGATGTCACCCACATGATTCGGGTAATTGTCATCATAACCAATCGTACCGTATATAAATTGTCCTTTGACCTTACCAAATACACAACAACCAGTGCTATCTACACCGTAAATCGCTTTTTTACCTGTAATTTTCATTTTGTCATACAATTTTGCTTCCGCTTTATATATCGTACCTTTTTTAGAAGCAGCATAATGATCTTTCAAGTAGGTCGCATTACTCTTTTTGTAAACACTCACTGTAATCATCTTGGTTTTACTCTTATTTTTTGCTGCATCGATAGCGTACAACGATAGCTTGGTTCCACTAGACTGTGCCTTGAACGTAAATGTATATGCTCCTTTTGCATCTGCTACTTTCGTAGCCAGTTTGGTTTTTCCTTTATACAGATAGACCGTCGCTTTCGGTTCTGTCTTTCCAGTCAGACTCGTACTCTTCGTTGTTACGGCACTCGACGTCGGCATCGGTGGTGCTGTTTTATCCGAAACTTTAACGGAGACCGACTTACTCTTATTTTTTGCTGCGTCTAGTACGTAGATCGTCAGCATCGTTCCTGCTTTTTGCTTCGACAGCTTAACAGTGAATTTTCCTGAACTTGTCGTAGCTTGTCCGATTTTTTTCGTTCCATTCATGACTATGACCGTACTTTTGTTTTCTGCTGTTCCTGTCAATGTCGTCATTGCATCTGAAAAAGCATTGACTTTTGGTACAGCTGGAGCTGTTTTATCTAAAACTTTAATCGTCGTGACAGGACTTCTGTACTTCTGATCGTCTTCTACTGAGATAGACAAAGTAGATCCACCGACTTGCTTCGGAACCGGAATCGCGAATTTACCCTTTTGACTTTGTTTAATTTGTCCAATGACTCGATTTGAAGCGTTGTAAACAGAAATCGTTCCACCCGTTACGTCATATGGTAGTTGACCAGTAACTTGCGTCGCTTGATCAGAAAACGGATCGACGAGGAGCGAACTGTACCGAGAGTAACTGACTGCTGATAGTGCATTCACTCGCCCATAACCATAATCCTCATCTTTTCCTTTCGTGCCTAAATCATCTGCCGTTTCAAATAATCGTGTGACGATTTGATCACCTGTTAGATTCGGTTCATTGGCTTTGATCAATGCAGCGACACCCGCAACGACAGGAGATGCCATCGATGTTCCGCTCATCTCACCATAATCATCTTCTGGCAAGGTAGAATAGATATAACTGCCAGGAGCAGACACATCAATCGTCGGTCCATAATTTGAAAAATACGATGTATCGTCCCAAGGTGTCGTCGAAGCGACAGACACAACATGATCATACGATGCCGGATATGCCGGTTCGTCGGTGGATTCGTTTCCAGCTGCCGCAACAACGACGACACCCGCCTCATGTGCGTAATCAATTGCTTCTTGATAGATTGCACTATAGTAATAGTTTCCTAAACTCAGGTTGATTATATCTGCCCCGTGATCGACAGCGCGATAAATGGCTTCAATGGTATCCGATGCATAAGCATCTTCATCCTGAAATACGTTAATCGGCATGATTTTCGTTTTAGGTGCGACACCAGCCCCACCTACCGTATTATTGATTTCCGCCGCAATGATGCCAGCAACATGCGTCCCATGTTCTCCTACTGGCATCCATTCGTCTGTGTCGTCTACGATGTCATACGGATCGACAATATTTTCTTCCAAGTCCTCGTGATAAGGATCTATTCCATCATCGATGATGGCTACGACGATATTCCCGCTACCTTTCGTTTTATCCCATGCCTTTTTGGTCTGGATATTCTCATGATGCTCTTGAAGATCCAAATCCGGATCATTCGGTGTATAAAACCTTGAGATACGATGATCCGGCTCCACCGACATGACTTCTTCTTGCGATTTCAGTTCTTTTATATAGCTTTCAATGGATTGTCCTTTCGGTACATTCACACGGTATAGTGATGATTTATGCGTTTTTTTCAAAAGGACTTCTTTTGATGTTTCTTTAAGATTTTGACCCTTCACTTGCACGATGACACGATTCGTATCCTGCTTATTCTCTTCTGCCTGAATCGTATCCGACCAGATTAAACCACTTGTCGCTAATACGATGCCAGTTACCCATTGATGCCATCTCATATCGCACCCTCCTCATTTTTCCAACCTTTTATAAAATACCATTAAATAGAAAAATTTACTTTATTTTAAACAAAAAAAGACGATTTAGATGTTATATCTAAACCGTCCTTCGTTTATTTCACTGTGATCTTGATTTTCACGCTAGTGCTATTTCCTGCCTTATCTTTTACGGAATAAGAAAGTGGATATACTCCTTTTCGTTTTGTATTGACACTTCCTGTTACTTTGATGGATTTCGTTAATGTTCCATCCACGTTATCTTTCGCCGAAACTCCCGCTTTGGAATTGAACGATGACTTGTACTTGATCGTTTTGGACTTCGCTCCTGTAATAATTGGTTTGACATTATCTTTGACGGTGATTTTACGAACCAGCGTCGTTGTATTGCCCGAACGGTCTGCGACGTTGTACGTCAACGTGTACGTCCCGACCTTCTTCAAATTGACACTGCCTGACACTTGAATGCTCTTCGTCACGTCTCCGTCGATGTTATCTTTTGCCGTAATCCCTTTTTTCGGATCAAACGTACTGTTTAGATTGATCGATTGATTCGTCACACCCGAAAGGACAGGTTTGATCGTATCTTTGACCGTAACGCGGCGAATCATCTTCGCTTCATTTCCAGCTCGGTCTTTTACGCTGTACGTCAGACTGTAAAGACCCGGTTTCTTGCTGTCGATTGTTCCGGCAATCAAAATGGACTTCGATAGGTCCCCGTCCGTCTCATCCGTTGCTACGACATTGCGTTTTGTATCAAAAGTCGTTCCTGCCTCAATCGTGACATCCATCGCTCCTTTAAGAACAGGTAGCGTCGCATCAGTCACTTTCATTTTCAGGACATCACTTTTATTTCCTGGGCTATCCGATGCCGTAAAGCTGAACTCTTCATTTGTTTTCGGTGCCGTTATCGTAAAACTAAATTCGCCATTCGTATCAGCAGTTCTTTCTATGACTTTCGTAGCATAGACCATCTGCACCTTGGCTTTGGCTTCTGTAGTACCGGTGATACGAACCGATTGATTGGTGATTTGACTCACTTGAAGAGAAGGTGCCGTTTTATCAGCTACAAGCGACGTGACGATTGGACTTATATTTCCTGCAGCGTCTGTCGCTGTCACCGTCAATGTCGTACCTGCCGTTTGTTTCGGAATCGTCACTTGGAACATGCCAGATTTATCTACGGTCGTTTTCCCAATTTCAGTATTTCCTACTTTGATAGAAATCACAGCATCGACCTCTGCATTCCCTGAAATCATGACCGTTTGATCTGTTACTTCAGATAGTGTAGGAGCGACAGGTGCCGTTCGATCGAGTACTTTCACTTCAATTGATTTACTAGCGTTCCCCGCACCATCCGTACTGATGAGCGCAAGAACTGTTCCAGGCTTCTGTTTCGCGATAGCAAGGTTAAATGTTCCGTCTTTCCCTACTACGCCTTTTGTCAGTTCTGCCGTACCGACTTTGACTGTATTTGTAGAATCTACTTCTGCCGTCCCTTTGATAGAAGTCGATTGATCTGTTACTTCCGTGACGACTGGGATGGCTGGAGCCGTCCGGTCGAGTACTTTCATCTCGACCGCTTGACTCACGTTGCCTGCTTTATCCGTACTCGTGACAGTTAATACGGTTCCTGCTTTTTGCTTTCCGATGATGATCGCATAAAGACCGTCCTCTTTCACGGTCATTTCTCCCAAGACCGTTGATCCTGCCTTGATGGTAACTGTACTATCCACTTCCGCTTTTCCTTTAACGGTATCGAGGAGATCCGTTACCGTTTCAACAGTCGGTTGTGCAGGGGCAGTTTTATCGACTACGAAGACACTAAGTGGTGTACTTGCATTTCCAGCATCATCTTGCGCAATGATTACTAATTCTGTTCTGACCGCTTGCTTCGATACCGTCAATGTGCACTGACCTGTCCCATCCGCTGTCGTCCGTGATAGTTCTTCCTTATTTTTTTGAAGGATGACTTTAGCATTTTTCTCGGTCGTTCCGGTGACCGTCATCGAACGGTCTGAGACTTCATTCACTTTCGGCTGAGTTGGTGCAGTCCGGTCCTTCACGGTGACTTTTGTGACTGGACTACTATTTTTCGCTTCATCGACAGCCACTACTTCAAGTTCTGTTCCTGCGTTCATTCGCTCATTCGTAATACTGAATGTTCCATCTACCCGAGTAGTCGTTCGCCATTTTTCTGCATTTCCAATCGTTACGATGACTGTCGATTTCGCTTCAGCTTTTCCGCTGATCGTCGTCGCACGATCCGACACTTCGTTGACTTGTGGTGCCGTTGGTGCTGTTTTATCACTCACTGTTATGAATTTTCTTCACTACTATTGTTCGCGGCGTCGACTGCCGTAATGGTGAGTTTTTCTTTAGCAGCTTGCTTTGAGATGTTCAGGCTAAAGGTTCCTTTATCATCAGCTTTTCCTCGAACTAGTTCACTGCTGTTCTTTTTAACGATTAGTGTAGCACCGGCTTCTGTTGTTCCAGAAACAGTCGTTGACTGATCCGACACTTCATTGACTTTAGTAATCACAGGAGCTGTACAGTCAAGAACTTTAATTTTCATGACTTCACTTGTATTTCCTGCTTCATCAGTAGCAGAAAGATTCAAAGTAGTTCCCGCTTTTTGTTTATCAATCACGAGCGTAAAGTCCCCTGATTGATCAGCGTCAGTTTGAGCAATCACTTGTCAACAAAGCAATACCTACTGCCAGAACCCAACCTGAACGATGAGATTTCAACTAAATTCCTCCATTTACAAATAAATAATTCCAAAAATCAATGTATCATAGAAAAATGTGATTGCCTTTTATTTCAAAACAAATGAATCTCATTTTTTTATTTGATTATTTTGATAGACTCCCATAAAAAAATCTTCGTTCAATGTGAACGAAGAAATCAATGATTCTAGGATAATCAATTTAGTGTACCTACTAGATATTTAATGCCTCTGTCATGTAATATCATCGTTTTTCTAGGCACAAAATCCGTGTAAGTCTCTGTTTCTTTGTAGCCATCATCAATTTTTTATCATTCATTGAACAATCATTCCATATTATTGAAAACATTATTAACCAATAATGTTATTATTTATATGTAGAATGAACCATTTAAACGAAAGGATGTGGAGGTACACGTTTGTACCCTTACTTTGAACGTAACTAACTCACTTAATATTTATAATAATATGACGCAATCGGATGCTAGGATTCGAAGTTCTATGGAACGTCTCTCGTCTGGTCTTAAATTAAATCGAGCACCAGACAATGCTGCAGGAAAAGCAATCTCTGAAATGATGAAAGCTCAAATCCGTGGTCTTGAAACCGTCAAGCGAAATATTAAAGACGGACTTTCCTTACTAGATACCGCTGAATCAGGTATGGGATTAATCATTGATCCCAATTTAGCTCGTATGCGTGAATTGACGTTACAAGCAGCAACGGGTACCTTGACTGCAGATGATCGACGAATGATTCAAAAAGAACTCGATGCCATCAAGTCATCGATCGACGACATCGCAAATAATACCGAGTTCAACACAAAAAAAGTTCTGAGTCCTCCTACAGAATTCACTCCTGGAGAGAGTCAATCAACAGCGATTGATATCGTGTTCTTCATCGATGACTCTGGAACGATGGCAGAAGAAATTTCACTCGTCAATGCTGGTATTTCTTCGTTCGCAGAAAATTTATCACAGTACGGAAACGTCAACATCGGAACTGTTAGTGTCAATATGAGCAAACCAGGAACCTACTCTTCTCTTAATCACGATTCAAAACAAGTCACTTCATACATCGAGACGCATCATCAAAGTCGTGGGGGATCAATCAATGTGTATGATCAATTAGTCGATTTCGCACCAACTGGTGAGAAAGCAAAAGATTTGGGATACCGCTCGAACAGTAAAAAAATCTTCGTCATTCTGACAGATACATACGATGAAGCTTCGAGTCGTGCGACACGAGATACCGTTACCCAAACACTCGCTTCAAATAATATTCAATCGTACTTATTCGGAGTTGATTTTTATGGCGGAGATCCCTCTGCAGAAAATCAGTTTCAAGCAGATGATGCCTACTCATTCGTCAATCAAATCTACAAACCACAAACAGCTGCAGACGTCGCTGAAAACATTTCACCTGGTCTGACAGATGCTATCGTTAAAGATGCAGAACTGATTGAAAAAGCACTCGAACCGATCGATTTACTAATCGGACCAAATGCGGGTCAGTTACTACGTGTTGATTTATATGATTGTCGCTCCGATGCAATTGGTCTGAACGAAATCCAAGTAGAAGACCACGCCTCTGCAATGAAGACATTAGAGCAGATTGATCAGGCAAGGGAGTTGATGTCTCGCCGTCGTACGATATATGGTGCTTACACGAACAGGCTAGAACATGCGTTACGTTATTCTGAGAATTATCACCTTAACTTAACGATGTCTGAATCGCGAATCGGGGATGCCGACATTCCAAAGGAAGCCATGTCATTATCACAAAATCAGGTTCTTCTTCAAAGCGCACAAGCGATGCTAAGCCAATCCATGAAACAGAGTGAAGCAGTGCTTACGCTATTGAAATAGAATAAAATATCAAACTACCTTTTTGTAATTTTTTTAAAAGTATTTTTTCTCTTTGTCGATATTAAGTAGAATTCGATGTCGACAACGGACCTTTCAAATCCATATGTACATAATATCTCGTTTACTTTTTGTTGACTCGTAGATTTTTTTCCATTAACGAATATTCCTTTAAAAAGTTCTCCATTATTTCATCCCGACAGATGACATACATCATGCTCCATTATGAAGTACTACTTTCTAAAGATTCATCATCATATTTTTTAGTAGTACGCTAGTTCAGATAACTCTTTCGCAATCTTATCAATGAAATACGATTTATGATTGCTTCAAAAGTGTATATAATCGATTTCGAGTTTTATTAGTATTTCTTCTCTTCAATGTTCTTGTTTACAACTTAAATTCTAGGATGAATTTAAGAGTGCTGATATTCTTTCACAAAAGGAGTGCAAAACTATGTACGTTTACGTCGCACAAGTTTGCACTCCTATTCTGCCCTAAGCAACTGCTTAATATTTACCTTACTGTTTTATCATTTCTTGATTTTGAGAATGATAATTCCAAGCATGTTCAATTATCTTTTCTAAATTAAACACAGGTTTCCAGTTCAGTTCTTTTTTGATTATGGTAGCATCGGCAACTAATTTAGAAGGATCACCGCTTCTTCTATCCCCTATCAATACATTAGCTTTCCTAGAAGAAACTCTTTCACACATATCTACAATTTCTTTGACTGAATATCCGTTTCCATTTCCTAAATTATACACTTTTGATTTAAAACGGTTTGCTAAAAGTGCTTCTAAAGATAAGATATGTGCTTCAGCTAAATCATTAACGTGAATATAATCTCTGATACAAGTACCGTCGAAAGTATCATAATCTTCTCCAAATATTGTAATACTCTCTCTTTCACCTAATAGATTTTTCAGCACCAGTGGAATTAAGTGGGTTTCTGGATCATGATTTTCACCAATTATTCCAGAAGGATCAGCACCTGCAGCATTGAAATATCTCAATATCACATAATTTAATTGATAGGCCACATGAAAATCTTGAACGATTTGTTCTATCATTAATTTTGAACGCCCATAAGGATTGATTGGATTTAATGTTGTTTCCTCTGTAATCAGTTCATCTTCTGTTAATCCATAAGTAGCGGCTGTCGATGAAAAAATAAAATTCTTTACATTATACTCCATCATTTTAGTCAATAGAGTTAGAGTATTGGAAACATTGTTCTCATAATATTTAGCAGGATTTTTTACCGATTCTCCTACTAGACTACTTGCAGCAAAGTGCATGACAGATTCAATGTCGTATTTTAAGAATAATTCATCTAAACTCTTTTTAGAACCAATATCACCTTCTAAAAAATCTGCTCTAGCATCAATTGATTTCCGATGTCCAGTTGTTAAATTATCTAAAACAACTACATTTTTTCCGTTATCCAAAAGTTTTTTCACAACATGACTTCCGATGTAACCTGCTCCACCCACAACTAAAATCAAAAAAAAACCTCCCTTTTTTAATTTTTTTTACTATTTGTTAATGTGAAATCAAATAGTTCTAAGTCTTTTACCTCATCAATATCGATATCCTCATAATCACTCATTATGTAGGCATATTTATTATCATTAAGACTCGTATTAGAATTGAAATCATCATCAATCTTATTAATATAAATAGCACCGTTCACTTTAAAATATGCTTTAAAATCCTGCCTTCTTATAGTGCTCGTTTGCTGGATTAAAGGTTCGACGATTTCATTAGAAATACTTCTAATAAGTGAAGGGTGGTCTTTCACTGGAGATACTCCTATTAAAGAATCCCAATTTTTATCTATAATCAATTCAATAGATTCATCAATATGCCGATTTGTTCTTAATGGCTGTGTAGGTTGCAGAAGGATAACGTAATCAAATTGCTCATTTTTATTGGTATAAAGATATTCAAGTGTATGAATTATTGTATCAATCGTTTTAGATTTATCGGTTGCTAGGTGCGCAGGTCTTAGCTCAGGAACATTGATTCCATTAGAGGCGGCAACTTCAGCGATTTCTCTATCATCAGTAGATACAAAAATATGATCAACATACTTTGAAGCGATAGCAGCGTCTAATGTATATTCAATAAGTTTTTTCCCTTGAACAATTTTTAGATTTTTTTTAGGAATTCCTTTACTGCCACCTCTAGCAGGAATAACAGCTAAAATCCGTTTTCCTTGATACATTTAAATCCCTCCTTTTATAGGTCTATCGTGACAAATTTTTTCTGTTGTTCTGATTCCCAAATATGGCCGTTCTCTAAAATTTCAATAAATATATCTGCACTATTTCCACTTCCATAATGTGAAATCGGCAATCTTTCAATTATCGATGTTTTATTAATTGAATTGAGTAACATATCTTTTTCTTCATGCGTAGAAATTATAGTATTGATATTTTCGTATCTACCACTTTGACGAGTTCCTACGTCAATAGATGGAACTCCATATGCGCTCGCTTCACGAATTCCTGCACTAGAATTTCCGATAATGAACTCTGCATTTTTTAACAATGTCAAAAATGACTCAAAACGTATAGAAGGGAATATCTTAAACTGATCATTACAATTTAATCGAGCATACTCATTTAAAATAATCGAACTACCTTCATCATTGTTTGGATAGATAACAATATAGTTCTTATTAGATTCGACTAGTGCGTCTACAAACTCTTTGACCTTATTACTCAGCAAATCAACTTCAGTTGTGACGGAATGGTACATCACGACAGCATATTCTTCAAAAGGTATGTCATAATGATTTTTTACGTCTTTCAATTCAGGTAGACTATTTGAGAACATAACATCTAAATCCGGAGAACCAAAAATATGAATAGATTCCTCTGGTTCTCCTAATTGAATTACTCGATTTTTAGCCTGTTCATTAGACACAAGGTGAAGATGAGAAAATTTAGTGACTGCATGACGAATAGACTCATCAATCGTTCCTGACACTTCCCCACCTTCAATATGCAGTACTTTTACATTATTCAATGCACCAACCGTTGCACCAGCTAATGCTTCTACGCGATCCCCGTGAATGATGATTAAATCCGGTTTTACTTCCTTTATATAATTACCGAAACCCATGATTGTATTGCTTAAAACAGTATCCATCCCAACACCCTCATGTTGATTAATGAATTTATAGATACCTTCTGAAAAGCCATCTTTTTCGATTTCTATATGAGTTGATCCATATTTTGAGAGCATGTGCATTCCTGTCACGAAAATACTAAGCTCATAGCCGTTATGCTGTTTTATTTTTTTCATAAGGGATTTTAGTTTTCCATAATCTGCTCGTGTACCTGTTAAAAAGACTATCTTTTTCAATTAAATATCCCCTTAGTTTTAATTTTTTTATACCAAATTGCTGCTACTAGAAAATATAGTAAAAGTAGAATATATCTCATTAAAATATTTTCGATTAAATAAACGCACAAAATCGTATTGAAAATGATAAATATAAAGCTTCCTCCTAAAATCCCAATATGTATATCATTATATTTGTAAATAATCTTTACTAATACATAGTGAAATACAAATAAAAGAATGTATGAGAACAAGGTGGCAAGTGCTGCTCCCATAATACCGTAAACAGGAATCATGAATAAATTTAAAAAATAATTACTCACTCCTGCTAATAAAGTTCCAATAGGAATTAATTTAGTATTTTTCTTTAAAAATTCGACGTTAACTGGAAAGCTGTAGAGAAATACCAAAAAATAAGAAGCTATTATCCAAGGTACAAAGTTTTTACTTTTCTCGTATACTTCATTCCCCATTAATTGAACTATTTCAGGTGAGACAAATAAAAACACTATAGTAATGAACGTAAATATATAGGTATAGTTCTTAGCAAATTCTTTTATTTTTTCAAAATTTCCTAAACGATCTTGTTCGAAATACCATGGTACCCAAGCGCTATTTAAACTAGACCAGACTACATTCAATATTAATGCTACGTTGTAACCAAAACTGTAAAGTGCATTCGCCTTTAGACCTAAAAAATCTGAAATCATAATTCGATCTAATTGCATCAAAATTTGATTGCCCAATCCATGCAAAATAATTGGAAATGACAAAATAAAAATTTCTGCTGCAAATTTTCTTTCTAACAAAACTCTTGTTTTACTATATATAGTGAAGTAAAACATCACTGTCAGTATAGCAGAAGGGATAAACATTCCATAAATTCTAGCAATAATTTGATCATTTTCGAAATTCAATACTAAAATTAACGAAAGCAACACATTAAAAAGTGTGTATACAAATGCGACTATAGAATAAGATTTTGGTTTCTCTTCAAATACAAAATAAGAATTGATAAAAACAAAGATATATGACAAATAACTTTGAATAAATAACACTAAGATTATATTAGGAGAAAAATTCAATATATTTGCTAAATAATTTTTAAAAATAAAAATCAACCAAAAAACTATAATGAAAAAAATAGTGGAAATGGATAGGGCTGTATTTAAATAATGCTTATACTCATTCGGATAATCGCGCTTTCCTATATTTAATACACTATTTGTCTGAAGTCCTATAACTATTGAAAAAATTGCAACCCAAGAAGCATAAAGAGAAAATCCTCCAAATGCTTCTTGAGTCATAATCGCTGCAAAAATAGGTATTGTCAAAAAATTAATACCTTTGACAAAAATATTGCTAACCGTATATATAGCTCCAGACGCTAAAAGCTTTTTGGAATTCATTATTTTAAATCATTCCAGTTAATATGATCCTCTTTCGAAATTTTACGAGTTGCTATTTTTCCAAGGATATCATTATAGTGTTCCGCTTTAATTTCACCTGTTCCAGGACGTTTTACCCAAATATTATCTTTTGTGAAAGCCTCTCCTTCTTCAATATCAGAGATAGCCACAACCGTGGAAAAAGCAAAGTCGATTGTTACTTGCTCTTCAGCTGCTGCTTCTTTTTTCCCACCACGCATTTGGAAGATTTCACGGCTTCCTTCAATTAATTCGGTCAAGCTTTTTGGATCCATTGAACAAACGATATCAGGACCAGGACGATCCATCGAATCTGTAAAGTGTCGTTCTAAAATCGAAGCACCCAGTGCTACTGCTGCTAAACACGCATTGTTATTGACAGTGTGATCTGAAAGACCGATGACTGCATTCGGGAATTTCTCTTGAAGTTCCTGCATTCCACCTAATCGAACTAAATGCGGTGGTGTAGGATATACATTCGTACAGTGTAATAATGCATATTCGACGTTGTATTTTTCTAAAATGGCTACTGTTTTTTCGATACTTTCAATATCATTCATTCCTGTTGAGACAATCATCGGTTTACCGAATGAAGCCACATGTTCAATTAACGGATAGTTATTACACTCACCTGAGCCAATTTTATAAGCTTGTACATTCATACGTTCTAAACGATCAGCTGCCGCACGAGAGAACGGTGTACTGATAAAAATCATTCCTTTTTCTTCTACATAGCGTTTAAGTTCTGTTTCATCTTCTTCATTTAATGCGCAACGTTCCATTACTTCATAAATGGATACATCTGTGTTGCCTGGAATCACGTTTTTAGCAGCTGCACTCATCTCATCTTCTACAACATGAGTTTGGTGTTTTACGATTTCAGCACCTGCTTTGTATGCTGCATCTACCATTTGTTTAGCTACATTTAAGTCGCCTTCGTGATTGATACCAATTTCAGCGATTACTACTGGAGCATGTTTGATTCCAATTGTCAAGTTATTTAAATTTATTGTATTCTTCATAAAAATACTCCTCTTTACCGACCATAAAAATAATTCGGTTTTAAATTTATTTTTCTATTTGCATTTATGTTATCGATTGCGCTTGTGCATATACCTAATGCAATGTCAAATTCTATACCGCTTACAGCTAATAGTTCAGATGGAAGAAATTTATTTAGTGTAATTACTCTTTCATCCTTTTCAATATCATATTCACTTAAATCTCTAGGATGTTTTTTGAAATATACTAAATAATCCATTTCAATATATTCATTAGCGATTTGATCATACATTTCTTTTTTACTATCTTCTTTCTCGTATCCATCTTCAGAAAGTGGCTGTGTTAGTATAATTATACTTTTCTTAATAAATTCTTTTTTTATATCTTTTTCATAAGTAATTTCTTTACTAAAAAAGCTTAAAATCATTCTTTTGTCTTCATTCGAAATTGAATTAAAAATATCTTCGAAAGACTCCTCATATATTTTACAAAGTCCAAATGTTTTTTCATCATATTTAGTAATATCATTAACAACTAATTTATTAACTTTTTTATAATTTTTATAATCAGAGATTCGATAAATATACTTTTTCAAAATAGAAAAATAGAAATTTTTAGGTTGTATTTGATGAGCTGTAATTCCATCCTCAATAAAACTTATATTGCTATTCTTTTTAAAAAAATAGTTAACATGAATGTATAAAGTATTTATATTCCAAGGAAATATAACTAATTCATCTATTGAATTCTTACGGAATAACTTTTTGTATTCAAACCTATCTTTTATGAATCCTAAAAATAGATAATCCTCTATTTTTTTTCTTCGTCTTGTAAAAAAAGTGATTTTTTTAAACGATGAATTAGTCAAAACATTCTCATAGTAATCCATAATTTTATGGTCATATGATGACAAATAAATACATACTTCATCTTCCTCATTAATTTCTTTTACAAGAGCGTATAATAAATGATAAGGTGTCGAACACATATATACTTTTCTCTTTGAAGCCTTAGACATTCACAATACCCCAGATCATTTTTTTTCTTAGATTTATTAAATACTTTATAGAAAAGAAAAATATTATAAAAAGTACTTCTATTGAAAATAATTTGTTGAAATCAGATTGCATTAAAACAAAATGACTTATAAATAACATTCTTCCGCTTACTATCATTGTAAATAATTGACGATTTAAAACAGCATTCATTAAAGTTTTTACTATGACGAAATAAACTAATGCTGATAGAGCTGAAAATATTAAAGCTCCAATAGCCCCAAAGTAAAAGTATAGAGATGCTGGAGTTGAATAAGCGTACCTACTTTTTTTAATGAAAACTTTTTGCAAAAAAATATTTTCGGGCGTTACTTCTCTCATTATTTTGTACATCCCAGAATTTATTAAATCATTTTCATTATCTTCTATTCTGTAAAACGTTCTTGTCTCGTCACTCAAATCTTTAGTTAGTGTTTTTTGTTGATTCTCTTTTCCATAAAGAGCCCACCAAAGTTGTCCTTGTTGCGCTAAACGAGCATTTAAATAATCTAAATTTTCTTCTTTATTTCTATCGTATACTACGTTGCTTTGAACCATTACTAGTATTAGCAAACTTGTTATGACTAAAAAAAATCGTCCTAAGTATTTATTTATGGCTTTATCATTAATTAAAAAATTTAATCCTAGAAGTACAAAATACCCTATAATCAATAACATAGAAAATTTATGACCAATCCAAATTAAGTACAGAGAAAAAATTCCAATAGTACTATATCCAATCCATAAATCATATTTATTTCTTTTATAAAGAATTAAACAAGTTATTACAGGAAGAAAATAAAAAATGAGGTTATTTATTTTTACTATATAACTATTCAAATAATATTCTTCATAAAAAAATCTATCTAACCCTAATAAAAAATATGGTCTTTGAACTACGTTAATGTATAAAATCATTACAACTATAAAAACAAATATTGAAACTATTCTTATAAGTTTCATCGAATTAATTTTATTTTTTAAATCTATCTTGGTGTGTTTAAATTCGTATTTTAAATATAAAAATCTTAAAACTTCAGAAAATATAACATGATAAATAATAAGTAAGAATATTGAATTATTGTTTGAAGAGAACTTAGCAAGTTCACTTAAATACATATTTTTATTAATTTCAATTACATATACACCAAATATATTTGATGTCATATACAAAATCATAAAAATAAATATCAAAAAAAATTTTTTATAGTTACTAAACAACCAAAGCAAGTAAAACACGTACACAAATAAAAACAATGTATGGAATAAATAACTTGTTTTTAATGTCACATATGCAAACATTACAATTGTAAAAAAGATTAATACTAGGTCAATTATTTTTACTTTTTTCAACATTTAAAAATTCCTTTTATTTGACTTTAGTAGTTTTGTACTTTCTTAAAACTAAGTTAAACCCTTTTTTGATTTTATTTTCTTTTTCAAGATTAGTTACTTTATTTTCAATAATATCAATTGATTCAGATTTTTTCATAAGCCATATATTTAATAATCTTTCTGCTAAAAAACCGATTACTCTTTTTTGATACGAGTCATAAGCTGTTGTATCTATTCTTACCTCTAGTTTTTCTAAAATAGGAAATAGCCATTCGCAATATTCATTTAATAAATCTTTTTTACAAATAAACATATTGTATAGATGTAACTTTCTTTCTTTCATAAGTTTATCAAAGTAAACTTGATCTTTTTCTTCTAAAGTTCCTCTCAGTAAAATTAAATCATTTTTAAAATGTGCATTTGAATAATGACTTTCCACTGTTTCTATATAATAGTTTCTTTTTTTCGCAACAATCATATCGAATTTATTCAAAATAGTTTTAATTTCTAATTCATTCAAAATATTATCTTTTTTGTCTGTGAAAAGTCTTCTATAATGCACTAAGCCTACCACATCTGCATTACTATTTTTCCAAAGCCAGTACAATGCAGTAAGCTCGCAATATGTACTGTTTTTCTCGGAAATATTTTCACCAATATCATCACCAATATATCCAAAATCTTTTTGACTATTTTTTTTCCCTACATGAATCGGAATATATATGCTACTATTCGGCATTTTATATTCTTTATGAGTTGCTACATAAATTTCTGTTTTCATAATTTTAGTTCTTAAACTCCTTGTTTACTTTAGTAAGTGCTGCTGCAATCACTTGATGCATGTCATAATATTTATATTCTGCTAGTCTACCACCAAAAATAACGGTCTCTTCTTGATCAGCAAGCTCTTTATATTTTCGATATAGCTCATTGTTTTTATTATTATTGATAGGATAATATGGCTCGTCACCTTTAGCCCATGATGCTGGATATTCTTTTGTGATTACAGTATGTTCTTGTTCACCGTACTCAAAGTGTTTATGTTCAATAATTCTTGTATATGGAATTTCTCGTTCTGTATAGTTAACGACAGCATTTCCTTGATAGTTCGAAACATTTAATTCTTCATGTTCAAATTTCAAACTACGATAATCTAAAACACCATATTTGTATTCGTAATACTCATCAATCATTCCAGTGAATACAATTTTTTCTGCGATATTATCGTAATGTTCACGATGATCAAAATAGTCGACATTTAATTCTACTTCAACATCTAGTAACATTTTCTCTATAATTTGTGTATAACCGCCAATAGGAATACCTTGGTATTTATCATTGAAGTAGTTGTTATCGTAGGTAAATCTCACAGGTAATCGATTAATAATAAATGATGGTAAGTCTTTTGCGTCTCTACCCCACTGTTTCTCAGTATATCCTTTGATCAATTTCTCATAGATGTCTTTCCCTACCAAAGAAATAGCTTGTTCTTCTAAATTATTTGGTTTTTCAATGTTTGATTTTTTTCTTTCTTGTTCGATTTTTTCTTTTGCTTGCGCTGGGGTTGTTACGCCCCACATCTTATTGAATGTGTTCATATTGAATGGTAAATTATACAGTTCATTTTTATAAATCGCTACCGGCGCATTTGTGTATCTGTTAAATTCAGCAAATTGATTGATATAATCCCATACATCTTTAGAATTTGTGTGAAAAATATGAGCGCCATATCTATGTACATTTATTCCTTCAATATTTTCTGTATACATGTTTCCTGCAACATGATTTCGCTTATCAATTACGAGGCTTTTTTTTCCTCTTTTTTTAGCTTCATATGCAAAAATTGATCCAAATATTCCTGCACCTACTACTAGATAGTCATATTTTTTTGGTTGTGCTTCTTTACACATTTTTAATATGCTCCTTCTTTTAACAAAATACTCTTTATTGTTTTGAAAATAATTAAGATATCCATTTTCATAGATTTATTTCTAATATAAAACAATTCCATTGCTTTTCTTTCTGGATAACCAACGTTGCTTCTTCCGTTAGCCTGCCAATAACCAGTGATACCAGGTTTTACAGACAAAAATAATGAACTATCTTTCCCATATTCTTTAAATAATTCTTCATCGACAATTGGTCTTGGTCCTACAATTGACATTTCTCCCTTAAGTACATTAAAAAACTGTGGAATTTCATCAATACTATATTTACGTAAGAACCTGCCCATTTTTGTCATTCTAGGGTCTTCTTGTGGATCCAGTTTATAGTTATTCATAAGATATTTTTCATATAATTCTGTGTTGCTTTTTAATTTAAGTTCAGCATCAGAAATCATAGAACGAAACTTAAACATTTTAAATCTTTTGCTGTTAAGACCGAACCTTTTTTGAGAAAAAAACACTTTTCCTTTTGGATCACTTGATTTTAGTAATAAATATATTATAACGATAGCGATTCCTAATAACACTATTGCAAAAATAGAAAACATAATATCAAATATTCTTTTAGATATTAAATATCGTAAGTTATCTTTATTATGGGATAAGTCATTTCTGATATGTTGCTCATTTTCTATATCAGTAATCAAAGTTACGCTAGTCTCATCAACTTGATTCAATTACGAACCCTCCTATTACTTGGCTTCTACAATTTGTTTTTGTAATAATTCTTCCATAATCAACTTAACATCTTCTCCTAAATCTTTTCTGGCTAAAGCAAATTCTAGAGTAGTACGTATAAATCCTAATTTTTCTCCTACATCATAGCGTTTTCCATCGAATTCATAAGCAAATACTCGTTGCATTTCATTCAAACGCGTGATCGCATCCGTCAATTGAATCTCCCCACCCGAACCTTCTTCCTGCGTTTCTAAGTACTTAAAGATTTCAGGAGTCAACAAGTAACGTCCGAGAATTGCTAGATTAGATGGCGCTGTACCTGGTGCAGGTTTTTCAACAAACGACTTCACCTTATGTAGTTTATTTGTGATACTCGTGCTCGGATCGACAATACCGTAACGTTGCGTATCCTCATCCGCGACAGGCTGTACTCCGATGATTGAACTATTCGTGATTTCATATTGTTCAATTAATTGACGTGTACATGGAATATCGGCTTGGACGATATCATCACCAAGCATGACAACGAACGGTTCGTTACCGATGAATGCTTTCGCTTGAAGGATTGCGTCTCCGAGACCTTTTGGCTTGGATTGTCGAATGAAATGGATATTGATGTTCGTCGTTGCTTCGACCAGATATAATAATTCTGATTTATTCTTAGAAATTAGATTCGCCTCAAGCTCAGGAACAGAATCAAAATGATCTTCAATTGCTCGTTTTCCTTTACCTGTAATAATCAAGATATCTTCAATACCGGATTCAATTGCTTCTTCGATAATATATTGAATCGTCGGTTTATCAACGATTGGTAACATCTCTTTTGGCATTGCTTTCGTTGCAGGTAAAAATCGCGTTCCTAGTCCTGCCGCTGGAATAACTGCCTTTTTTACTTTAATCATGAAAAAAACTCCCATCTATCGAATAATTCGATACCAATTTATTATTAGTATTCCAATCTTTATGTAATTTAAGATACCATATACCTATTGAAAATTTCCATAAACTTTTCCATTTATTCATAATGTAAACGTTAACATAGAAAAAGAGAGTGTTATTTCACTCTCTTCTCTGTTCTTCATCACTCTTAGTTTCACTTCCACTGTCCCTTCCAATTTTTTTCGATTGGACTGGGTGGATTGATGGTAACCATCTGATTCAGGAATACCGCTTCATTGTTTTCATAGATTTCCTCAAATAGCCACTCATCCAGCATCTTCTCGAGATATGTTTGACATTGTTTCCAGTAAAACGGGCGCTTCTCAATATGATGGGCATCTGAAGCAACAAGATGAGCGAGTCCGTTTTCGAGCAGCGCAACAGCAAAACGTTGGACGTCTTTCCCATACTTTCCGACTAAGCTCGCACATGTCACTTGGCTGATTGCGCCGTTAGAAACAAGTTCAAATAATAAAGATGGGTTTTGAATGATTGCTTTGTTTTTCTCCGGGTGCGCAACGATCGGCACAAAACCATCTGAAATTAATTCTGCGAATACTTGCCGGGCATATGATGGAATTCCTGTCGACGGAAACTCAATCAGCAGATAGCGTGACTCCGAAAGTGACAGTGCTTTTCCTGCTTCGAGTTCTTCCATCAATTCACCGATTAAACGTATCTCATGCCCCGGGTAAAGCGACAATGGGATATTCCGCTGATTTAGTAACACATTGAACTCGTTGACTGTTAATTTGACATCGACCTCTTCTGTCTCAAATTGAGGATGATAGAGATGTGGTGTCGCAATGATACGCGTGATGCCCTCTTCGACTGCTTGTTCTGCGAGTTGAAGTGCGTGTTCGATGCTGGCAGGACCATCGTCGACAAGAGGTAGTATATGACAGTGTACGTCAATCATGATCAGTTCCCTCACTCATAGGAATAATAGTATTGATATGCCGAGTCATCCGTCAGTTCGCGACGGTTCAACACGACGCCAAGAATTTTCGCTTCGGCCAGTTCCAGTTGTTCTTTTGCTTTCAGGACACGTTGGCGATCCGACGTCGTACATCCGACGACCAGGACGACGCCATCCGTCAGCTTCGATGTGATCCGGCTATCGGCAACCTGTAATAATGGTGGTGCATCGAAGATGATGACTTCGAACTCTTCCCGAAGCTGTGAAACGAGATGTTCCATCGCTCGTGACGATAATAATTCAGCTGGGTTTGGCGGAATCGGTCCTGCTGTCAAAATGGACAGGTTTTCGATTTTCGTCGGTAGGATTGCCTTGTCTTTTTCTGCCTGTCGCGTCAATAGACTGGAAAGTCCTAATCCGTTCGCCACCTTGAAAGTGTAATGAACGGTCGGACGTCGCATATCGGTATCGATGATCAGAACTTTTTTACCTTGCTGGGCATAAGCGACCGCTAAGTTCGAAGCAGTCGTTGACTTCCCTTCACTTTGCGTCGCAGATGTGACAAGAATCGCTTGAATTTCCTGGTCGACGGCCATGAACTCGATGTTCGTCCGGATTGTCCGGTATTGTTCGGCTACAGGTGACTTCGGCTGTGTAACGGTGATCAGCTTTCGTGCATCTTTGTTCATCTTGTTGTTTTTCTTAGCCATATTGTTTGACCACCTCTCGCTTACTTGCCTTTTTTGTCGAAGACTTGAAAATTTTACTGTCGATATCCGGGATACTTCCTAGAACCGGAAGATCAAGAATTTGTTGCACCTGCTCTTCGGTCCGGATGCGACGATCGAGTACTTCACGTAGGAACGCAAGACCTACTCCAAGTAAAAATCCGACGACAGCAGCAATCGCTGTATTCAAAAGAATATTCGGGCTGACCGGTGTCGTAGGGATGCCTGAAACCGAAAGAACCTTGACGTTGTCGACGTTCATTAATTCTGGGATGTCCTCACTAAACACGTTCGCGATTGAGTTCGCAATGTTCGACGCTAACGCCGCATCTGTGCTTTGAACAGAAACGTTGATGACTTGAGAGTTTTGTTCACTTTCGACCGTAATCATATTATTCAATGTCGTTAAATTAGTTGGAGCGTTTGAGACTTCTTTTTGAACCTTTTCTAAGATAGCGGGACTTTTAATGATGACCCGATATGTATTGACTAATGTGACAGACGACTGGACTTGGGACGCATCGATGACTTCATTTTCCTGTTTTTTCGGTGTGACGAGGATTTGCGTATCTGCTTGATACGTGGGATTGATTAAAAAAGTACTGACTGCAAACGAGATGAGCGCAGCAACGATCGTTAGCGCAAGGATGCGCCAAAACGATTTTCGTAAAACCAAAAACAACTCTTGTAAACTAATCGTTTCATTCATGGCTTGATAATTCTCCTTTATTCTTTTAATTCACTGGCATTTTTCATCAACTAAAAAATAGTATAACAAATAAATGGGAATTGGTTGATTTTTTTTTTAAGAAATTCCATATGTTTTTTTATAAGTTTGCGTATAATGAAAAGTGGATTGTCATTATTCTCATTCATTTCCGTATCCATACACAGGAGGAATCTCTTTTATGCATCGTTCACTACAAGTACTCCAGTACTATACATCTCATTCACAAGAAGACATTTCCCGCTTGCATCAGCGGATTCAATCCAGTCTTTCTTCAACTGAATCGTTAACAGATACACTGATCCGATTGACAGGTAATCCCCCTTTGGTTCCATTCAAGGAAGATACTGTCACATTAGGGGAATGGAATGCTTTTTTGCAAGGAAAGCATCATGATGAACTCGCTGACTTTTTAGCGCTACTTGTCTCTCGACCACTTCTTGAAGAAGATGGTCCGTTACTGGTCGAAGAAGAGGACACACTACCTGTACTATCAAGAAGTTACCGGGAAACGTCCTCTCGACGAAAGCGTGATGAATCCAGTACGGCTCATTCAAAAAAGAAATTCCCTTGGGGATGGCTCGTTTTACTACTTCTTTGTTTCTTACTAGGCGCAGCCGGTACGTATGTGTATTCAAACTACTTCGTCGCATCGAAATCCGTTCCTGAATCTACTATCGAAAAACCTGTTACCGTCAATAAATCCGAGGCAACGCAGAAGAAAAAAGAAAAAGCAACTCCAAATGAAGAAGCGACAACGCTCTATATCAACCAACGAAACAGTAATGTTTATACAGATGAGAGTATGACGACAGTCTTGTATGAAGCGGATTTTGGAGATCAATATCCCATCGTGAAAAAATTAGAGGGTAAAACGCAAGTCAACGTCACCGATCAACTGTCCGGTTATGTCAAAACAGCAGAAACGACAACGGAGTTAACGGGTGATCCGATCACGGATGAAGCTTTGCTCTCATGGGTAACAGATAACTTAAATACTCAATTCGTTGATGGAGAGGTCACAGACTTGATGGGGAAATCGAGTGAAGATCTCACTAGCTTATTCGGTCCGCCGAACCGTACATATCGGGATGATGTACATTCCTACCTTTTCTATGACACACATTTTTTCATCCTCGAACAAAATCAGGTTGTTGCAATCGATTGGACAGATACATCAATCACAAATGATCAGCTGGCCACTCTCGCACCCTTGCAACTTGAGACAGAGACAACAGGTCTTATCACGAGTAATTCTTATCGTCTGCAACGATTCGAAAAAGAAGGTACAATCAGTCGTGTCCGTCTTACAGAACAATCATTTTAAACAAAAATGCATCGAATCCGTCAGGATCCGGTGCATTTTTGTTTCATTCCATATCGAGTGAATAACGTAACGCGGTTTGTGTTTCTTTCAGTGAATCGTCTGTCGGGTGCCAGTAGTAGATCCCGTCACCTTCTTTTCCGCCCGTTCCTTCAAGTTTTAAGTTCTTTTGGTTCCGGAACGCATCCATGTAATCGAAGGCAAGGGTCCGCATCGGTTTGAACGAGATATTCGTTTGGGCATTCTTCCCGACGACATCCATGATCGCGTTAAAGTTGCTAATAGATACGTCTTCTGATAACTTACTTGCAACTTGTTCAATTACTTGACGCTGACGCATCTGACGACCAAAGTCTCCTCGTGGATCTTCATAACGCATTCTTGTGTATTTCAAAGCATCTTCACCATTTAAATTAATTTTTCCTAACTCAAAATGCTTATTTCGACTTGTAAAATCTAAATCATTGTAAACTGTCACACCACCGACTGCATCAACCAAAGACGTGAATCCTTCCATATTGATTTCCGCATAGTAATTGATTGGGATATCGAGGAACTTCTCGACCGTCTTGATGGCCATCTCCGGTCCACCGAATGAATAGGCGTGGTTGATCTTATCATTCGTTCCATGACCGACGATATCGACTTTCGTGTCCCGGGGAATACTAATCAAACGGCTTTCGTTGCGTGTCGGGTTCAATGTCATGACCATGATTGAGTCACTGCGTCCCCGCTCGCCAGGTCGTTGGTCGACACCGAGCAACAGAACCGAGACCGGTTTTTGCTCCTCGACGACTTTATCTCCCGTATTCTTGACGGGTGATTGGATTTTCTTGACCGTCTGGTCGACTTGATAATATGTATAGCCGATGAATCCGCCGATACCGACGATAAGGACCAGTGCAATCAACAACATAATTTTCAGTGGGGACCATCGTTTTTTCACCTTACGTTTTTTCTTTACTCGCTCCAACTGTTTCCATTCCCTTCTTTACTTTGCTTCGTGCAACTATCGGATTTATTATACAAACTTACAACTCATTATAACGATTTTTTTGAGTAATTTGTCAAAAACGGGAAAAGATGAAAAGAGAGCTCATCGTCTAGATAAGCTCCTTTATCACTTAAAGAGATGTTTGACTAGCCACTTTATAGGTTTTTTTCTTGAAATCATAGTCCATGATGACATATTTCCGTTGACTCGTTGACGTCGGGAAAACATACCATTTTGTATATCCTTTAACACCTAATCCTAAATCAAGTTCTTGTTTCGTTTGAACGGGTGTCCAATCAACAGTCGTTAAACTCGTCCATTCCCCTAATCCTTTTCCAGACAAAATACTATCTAATTGCTTTTCTGTCATGCCGTTTTTAATTTTTTTCCCCTTCATCAGCTTCATTTTACTCTCCCTGAACCCTGTAGCTGAATCGAAACGTAACAGACTGACCGTTTTGCTTGTCAAACGATAGATAGAACTTCTTTTCTTCGTCATGAACATCAAGCCTGTCGAGTCCATATAGGTTTTCTCATTGACAAATGTATAGAATGTCGCCTTCTGCCCATTCGTAGTACTTGTAGAATCTGCTTTTTTCTTTAAAACCGTCGATCCGTTCTTTTTCGTCAGTTGCTTCTTATAGTCTTTTCCATAGATGACCTTTGCTGCTTGTTCAATCGTCATCCCAGCTTTCAACGCTGTATAACGATCCGTTGCTTTCGTTTCGTCTTTTGTCGCAGCCGATGCTGCGCCTCCGAATAAAGTTGTTCCTGCGATGACTGCTGCTACTGCAACTTTCGTAAATGTCATTTTCATGTTCCTATCCCCTTTTTTAGAATGTTTGATAGTCTTCAACAATGTAGGTTTTCTTTTTAGCATCGTATGTCATATCGACGTAAACACGCGATTTTGTAGATTTTTGAAAGATATACGTTTTTCCTTTATATTCGCTTGCTTCCCCAGCTTTGATTTCAGCTTGGCTGTAAACACTACGTGTATCAGCTTCCATCACTCCACCCCATTCACCAAGACCCGTCCCTGATAATATGCCGTCGAGTTGTTTTTCCGTCATACCGAATTTAATTTTAGCTCCTGAATTCACCTTACGTGTGCTCTCGCGATATTTTGAATAACTATCCCGACCGATTTCTAATTCTTTAAAGACAAGACGATACACAGAGTCATTCTTTTTTGTCATGAAAGCAAGTCCAGTGAACGTCGGAGGCGTCTTGACTTTTCGATCGTAAAGCTCATAGTAGATTTCCTTACTTTTCCCTGACGTATTTTGAAATACTTCCTTCATTTTCAATACTTGTGAACCACTTTTCGTCGTTAATTGCTTTTTATAATCTTTGCCGTATAAGACTTTGGCGACTTGCTCCATCGTCATACCCGCTTTGAGTGCTGTGTATTGATTTGTCGCTGTCGTCTCGACTTTCGTCGCCGCCGATGCCGTGCCACTAAAGAGTGTTGATCCCGCGATGATTGTCGCCACTGTGATTTTCATGAAGGTCGTGTTCATACTCTACTCTCCTTTTTAGTACTGACTATGATCTTCGACACGATACGCTTTCTTTTTCGTGTCATAGATGAAAAAGATGTATTGCCATTTGTTTGTTGCAGTCGGAAAAACGTATGATTTCGTATGAATGATCGTCGCTTTTCCTGCTTTGACTTCTTTTTTTCGAAGAACGGATGTCGTATCGACGTGACCGAGTGTTCCGAATGTCCCGAGCCCTTTTCCCGTCAGTACTCGATCGACTTGTTGTTCCGTCATCCCGTCCTTGATTTTCGCACCCTTGATCAGTTTACGATCACTCGTCCGGAATCCGGCTGCCGTGTCACGCTTGAACTCCATTTGTTTCATCGTCAGCCGATACTCTGTCCCACCTGTCTCCGTCATAAACATCAGGACATCGATTGCTGACGGGAATTCCACTTTTCGATTCACAAGATCATAGAGAAGGACGTTCCGATCCCATTCCTCCATCTCGATCTCTGTGTTCAATCGTAAAACTTGTGAACCGTTTCTCATCTTCAACTGCTTCTTATACGTCTTGCCATAGAGGACTTTGGCGACTTGTTCCACCGTCATCCCGGGCTTTAAAGCACGATATTGTTTCGTGGCGATCGTCTCAGCTTTTGTTGCTGCGGATGCTACTTCAGGAACCTGCAGACTCATCAGTACGACTAGACAGATAATTACTATGATTACTCGCTTCATTTTTCTCCTCTTACTGACGATCTTTATCATCGTTTGTTATTTTTCATACTTTAATGAAAACCCGATTTTTGTATCAACCTCATATCGCTTTTTCTGCGTGTTATAGGACAAGGTGACGACCTGCATCTTTTTCGAATGTGGTCGATGGAATTGATAAATCTTATAGCGACCCGTTTTCATCGGACTTTCTTTGATGACGGAAGAAACGTTCCAACTAAAATACATCGACACCTGTCCGAGCTTTTTACCTGTCACCAGTTGATTAAGCTGTTTCTCTGTCATTCCGTGGCGGAGTGCCGACGGTTTCACAACGGTCCGGCTATTTTCGTACAAGCCATTCTCCGTATCGCCTTGATAGTACAGAGCTTTTTGTGTCAGGTAATATGTCTTCTGATGCTGTTTCGTACTAAATTCAAGAAGTGTTGTTGTTGGAAGGTTTTTAGAGGGACGATCCAGTACATATCCGAGGGACCGATAACCTTGTTCGTTACCGGTCATGCCCGGTTTTTTCGTAAAGACGACTCTCCCATCTTTTTTCTTGATGTACTTTCGGTACTCTTTTCCGTACATCGTCTTCGCGACTTCCGTCAGCGTCATGCCGAATTTGAGTGTTTTGTACTCTTGATTGATTTGCAGTGATTCTTTGGATGCTGCCGATGCTGTAGTTGGAGCAAAAATCGACAGCACTATGATTACGAAAACCATCAGTTTTGCTAGTACTTTCATTTCTATTTTCCCCTTCTAATTGTTCCTTCACGATGACTGTTAGACATGATTGTCTGCTTATTTTGTTTTAGGAGCTTCAATCGGAATGAATCTATAGTTATTGAGCTTATATTGCTTCTGCCGATCATCAAACTTCATCGTCATATCGATTTGCTTCTTTGGATTAGAGCTTTGGAAGATATAAATCTTGATCCGTCCCTTATACTTATACGCTTTCCGTTCCTGTTTCGTCTGGACGGATGTAAAGTCCCATGACCAACGCATGCCAACCTGACCTAACCCTTTTCCTGACAACAGTGCGTCGAGCTCTTCTTCTGTCTCATCTCCCTGAACATACGTCACATGCTTCAGTGTCCGCGTGCTCTCCCGAAGTCCTGTATTCGTATCCGCTAAAAATTGAATCGTTTTTTGTGCAAGATAATACGTTTTTCCATTTTTCTTCGTATAGAACTCAAGTGTCGTCCGACTCGGAAGGGTCTTCGATTGATTCATGAATGAATACGACCGGGACCGGTATCCTTTATCCTGCTTCGCCCAATTCGCTTTTTGCTTCAAAACCGTTGCACCATTCTTTTGCGTTAGATGCTCCTTGTACGACGAACCGTACACGACTTTTGCGATTTGTGTCAGCGTCAGTCCGAACTTCAATTTCCGATAATCGTTTAATGTTTGCTGTTCTTCTTTTGACGCTGCCTGTCCTTCGAGTGTCCCATTGAAACAGAGGACACCGATGAGAAAGACACATAGGATATGTTTCATCTTTTAGCCTACTTTCCTTATTTCACGAGCTGAACGGCACGATCGGCATTCAAGCGACCGTATCCGTACGTCGTGTCATAGCCCTTTTTGCCGAGGTCCTTTGCTGACTTGCGGAGGATCGATTTGACGTCCGTCACTTTGATGCTCGGCTTCAAGCTATAGAGGACACTCGCGATGCCAGCGACATGCGGTGTCGCCATCGATGTACCACTCCAAAAGATCGATTCGCCATCTTGCAGGTAACTCGCGATGTCTTGCCCCGGTGCGACGAGATCCAGCCCTTCACCATAGTTCGAGAACGAGGCCCGTTTATCCGACCGGTTCGTCGCCCCGACCGAAAAGGCATATTTTGACCGTGCCGGATAGGACAGTTTCGACGCCCCTTCGTTTCCGGTCGCCGCCGCGACGAAGATCCCTTTCTTGCGCGCTTCCGCCAAGGCATCTTCAATCGCCAGGGAAACACCGCCACCACCAAGACTCAAGTTGATGACTTTCGCCTTTTGTTTCACGGCGAACAGAATGCCTTTCGCGATATTCGAGTTCGACGCATAATTATTACGCGAGATAACTTTGATTGGAATGATGCTCGCCCGGTCGTTGATTCCCGTCATCCCGTAGCCGTTGTTCGACGCTGCGGCGATGACACCGGCGACGTGTGTCCCGTGCCCATGATCGTCATAGGCAAGCTGACGCTTATGAACGAAATCGTACCCGAGATCCATCCGGACACGTCCGGCGAAATCCGCATAGGTCGGATTGATGCCCGTGTCGACGACCGCCACGCGAACGGTTGAACGTGATTTGTTGGCGATCCGCTTAACCATCGCGTGATAACCGATGTCCGCTCCTTTAACGCCTCCACGCTGCCCGGTGTTTTTTAATGCCCACTGGACGGACTGGAAGGGATCGGTACTGAGTAACTTCATCGGTTGATCGAGTTCGACGTACCGGACGCCCTTCGTTTGTTCGAGTTGTCGTTTCGCAGCTACGGCTTGAATGAAGCTGTTGTAGGAGAACTTCTCGAGTCGTAGCGTACTGTCGATCGTTTCATGATGAGCGGCGCGCGATGTCCGTGACAACGTGCTCGCTTTCGTCGCCCCATTCAGACGGACGACGAGACTCGTCGCTCGTCCAGTTGTTGCCGATTTAGTCGCATATTCACGAATTGGTTCCAGTCGTTCAAGCTTATAAGGAATCGTAAACGCCTTATTCTTCGCTCCTGTCACTTCGATGTATTGCCGTCCACTCCACGTCAGTGGGAAAAAGAGTGTCTTTTTACTATTCGCGTATCGTGCATACGGGTCTTTTTGTTTGTATTCGGTCTGCGACGTATAGACCGTCGCTTTCTTTGAAGCATCGAAGGCGAACTTCAAGTGTGTTCCGCCGGCAAGATAGGTTTTGGTATCGAAATAGAACAACGCTTTCCCACTTGCATCGAACTTTCCTTTGATATAGCCTTTTTTCGTTTTTGCTTCGATGGCTGGCACTTTTTTAGCCGTTGTCGCCGCTTCCGTTGTATCCAATATATATGTACTAAACGCACTCACGAGGAGAACGCTGACGATGATCTTTTTCATATGATTTCACTCCTTCATTCATGTATCCTTTTTCATTATAATGGAAAAAATTGATTTTTCTAGTTCTTTTTACCTCCATCAATCAATGAATGGACCGAAAAAAGAAGCCCTGTCAGCACAGGACTTCTTTAATGATTTAAGGAATCAGTTTGACGGCGCTATCGGCGTTCAACCGACCAGCACCATAGCTCGTATCATAGCCTTTTTTCCCAAGATCTTTTGCCGATTTCTTGAGGATGCTTTCGACACTGCTTGCCTTCAAAGACGGCTTCAAACTGATCAAGAGACTCGCGACACCAGCGACGTGTGGCGTCGCCATCGAGGTTCCGCTACCGTACAGCAACTCCCCATCTGCGAGGTAGCTTGGAATCGAGACACCCGGTGCGACAAGGTCGAGTCCCGTCCCGTAGTTCGAGAACGAGGCTTTCGTATCTTTTCGTCCTGTCGCCCCGACCGACAAGACATATTTCGAACGAGCCGGATAAGCAATCGTTCCACGTCCTTCGTTCCCGGATGCCGCAACGATCAAGATGTTCTTTTTCACCGCTGCCGCTAATGCCGATTCGATTGATTTCGAAGAGGAATTGCCACCGAGACTCATGTTGATGACCCGAGCACCTTGTTTCGTCGCATGCTGAATGCCTTTGACGAGTCCTGATACTGAACCAGCCCCTGACTCATCGAGGACCTTGATCGGAATCAACGTCGTCATCGGATTGATGCCGGTCATCCCGTACGTGTTATTTCCACCCGCCGCAATGACCCCAGCGACGTGTGAACCATGTCCGTTATCATCCCAGGCGCTCTTATCGCCATTGATGAAATCATAGCCAAGATCCATGCGGACTTTCCCTGCGAAGTCGGCGTAACTCGGATTGATACCAGAATCAAGGACTGCGACTTTGGTTTCAGATAACTTTTTACCTTTGATCCGTTTTTGCATGGCGACGAAACCGATATCCGCCCCTTTGAGACCTTTCTTTTGCCCCGTATTCTGCAGCGACCATTGATATTTCTGATAGGCATCGACGCCGAATGCTTGAATTGGTGCATCGAACTCCGCGAACGCGACAGCTGATGAGCGTTCGAATTTCTGTTGCGCTGCTTTCGCTTCCGCATAGGAAGCATAGACGAGTCGCTCGATTCGAAGCTCTGACGCGACCGACTCTACTTTTAAGGCGCCGAAGGCTTGCGCTCGCATCGCACCAGGGCGCGTCTGCACGAGCAGTGCCGGTTTAACCGGTTTAACCGATTGAACGGCTGCCGTCATCGATTCCTCGATGGGTTCGTAACGTGAGATATAGGCAGGAACGGAGTAGCGGTCGCCCGGGTATCCTTCGAGCACTAAGTACTGTCGTCCACTCCAACTGAGCGGGAAGTAGAGCGTATCATCCGTGACTTGGTAATAGCGATTGTAGACCCGTCCCGCTTCAGCGTCCGCTTTGCTCGCGAACATCGTCCCGTACGTGTTGTAATCAAGCTCGAACTCGAAGTGTGTACCTTTCGCGACAAAATCCTTCGCGTCAAAATACCAGACTGCTAATCCTTTTGAATCAAATCGTCCTGTTAAGGCACTCCCCGCTTGTTTCGAGAAGGCTGGTATTTCTTTTGCTTTCGCCAATGTCGCAGGACGAATCGCCTCTTTTTTCTCAATCGCATTGACCGGTACTGTACTAAAGATCAAACCAAGTGCTAGGCTTCCCGCTATCCATGTTCGCATCATCGTTCCTCCCTCTAGGTCTTTCTTACTAATACCCGGATTAGATGGAATTATGTGGAATATAATGAAACATTGACGCGAATCGAAAAAAACACCACTCTCGCATCGAGAGTAGTGTTTGACGTTACTTGACTGTGACTGTGAATGTTTTGACGACTTTGTAGTTACCCGCTGTCGTGTACGTGACACGGATCGTCGTCTTGCCTGCTTTAATGCCTTTGACATTACCGCGTGACGAGACTTGCGCGACTTTTTTGTTCGCAGATGTATACTGAACGGATTTGATTTTATCCGTTGCTGACGTATAAGAGATACGTGTCGTCTGGTTCTTCTTCAGTGTTGCTTTTGTTGCTTTCAGCGTGACACTGTTCGCTTTTGTTTCGATCGGTAAGACTGTTTTCAAGACAAAACCGTCTTTCAACGTAACCGTTGCTTCAACCGTCGTCTTACCTGTTGCTTTACCTGTCAGGCGACCTTTTGAATCAACTGTCGCTTTTTTCGTATCGAGGACACGGTAGCGAGTCGAAGCGATTGCTGATTTTGAGTTTGCGATCGTCGTTTTCAAGTTCAACGCTTTCCCTTGATAGACTGCACCGGCTTTGATCGTTGCGACTGGTGCTTTTGTTGCTTGCGGAACGAAGACGCCGACATATCCGTTGACTTCCGCCGTCTTAATTCCTTTGACCGGTACAGTCAAGACACCGTTCTTATCTGTGACGAGTTTCGTGTTCGTGACACCACTTGCATCGACGAAGACTTGGTTTGCGTGTGTTTTACCCATGTTGACTGGAATCGTCGTATTTAGACCTGCATTTTTCCCGATGACGGTCGCGACACCTGTGTTGCGGTCTTTTCCGAAACGGACGCTTGAGATCAAGTCTTTGCCCGCTTCTTTTGATGTGTTCGATGTATGGTAAGCCACGAACTGTTTACCGTACGCGTATTTTTTACGTACTTTTAAGAGATTCGTGATTTCGTCATAGTACGGTGTCGTTTTTGACATGTACGATGCATCGGTCTGGTAGAGATCACCGTAGTAGACCGTCGGAACTGTATTTTTGTTCGAAAGAAGGAACGCATACTGCGCAACGATGTTTTCCGTTGAGTATTTCTTCGTCGGACTAGCAAGCTCTTTGTTGTAGATTGCGAGTGCTTTTGCTTCTTTTTCTTTCGTGTACAGCTTCTCAAACGACTTCGGCTGATCCGTTTTACTGTACTGAGCACCAGCCTTGATGCCAAACATATCGAGCATGATTTGGTTGACGCGGTTTTTCTCTTGGTCGTGGTTATTGACAAACGACCAGTTTGGTTGAACATCTGTCGCGCCATACCCTTCACGGTCTACGACTGAGAGTTTCGCAAGATCACGAAGTGGACGTTTTTGCGAAGCTTTTAGCGCTGAACGCAATGTGAAGTACAAATCAGAGTCCATGATGAGTTGTTCGTTGTTGTTTTCCTTCATGTACGAACGTTGAGACACTTTATAGCTTTCGATATAGCTCAAGTAATCTTGTTTTCCGAAATGCGCTTTCGAGATCTCTGCTTCTGCTTTTAGAATCGCTTTATCATAGTGCGACGCCGCATCGATTCGGAATCCGTCGAACTTATACGTTTCAAGCATCCACTTCATCCAGTTTTTCTGTTCCTTGATGACTTCCGGGTTCGAGTTTGCGAGGTCAACACCGACTAGGAATTCACCATTTCTTGCCATCGTGTTATTGATTTTCTGCGTCGGCATGCCCTTTTCGTCGACGAAGAGGAACTGATCTTCTGTGTCGATACCAGAGTTATCGTTTTGGAACGAACGTTCTTCTGAACCATAACCATATTCCGCTTTTGTATTCATGTATTGAGTTGTTAAGTCGGCAATTTTTTTATCTTCACTAGACGTCAACAAAGCTTCTTTTGATGCAAAGCCATTCTTGAGCATGAACGGCAGATAACCTGTGTCTTTTGTATATTGCGTCAACATCGGTTTCCAGTTATCTGGTGATACTTCATACCAGCCATCTGTCGCAAGATACGAATCGACCGTGTTGATGTGTCCCGTTTTTGCCGCTTCAAGCAACCATTCTGGCAAGTAGTTGTCCGCGTGATCGACACCAAAGAAACGATACGCTTTCCCGTCTTGATCCGTCATGATCCGTCCAAGCCCCTGCCCTTGAAGAGAGGTTCCGTTGAGATACGACTTGTTCCATTCTTTGATGTAGCCGTATTTCGCTTGTCCCATACCGCCACCTTTTGTGTAAGCGAGGTAAGGAGTCGCAAGGGTCTTCGTCGTTTCGCCACCTGTGAATGGATTTGCGAATGGTTTACCTGAACCCGTCGCACGACGAACGTAAACTGCTTCCCGTTGACTTAGACCAAGCATTTGGTTCGGTACGAGATCCATTTGGACTTTGATGTGATCGTCATGCAACATATCGACCATCATCTCGAGTTGTGAGGCTTTTCCGTATTTTGTCGGAATCGTACCACCCGGTCCTTGCGGGAACTCACCGAGATCATATCGATCGGCAATCGCATAGCCTTCTAAATAACGAGCCATGTCAAATGAACGATAGGCAGGTGGAAGCCAGACATCCGTCACGCCCCATGCGTTTAGTAAATCTCCTTTTTTCGCAAGCGTCCGGTACATGTTGCTTTCATACGGTTGGAAGAGGCTAAAGCTTTGGAAGATGACACGGTTGTCGAGTTTCTCACCTGCTGTGAATGCTTGTGCGCGTTCTGGTGCATAGGTGAGCCCACTTGTTGCGACGACTGTTGCTAACAATCCAACAGATACTTTTTTCGTTCTTCTCATGGGTTAAATCTCCTTTATTTCTATATGTTTTTTAATATTTCCACCTGAATTTCCAAATAACATCACATAATTTAACATTTTATTACGATGAATATAAGCCTGATTTTTCAAATTAAGTAAATAGATTTTTCAAAGTGCAATCGATTGCGCTAATTCCTCGAAAAAACCTCCTTCTACCGAAGTAGAAAGAGGTTCACGTTCCTTAGTTCAATCCGAGAAGAACAGCTTTCTCGTAACCACCAGTCAAGACAGAGTTGTCATACGACTGAAGATCTTTGTTGACGACGATGACGTTCGACAACGTTTTCAGCGTACCAGCTGGGACTTTGATCTTCACGATATCAAGCCCGTTCGATACGATGTCATCTGAGTCAGCAAGCGAAATCGTTGTTCCGACCGGAAGTGCTTTTCCGTTTAGGACATAATTCGCTGTACTTGTCGCATCGTACATACCAGAGTACTGAACGCCCTCTGTGAATTTGATGCGAATGACATCTTTCTCGTTTTTCTCATTAGCAGTGACCTTAAGGATTTTAAATGGCGATAAGACTGGTGTTGGTGGTGTTTTCATAAGTTTGAAATCATGTGTCGCTGTCGCAACTGTGTTGCCGACATCATCCGAAAGTGATTTGACGACGACTTTCCACTCTTCACCATAACCTTCCATGTCAACAAGCTTTTGTAGATTCTCGTTTGCTGCGACGCGGAAGTTTTTGTCTGTTGTATCCGTGTAATTAAGGACCGAACCATCGATTGTAACGATTTTTCCGTCTTTGTTTTTACCAATGAATTCAACAGTTGTCTTTGGAGGTAAGACTACACCATCACTATTAATGAGTGGCGTGTTGTACTCATCGAGATCGCGGATTTTAACAGGCTCACTCATCATAACAACGAAATCATTACTTGGTGCTAAGCGATCAATCGTGTTAATCTCAGCACTCTTCAGATCTGGTGAATTAAGAGGAGAACCATCATAGTTCAAATCAAGCACGAGTGCGTCATTTTTCTCTCCATTCGCTTCAGCCTGAATCGCATCTTTCGCGAGTGTGATGCGGAATTTATCGTTGTAGTAGTTTTCTTTCGTGTTGATGGTATCATAGATTTCCGTCCAGTCCTTCATCAACTCGATGACTGCTTCGCCCGTCTCTTTGTTATACGACGTGACGTCGACATATTTGCTGAAGTCTTCATATTTCTTCGTATTCGAGTTGTAACGCTCAAACTTCAATTCATTATCAAGCAATGCTAAGATGTTCGCTTTTTTAAGACCTTTACTGAACATGATACGGAATTGTTCAGGCGACTCAACTACAACACCAGCTGTCGGTTTAACCGTGTCTGCTGCAACTGTGAAGTCAAGGTTTTGAGTCGTACCGATATTCGTTTCATCAGAAAGCGCTGCATAGTCGTAAATGCTTGATACTTGAAGTGAGTGTTTACCCGCTGCGAAGTAACCTTGTTTAAGACCTGGATAGTTATCTTTTAAAGTGATTTTGACTGTATCGCGGCGATCGACACCCATTTTATTATCAAATCCATAATGGAGGACGTCGAAGTACTTCCCGCCGTACTGACCGTCGATTTTGAAATCAGCCGTAGCAACAGATTCAGAGAATTTCACTTCGAGTTGATTCAACCCTACAGCCTTAACAGAAGTGACTTCAGGCTGACGAGCATCTGTTAACTTGAAGCTTGCTTTTGATTTGACTTCTGTATCCGTGTTGCTCGTGATTTTCGCTGTCAGCTTAACGACTGCGTTATCTTGGAGTGGTGTTTCTTTGTCCAAGATCAACTCGAATGCTTTTGGATTCGAAGGAACTGCTTTGACACCGATGACACGTTTTGTTCCCTCGAATTGTTCGATTTGGATGTTATCGTTTGCGAGGTAATCTTCTTCATGAAGACCTTGCATGACTTTATCGAGTCCAAATGATTTAAGAAGAAGTTCACGTGAGACGGCTTTATCGAGGAAAATCGTCACACGATCTGCTTGGTTCGACTCAGCTGCAAGAACATTGATCATCTCAATTGGAGTAGGCGTCACAGCGATCGTGCTGAATTTGACTTTCGTTTCTCCAGCAATCTTACCGATTAGGTTTTTGTAGTCACCAGCTGCCGTTTCAATGATTTCTGCTTTGATGATTGCTTCGATATCTGTGTTACTGAATTCAGACGTCAACAGAACCGTCGCTTTACCGTCCTGGATCGTGACACGATCTTTCGCGAGAGCACCGAATGATGTCGACAATTTCAAGACGATATCATCTGCATTTTTATCGACTTCACCAGTCGCTTTGTTTTTAAGAGCGAATGTCACCTCCGTGTTATCTGCTCCGTTCGCAACGATTGTCGAAGCTTTTGGTGATACTTCTAGCATCCAGATATCTTCAACACTTTGTGTCATGAAGCTGAGCGAACCGAGATCCTTCGCGACGCCACCGACCATGATCCCTTTCGCGTCAACTGAGTAATCTTTACCATACTCGAGTCCTTCCACTTCAAGAACGGCTGACTTCTTGTCTGGGCTAAGTGTCGCGGATTTAACTGTCGCACCTGCGATTTTGAAGTTGTCTGCTGTGACAGAGTCAACGGCACGCGAGAATGAAACTTCGACTCTCTCTTTGCCGATTGCTTTTGCTGAAGCGAGGACTGTGCTTGCAATCGTGAAGTCCATCGCAGCTGATTTGACAGCGCCGACTTTGACGACATAGCTGTGTGTTCCTTCTGGAATACCACCTTGCGATGCCATGAACTTCCCTTTCGAGAGCGTTCCTTTTGCTACGATTGGTGTAGATGACATGTTTTTGCCTGGGTAGATCAAGAGTTCTGCCTTCGCGCCCACTGCTGGGTACATGACGTCTGCTTTGACTGAAAGCTTCTGATCATCAACGCTTCCCATGACGTTCGAGATGTTTGCTGCCTTAACTTCGTAGTTGATGTAACCTGTTACGACAGAGTTAGCACCTTTGTACGTGTAAGCTAATTTATATTTGCCTGCTTTTGAAGTCGATGGAGTTTTGAGGTTGAACTTGCTAATTGGGCGCTTGACGATGATACCTGATTTGTATTGAACGTTGATTGTGCTTGGCAATTGAACTTTTCCGCCAACAGCAACCGGTTCGAGGACTGGTTCGATGATATCTACGACATAGTTTTGAAGTTCGACTTTAAGAACTGCTTTCTTTGTCGTACCGGCTACCTTACCGTAGAGAACTTGGTATTTGTTGATGTATTTCTTTTCGAATTTGACAGAACCGCTCCACTTGACTGAGCGCATCTCATACTTACCGTTTGAAAGTTTGACTTTGACTTTCGTCGGAAGCGTCAATTTCTTGACTGCGTATTTCGAACCACCTGCATGTTTCATCAAGATTGGAGAGATGTATTTAACCGAGACCTTCGATGCTGCATCAGCAGCAACCGGAGCTACGACAGACGCCGTGACTGCAAGCGCAGCTGCAGCAGCGTACAATTTGTTCGTTTTCTTCGAATAACCCATGTTTACTATTCCTCCTCTTTTCTAACAAATCAAAAGCGAAAATCCCAATTTTAAATCTACAATATAAGTAAAATATAGAAATATTTTACTTTAGAGCAGTCAAAAAATTCTTTAGTCGTCTTAGGAGGAGTACGTTCTGTTTCACGTGCGATCATTCGTCTATCATCAAGACGATCTATCCGTGATTCATATGTATCCGATTGGGATGAACTAAAGACACTGCCAAAACCGCTTTAAAAAGCCATTTTTATTGTAGATTCGTGCACTCCACCATTTCGTTTTTGAGAATCGGTAAGAATGCTACACGTCAAATATACAAAACTAGAAAAGACGCCACAATAGATTTTTTGTAAAAAATAGGGGAATAGTAGTAAGTTAAAATATATTTATATAGGCTGTGCATGGAAATTAATTTTTGGATTTACCCCTTTAAAGAAAACGCTTACATTACATTAAATTTCTGTCTTGTTTTCGTTTTACTAAAATAAAGTTTGGTTTCATGAAATGAAATGATCCGCTTTTTCGATCGCTCGAAGAAATGATTCACGATGTAGACGATGCACATCATCGGCCCACATCTCGATTTTTGATCCACGTCGTTTGAGTTCAATCGGTAATCCACGACCAATCCAATCAAGTTGACGTTGCAAGACATGACGCTTTCGTCCGTCCTGTCGCTCGGCTTCCGTAAACTGGCGCAAGTACTGGAGGACATAACCGAACCCAAACTCAATCGGAATCCGCAGCTCCGCTCCCTTGTCTCGTATCCGGATGATACCCGCCCCGTAATGAATCGCCCGGAACAACTCCTCATTGATACGCTGATACCAGGTGCCTTGCGTCAGACAGTGCGGCTCTAGCGCTCCTTTTTTACCACTCGGTAAGACTGCGAAATAATCAATGACCATTCGTCTGCTCCTTTTCATCAAAAAATAGGTGAGTCCGCGTGGGGCTCACCTATCATGACAGGTCAAATGGTACGATTGTTCGAAAATGATTTAGAAGGGCGTCCAATACTTTCGTATTGAACACCACCCGGATGATCCATAAACGACCAACAGTTACGTCCATCGACGACACGTGGCTGACGCATCTGACGAATGAACTGCTCTGGTGTGATAAGACGGAGTTCTTCCCACTCCGTCATGATGACGGCAACATCTGCGTCCTGTAACGCCTCTTCGACCGTTTGCTTTTGGTCGAGTAGCGTCCGTGCAACAGGGTCATATCCGGTTACGATGACACCGAATTGCTCAAGACGTGTCGCTAGTCGTAATGCCGGCGCATCACGTAAGTCATCCGTTCCTGGTTTAAAGGCGAGACCGAGTAGCGCCACGCGCATTCCTGTCCGCGGTTGGATTTTTTGTAACACATAGTCCAGTTGTGCTTCATTTGTCTCATCAGCTGCTTCGATGACGTGAAGTTGCTGATCATGCTGACGAGCGAGCGTCGTGAGTGCTGCGATGTCTTTCGGGAAACAAGATCCGCCATATCCAGCTCCAGCTCGTAAGAACGAGGAGCCAATCCGTGGATCAAGACCGATGCCTGTTGCGACATCAGAGACATCAGCACCAACTGCATCTGCTAGTCGCGCGATTTCATTGATAAAACTGATTTTCACTGCTAAAAAACTATTCGCTGCATACTTCGTCAACTCTGCCGTCGTCGGATCGACTGCGACGAGAGGAGCGGTCGTCGCAAATAGTGTCGCAAGCTCGTTTGATAAGTCTTCATCATTCGTTCCAATGACGACACGGTGAGGATGTCGCATATCAGCGAGTGCTGTACCCTCCCGTAAAAATTCAGGCACCATTGCAAAGCGTAACGTTGGATACTGCATCGCCAGTTGCATCGTCGTACCAGGTGGCACTGTCGATTTAATGACGACAGCAGCACTTGGCGCGATTCGTTCAATATGGGCGACAACAGCTTCTACCGCCGATAAGTCGCAACTGCCGTCCGCTTTCTCTGGTGTTCCGACAGCGACAAGATATGTCTTTGCGACTGGATATTCCGTCGTGAACGTCATTCGTTGTTGATTCGCGATTAACGCTTCTTCGATTCCCTCTTCCTTAATCGGTGGGATTCCTCGTGTCAGTTGGGCCATCCGATCAGCGTTCAAGTCGACACATATCACGTTATGTCCATTTTCAGCTAGTCCAATGGCCGTCACAAGACCGACATATCCTGTTCCAATCACTGTCAGTTGCATTCCATCACGTCCTTCGATAGTTTCTCTGTCTCCACTATACGGGAGAGCAGAAGATTTGTGCATCGAAAAAGCTTTCCGAATACGCTATACTGGATTACGGGAATGGGAGGAATGCTCGTGGCTATTATTATCTTTTGCCTCGTCTGTCTCATTGCGTATCGGATCCGCAAGCTTCCCGAAGCACTACGGACGATTTTACTCATCCTCGGTTTACTCAGTGGATGGTTCGCGCTCTTTGAGATGATCGGCTTCATCGAAGCCAATCCGTACCTGGTCGCAATCCCGATTGGACTGGGACTTGCCTACTGGTACTGGAAACGTAAAAAGAAACACGCAAACGACAAAACCCCTTCCGCCTCGTGAAGTGGGTTTTTCTTGTAGCGAAACGAAAAAAGCGATGTCTCCTATATCGGGGACATCACTTTTGTCTTTACGACTGGACTTTCCGTTCAATCGCTGCGATTTTTTCTTCAATCTCTAGTAACTTCAGTTCATGCTCGAGTTCAAGACGACGTTTTTTCCGTTTCAGGCGATCGAGTTCTTCCGCGAGTGACTCTGTCGACGCTTCCGGTTTCGATGGTGCCTGTTCCATCGATTGACGGAGTGGATCGAACAGGTTCGATTTTGCGAACTGCGCTGCTTCCGGTCCGAACATGTCTTGGATGAGTGGGAGAATCTTATTCATCGCCGTACCCGGAATTTGTGACTTCTGATCAACGAGACGTTTCAGTGCCAACTCATCGACGAGATACCCTTTTCCGTCCTGTTCGGCATGTAATTCACCTGTTCGAATCCAGCGACGGACCGTTTCTTCTGAGACGCGCAACAATTCACTGATCTGTTTTGTCGTTAACATCGTCATCCCTCTTTCCTTTTAGTAGTACCTCCACTATACACACATGTGTGCGTGTGTGTCAAAGAATACACACACCAAAAAAAAAGACCTCCTTGTAGAAGATCCCTTCGTAATGATTAAGCTCCACGACGAACGAGTAACCAAAGACCTACGACAGCAAGACCTGCTCCTGTTGCTGCGTATGGGAATGGTTTATCTTCGCCAGCTTGTGGTAATGTCTCCGTTGCTGTTGTTGTCGACTGTTTTGCCGCAGCATCGACTGCTTTGACTGGTGTTTTTGTTGACGTTGGTGTTGGTTTTGGCGTCGGCTTCGCGACCGGTTCTACTTTCGCAATTTCTGCGAGCAAGATCGTACCGAAGCTATCGTCTTCAATCGTCACACCTGCTTCCGGTGATTTCCGCTCAAAGTACTTCAACAACTCATCGACCATTTCTTGTTCTTCTGGCGTCAAGGCTTCTTCATCGCTCGCCATCAATTTCATCGCTTTTGCTTGCTGGGCGAATGACTCATAGTCTTCATACATTTCTTCATCCATATCTTCCATCAAAGCATCCATGTCCAGGTGATGCATCGCTTTGATCGTATAGCCTTCTGCGACTTCCGTCTTGACTGTGTACGTACCTGGATCGAGTTGGATCATCATCAAGTCATCTTTTGAAATCTTCTCTTGATAGACATCTTTGCCTGTGATGGCATCGGTCACCGTATACGTTGCAGGAACCGTTTCTTCATCGTAATCCGGTTTTTGGTTCCCGTTCGCATCCAAGAAGTTGACGACAGCTAACCAATGCTCGAACATACCGTCAAGCTCTTCGTCGCCGTAGAGACCAGCGTCGATCACTTCCGTTTGTCCTGCGACGAGACGGACTTTTTTCGTTCCCATGTCTTCGTCAACATCGGAATCGATCGCCCGGTCGTCACCGATGTTTTGCTCGGAATAGAAGTAGTAACCCATATCATATCCGTCGACTTCCACTTCATACGTTCCTGGCTTCAAATTCTTGAAGCTGTATGCGCCGTTCTTCGTGTAGGCTTCATCAATGACATCTTCGTTCCGATTCATCAAAGAGACGAGGATATCATCGAGACGTGTTTCCTTCTCTTGACGGATCCCGTCCTCGTTCTCATCGTACCAGATTGTTCCTTCGATCGTTGCCGTCGTCGGTGTTTCGACTGGTGTCGGTGTCGCGTCATCACCAGTCTCCGGTTTTTCAGTCGCTGGTTCTTCCGCTGTCGGCTCTTCTTTGACTGGATCTTCCTTCACAGGCTCTTCCGGTGTTGGTTCTTCCTTGACTGGTTCGTCAGTCGCTGGGTCTTCTGTGACTGGCTCATCCGTCTTTGGTGTCTCTGTCGTCGGTTCGTCTGTCGTCGGCTCATCTGGTGTAACGACTTTACCGAATTGGACAAGAACCGTCCGCTGTCCATCTGCTGAGACGACTTTGACGACAGGTGCCGTCTCCGCCGTGAACGTCACGACCGGTGTCTCTTCGATGTTGACGTCTTTTCCTGTCACGCCCTCTTCAAAGACAAGTGCTGTCTCCGACGTGATATCGACGATGCCTGCGCCCTTAAACGTTAACGTATACGGACCCGTGCCCGTTCCTGTGACATCCCACTCGACTGTTTCCGCGTAGACCGGTAGCTTCAGACCAAACGCAACGACGAGTGCCATCAAAAGTAAGCTTAATTTTTTCATAAGGGTATGTATGCTCCTATCGTGTTTTAATATTACCTCCCTAAATAGTAAACAAATCCGCCAAAAATAACCAGAAAAAATCTTGAATTTATTCTATTTTTTTATATTAAAAATGGGGCTGACTCATATGTCGTCCTCTACAAAGATAAGGGTGGCAGAATGATGATCCGCCACCCTTATCACGTAAAAAAAGAATGACGCGTCACACGCTACTCCTACAGGAAAAAGCGCATTATGCGCTTCAGAGACAAATAAGACCCGCTTTCCTGCTTGAATGAAGCAGGAAAACGGGCTTGTGTCTCTCCTGAGGAAAGGGCGTGAAAAGACGCGTCATTCTTTTTTGAGTCGGCCTCTTTACACAAGCTGACTACATGCTTGCGCGCATTCTGTACATGCTTTCGCACAAGCTTGGCAATGGTCATGATCATGTTTGCTACATTCAGTCGCACATGCCTCACAGATTTCTTGGCATGCCTTCGCAAGGACCGCGACATTTGCGCTGTTTCGAGCGATCGCTTGTAGTAATAAGCTACAAATATCGGCACAATCTCGGTCGAGTCGAATACAATCTGACATATGTCCGACATGTTCCTCGTTCAAGCAGGCATCAAAACAATGATTACAGGCGAGAATACAATCCGTCAGTCGTTGCTGTATTGCGTGATCCATATTGATTCCTCCTTTGTATAGGTTATGATTACCCTGATGACTTGAAACAAAACAAAAATAAGACAGCATTTGGAGCAAAATGCTCACCCTGCTGTCTTATTTAACGATCTCAAGCGGAATCTCGATCCCACGCCCTGCTCCTGCATCAATGATGAGGACCGGAAGACGCTGGTCATCGAAGACTTCTTTTTCAATCGTCGTATCGGACGTATAGGTCCGGATTTCCCCCATCTTCTTCGCTTGGAAGGAGACGAACGGAAACGGAATTGATTGATTGGCGACATCGAGGCGGATATCGACCTGTTGGTCATCGAGCCGAATGTCATTCGCTGTCCGGATGATGAGACGCATCCGGTCATTTTCCGTCAGCGTGACCTGTGCGGAAATGTTCTCGGTCTGCCCAGCACGCTTGACGGGATCAACGATGACCGTCGGGGAAGCGGTCTTCGCTTGTTCCGCGCGCTGACAACCCGGAATGACAAGTAAGGAAATCGCGAGAGGGATCAGCCAGCGTTTCATGTTGGCTTCACTTCATTGCAAACGTCAGTTCAGCAACACAGGCGACTTCCCCATCGACTGTGGCTGTGGCACGACCTTTACCGATTGGTCCACGGACCTTCGTCAATTCGACTTCGAGGCGGAGCTGATCCCCGGGAACGACTTGACGTTTGAAGCGGCATCCTTCAATCCCTGCGAAGAAGGCAAGCTTTCCTTGGTTTTCTTCCATCTTCAGCACAGCGAAGGCACCAACTTGTGCGAGTGCTTCGACGATCAAGACGCCAGGCATGACATTGTATTCCGGAAAATGACCATTGAAGAATTCTTCGTTCGCCGTCACATTCTTGATTCCAACGGCACGTTTGCCCTCTTCGACTTCTAAAATGCGGTCAACGAGTAAAAATGGATACCGGTGCGGAATGACTTCCTTGATTTGTTCGATCGTATACATATTCGACAGCTCCCATCACTGATTAAAATTAAGATTTCATCCAAAAATCGGTGATGCGGGTCCATGTGTCGAGCTTTAACACATCCATTGCCTCGCCACCACCAAACGTCGCATAACCCACCATTGCACCGACGATCAGTGCTACGACGATGAGAACGAGAACGATCAGTACACGTACGACGATCGGAACTCGGCGTGTCGAGTACGCACGAAGACGTCGCTCGGATTTGTGCTCCGGATTGCCGGTTTCCTGGTTCGAAGGCTGTTGCTTCTTCTTCAGGCGTTCACGCGTTGGCTGATCCGTGCCTGTTTGGTTTTGTACCATCTTGATCACCTTTCATTGATTCAGTCTGAGAACAGTATAGCATATTAGTACCTGGTATTAAATAGTTCCAAATTCGCTACAAAACGTGTTCCGCAACTAGTGTAACACGACCAGACAGGCAATTTCTCTAAAAAATTTTAGTTTGTGTATATAAGGAAGCAGAAAAACAGTTTCCCACGATCTGCGGTTTTTGGCGATTTTTTTAAATCCAAAATGAACGGCTCGGCGTAAGCTTTCCAGAACGACGCAGCAACGGGCCACCGGATGGCATGAAACATCACTTCAACAGTCTATTCAAAAAAATAAAACTTCATGCAATCCAAATCGACCAGTGATGCGTAAGCTATTCAGAACAGGCAAGAAACACCTACCAAATAAACCAAAAAATGAGAGGAATGATTTCAGATGAAACACACGAAAAAATTCGCAGCATCAGCAATGGCAGCAGCACTCGTACTACCAGGAACGGCAGCATTCGCTTCCGGTGGCGGAGAAGACATGAAACAAGATGCACCGAAACACGTCACGGTCAAAACGAAAGCCGCTGACCTTCGTGCCACACTCGATCAATTACTCTCTGAGCACTTCGTTCTTGCCGTCATGGACATGAAGAAACAATATGACGGTTCAAAAGACGCACAGCACTACGAAGCAGCACTTAAACAAAACGCACTCGACATGACACCAGCGATTGCTTCTGTCTATGGTGATGAAGGCGCGAAACAATTCGAAAAAATCTTCGTTGCTCACAACAAATATACGACTGACCTCGTCAAAGCCGTAAAAGCGAATGACCAAGACGGTATCAACGCTTCGAAGAAAGAAACAGAAGAGTTCGTACAAGATCTCTCAAGCTTCCTCGATACAGCAACGGAAGGTAAACTCCCGAAAGCAGCAGCTGAAGAAGTTCTCCGTGCGCACGAGGCAGACGTCTATAAAACATTTGAGCAATACGCAGCTGGTGACTACGAAGGATCGTACAACACGTTCCGCGAAGGATACAGCCGTATGTATGACATCTCAAAAGCACTCTCTGTTGCGATCACAACACAGATGCCTGAGAAATTCGACAACACGAAAGCTGACTCAAAAGCAGCCGATCTTCGTTCAACACTCAACAGCCTTGCCGCTGAACACGTCGCACTTGCCAACCTCAGCATGACAGCTGGTGTGGATAAAGCAAAAGACTACGATGCAGCAAACTGGGCTGAAGACATGCACACAGCGGACTTCAAAGCAGCCATCAAATCAATCTACGGTCAAGCCGGTGCTGATCAATTCGAACAAGTTTGGACGAAAAACCACATCGAAGCCCAAGCGAACCTCGTCACAGCAGCCGTCAACGACGACAAGAAATTGATGGGTGACGCGCAAGACATGCTCAAAATGTTCTCGAACGACTTCGGCGCATTCCTTGGTGCGGCTACAGAAGAAAACCTTCCAACAAAAGCAGCACAAGAAGCCGTATCCGGTCACGAGACGTACGTTCAAGACACATTCATGCAGTATGTGGAAGGCGACTACAAAGGTTCTGTCGACACATTCCGGGAATCTTACGCTTACATGTACGGCGTAGGGGCTAACCTCGGTGATGCCATCGTCAAACAATCACCAGAGAAGTTCATGGATGGTACTCCAGGATCAATGCCGAACACAGGTAACGGTGGTATGAGCGATAGCAACAACACAGCTGCAACAACTGGTGCGATCGCAGTATTCGGTCTTGCACTCGGAGCAGTTGGTCTTGTCCTCGCACGCAAACGTCAAAACGCCTAAGAAATTGGGTATACTCAAAATGGGTATACTCAAAAACAGGATAGCGATCCGCTATCCTGTTTTTTTACATAGAGGGAACCCCTTCTCTCGGAAAGGAGCTACGCGCACATGAACCGTTGGTTATTACCGGCGAGCATTCTTTTGATGGTCGCATCGGTCGGGACATTGCTGTTCCTCTTGTTCGGTCAATCAAAGCCGGACACGTCGAACATCACGCAAGGTGATGTTAAAACAGAATCCGCGGCCTCTTCCGAGACGAAGGAAGATCCGCTCAAGCCGTCAGAAATCTTTAAGAAGGAGTTCAAGGATCTCTCGACGACAGAGGTCGAGCTCCCAAAACAACTCTTCATTCCGAAACATGACATCAAGACGAAGGTCGAACAAGTCGGACTCGATCAAGATGGCGCGATGGCAACGCCTAAAAATGAACAACAAGCCGGCTGGTATAAGTTCGGTCCGCGTCCGGGTGATGTCGGGAACGCCGTCATTGACGGTCATACCGATACGAAGACCGGTCCCGCCATCTTCTATAAACTGCATGAACTAAAAAAGGGTGATCCGGTCGAAGTGACGGATGCTTCCGGGCGTAAGCTCGTCTTTCGTGTCAAAGAGCTCATCCAGTACGATCACTTAAAAGCACCACTCAAAAAAATCTTCGGTCCAGCCGATACGCGGAACTTGAACTTAATCACCTGTATCGGGACATACGATCAGAACCAAGGAACGTATGATAACCGCCTCGTCGTTTTCACGGAATTAGACGAAAAGGCATCAGATCCCGTCAAGACACCACCAAAACCAGCGACGAACATCCGTGTCAGTGGTGGATTCATCAACTGGTATGCCTCAACAGATGAGGATGTCGTCAAATACAACATCTATCAAGAGAAGGACGGAAAACGCAAAAAACTCGGTACAACGGAATCAATCGAGCGTAAAGCATTCCCGCTCCCAAAAGATGCAACAGGTCGTTTCGTCATCACGGCAGTCAGTAAAGCCGGAATCGAATCAGAGGATGCGTTCAGCGCCGTCCAAAAATGATAGCAGAGCAGGAACCAACGGATGATCTGGTTCCTGCTCTACTTTTATCTACTACTCTTCAAGTTCGTTCGCTCGTTCAGAAGCATTGAAGAAGAATGCATCGCCTTGTTTTGACCTGGTTCTTTCCTCGTATGTCATTTTTATAGGAGGATCGCCGTAAAAAAAAGACCTCCGAGCAGCTGCTCGGAGGTCTAGAATCCTGCTGTTCAATATCGGATGTGCTGTTTACTCCACCGGATCGATTCCGTGAATTGTCGAACGAGGTCTTCTGCCGGTGCCGTCAAATAATAGGCCAGTCCGTGCACTTTCTCAGACATCTGCTGGATGACGAGTCCGTCTTCAATCAGCTCCTGCAGCTGCTCGAGGATTTGTCCGTGTGACTGATCAATCCGTTGCTCGAGTTCCCCGATCGTCAATGCGCCATCACGCAAGAGATAAATGATGCTCGACTTCAAACTGTTCTCGAAGTTGTGTTGAAATTTTTGCAACGCCAGTAGATCAGCTTGTTCTTCGGTATGACGTGAATCCATCTGATTCTTGCCCCCTTCTCTTAGCTACCTCTTCAGTATGACGCACTTTTACATGAATTTCAAAACTCAATCGCGCTCCGTGATGATCGTATCGAACGTCTTTTCTTCCTCCGTGATGACCATCTTCTTCTGCGATCGGAGGTGATAGAGACGACGGATGTTTAGAATGACGACCTTCATGACAGCGTAGAACGGTACACCGAGCAAGACTCCGAAGAACCCGGCGATGTTCCCCGCGACAAGCAAGACGATGATGATTGTCAACGGGTGGACATCGAGTGTCTTCCCTTGTACAAGTGGTGACATGATGTGCGAATCGATCTGTTGCGCGACCGTCATGACGATGATCGCATAAATCGCAAGGATCGGATCCTGGATGAACCCAACGATCAATGCCGGAATGACACCGAGAACCGGACCGAGAAACGGAATGATATTCGTCAGTGTCGCAAACAAGGCGAGTAACAACGCATAATCGATTCCGATGATGAGATATCCGATATAGGCGATGATCCCGACACCAATACTGACGATGACTTGCCCGCGGATGTAGCTCATGATCGTCACGTGGACGTCCCCGAGGATTTTTTGCGTTTCCTTATGGTACTCATACGGCATCAGCTTAACGAGATTACCTTTAAGCTTATCGCCGTCAAGTAACATATAGATCAACATGATCGGAATGATGATGATCGTCACGACCGCTGTCGTCAGGACGCTAACGAACCCACCGACACCCGTACCGATGTTCTTCAGGAACGTCGATGCGTATTCCGAGATATTCCCTGAGAACTTATTGAACAAGTTATCCGGTCCTGATAGGAAACGTGAAAAAGCTGCACTGTTTTCGAGTTGGTCTCGAACGTCAATCAATTGGCGCTGGAACTGTGTCGCGAGCGTCGGTATCGAATTGACGAACTGTGTGATCTGCTCCGACAACATCGGACCAAAGATGAAGCCGAGTGTCGCTAAAATACCGATTAAACCGACGAGCACGATTAAGACAGCAGGTCGCCGCTTCATCTTTTTCTCGAGCAACTCGACGATTGGCAACAGGACATAGTAGAGAATCCCAGCGATTGCAAGGGGTGGTACGACCATTTGAAGCAGAATTGCGATCGGTCGGAACAAGAACGTAACATGATCGCCAATCCAGACGATGATGAGCAATGTCATGACCCACCATGCGAATCGATACCATTTGTTTTCAAACATTTTTTGCATCTAACCACTTCCCTACTTAAAATGATGAAGTTCAATATCTTCTATGGTTTTTCCTTAAAACATTGCTTCTTAATCCTTATTCTTAAAAAATGTATCATTTAATATCAATTAACAAATATATGATATATTTGTTTTAGTGGTTTTTGCAGATTCAAATTTGCCGAGACCTTTAAAACTACGTAAGATGAATATATTCGGCATTTAAGCAATCTTTTTCATACATGTAAAACAGAATACGGAGGATACCCCAGTGAAATGGATTAATCGTACCATCGGTCGTCAATTGATGTTCGCCTTCTATATGGTGTTCGTCGCTCTTAGCATCACGTCTGCGATCGTCTATTTCTATACGGAACAGAAGATCGATCAAGCCAATGCAACATTTGATGATTTACGTGAACGGCGGACGAATGCGAATGCACTCGCTAACGAATGGACCGTCGCGCAAAGTAACGTCAAATCTTACTTATTGACTGGTTCACAGGAAACACTTGATCAGGTGAAGACGAATCAGCAGGAAATCAATCGTCTGACGACGTGGTTCGAAAAGTATGCAATTTATGAGCAAGGGAAAGAATATGCGACAGCGACTCGTCGCATTTATAACGATTATTTCGGTACATCTCTTCCACTTCTCAACGAATACGTCGAAGGAAAAAAGGACGGGAAGATCAATGAAGACTTTGTGACTCCTGACACGCTCGCTGCTCTTTCCAACGGGAAAGACTTGTTCACCAAAAATGGGACGTTACGCGGGTCGGTCAGCTTATCAGAAGCAGACGTCGACATGACACGGATTGATACGTTGCTTTCAGATTATCTGACGTTGATCGAAAAGAAGGAAATGGTCGCGAAAAACGATCTTTTAAGTGAGATGCGTGTCGCGCAGTTCATCTGGCTGTCGAATCTCGTCGTCTTGATTCTCGTCCTCTTATCTCTCGTTCGCCCATTCATCAGCCGCGTCACGAAACAGATCAATACGCTATCCCACGACAGTGCTCTACTTGCATCAGGGGAAGACATCCAAGCGATTCCGTTACCGAAACGTAAGGATGAACTGCATACGCTAACGGCATCGTTCAATCAGATGGCGGCTTCGATCGCGGACAATAAAGTCCACATGCTCGCGAAGAACGAAGAACTCCAAGCGCAACAGGAAGAACTCGTCGCGCAGCAAGAAGAATTGCAAGCGCAGCAGGAAGAACTCGAGGAAGCACTTGATATCACACTTCGGAGTGAACAACACCTCAAGTATCGTAATGAACTGACTGAGACGCTTGCTTCTCGTGAGACGTTGACGGCTTATCCGGAAATCATCGAGAAACTCGTCTCGATCACGCATTCTGAAATCGGTGCCCTCTTGTTCCTCGATCAACAGGAAGTCCGCTCGACGATCGATTACGGAATGACAGAAGAGATGGTCGGTCGTCTCGCCTCTGACGATCAGTCGCTCCTGCACCGGGCACGTCTCTTGAAGCGTCCTGTGCACTCATCGAAACAGGTCGCGCACGAAAGCCCGCTTCCGTACCCGTACTATATGTATGAAGTCGCGGTTCCGGTCCTTGATCCGTCAAAAGAGCATATGATCGCCTGCATCTATCTCGTTCGTTATCGTGATGCCTTCACGACGGAGCAGATGAGCGACATCTTGTCGTTCTCGCATCAATTGTCGCTCTCTCTCCTACGGATGGGGATCTATGAGGAAATGATCCGCGAGAAGAACAAGACGACGCAACTGTTGAACTCGATTCGCGAAGCTGTCGTCTACATCGAACATGAGACGGATGAGTTGCTCGTCAACGAACCTCTCATGACGTTGTTTCCGGAAGTCCCGACAACGTTCGAAGACGAAGAACGTTCTGCCTTCGAGCAAGCGATGCAGGCACTCGCTGACATCATTGACGAACCGGCAGCATTCGAACGTTACATCGAACAGATCGTCGAACTTGATTTACCAAAAGACAGCTTGATCGTCTCGATCCGCAAGCATAGTACTTACATCCAAATCTACGCGGAGAAGATCGAGGTAGACGGTATGTGGGTCGGTACGATGCTCGTTCTCCGCGACGTGACGAAAGAAACGGAAGCCGAGCGGATGAAGGAAGAGTTCGTCTCGACCGTCTCGCATGAGTTACGGACACCGCTCTCTTCGATCTATGGCTTCACGGAGCTGATGCTCAACAAACGGTTCGAGGAGGAACGGCAACGGAAGTACCTCCAGACGATCCACTCCGAGACCGGTCGCCTGACGACACTCGTCAACGACTTCCTCGATGTCCAGCGCATGGAGTCGAGTGAACACCGTTATGAGATGACGACGTTTGATGTCGTTGAACTTGCCCAGGACTTGATTGAGTTTTATGATGTCTCCCATGAGACGCATATAATTGATTTCGAGGCTCGTGGACCAATCATGATCGACGGGGATGCGGAAAAGATGAAACAGTTGCTGAACAATCTGCTCAGCAACGCCGTCAAGTACTCGCCAAGCGGTGGTACAGTCTTGATACGGATTACAAATGAACTTGGTTTCGCTCAAATCCGTATCCAAGATGAAGGCATCGGGATTCCGCAAGACGCCCTTCCGAAATTGTTCGATAAGTTCTATCGTGTCGATAACTCCGAGACACGCAAAATTGGCGGAACCGGTCTTGGTCTGTCGATTTGTAAGGAGATCGTCAAGCACCACAACGGAACGATTGATGTCGAATCCGTCGTCGGTGTCGGATCGACCTTTACGATTCGTTTCCCCATCGCCGTTATTTCGACCATCCTCACCTATGAAGATTAATCACACGACCGTTCACATCATGTGGACGGTCTGTTTTGTCGTTAGATTCGGCGAAGCGCGGGGTATAGTCAAAAGCGCATTATTTTAAGGAGGAATCGACATGAAACTCGGATGGATCGGTTTAGGACATATGGGTGTACCGATGGCAAAACGGCTACTCGACGGCGGTCATGATCTGATCGTCTATAACCGGACGTATGAAAAGACTGCTCCGTTGACAGAATTAGGAGCAACAGCTGTCAAAGAAGTACAGGACGTGGTACGTCAGAGCGACATTCTCTTCGTCATGTTAGCGGACGGACCTGCCGTCGCGTCCGTTCTCGAAAGTATCCAAGAGAACCTCACCGGTAAGACGATCGTTAACTTAAGTACAATCTCACCAGAAGAAACGAAGGAGATGGCTCATCTCGTCGAAAAGAATGACGGGACGTATCTGGAATCGCCTGTCTCGGGCTCCGTTCCGGTCGCAGAAAACGGTCAGCTCGTCCTGCTTGCCGGCGGTGACGCGAACGTCGTCGCGACTTGTCAGCCGTATTTTGACCTACTTGGCAAGGAAACGATTCATTTTGGACCACATGGCTCAGGCAGTGCGGCGAAGCTCGCCATCAATTTATTGCTCGCAGTCGTCGGTCAAGGGGTCGCGGAAACATTACTACTTGGAGAAGGTGCCGGGCTCGAGAAAGAGAAGCTGATCCAGATGATCAGTGCTTCCGGGATGAACACTCCCCTCTTCGGCGGCAAACTTGACATGTACCGGAAGAACGACTTCCCGTCTGCTTTCCCGCTCCGTCTGATGGCAAAGGATCTCGGACTGATCATGGCAGAAGCGAGACGACAACAGCTTGAGCTGCCCCTTGCGCAAGCAACGGACGCTAGCTACACTGATGCGAAACCCGCTTACGGCGACGCGGACATGGCCGCGATCTATCTCGCGTTACAGGAAAAATAATGAAAAGGGTGATACCTCTCTTGTGAGAAGCATCACCCTTTTGTGATGTTTTATTTCAGTGACGTGACGATCCCCATCATCTGATCACTCGTCATCAACGCTTTCGAGTTAAACTGATACGCTCGCTGGAGCTGCGTCAAGTTCGTCATCTCAAGCGCCATATCGACGTTCGATGTCTCAAGCCGACCGACCGTCAACGGATTCCCCGTCGCATTCTGGTATTGTCCGGTTGCTGTGAACAAGCCACCCCCGACTTCCGTCAGCTCTCCGTAGTTCGGGATGTCCGCGACACCCACTCGAGCGAGGACACGACGATCCCCGTTTAAGATGCCGGTGATGTTGCCGTCCTTGTTCAGTTCAATCTCGGTCGCGTTCGCCGGTAAGACGATTGGATCATTCGCCTGGTTGATGACGGAGCGCCCGGCATCGTCCGTTAACAGGACTTGTCCGTTCGCTTGCGGCGACAACTGGAAGTTTCCGTCCCGCGTAAACTTCGTCACGCCATCCGTATCGATGACACCGAAGAAATGGTGCGGGTTTCCGAGTGCCGCATCGAGTTTTCGATCCGTCGTCCGGAATGTTCCGACGCCAAAACGTGTCGCTTCGTTCGCGACATAACCACCGACGCCGAGTCGAAGACCCTCTGGCGTCGTCAAGGGACCTGGTGTGAAGCCTGTCGCTTGGTTATTGATGTTACGGACGAGTAGTTCATTGAACTGAGCATCCCGCCGTTTATAGCCGTTCGTATCAACATTGGCAAGGTTTTGCCCGGTCGTATCAAGCTGTTTTTGCAGTTGTCCCATCGTACTTGCGGATGTATAGATTGATTGCATCGTATCCTCCTATTTAACGAACGCGTCCGATTTCGGAAACAGCTTTTTCTGCTGTCCGGTCGTACGCTTGAATGACTTTTTGATTGGCTTCGAACTGACGCAGACCAGCATTCATCTCCGCCATCGTCTGTTCGATCTCGACATTTCCGAGTTCGAGTACACCTTGATCGACTCGGACGTTTCCGGCATTCAATGGATTGGTTGACCGGAATAGACCATTTCCGGTCCGTTCGAGCGTCTCCGGTTGATCCGTTACGACGAGACCAAGGTTTCCGATCGCTTGACCATTTCCATCCGTGACGGCTCCGTCCGCATCGACTTTGAAGTCCTCATTGACGACGTCGAGTGGTTGCCCATTCGTATCAAGAACGAGATCATTTTCTGTCGTCCGGAGTAACCCGTCTTGTCCGACGGCAAACTGTCCGTTCGTCGTGTAAAGCGTCTCTTCCTCTCCTGTCAACGGATCCCGGTGACGAATCGTGAAAAGCGGCGCTCCTTCAAGTGAACTGATTTGCAGATCGGTCGCATTGCCTGTCTCCGTGATCGAACCTTGCGTGAAGTTCGGGGTCGCTGCCTGCATGAAGACACCGGTCGCGAGTTTCCCGACCGTCGCGACTCCCCGCACCCCGGTCCGTTCATTGTTTGCTGTCTGCTGGATCAGCATCTCCGGAAACGTTCGGAGTGACGCTTGATCAGCGCGGAAGCCCGGCGTCCGCGCATTCGCCAAGTTGTTACTGAGCATTTCCTGTTGACGTTGTAATGCCTGCATCGCATTTGACGCCGTATACATTCCTCGTAGCATGCGTTCCATCTCCTCATTGACTTCATGTTCAATTCTTTCCTTTCAGTATATCGGTCGACCGAAGAGGAATTATGAGTTTTTTTGAACAAAACGGTAATATCCATTAGAGATGCATCGAAAGACCTACCTCAATTCCATAATTCACTTTTCCATAGTTTACATATTGAAAATTGACAAATATTGTTATACTTTAGATAATAATTTAAAGATACTTAAGGTAAATCCTATGAAAAAAAGCTTCCGTTCCCCAAACACAGTCTAGGAAATGGAAGCTTCTCATTAGTTATTCGGATTTTTCTTTAAAACAGCCGTTTGTGTTCGCTCTAGCACCGCATTCGTGATGACGATCAAGCCAGTAAAGAGGAACAGCGCTTCAAAACCAAAGTGACCGGCAATCTGTCCACCTGCGAGTGGTCCGAGGAAGTTCCCCATGAACTGCGCGGACTGATTATATCCAAAGATACGTCCTGATGCATTGGCTGGCGTATTCTTCCGGAGCAGTGCCTGTACCGACGGCATCAGTGCTGCTGTCGCAAAACCGATTCCCATCCGTAAGACGATCAATTGACTTGTATCCGTGACGAATGCTTGCGGAATCAAGAAAGCTGCAAAGACGAGTAATGCAAAGAATAAGACACGCTCAGCGCCAATCTTATCGGAGAGACGACCCAGCCGTTGTGCAGCGATCAGTGCCGCAATCCCTGGTGCCGAGGCAACAATCCCAGATAACAAGGCGAGTCGTTCGGTACCTGGACTGAGTTCCCGGACATACAGCGACAGAATTGGACTAATCGATTGTGCCGCGAACTGAATCAGGAACGTCGTCAAGAAAAGGCTTAAAATGAGTTCCGGATGGCGAAGTGACTGGATGATTTCCTTCGCGGACGCCATCTTTTTGACTTCCAGTGGGACGAATTCTTCTTTGACGAAGAAGTAGGTCACGAGGAAGGTAATGAAGAGCGGAACGCTCGTAAAGAGAAAAACGGGTCGAAGCCCAACAACGTCGGCGAGGAATCCTCCAATGAGAGGTCCTAGCAATCCACCGGCAATCCCACCGGTCGACAGGGTGCCGAGCGCCCAGCCACTTTTCTCTTTTGGGGTTTGGGAAGCAACCATTGTAATCCCGGCTGAGATGAATCCGGATACGGCTCCCATGACAAGACGTAAGAATACGAGTTGATACACGTCTTGAACGAAACTGATTAAGAACATGACGATCGACATACCAAGACTTGCTCGGAGTAGCATGAGCTTACGCCCTTTTCGATCGGCAAGACGTCCCCAAATCGGTGAGACGATCGCAGCGACGAGGAAGGTGGCACCAAAGGCAATCCCGGACCACGTCGTAATATCTTGTCGGCGGTCGACACCGAGCTCTTCAATGAATAAGGGCAAAAACGGTAAAACGAGACTAAGGGCGGCGGAAGTTAAAAAACTACCGAACCAGACGACTACTAAATTTCTTTTCCACAATGGCATTGTGGCATCACTTCCTTTTATTTTACAATTCATTTCAAAACAACAACTTTTAATATACACTTCACATTATGAAATGTCTAGGATTTGAACTGTCAAAGTGTAGAACAGGACCTTTGATGCATATAAGTCAATGCGTAACGACCGATAGTAAGGTAATCCACACGAAGGAGTGAAATTGAAATGAAACGCTTTTTGATTGGCGTAGTCTGCCTGTCGTTGCTTCAATTCGGACTACCACTCAAGAGTTCAGCTGCCGTTTCCGTCACTCGTCACACGGTCATCTGGTCCATCCCAGAGGCCAAAACCATTTCAACGAAGATCAATCAGCTGGCAAACAGACAGATGAAACGTGTCTATCTGCATGTCGCTGTTGAGGGTGACCGTACTCTCTACCGAACGTTCGTTGAAAAAGCGCATGCTGTCGGAATCGAAGTCTACTTTCTGTTCGGACAGCCACGCTGGATTACAAACGAAGGAACGACAGCTCGACCGAACGTCGAGGATCCGCTAGCCTGGATCTCGACCTATCAGCAGGAGACGATCAGTCATCCGGACGGTATCAGTGTCGATCTCGAACCGTACGCCTTACCGGAATGGGAGACGGACCAGCCAGGAGTCATCGCCTCTTATGAACGGATCTTACTCGCCTTCCGTGAGAAATCATCTGCTGAAGGATTACCGCTACAACTGTTCCTCCCGTTCTGGTTCCATACCGTACAGGATGCAGGTGGGCGTTCCATCAGCGAATGGGCGATGGATCTCGCTGATGAAGTCACATTGATGAGTTACCGGACCGTTTACGGTGGCGGCAACGGACTTGGCGCCATCACGATGACGGATGCATTGTATGCGGCGAGTAACGGATATCGTTTATCGTATGCTATTGAATTCACGGAGCTTCCGGAAACACCAGACATTACGTTCTACGGCAAAACACGGACGCAGCTGAATCAGCTCGTCAATCAGACGATGGCAAGTTCGTTGCCACCAAGTGCCATCGTCTATCATGATTTTGAAGCGTACCAGGCTTTCATGCGTAGTACGCAGTAAGTCATCTTTATGCCCCTTTACTTTTCATCCGCTTTCCTCAAGCGAGACACAAGCCAGTCTTCACTGTTCGTATAACAGTGAACCCAGGTCTTGTTTGTCTCTGACAGCGCAAAAATTTGCGCTTTTTCCTGTAGGAGTCGGATGAAGCACAAGGAGGCACATAATCATTTAGTACCATGACATTATGGACTAAGCATTATGTTTAAAACAAGGGGAGTCCAGTTTCCGATACGTACTTCGGAAACCGGACTCCCTATTGGTTTGATTCATATCGAACGAACTTGTCCATTCTCGACTCCTGCAGGAAAAGAAAGTACAAGCAGCACTTTCGTCAGGGATAGGTAAGACCCGACAACTCGCATGAAATGCGCGCTGTCGCGGCTTACCTCCCGCCTGTGGAAAGCGAGAAGGACAAGACGGTCGTTATAGGAATGAATTTTTACGAAAAATCATATCCTTTACGCTGACACGCTCTTACTTCCCAAGATTGTCGAGCATGATCCCTGTACCGCGTGCGACACATAACATCGGATCTTCTGCGATCAGAACCGGTAGGCCGAGTTCTTTTGCAAGTAACTGGTCGATTCCGTCAAGAAGTGCGCCCCCACCCGTCAGGATGATGCCACGGTCGATGATGTCCGCTGCAAGCTCTGGTGGTGTCTTCTCGAGCACACGCTTCGTTGCTTCGACGATCTCCATTGCTGCTTCTGCAAGTGCCTCATGCATCTCTTCTGATGTCACCGTGATGTTGTGCGGTAAGCCCGTCACGAGATTGCGTCCACGAATATCCATCTGTTCCCGACGTCCGTCTTCTGAGACCGTCGCGACCGTCGTCTTGACGGCTTGCGCTGTTCGCTCCCCGATGATCAACTTATGCGTATCCTTGATCGAGCGGATGATGTCGTGATCAAACCGGTCGCCTGCGACTTTGATCGTTTCACCGCAAACGATATCACCCATTGAAAGGACGGCAACATCCGTCGTTCCACCACCGATATCAATGACCATGTGCCCTGCTGGCATCCAAATGTCCATACCGGCACCAACTGCTGCGACCTTCGGCTCGACTTCAAGGAAGACCGTCTTCGCGCCTGATTTTTCACCAGCTTGGCGAATCGCTTTTGCTTCGACCGTCGTGATGCTTGCTGGTGTACAAATCAACATGCGGACTCCACCAAACATCTTACGGACCTCAATCTTATCGATGAAATGGCGTAGCATCGCTTCTGTCATTTCGAAATCAGCAATGACGCCGTCTTGAAGCGGTCGAATGGCCACGATGTTTCCCGGTGTCCGGCCCACCATCAAGTGTGCTTCTGTCCCTACCGCGTGAATCTTGCCTGTCGCCTTATCGATCGCGACGACCGATGGCTCATCGAGGACAATGCCTCTACCTTTTACATGAATGACGACATTCGCCGTCCCTAAGTCGATTCCGATATCTCTTGAAAACATCTCGTGTGCTCTCCTTTACCCACTGGCTATTCTTCCAAAATATAGAACGTCGTTTGGACGTCTAACCCATTTATGTATACATACCTTTCAATTCTAGCATATGCCCCATCGTGAAACGACTTTCTTTTTCGGCTTTTCTGATTTCATTGTCATCTTTTTGAAAAGACAACAAAAAAAGCATCCTCCCGGAAACGAGAGAATGCTCTTGAATGAGTGCTTAAAGTTTTGTTGCAGCTGTTTCTTCAACGACTGCCGCTTCTTCTGTCACACGTTCTACGTCTGCACCAAGTGCTTGTAACTTCAAGTGGAAGTCGACGTATCCACGGTCGATGTGGTGAAGTGCGCCAACGCGCGTTTCGCCTTCAGCGATCAATCCTGCTGTGACGAGTGCCGCACCTGAGCGAAGGTCTGTTGAAAGCACTTCTGCGCCTTGTAATTGCACGCCGCCATTGATGATCGATGAACGACCTTCGATTTTGATATCCGCGTTCATGCGACGGAATTCTTCGACGTGCATGAAGCGGTTCTCGAAGACTGTTTCCGTGATGACCGATGTGCCGCCTGCCTTGAGAACAAGTGCCATCATTTGTGCCTGAACGTCTGTCGGGAAGCCTGGGTGTGGCATCGTCTTGACGTCGACTGCTTCGAGTTTTTCTGGACCGACGACACGGAGACCTTCTTCTGTATCCGTGATCTTAACGCCCATCTCTTCCATCTTCGAGATGAGTGGACGAAGGTGTTCACGCTCTGCACCGATGACTTCGACGTCACCTTCTGTGATTGCTGCTGCGATCATGAACGTACCTGCTTCGATCCGGTCCGGAATGACGTAGTGTGTCGCACCATGTAATTTCTCGACGCCTTCGATGCGGATCGTTTCTGTACCTGCACCGCGGACTTTTGCGCCCATTGCGTTCAAGAAGTTCGCAAGATCAACGATTTCTGGTTCTTTTGCGACGTTTTCAATGATTGTCGTTCCTTCTGCGAGTGTCGCAGCCATCATGATGTTTTCTGTCGCACCGACTGATGGGAAGTCGAGGTAAATTTTCGCACCTTTGAGACGACCGTCGACATGTGCTTCGACGAATCCGTTTCCGATGATCGTCTTCGCGCCCATCGCTTCGAAGCCTTTTAGGTGAAGATCGATTGGACGTGAACCAATCGCACAGCCACCTGGCATCGCGACACGTGCGCGACCGAGACGTGCAAGTAATGGACCCATGACGAGGATCGAAGCCCGCATCTTACGGACGTATTCGAGTGGCGCTTCATCTTTAAGATTCGGTTCGGCATTGACTGTCACCGTGTTTGCTTCAGCGTCGAACTCGACTTCCGCATTCAAGTTGCGTAAGACGTTATTGATTGTATAGACGTCTGCTAGACGTGGTACGTTTTGAAGAACCGATTGGCCCTCTGATGCAAGCAATGTCGCGACGAGTGTTTTTAAGACCGCGTTCTTTGCACCTTCTACTTTGACTGTTCCAGCTAATTTACGTCCGCCACGGACAACGATTTTTTCCATTCTCCCTACTCCTCTGCTTCGTTTCTGTTCTAGTATGTTCAATTCGTGATTGGTGAGGATCATAGTTGGAATTCAACGAATGTTAGAAAAGAAACTTCCCTATTGTTGATCTCTTACTCCAAAGCCAATACGACGTTTCGATTATAGTGTTAAATGATTGCTAAATGACTGTGTTCCTTCATTGAAAGAGCAGTGTCCTGTTCCATGTTAAAACAAATTACCATTTCAGGGTTTACAATGCAGTTACAAGTTCACCCAATTAAAAACTGAAGACGCTGTGCAAAACCGGCATAATCCAATAAAAAGCGAGCTACGATTGATCCAAGTGCAATGGCTAGAATCGTTCGCAGGGCTACCGCATGCGGTCCTTTAGGATGTTGCAGGATTTTCTCCCATTTGACTGGTAATAAGGACCACCAAGCGAGTAGAATCGCTACGATGTAGACCAGCATACTAACTAACGCACTCACACCAATAGATGTCACTTTCGTTGCACCTCTTTTTCATAGTTTCTCCAACTTTACTATGATTTCATAAAATGAATGATTGCGCAAACAAAAAAGAACACGCTGAATTAATTTTAGCGTATAAAATATATTTATTGAAGATAAATTTAGTCTTCTAAAGAAAAAATGTTGAAGAAATTGTGAAGACGAGGCATATAATGTACTTTTACATTTTTACGGTGTTTTAAACCTGTATCGTCCTCCCTCTTGCGAAAACGTTTGCTTTTAGAAAAATCATTGGCGTATCGTACAAAAAAAGACCCGATTCCGCAAAGGAATTCGGGTCTTTGGTCGAATCAATCGCGACCGTAGTCTTTCAAGCTGAGACGGTTAACTGCTCGTTTCAGTGAAAGTTCAGCGCGTTTGAATTCGAGTTCTGATAGTTTCGTGTCCTGGAGACGACGTTCTGCGCGAACCTTCGCAGCTGCAGCCCGGTCGTAATCGACCTTGTCTGCTTGCTCCGCAGTTTCCGCAAGAACCGTTACAGTATCCTGGCGCACTTCCATAAAGCCACCGCTGATAGCGATCAACGTGCGTCCGCCATCTTCGTGGCGCAACTTCAAGATGCTGATATCGAGTGGTGTCACGAGTGGGACGTGGTGCGGGAGAACCCCGATCTCACCAGAAATCGTCTTCGCAACGACCATACGGATATCGCCATCATACACTTCGCCATCCGGGGTGACGATATTGACATGAAGTGTGTTCATCTCAAGTCCCCCTTATGCTTTGTCACTTAGACAAGCGCCTTCGCTTTTTCAATCGCATCTTCGATCGGACCGACGAGACGGAATGCTTCTTCCGTTAAGTCATCGTGTTTACCTTCGAGGATTTCTTTGAAGCCGCGGATCGTATCCTTAACTGGGACGTACGATCCTTTTTGTCCTGTGAACTGCTCAGCTACGTGGAAGTTCTGCGACAAGAAGAACTGGATACGACGCGCACGGTGTACAGTCAATTTGTCGTCTTCTGACAACTCGTCCATACCGAGGATCGCGATGATATCTTGAAGTTCTTTATAACGCTGAAGTGTTTCCTGAACTTGACGAGCGACACTGTAGTGCTCTTCGCCGACGATTTCCGGTGAAAGGGCACGTGATGTCGAAGCAAGTGGATCCACGGCAGGATAGATCCCCATCTCAGAGAGACGGCGCTCAAGGTTCGTCGTTGCATCTAAGTGAGCAAACGTCGTCGCAGGAGCCGGGTCAGTATAGTCATCGGCTGGTACATAAACCGCTTGGATCGATGTAACCGAACCTTTGTTTGTTGATGTAATCCGCTCTTGAAGCATACCCATCTCTGTTGCGAGTGTCGGTTGGTAACCAACGGCAGATGGCATACGACCGAGAAGGGCCGATACCTCAGAACCCGCTTGTGTGTAACGGAAGATGTTATCAACGAAGAGAAGAACGTCTTGTCCTTGCTCATCACGGAAGTATTCCGCCATCGTCAAACCAGTCAAGGCAACACGAAGACGTGCACCCGGTGGTTCGTTCATCTGACCGAAGACCATCGCTGTTTGTTTGATAACGCCTGAATCCGTCATCTCGTGGAACAAGTCATTTCCTTCACGCGTCCGCTCACCAACACCTGCGAATACCGAGATACCGCTGTGCTCTTGGGCGATGTTGTTGATCAATTCCTGGATGAGGACGGTCTTACCTACACCGGCACCACCGAAGAGACCGATCTTACCACCCTTGATGTAAGGAGCGAGCAAGTCGACGACTTTAATTCCAGTCTCGAGGATTTCAACTTTCGTTGAAAGGTTATCGAAAGTCGGTGCTTTTTTGTGGATCGGAAGACGTTCCACGTCAGCAGCGATTTCTTTTTCATCAATTGGGTTACCGAGTACGTTGAAGACGCGACCAAGTGTCGCTTCTCCGACGGGTACCGAGATTGGAGCATTCGTATCGAGTACTTCCATTCCACGGCGTACTCCATCCGTAGAGTCCATCGCAATGGTACGGACGACGTCGTCACCAAGGTGCAGGGCGACCTCAAGCGTCAAGTCGATAGCCACTTCTTCTACAGTTTGCGGCGTATATTGAATACGGAGCGCGTTGTAGATGTTCGGTAAGTGTCCTTCGAACTTAACGTCGATGACAGGTCCCATGACCGCGACGACGCGGCCTTTTAAACCGAGTTCGTTCATCGTGTTTCCTCCTACCTATCGTTACGCCAGTCGGGATTACTGCTGCGCAGCAGCCCCACTGACGATCTCTGTGATTTCTTGCGTGATTGCAGCTTGTCGAGCTCGGTTGTAGACGAGAGTCAATCGACCGATCAAGTCATCTGCGTTATCTGTCGCACTTTGCATTGCTGTCATACGTGACGCATGTTCTGCTACTTTCGCGTCAAGAAGCGCACCGAAGATCAAGCTCTCCGCATAACGCGGGAGGAGTTCTGCAAGGATTTGTTCCTCGCTTGGCTCGTACTCATAAGTCGTCGAAGACGAAGCTTCGATTTCTCCGAGTGGGAGAAGGGTTTCGACTTTCACTTCCTGGCTGATGACAGATAAGAAGTGGTTGTAGCACAGCTTGAGCTCGTCGATTTCGCCGATCGTGAACGCACTCACTGTGCGCTTCACGATCTCAGCGACGTCGACATACGAAGGAGAATCGTTCAAGCCTGTGATCGCATCCGTGACCGTGATTCCGCGTGAACGGAAGAACTGGACACCGACTTTACCGACCACGAAGAGAACGTAACTGTCCGTAGTATGCTTTTCTTTGATTTCCCGGTAGACTTCACGCAGCACGTTGGCGTTATATGCACCAGCTAAGCCGCGATCCGATGTGATGACGATGTAGCCCGTCTTTTTGACGGGACGTTTCTCGAGCATCGGATGGCTCGCACCTGTCGTGCCATTCGCAATGGTTCCGAGTACCTCTTGCATTTTCAGCATGTAAGGTTGGAACTTCGCGCTATGTGCTTGAGCGCGGTTCAGTTTCGACGCCGAAACCATGTTCATCGCTTTCGTGATCTGTTTCGTACTTTTCGTCGAGTTGATCCGCGTTTGTATCTCGCGCAACGATGCCATTTCGATTCACCACCTTGTTAGTTTCAAGAGCGTTCCGCCGGATTAGACCGTCGCTTGGAACGTTTTCTTAAATTCTGAGATTGCTGCTACGAGCTCTTCGTCTGCTGGAAGGTTACCTGTCTTACGGATCTCATCGCAAAGTTGTTTGCGGTTTTGATCGAGCCAGAGGTTGAGTTCCTTTTCAAAACGACGAATATCCGTTACAGCAACATCATCAAGGTGACCACGAGTCAAGGCATAGATGATGATGACTTGCTTATCGACAGTAAGGGGTTGGTTCAAGTCCTGTTTCAAGACTTCAACTGTCCGCTCACCACGGTTAAGCTTCGATTGAGTCGCTTTATCAAGGTCAGATCCGAACTGAGCGAATGCTTCAAGCTCACGGTAAGATGCGAGGTCAAGACGGAGCGTACCCGCTACCTTCTTCATCGCTTTTACTTGAGCCGAACCACCTACACGCGATACCGAGAGACCCGGGTTGATCGCGGGACGGACACCTGAGAAGAAGAGATCCGATTGAAGGAAAATTTGACCATCCGTGATCGAGATAACGTTCGTCGGGATATAAGCTGAGATATCCGACGCTTGCGTCTCGATGAACGGAAGGGCAGTCAAGCTACCTGCGCCAAGCTCGTCGTTCAACTTCGCCGCACGCTCAAGAAGGCGTGAGTGGAGGTAGAAGACATCCCCTGGGTAAGCTTCGCGGCCTGGTGGGCGTTTCAAGAGAAGTGAAAGCTCACGGTAAGCAGCTGCTTGTTTTGAAAGATCATCATAGATGACAAGAACGTGTTTGCCTTGGTCCATGAAGTGTTCACCCATCGCGACACCTGCGAATGGTGCGAGGTAAAGAAGTGGAGCCGGCTGTGAAGCCGCTGCCGAAACGACAATCGTGTAATCGAGGGCACCGTTTTTACGGAGCGTCTCGACGACGCCACGGACTGTTGATTCTTTTTGTCCGATTGCGACGTAGATACAGATCATGTTTTCTTCTTTTTGATTGATGATCGTATCGATCGCGATCGACGTCTTACCCGTCTGACGGTCACCGATGATCAACTCACGCTGTCCACGACCGATTGGAACGAGGGCATCGATCGCCTTGATTCCTGTCTGAAGTGGTTCGTGTACCGATTTACGCGCCATGACGCCAGACGCCTTACGCTCGATCGGGTTGTAGTGTTCTGTTTCGATTGGACCAAGACCATCGATTGGCATACCGAGTGGGTTGACGACACGTCCGAGGAGTGCGTCTCCAGTTGGTACTTCCATGATGCGGCCCGTACGGCGAACAGAGTCGCCTTCTTTGATTTCAAGGTAGTCACCGAGGATGATGATACCGACGTTGCCTTCTTCTAAGTTTTGCGCCAAGCCCATTGTGCCGTTAGCGAATTCTACGAGCTCTCCCGACATGACGTTGTCGAGTCCGTGTGCACGAGCGATACCATCACCGATTTGGATGACCGTACCTGTCTCGTTCACTTCCATCGTAGAACCGTACTGCGCGATACGCGCTTTAAGCAGGGCGCTGATTTCTTCAGCTCTAATGCTCATGCGTTTCACCCCTATTTTCTTACGCTTTTAACAGCTCACGCTCAAGGCGCGTTAGTTTAGTTTCGATCGTACCGTCATATGTCGTGTAACCGATTTGAACGCGAAGTCCTCCGATGACACTCGTGTCGACGACGTTCTCGACTTCAAGCGTTTTACCTGATTTTTGGCCAAACGTCTCTTTCACTTTCGTGAGTTCCTCGCCTGACAATTTGTATGCACTCGTGACGATTGCCGTCGCGACATTGCGGTGTTCATTCAACAATGCAATGAAGTGTTCCGGTAACGTGACTATTTCTGCCGCCCGGTCGTTTTCGACCATGACGAGCAACGTGTTCAAGACGATCGAGTTGAAGCCAGTGAAGCTTGTTTGAAGAACTTGCTTGAGCTCTTCAGCAGAAATCGATGGGTTATCTAAAACCGAAGCGAGCTCTGGTGTTGCGTGGAGCACTTCGCCGAGCGTCCGCACATCAGCTTCTGCTTGCTCGAGCACATGGTGCTCAAGCGCAAGATCGAAGAGCGCTTTTGCGTAGCGTCCCGCTACGTGATCACGCATTAGTTCGTGCCCTTAGTATCAGCAAGGAATTGATCGACGAGTGCCTTTTGAGCGGCTTCGTCCGTCGCAAGCTGTGTTTTCATGACGTGGCGTGCTGCAGCGATTGCTTGAAGAGCGACATCGTTCTTCAAAGCAGCTTGTGCTTCAGCGCGTTCACGTTCGATCGCACGGCGAGCTTCTTCCTTACTCATTTCGGATTCAAGACGTGCCTGCTCCATCGCACGTGCTTGCTCTGCTTCTGCCTGACGGCGTGATGCTTCTAAAAGATCGCGTGCTTCCGTACGCGCCTTGTTTAATTCTTCGCGTTGTTGTTCTACGTAGACTTCAGCGTCTTTACGGCTCTTTTCAGCCGAGTTGATCTCGCTAGCCACATGCTCTTCCCGCGCTTTCATCATGTTGACGAGCGGGCCCCATGCGAATTTCTTCAAGAGGATGAGGAGCAAGAGGAAAACGACGATCGTGACGATCATGTTGGCTAATAAGAGATGGTTGCCTTCGCCACCAGCCTCTGCCGCAAGATACGTTAGATTCATTCGATTACACTCCCCTCGTGGTTGGTTCAACTTCAATATCTACATAAGGGAGCCTAAGCTCCCGTGACGGTTCACTCAAACGTTGAACGAATAGCGCCCTATGTAGTCCGTTCTCGTTAATCGTGGATTAAGAGTTGAGAAGAAGGAAACCGACCGCTACACCGATGATTGGAAGTGCCTCGACGAGACCGATACCGATGAACATTGTTTGACGAAGTTCGTTTTTGAGTTCTGGCTGACGTGCTTGACCTAATACTGTACCGTTTACGATAAGACCGTTACCGATACCTGCGCCGAGTGCGCCGAGTCCGATGATGATCGCTGTTGCAATAAGATTCATGATAAATTGCCTCCCTAGAGTGTGTTCATTGATTTGGTCGTGCTGTTATCGGAAAAGCGAATGCTTTACCTTCGAATTAATGGTCGTGCGCTGCCTTATGTCCGATGTAAACCATCGTCAGGATAAGGAAGATGTACGCTTGGATACCACCGATGAAGAGTGAGAATCCTTGCCAGATCAACATCGGGATACCCGAGATGATCGCGCCTAGTGGTCCGGCGAATTGGAAATCGTTCGTACCAGAGACGATACCGATCGAAAGAATGATTCCGATCATGATCTCACCAGCGAAGATGTTTCCGTAAAGACGAAGACCGAGCGTCAACGTGTTTGCAAACTCCTCGATGATGGTAATGATAAACATCGGCGTCATGAATGTTTTCGCATAAGCGCCGAAGCCGCGCATCTTCACACCGTAGTAATGGCTCATGACCACTACGAGAGATGAAAGTGCCAGTGTCACGTAAGGATCTGCAGTTGGTGAGTTGAACCAAATGTAGTGTCCCGTCACGACGTTGAATGGGAGACCCATGATGTTGGATACAAGGATGAACAGGAATAATGTCATTCCGAACGTAAGGAAGCGACCCCCTGTTTTCCAGTCCATCGTGCTGCTGATGATACCGCGAACGAATTCGAGGAACATCTCCATCACGTTTTGAGCACCGGTTGGCTTCATCACAAGACGTCGCGTACCGGCCACGGCAATCAAGAAGACGAGAGCAGCAGCAATCAATACTGTGATCAAGTTCGTCCAGCTACCGTACAGAACGAAGTCACCCCAGAGTGGGATTTCGTAAAGTGGCATTTCGTGGTTCATTTGACTATTCACCTCTTTTCCCGCTTGAGTTCGTGAGTCAAGAACTCACAAAATTGTATGACGTGGCCGGCGAGAAGGCCTATTACCACCGCAGTTAATGACAATTCAGTTTGATATTTCAAACCGATCATCACACAAAGTACCGCGACCGCCATGCGTGAAACGGTCCCACGAGACATCGGCTTACGCCCCGTCTCGATTACACGATACATCCGATCGACGCTGAGTCGTTGAAGCGTCAAGATCAGAAAGCTGCCAGTTCCACCAAGCGCCAGTCCATAGACGACCGGTTCACTCGGGCGTCCAATGAGCAGCAGGACAGCCAGGATCCCGTAAAAGAGTCCAAACCATCGTAAGTACGCACGATACAACGCATCTTGAAGGATGATGTTCATGTCTTCTCCCCTAACAAGTGCCTGATCATGGCGATCATGCAAAGAATGCCGATGAAAATCCCGATGAACACGGCGAACGTCGCACCCATTTTTTCCCACCATTGTTGTTGTTCCCCATAGTTCCCAACCAAAAAGCCAATGACGATCGGTGCAGCCAGTGCCGTCGAAATTTGCGAGGCCATGACCATACTCTTCGCGAGCCCACTTTGGCGCACTAGAGACGACCCCCTTTTTTCCCAATTGTGAGTTCTTTTTCTTTCCCACAATTTGCGGATTTTCATACTAGTCAAGAATACAATGAAGCAGCTTTCATAGTCAAATGAATTCACAATAAAAACAGAGCCGAAAAACCTATACATATCAACGATTGATAAGGTTTTCACAGATGTCTTACATGCAAGTCATTTCACGAAGATGTGAAGAAAATATGTAGTGCTATCAACGGTTAAAGAGATTGTTCATATGGTGAACAAAACCGTTGAACAGTAACGTTATATCGTGCCCGTTAAACCGAAACAAGACCTCTAAAATTGATTTGTGTCGATTTTGTGAAAAAACATTTTTTGTTCACAATTGAAAACGCTTCCTAATCAGGACATAAAAACAGCTCTGACATCTGTTTGTAACAATACATTTCAGCGATTTCCATTTTTTCAATCGTGCGGTACGTCACAGCTTGAATCGTCATCGTTTCCTTTCCAGTTTCAAGGTCATCTGGTTTTACATTTTCTAAACAAATGGGCTGATTTTAGCGGAAATGACAAAAATAATATAGCTCCTTCATGTAGGAAGCTACATATACTAGTATTTTATCTCGCTTTGAATTCTCCACGCTTCCTTCACCCGCTTTCCTCAGGCGAGACACAAGCCAGGATTCACGTTCCTTCCGGTCCGTGAATTCGGGTCTTGTTCGTCTCTGACAGCGCGACTTGTCGCGCTTTTTCCTGTAGGAGTCGGGTGATGACGCGTGCTGTCCTACTTCATTGTGTGAGTAACGGTGCCGGTGCTTCTCCTTGACCGAAGTGATGCAGAATCGCTTGGACGATGCGTTCTGAGGCGTGACCGTCTCCATACGGGTTTGAAGCATGCGCCATCTCCTGATAAAGTGTTTTGTTCGTCAAGAGTTCTGTTGCCATCTGATAGATCGTCTCTTCTTCCGTTCCGGCAAGCTTCAACGTTCCGGCAGTAATCCCTTCCGGACGTTCCGTCGTATCGCGTAAGACAAGAACAGGAACACCGAGTGATGGTGCTTCTTCTTGTACGCCACCCGAGTCAGTTAAGATCAAATGGGCACGGCTCGCGAAGTTATGGAAATCGAAGACGTCGAGTGGAGCGATCAACGAAATCCGATCATGCCCTTCAAAAACCTTCTTCGCCGCTTCTTGAACGACTGGATTGAGGTGGACCGGATAGACGACGTGCGTCTCCGGGAACGCATCGACGAGGCGACGAATCGCCCGGAACATTTGGTGCATCTTCTCGCCTTGGTTCTCACGACGGTGCGCTGTCATCAAGATCAACTTCCGGTCCCCGACCGTCTCGAGCATCGGATGGACGTAATCCGATTGGACGGTCGTTTGCAGAGCATCGATCGCCGTGTTTCCTGTGATGTAGACACCGGCGTGACGATTTTCGGATGCGAGATTCGCTGCCGCTTGCGCTGTCGGAGCGAAATGTAAGTCCGCGAGCGTCGACGTCAACTGACGATTGACCTCTTCCGGGAACGGAGAGTACTTATTATAGGTCCGCAGTCCCGCCTCGACGTGACCGACCGCGATCTGATTGTAATAGGCAGCTAGGCTTCCGACGAACGTCGTCGTCGTATCCCCATGGACGAGGACGAGATCCGGTTTGATGTCCTTCATGATCGCATCAAGTCCTTCAAGACCCCGCGTCGTGATGTCGATGAGTGTTTGACGTTGTTTCATGATATTTAAATCATGATCCGGTTCGATCTCAAACAGATCGAGCACTTGATCGAGCATCTCGCGGTGTTGGGCAGTGATCGTAACATGAACATCAAAAGCAGGGTGTTGCTTCAGGGCGTTGACGAGCGGTGCCATCTTGATGGCTTCCGGTCGTGTCCCGAAAATCGGCATGACTGTAATCGGCATGGTGACTTCCTCCTTTTTTCCTTTTTTCATTAAAGCATATTTCAGCAATCTTGCGCAGTTTACGAAATAGCAACGAAAAGACCGCAGATCATCGTCTGCGGTCTTTTCGTATATCTTGCTGTCTTTTTACTTCGTTCCGAAGAGACGGTCTCCTGCATCACCGAGCCCTGGGACGATGTATCCGTGGTCGTTCAACTTCTCGTCGAGTGCCGCGAGATAGATGTCGACGTCTGGGTGTTCTTCTTGAACGCGTTTAACGCCTTCAGGTGCTGCACAGAGACATGCGAGCTTGATGCTCTTCGCCCCTTGTTTCTTTAAGGAGGAGATGGCGTCTGCCGCCGAACCACCTGTCGCAAGCATCGGGTCAACGACGACGAAATCACGTTCTGCGACGTCTGTTGGGAGCTTGAGGTAGTATTCCGTTGGCTCGAGTGTCTCCGGATCACGGTACAAACCGATGTGACCGACTTTGACGTTCGGCATCATGCGGAGCATGCCGTCGACCATACCGAGACCGGCGCGGAGAATCGGGACGATCCCGAGTTTCTTGCCTTCGATCATCTTCTGCGTCGTCTTCGTGACCGGTGTCTCGATCGCGACATCTGTGAGTGGAAGGTCACGTGTGATTTCATATGCCATCAATGAAGCCACCTCGTCGACAAGTTCCCGGAATTGTTTCGTTCCTGTTTCGACTTTACGCATGATCGTCATCTTGTGCTGAATCAATGGGTGATCAAATACATGTACTTTACTCATTGTTTGCATCTCCTCTCCATTCTCTTTTCGCATTGTACTCTATAAGCGTACTGCTTGGGAACTGTTTTTTCGTCAGTTCCCGAGCGTACTCTTACCCGATAGAATCGCTTTTGCCGCATAAGACCATTCATTTTCCGGTTGTTTCGCGAGTTCTTGTAAGGTCGCTCGGTAGTCGCCTTTTTTATATTTTTGTTCATAAACGGCTTGCATCCAGAGGACATCACTTATGTAACCGGACTTCGGAAAATCTTCCCGATAGGCGATGTAATCTGCTTGTGTCGTGTTCTTCAACTTTCCGGCCGCAATCAACTTATAAAAGCGTGCCATGCCTGCTGTCTCTTTGTTCGTCAAGACGGATCCGTTCAAGACACTGTCTGCTCGTTTGTAGTCCTTCGCCTGAACGGCAGCGACCCCTTGCTCGAGCGCTTCTTTCGCAGACACTTTCGGCTCCTGTGTTTCCGTTTTTGTTTCCTTCTTCTCTGGCTTGATCGCTTTCGCCCTCTCTTGCTCCCTTGCCAATTGTTCGTTTTTTTCTTTTAACTGTTCGACTTCTGTTTGTAGCGCTGCGAGTTGTTGCTCGACCTCTGTCTGTTTCGTCGCGACCGGTGTTGCGGGTTCGCTATCCAACTGTGTCCAGATTAGACCGAGACAAACGACAGCTACAGCTCCACCGAGCCACCACGGGTTTAGTTTTCCGAGTCGCTTCCAGTTTTTCAGTTGTGGATGATTCTGAACGGTCATAGGAAACGATGCCAATCGTTTCTGGGCAAGACGTTTCCCGCCTGCTTTTCCTGCGATCGCTAGGCGGTAACGATAAACCTCTGCCGGCATCGGTAACGTCTTCCACTGTTCAAAACGAGCATCCGCTTGTTCATAAAATCCGGCCTGTTGCATGATGACGATTGCTTTGAAATCTTCGAGCATCCGTTGATATTCCCGGCGTTCGTGGCTTTTATGTGTAAACCATTCCGTCAATCGTTCGGTCTGAATGGCTTGTAATTCGCTTTGAATCAAGGTTGTTAAATTCACATTTATTTCCACCCTTATCTTTTTTTACTATGGTTAAGTATAACAAAGATAACGATTCCGCAAATGGTCCGTTTCCCCTATCTTCTTGACGAATCACAAAAAACCACTTGTATTCGCACAGTGGCACGAACACAAGTGGTCATCGTTTAACTATGGGAATAAGACCGGGATGCGGTTGCTTCCGTGATCCGTCCATCTTCGATCCGCCAAATCCGGTCACAGACATCTAACATCCGTTCGTCATGAGTGATGACGATGACGGTTTTGTTCGCACCGTGTGCTTGCTGCTGCAACAACTCCATCACCCGACGTCCATTCGGATAATCCAGACTCGCCGTCGGTTCATCTGCCAAGACGAGTCGCGGTTCATTGACGAAGGCCCGCGCAATCGCCACACGTTGACGTTCCCCACCTGATAAGGCATGCGGTAAATGATCTTTCCGGTGCTCAAGTCCGAACACGGCGAGAGCCGATGTCACGTCAACGGTTCGCCCCGCTTCCTGCGCGACCAGCTCCAGTTGCTCACCTGCCGTCAAGAACGGCACGAGATGCGATTCTTGGAAGATGAATCCGACCTTCTCGAGTCGTAAGCGGCGACGTTCTTCGTCCGACGCTTCACTGACGCACGTATCATCGAAATAGACGGCACCATTCGTTGGTGTCTGTAACAATCCAAGCAACTGGAGCAATGTACTTTTTCCACTACCGCTCGGTCCGACGAGGGCAATCAACTCACCCGCTTCTGCCTGTAAGTTGATGTCCTGCAGCACCGTCATCTCACCATAACTTTGCTCAATCTGTTCTAATCGAATCATCCGTTCATTCCTCCCATCGCATCTGCCGCCTCGAGTTTCTTGACCATCCGTAACGGAACAAGCGCACCGAGGATCGCCGTGCCGAGTAGAATGCCGCCGTACATCAGACTCGTCGACCATTCAAAACGGAACGGGAGATCCGCCGGCAGGAAACGACTCGTCAGATAGGTGATGGCGATACTGACACCAAAGGCAAGACTCGTCAGTATGACGACTTGAACGAGCAGACTCGCTCCCATCGTCCTTGTCCGGATGCCGATGGCCTTTAAGACACCAAACTGCTTCATCTTCTGCATCGTCAAGATATAGAAGAAGGCTGTCAGAATCAATGCTCCGATGACGACGAGCGCGACCCGCATCATCTGAAAGGAGTTTTGTTCTGCCGAGTAACCCGGTACGTTTTGAACAATCTCTTGTTTTAAAAAGACCGAGTGATCGGTTTGCAACGACTGACCGATGTACGCTGATACGTATGACGTGCCCATTTTCGATTGCCACGCTTGCCACGATTCATCCGTCATCCAGAGAACGGGTGCATGACTATAACGACCGTCCGTCACTGTACCGGCAATCTGGAACGTCTCCTTCGTTCGAAAATCCGTGATCGTATCGCCGACGTGCGTTCCGCGTTGCTTTGCATACGCAGCATCGACAAGTACCTCCCCTTTTTGCAACGATTGCAGCTGTTTGGGACCATATTTCGTAGTCTGTGGTAACGCAAAGACCGTCACGTCGTCCTTCGTTTTATTCTTCTTCTCAAGCACCATGTTCTGGACACCGAGTGCTTCCGCGCCCTTTGGTGTCTCATCCGCCTGTAAGAATGAACGGGTCAGCTGCCCTTCTGCATCTTTACTTAGCGCAAACTGTTCGACCGGCAGATTACGGACGGCTGCCCCATTGTCATAAGCTAGTCCATCTGCAAGGCCGGTGATCATCAAGATCAATAAGACGATCAACATCGTCACGATCGTCATCCAACTGAATCGCCCTTTCATCCGGACGAGTTCTTTCCATCCTAATTTCATTGTGTGATCCCTCCTGTATGTTCGCTACAGGATTGATGATACAGCCGCAATATGAACGGAACATGAACGCAGGTGTCACGCGCGTAAAAAAGTTAACATTACGGTTAAACCCGATGAATCGGACGACAAGCTCGCATCCCCGCCGAGTTGACGCATCGTCTCTTTGACGATCGCAAGCCCAAGTCCCGTTCCGCGCGACGTCCGGGACGCATCGCCTTGATAAAAGCGTTCGAAGGCATGTTTCATCTGTTCATCCGTCATACCTGGTCCTTCATCCTTGATTCGGATGATGATCTGATCCGCTTGTTCCTCTGCTTGAATCTGGATCGTCGCTCCGTCTTTCGAGACCGAGACAGCGTTTCGGATGACGTTCTGAAAGACATGTTCCAACGCACTGACATCCGCTTGTATCTGCATCGCCATCGGAACATCGAGCGCGACAGCGATTCCTTGTTCATCCAGCTGGAAGGCAAGTGTCGTGAGTGTCGCCTCAAGATTCGTCCGCAGATTAAGTGCTTGTCGTTTGAAGCGTCGTCCTTCATCGAGCTTCGCTAAGATCAACAGTTGACGCGTCAGCTCCGACATTCGCTCCGCCTCTTGACGGATGACCGTCCGTTTTCTGACGTCTTCTCCCGTCACATCGAGTTGTCCCGCGTAACCAGCAATCGTCGTCAGCGGCGACTGGAATTCATGCGAGACGTTCGCAACGAATCGGCGCCGTTCCGTATCAGACGCTTCGACTGCCGTCGCCATTTCGTCAAACCGCCGCGACAGCTCACCAATTTCATCGCGTGCCTTCGTTCCGACGCGGATTCCGTAGTCACCGTCTGCCATCTGTTCCGTCGCTTTTGTCAGGCGCTGGATCGGACGAACGAGATAGCGGATGGAAAAGACAAGCAAAAGGAAACTGATCACGACAAGCAGTCCAAGGAACAGACCGACGAACAGATGCAACTCACGAATCTGACGACTCAAGTCCGGTCGGACTAAGATCGCGTCCGTGCCTTGCGCCGTCTTGACCGACGTGCCGTACGTATTGATGACTTCGTTATCGAACAGACCGAGCAAGAAGAGATGGAACGGATATTCACGCATTCCGTAGTACGATTGTCCCTTCTTCACTTGCTCGACGACTTGATTCGAGATGGCTTCATCACGAAACGTGTTTCCATACCGCTCGATTCCGTCGTCCGAGCGCACATACAGTTGAAAGCCGGTCGCTTGTAACATCCGGTAAAACGACTCCGTCTTTCCGTCCCCGTGCTTTTCATAATAATCAATCGCTGTCTCGACCGCTTCCTCGACTTTTTGGCTGTAGCTATCCTGCCAAAAGGAATAATAGGCAATATTACTAATCAAGAGCGCCAGTAGTGCCGACACGAGTAAGACGACGCAGACGAGTCCGACGATTTTCGTATAGAGCGATCTCATGCGTCGACCTCCAATCGGTAACCGAGACCGCGGACCGTCTCGATCTTCACCTGATTCGTCTCCTTCAGGCGTCCACGGAGTCGTTTGATGTGGACGTCAATCGTCCGGTCATCCCCCATGAAATCGAGTCCCCAAACGTGTTCGATCAACTCCTCGCGGCTGAAGACCCGTCCCGGGAAACTCGCCAACTGATGCAACAATTCGAATTCACGGCGTGGGAGTGTCCACTCGGTCGACTGAATCGTCACGAGCTGACTGCGTTTATCGATCGTGACATCCCCGAGATGCAGAACAGGTTGCGCCGCTTTTTGATAGCGCCGAGCTACAGCGTGGAGGCGAAATACTAATTCTTCCGGATCAAACGGTTTCGTGATGTAATCATCGGCACCTGCTGCGAAACCGTCCCGTTTATCCGTCAGTTCACCGAGCGCCGTCAGCATCAAAATCGGGATGTCCCCGTTTTGCCGTAATCGTTCGCACAGAACGAGACCGGTCTGTCCGGGGAGCAGGACATCAAGTACGGCTGCTTCGAACGTCATCTTCTCGATCCAAGCGAGCGCTTCGTTTCCGTCTGCTGTCGCTCGGATGGCGTGTCCGTCGGCTTGTAACGTCGACACGACAAGGGCTTGGATATGAGGGTCATCTTCAACGACTAGAATATACATCGTACGCCTCCTTTGTTAGACAAACAAAAATCCCCTTCCCCCTTCTCAAAATGAAAAGGACGAAGGGGATGACAGTCATCCGCGCTCTGGGTAGAGTGGGAAACGACCTGTCAACGCAACGACACGCTCACGTGCTTGTGCGAGAACGTCTGCTTCTTCCGGGTGGTTCAAGACGAGTTCGATCAACTCGGCGATTTCTTTCATCTCAGCTTCCTTGAATCCGCGAGATGTCATCGCTGCCGTTCCGATCCGGATACCGCTCGTGACGAACGGGCTCGCTGGGTCGAACGGAATCGTGTTCTTGTTGACCGTAATGCCAGCTTCGTCAAGCGCATGCTCGGCGAGTTTCCCCGTGATCCCGAGTGGTTGCAAGTCAACGAGGAGCAAGTGATTGTCCGTTCCGCCTGAAACGATCCGGAGTCCACGATTCGTCAATTCCTCACCGAGGACTTTGGCATTCGTGACGACTTGGCCGATGTAGTCCTTGAACTCTGGTGCAAGGGCTTCACCAAATGCAACAGCTTTCGCGGCGATGACGTGCATGAGTGGACCACCTTGGATCCCTGGGAAGATGGCTTTATCGATCGCTTTCGCATGCTCTTCTTTACAGAGGATCATCCCACCACGTGGACCACGCAACGTCTTATGCGTCGTCGTCGTGACGAAGTGTGCATGCTCGACTGGGTTTGGATGTTGACCTGCTGCGACGAGTCCAGCGATGTGTGCCATGTCGACCATCAAGTAAGCACCGACGCTATCTGCGATTTCACGGAAACGTTTGAAGTCGATGACGCGCGGATACGCCGATGCGCCCGCTACGATCAATTTTGGTTTATGCTCTTCAGCTAATTGTGCGACGACGTCGTAATCAATCATCTCTGTCTCTTGATCGACACCGTATTCCACGAAGTTGTACTGGACACCGGAGAAATTGACGGGGCTACCGTGCGTCAGATGGCCACCGTGCGATAGGTTCATCCCGAGGACCGTATCGCCCTGTTCAAGAATCGTGAAGTAGACCGCCATGTTCGCTTGTGCACCTGAGTGTGGTTGCACGTTCGCATGCTCCGCTCCGAAGATTTCCTTCGCGCGGTCGCGTGCTAAATTCTCAGCGAGATCGACATACTCACAGCCACCATAATAACGACGACCTGGATAACCTTCTGCGTACTTGTTCGTCAAGACGCTGCCTTGTGCTTCCATGACAGCTTGCGAGACGAAGTTCTCGGATGCGATCAATTCGATGTTATCGCGTTGACGACCTAGTTCCTGGCGCATTGCCGAAAAGAGTGCCTCATCTTGTTGTTTCAGATACGTAAGCGGTGTTTGTTCCATCTGAATTCCCCCATTTCATTTCGATAGACCTATCTTAACACGAATGTTTCCTTCCCGGCATCCCTAAAAACAACATCAAAAAAGCAAGGGGTGCGCAACCCCTTGCATCAATCATTCGTATTTAGCACGTGCTCCACCGATTAATTTTGGTCGTGTCACGGCTGCCGTCACGTGTGCCTCACCAATTTCCTTATGCGGCAAGCGCACTGGAATCGCAACAGCTTTCAAGTGCATCCCGATGAACGTGTCACCGATATCGATTCCGGCATCAGCCTGAATCGCTTCGACGACGACAGGTGCCGAGAAGCGCTGGTACGCAGCACTCGCCATCGATCCACCCGCTTCCGGAACGGGCACGACCGTCACCGGATCGAGTCCGAGACGTTCAGCCGTTTGCCGCTCAAGTGTCAGCGCTCGGTTGATATGCTCACAACCTTGGAAGGCGAGATCGACTTGGTGCGACCGACGAAAGGCATCGAAGACATCGAACAAGGCGTCCGCTACTTCCGGTGAACCTGCCTTGCCGATTTGTTTGCCAATCACTTCACTCGTCGAACAGCCGATCACGAGCAATTTTCCTTTTAAGGAAAATCGTTCATCCAGAGCGTTCAGTGTTTCTTCTAAATCGTGCTGGATGCGTGTCACGTCCATTACTTCACCTCATAATCCGAGATTTTGCAAACGCGGTTCTCATGACGGCCGCCTTCGAATTCCGTCTCAAGCCAAAGCTGTGCGATCTCACGAGCCAGTCCTGGACCGATGACGCGTTCGCCCATCGTCAATATGTTCGAATCGTTGTGCTGCCTCGTCGCTTTCGCGCTGAACGTATCATGGACGAGCGCTGCTCGGATGCCCTTGACCTTGTTCGCTGCGATACCGATCCCGATGCCTGTTCCACAAATCAAGATGCCACGGTCAAACTCTCCGTTCGCGACTGCCTCCGCGACTGGAATCGCGACATCCGGATAATCGATCGAGTCGGACGAATGCGTACCGAAGTCCGTATAGTCGATGCCGAGCTCTTGTAGGAGATCGTTGATTTCTGCCTTTAACTTAAAACCGCCATGATCCGCGCCGATTGCTACTTTCATCTTTACTATTCCCCCGTTTGTTTAGGTTGTTTTTTCGGAAGCTTCCGTGTGTCCGGAGTTTTTCTTCCGTTTCCGTTCTGCGTTAATTTTAACACAAGACGATTGACGAGGGGTTCGAGTTCATTACGTACTTGGCGATAGACGTTCATCGATCCGCCGTACGGATCGTTGATATCCCGTTCAAGCCCTGTCACATATTCGTACAAGGTGAACGTCCGTTCCTTCAGTTCCGGATAGCGTTCACCGACTTCCTGCTTGTGCTGACGCGTCATCGTCAAGATGATGTCAGACCAGCGTCCGAGTACATCATCAAAGACTTGCGTATAGTGCTCGAGTTCGATGCCGCGTTCGCGTAACACTTGCAGTGCGTTCTCGGACGCATCGAATCCTTGCATCGAACGTAGTCCTGCTGAACGGACGTCAAATTCCTGATCAGCGACTTTCGAGCGTAGTAACGCCATCGCCATCGGGCTACGGCATGTATTTCCTGTACAGATGAATAAAACGCGACGTGTGCTCATCTCCGTATCCTCCTTCTTCAAGGGCGAATGACCCGACCACCTGCTGCTTTATGGAGGCGGTTGCGGACCGCAAGCCCCACCCCTTCTTCTGATAGGTCTCGTACAAAAATCTGATCCACCGTCGTCTGATCAAATCGCCGTAAACAATCGTAAAGACGTTGTGCCGCTGTCTCCATCGAATTACCAAGGGAGCAGCGAACATCTGCGTCGACATCCTCCCCGTCGAACAGGAGAACGCCCGTCTTGTGTCCGGTTTGTCGTGCATCATCGATGAGTTGCTGTAAGAATGAAAGATCCCCCTCGACGACGGACAATGTCGCTTCCGGCGCATAATGGGTATATTTCATTCCGGGTGCCTTCGGTGTAACATCTTTCATCGATAAGGCAGGATCGAGTGTGACAGGACCGATGATTGCCTCGATTTGTTCGCGTGTCACGCCGCCCGGTCGTAAAATCGCCGGTGGCGTCATCGTACAATCGATGACAGTCGATTCGACCCCGATGCCCGTCTCCCCTCCATCGACGATCGCAGCAATGCGTCCCGAGAGGTCATGTGCGACGTGCGCAGATGACGTCGGTGAAGGTTTTCCGGAACGGTTGGCACTCGGTGCTGCGAGACCCAGCCCTGTCGCTTCAATCAATTGAAGCGCAAGCGGATGGTCTGGCATCCGTAATCCGATCGTATCTAGTCCTGCTGTGACGAGTGTGGATGCGGTGCCGTTCGATTCGAGGATGATCGTCAAGGCTCCTGGCCAAAACGCCTCCATCAAACGTGTTGCAACATCTGGAATGTGCGTGACGAACTGATGTGCCTGTTCTACGGATGCGACATGGACAATCAGTGGATTGTCGGAAGGTCGACCCTTCGCGGCGAAAATTCGCCGAACAGCCGCTTCGTTCGTCGCGTCCCCCGCGAGACCATAAACAGTCTCGGTCGGCATCGCCACGACCTCTCCTTCCTGCAATAACCGAACTGCTTCATCCATCGTCTGTAAGTCAATCATTTCCGTCTTCACGCTGTACAATCCTTTCGTTCCGCATACACGATACGGTCTTTACCGTTTATATCTTTTAAAATACCCGTTTCCGCATTTGGATAACGTTCTTTTAACATCATTTGCACTTCCGGTCCTTGATTGTGTCCAATTTCAAACGCAATCAGTCGGAAATCGTCGCGTAGGACCCGTCCGCTCTCCTCGACGAGTCGTCGGTAAAAGACGAGACCGTCTTTTCCGCCGAACAGGGCGAGATGCGGTTCATGGTCGAATACGACCTCACTGAGTAATTCTTCTTCCTCGATATAAGGCGGGTTCGAGACGAGCACCCGCACGGAATCGTCCGCGAGTGGTGCCAGTAAATCTCCTTCGAGGAACGTCACGTCTCCACCAAGCGTCGCTTGATTTCGCTTCGCGACCGCGATCGCGGCTGGTGAAATATCGACGGTCGTGACCGGTTGCTCGAGTTCGAGCGCGAGTGTGATTCCGATCGCCCCACTACCAGTTCCGATGTCGACGATCTGTCCCGCGGTGAACGACTCACGTTCGAGGCGCTCCGTCACGAAGACGATCAGCTCTTCCGTTTCCGGTCGTGGAATCAAGACATCCGGTGTGACGCTGAAGTCCCGTCCGTAAAACGGCTGATAGCCGATTAAATGTTGCACGGGTACGCCGTGAACATGGGCGAGCAAGTATTCACTGAATCGTAAATCCTGCTCCGGCGTCAATTCATCGGACAAGCGAACGAGAAGTCCTGTCCGGTCGACATCTAAGACGTGCATGAGTAACCATTCGGCACTCGAACCCTCGCGTCCTGCTTGTTCCATCATCGTTTTTGCTTCATTTAGACGTTTTGCGATCCGCATCAGTTTGCCGCCTCCGATGCCCGTGCTTGATACTCCATGACGAGCGTATCGATGACCTCATCCATCTCTCCTTGGAGGATCCGGTCGAGCTTCTGGATCGTCAAACCGATCCGGTGATCCGTCACTCGGTTTTGCGCGAAATTATACGTCCGGATCCGTTCTGAACGGTCACCTGTACCGACAGCCGACTTCCGTTTTTCATCATACTCCGCCTGTTGCTCGCGTTGAATCTTATCGTAGACACGCGCGCGCAGAACCTTCATCGCTTTTTCCTTGTTCTTGATCTGCGACTTCTCATCCTGACAGCTGGCGACGATTCCGGTCGGCACGTGCGTCACACGGACAGCCGACTGTGTCGTATTGACGGACTGTCCGCCCGGTCCACTCGATGTGAACGTATCAACCCGGACATCCTTATCGTGGATTTCGACTTCAACGTCTTCTGCTTCTGGCAACACGGCGACCGTTGCCGTCGATGTGTGGATCCGTCCACCGGATTCCGTTGACGGAACGCGTTGGACACGGTGTGCCCCATTCTCATATTTCAGTTTCGAGTAGGCACCCGTTCCTTTAACGATGAAGATAATTTCCTTATAACCGCCAAGCTCCGTATAGCTCGCGTCGATGATTTCGATCTTCCAGTTCTGTTTCTCAGCGAACTTCGAGTACATCTTAAAGAGATCACCAGCAAATAACGCTGCCTCGTCTCCCCCCGCTGCGCCGCGAATCTCGACGATGACGTTCTTGTCGTCATTCGGGTCCTTCGGTAGCAGTAAGGCTTTCAGTTTCGCTTCGAGCTCTTTGATCTCCGGCTCAAGCATCGCGACTTCTTCCTTCGCAAGGTCGCGCATCTCCGGATCCGTCAACATTTGGCGTGCCTCTTGATAGGCTTCCATCTTCTCGCGATAGACGCGATAGGTTTCGACGGTCGGTGCAAGTTGCGACTGCTCTTTTGAGACCTCGCGCAATTGATTCGTATCATTAATGATGGCTGGATCAGCCAACATATCATTCAGTTTTTCATAACGGTCCTCTAAGGCACTCAATCGATCCAACATCTCGGGTCATCCTTCCTGCGATTCTTCTGTCGTCAGTATAGCAAATATTGCGATCGATGGCGTCATCGTCTTCTTGAAAAGAGGCATTGACAGACAGGTTTTGAATTCCTATAATTGGTGTATTAATTGAATTAGTACACTTAAGGAGGCGAAGAAATGTTCACCGTCGATCCGAAAAGTCCGTTACCGATCTATGAGCAACTGGTTGCTCAAATCATCCGCTCGATTGCCCGTGGTCTACTCCGCTCTGGCGAACAGATGCCATCCGTCCGTGAACTTGCTGGTACACTCCTTGTCAATCCGAACACTGTCTCCCGCGCCTATCAGGAACTCGAGAGCCGCAACTTCATCGTCACGATGCGCGGCAAAGGATCCTTCATCTCAGATATTCCACTTCATGAAGTCAAGAAAGCCGCCATTCAAGATCCACTCATTCGTCTTTGTTCCGTCGCCGACGAACTCTCCATTTCAAACGAAGAACTCTATCAACTCATCTTACACATTAGGGAGGATTCCTCATGTTGACCGTTTCTCATCTAACGAAACAAATTGACCGTACCATGATTTATGAAAATGCATCCTTTACTCTACCAGCAGGAACGATTACTGCGTTGATCGGGCGTAATGGTGCCGGAAAAACGACATTACTGAAAACGCTTGTCGGTGCTCTTGAGCCAACGCGCGGAAAAGTTGAATGGAATGGCGAGTCGATCCACCACGTTCCGAAGACACGCGAGCACCTTTTCCTCGTTCCGGATTCTGTTTCCGTCTATCGCCAAATGACACTCGGCGAACTGATCAACTTCTACAATGCGTTCTATCCGAACTTCGAGAAAACATACATCGAAAACTATTGTCGTTCGTCAAACCTCGATCGCGGACGTCGCGTGACGTCATTATCCAAAGGACAAGCTCAGTTATTCCTTCTTCAACTTGCGTTCGCGACGAATGCTCCGGTCCTCTTACTGGATGAACCAACAGACGGACTCGATCGAATCAACAAACGAGATTATCTGAAACAGCTCGTCTCATTGCTTGCGGAGCGCCAAACTGCCGTCTTGATTGCCTCACACCAACTCGAAGAGCTCGATTCACTCGCTGACCGTGTCATGACGATTGAAAAACATCTCGTCCGCGAACCAAAGGCACTCGACGACGCCAAAGCCAGCATGCAGAAATGGCAAGTCGTCTATGAGGACGTTCCGGAATTGTCACACGCTGATCTTCACGTCTTATCCCAAACAGGTCGGGTCGTGACATTGCTCGTCTTATCCGATGCAGGCGCGCAGTATCTTGAAACGACGAACCCCTTGTTAAAAGATGCTTTGCCAGTGCAGATGGAAGATTACTTCTTAGGGACATTTGGAGGGAAACGACATGGTTAAGCAATTGATCCGTTATCATATCAAACAAGGCATCTGGCCGCTCGCTTGTTTCATTCTGCTTGCGATCTTCAGCTATGGGTTCGGCAGTTATACCGTCATCAATGAGTTCGAGAATTACGAGGCCTCTCAGCAACCTGCTCTACTCAACACCGTACTCGTCAGTCCCTTTTTCGCCGGATTCGCAGCGATTCTCATTGCTGTCTTCGCGATCCTGATGCTCGGTTCCGAGCGCGGGAGTGGTCGCAGCCTGATTTTGCACGCGTTACCGTTTCCGAAGGTCTGGTTGTTCTGGATCAAATGGTCGATTGGCGTCGTAACACTGATCGTGTTTCCGATCATCGGCTTCTTCGTCAGCTGGTTGTTGCTACAGGCGTTCGGCGGTATCAATCCGTTTGATTACGTCACGTGGTCGTCACTCTTCCAAGATTTTGGTCTTTTCCTTCTATTTGATGTGACGATTTTGACGATCTTCTTATTCGCCGGAACAATTGCTGGTGATATCATCGGACAACTGTTGCTTGGTACGTTCTTCTTGTTCTTGAACTACTTCACGTATTTCAGCATCTACGCCGTCGCCCTGCTCGGTTTTGGTGTGACCTACGAGGAGTTAGACAAGCCAACAAATTTCCTGATGACGATCACGACACCCTTCGCACTCTTTTTTGAAAGTAATGTCGATCTGAATCTAACGTATCCCGTCTTGTTCTGTTTCGCTTTGACGATTGCCTTACTCTTCTTTGGTAGCCGCCTATATATCCGCGGAGCGAACGAACGACTCGGTCGGTTCACTATTTTCCCGAAACTACATCCAGTACTGATCATCACGTTCTCGATCTACACGACGATCCTGCTCGCAGGAATCATTGGTCTGATTTCGTCCGAGAACCAGTTCCTGTACTGGCTCGCGATCGTCATTCTCGCATGGCCGACGTTCAGTTCCTACCGTCGGATGATCGGATGGAGTCGCTAATCTATACACAAGTAGCCCTTCTGAGATGGTTTTTCAGAAGGGCTATTCGTTTGTCATCGTTTCTTCACAAACCTTTACAGACGGTCCATATGGATTTCATATTTTCTGCGTAAAGTTGTGTTTGTAGGTCGTAGCGCCATAACCCATTACCTTTTGAGGAGGAATCCCTATGAAACTAAAACGTCTGATCCCGATTTTTGCCTTATCGACCCTTTCCCTGAGTACGATGATTTCGATGCCGGAAGCCGAAGCGAAAGCCAAACATACTCACTCACCCGAAATCCGGAACGTCATCTTCCTGATTGGTGACGGCATGGGTGTCTCATACACGTCTGCACACCGTTACTTAAAGAACGATCCTTCGACGACGACGGCTGAAAAAACAGCCTTTGATCCCTATCTCGTCGGTCAACAGATGACGTATCCGGAAGATGCGAAGGAGAATATCACCGATTCCGCCTCTGCCGCGACAGCGATGTCCTCTGGTGTGAAGACGTACAATGCAGCGATTGCGGTCGATAATGATAAATCGGAAGTCAAGACCGTCCTTGAAGCAGCCAAAGAACGTGGCAAGTCAACGGGACTCGTCGCGACATCGGAAATCACGCATGCAACACCTGCCTCATTCGGTGCTCATGACGAAAGCCGTAAAAACATGAACGCGATCGCTGACGACTATTTCAAAGAACGCGTGAACGGCAAACATAAGATTGATGTCATGCTCGGTGGCGGTAAGTCGAACTTCGTCCGTCCAGACGTCGATTTGACGAAAGCATTCAAGAAAGACGGTTACAGTTACGTCACGGATCTGGATCAATTGCAAGCGGATAAAAATAAACAAGTGCTCGGATTGTTCGCAGACGGTGGATTACCTAAACGAATCGATCGCGAAAACTCAGTCCCGTCACTTGCTCAAATGACGAACGCCGCAATCAAGCGACTTGATTCGAATAAAAAAGGCTTCTTCTTGATGGTCGAAGGCAGTCAAATTGACTGGGCAGGACACGACAATGATATCGTCGGTGCGATGAGTGAGATGGAAGATTTCGAACGTGCTTTTAAAGCCGCGATCGCTTTCGCGAAGAAGGATAAGCATACCCTCGTCGTCGCAACAGCCGACCACTCGACTGGCGGTTACTCGATTGGTGCGGATGGCATTTACAACTGGTTCGCTGAGCCAATCAAAGCAGCGAAGAAGACACCTGACTTCATGGCGCAGCAAATCGTCGAAGGCGCGGACGTACGGAAAACGTTAATGAAGTACATCGACCAAGACAAACTCGCCTTGACGGATCAAGAAATCGACAGCGTCTCTCGCGCTGCTGAATCGAAGAAATTTCTCGAGATCGATAATGCGATTGAAGAAATCTTCAACGAACGCTCGCATACAGGCTGGACTACAGGTGGACATACAGGTGAAGACGTACCGGTCTATGCGTTCGGTCCTGCTAAAGACCGATTCGCGGGACAAGTCGACAACACGGATCACGCGAAAATCATCTTCGATCTCTTGAAATCGAAGAAATAAGGAGAATGTTCATGAGACAGATACTTGCTACTTTGATGCTCGGGACGGTGCTCGCTGGTTGTGGCACTTCAGCATCACAAGACACACCAAAAGAACCAGCGTCTGCGAAACAGGAGCAGCCGGTATCGCTTGAAAAAACAAGCGCCTACGTTCCAAACCCGCAAATTCCAGATGATCGCGATTTGACAAAAATCGATCAGACCGTCACGGATGATAAGGGCGACCTGACGCTTAAACAATTCAAACGAGTGAACGAAACACGGAAGATTGGTCCGATCAAGATGACGATCGAAGAAATCAAAGTCTTTCACGCACGTCCAAGCTACGGCATGATCGATTTCTTCCATGGTTATACGCACGATGAGTCCTTTGATCTGATTAAGACACGTGTTACGATCACAAACACGAGTGACGCACCCGTCACCTTTAATCCCGTTGCGCATTTCAAACTGAATGACGAAGCGGAAAAGACACTTGAAGACGATGTCTATCTCGAATCCCTGGCAAAGACATATGCTCCATCCGAAACGCATAGTGGTAATTTCGGATTCATCTTGGAACGCCCGGTCACATCAATCGAACTCTTGACGAGTGACGTACTCGATGAAAAACAAGCGGTCCTCAAAAAGGGTACGACGTATTCGACATCCCTTCGTTAAATACCCTTCACACTTTTGCGCTCCATCTGTTTTCCGGTTGTACCCGGACCATAGGTGGAGCTATTTTGATGCCTGTATTCGTTCCATGCTACACTAAAAGTACTATTTGAGTGCAAAGGACGGATTGTATGCCGAAATACTTAACCATTTATCATCAACTCGCACAACGGATTCAAGAAGGAACGCTTCCAGCTGACATGAAATTACCTTCTGAGACAGAATTGATGCATGAATTCGAGGCGAGTCGTGGAACGGTCCGAAAAGCGATCGATGCGCTGCAAGAGAAAGGCTTCGTCCGCAAACACCAAGGAAAGGGTGTCTTCGTTCTGTCGCAAGAAGCGATCGAGTTCCAATTCAACGGAATCGTCAGCTTTTCGGAGGCGCATCGCCGGATGGGTCGACATGCTGTCGAGACGGATGTGCTATCATGCGAAGTGCTCCCCGCCTCTCCTGAGCTCGCTTCGTTATTGCATGTGGCACAAGGAACAGACGTGACCCGTATTGAGCGGATTCGTCAGATTGATGGCGAACGCGTCATCCGTGACATTAATCATTTCGTAACCGCACTTGTGCCCGACCTAACCGCTGACATTGCTAAAGGATCCATCTATCATTACATCGAAGAGACACTCGGACGGCAGATCAGCTATGCGAAACGAAAGATTGAAGCGCGCCCTGCGACACGGGAAGACCAAGAACGACTTGATCTTCACGACATGACACACGTCATCGTCGTCACGAACGATACGTACTTCTATGAAGGCCAACATTTCGAGCGAACGGAATCACGTCACCGCCTCGATAAATTTCAATTTACCGATATCGCACGGCGTTGAATAGATGATGATCCATGAGGGAATCCGTACATGACGGGTTCTCTCTTTTTTAAACATCTTAACTTATCTATATAAGTTCTTGACCAACTTATATAGATAAGTTAAGATAAGTGTGCGCATATAAGAAAACGTTTTCATTTCAAAAGTGGTCGAGTACGTCACTTCCAAAAAGGAGCATCGAGATGAAACCAAACTATCGTCAGATTGCAGAGCAAATCATTGAGAAGATCGGAGGCAAGGAGAACGTCGAGCAGGCAGCTCACTGTGTCACCCGCCTTCGCTTAACGCTTAAAAATCAAGAGCTTGTCGACCAAGAAGCCTTACTTGAAGTTCCGCTCGTCAAAGGCGCGTTCTTGAACGCAGGCGTCTATCAAATCGTCATTGGTGCTGGTGATGTCGACCGGGTCTATGCTGAATTCATTCAACTGACTGGTTTGCAGGCGACAACGATTGCAGATGTTAAATCGTCAGGAGCGGCGAAAATGAACCCGTTCCAAAAGTTGATCAAAGTCTTTTCCGACGTCTTCATGCCCATCATCCCGGCGATCATCGTCGCTGGTCTCTTAATGGGGATCAATAACCTGTTTGGTATCGAATTCGGTGGCAAGACGATGATTGATCGTTATCCGAATCTACAAGGATTATGGGACCTGATCAATATGATGGCAAATACCGCTTTCGTCTTCCTCCCGGCACTCGTCGGCTGGTCGGCAACGAAACGCTTCGGTGGAAGTGAGATCCTCGGAATCGTCATGGGTCTGATGCTTGTTCACCCTGATCTCTTAAACGCTTGGAATTACGGACAGAGCGCTTTAAAAGGTGAAATTCCGACGTTCAACATCCTCGGTCTGTTTGAAATCGAAAAAGTCGGCTATCAAGGACAAATTCTCCCGGTGCTCGCAGCCGCTTATGTCCTTAGTACGATTGAACGCTGGCTCAAAAAACGCGTACCGAACGCCATCCAATTACTCGTCGTACCGATTACGACGATCACATTAACGGGCTTCCTTGCCCTTGCCGTCATCGGACCGGTCACACGTCAAGTCGGTGACTGGATCACGATTGGTGTCGTCAATACGTTCGAAGCTGTTCCGTTACTCGGTGCCTTATTATTCGGTGCACTCTACGCACCGCTCGTCATCACCGGCATGCATCACATGTTCATCGCCGTCGACTTACAGTTGATCGGACAGAGCGGCACGACGTTCATCTGGCCGATGATCGCGATTTCGAACATCGCCCAAGGTTCAGCAACGCTTGCGATGCTTTTCCTCGCGAAAAACGTCAACGATAAGAACATGGCGTCGACGTCGGCCCTATCCGCTTACTTTGGAATCACGGAACCAGCGATGTTCGGGGTTAATCTTCGATTCAAATATCCGTTTTATGCGGCACTCGTCGGATCAGCAATCGCGTCTGCCTTCATCGCCGTCAGCGGTGTCCTTGCTCCTGCAATCGGTGTCGGTGGCTTACCTGCTTTCATCTCGATCGTACCCGGGTCGATCCTGTCGTTCATTGTCGGCATGGTAATCGCAATTATCGTTCCTATCGCCTGTACGTTCCTGTTCCACTATGTCTCAACGAAACGCGCAAAAAAAGCCGCACTGAACAAAGCGGCGTAATTTCAGAAAGGTGTGTATCTGATGATCACGACAACCGATTGGCGCAAATCCGCCGTTTATCAAATCTATCCGAAGAGTTTTTATAGTCCGGAGGGCAAAGCGACCGGTACGTTGCGCGGGGTCACGGCCAAACTCGATTATCTGGCGGATCTTGGTGTCGATTACCTGTGGTTGACGCCGGTCTATGCCTCACCGCAAAACGATAATGGATATGATGTCAGTGACTATTATGCGATCGATCCCTCGTATGGAACGATGGATGATTTCGAGACGTTACTCGCAGAAACAAAACGACGTGGTCTGTCAGTCATGATGGATATCGTCGTCAATCACTGCTCGACGTCACACGCTTGGTTCGAAGAAGGACGTCATCCGGACAGTCCCTATCATGACTACTTCATTTGGCGCGAGACACCGAACGACTGGGTATCGAAGTTCGGCGGTCCTGCTTGGTCATTCGACGAGGTAGCAGGTAAGTATTACTTGCACCTGTTCGACAAGACGCAAGCGGACCTGAACTGGGAAAATCCCCGACTCCGGGAAGACGTTTACGCGATGATGCGCTTTTGGCGCGATAAAGGGGTCAGCGGCTTCCGACTCGACGTCATCAACTTGATCTCGAAGACGCCAGGGCTTCCCAATGATCCCGAGGGAGACGGACGTGCGTACTATACGGACGGACCAAACGTTCATGACTACTTGCAAGAGATGAACGCAGCCGTTTTTGCCGGACACGATCTCTTGACGGTCGGTGAGATGTCGTCGACATCGCTTGAACATTGTCTTCAATATTCTTCGCTCGAAAATCAAGAACTGAAGATGACGTTCAACTTCCATCACTTGAAGGTCGATTACCCGAACGGTGAGAAATGGACGGCTGCACCGTTTGACTTCAAGCAGTTGAAACAAATTTTCTCCGACTGGCAAACTGGCATGAACGGACAAGCATGGAACGCGATTTTTTGGTGTAACCATGACCAACCCCGCGTCGTCAGCCGATTTGGTGACGACGTCGCGTATCGTGTCGAGAGTGCAAAGATGCTCGCGACAACGCTTCATGGCTTGCAAGGTACACCGTATATTTACCAAGGAGAAGAGATCGGAATGCCGAATCCGGACTTCACGAATCTGTCCGACTACCGTGATGTCGAGACATTGAATGCCTATCAAGAAGCACGGACCAACGGCGTATCGGAAGAAGTAATTCTCGCTGCGATCCGTCAAAAATCGCGCGATAACGCGCGGACACCGATGCCTTGGTCGGACGCCGTCAACGGTGGTTTTAGTACAAGTGAGCCATGGATTCCGGTCTCGCCGACGTATGATCAGATCAATGTCGAGGCTGCTGTCGCAGACCCTGATTCGGTCTATCATCATTACAAACGGCTGATTCAACTCCGCAAACGGTATGACGTGCTCACGGACGGTTCATACCGGCTGTTGACACCGGACGATTCATCACTCTGGGCGTACGAACGTGCCACAAGCGAGGAAGAGTTGCTTGTCGTTTCGAACTTCTACGGAACAGAGACGACGTTCACGTTACCTCGTGACGGATCGGACTATACGGTGTTGTTTCATAATTATCAGCAGATGCAGACAGAGGGGCATACGTTGACATTACGCCCTTATGAATCACTGATGCTTTATCGTAAAAAGTGATTGAATGAGACGGAGCACACGCAAAAAAGAGAAGGTTGGTTTCCAAGGGATACCCTAGAAACCAATCTTCTCTTTCGTTGAATAGATAGAGAATGTGAATGCCTATTCCTCGACTCCTACAGGAAAAGAAAGCAGGGTACACGCTTTCGTCAGGGAAAGGAAAGACCCGGCGAACCGCATGGAATGCAGATTGCCGTGGCTTACCTCCCGCCTGTGGAAAGCGAGGATGGCAGAATCATTCGTTTTCAAAAATGATTCTTAAACACTAGTTCCTTTCGAGTCTTTCATTTTCACATGTTCTACGAAACTTTCCGATTCGCTTCTTCTCGTCTCAACTGTTCGCGGAACAGTCGTGTCTCAGCAATGACGACGCCGGACAATCCAATCAAACCGATTAAGTTCGGAATCGCCATCAATCCATTGAAGACATCGGAAATCGCCCAGACCATGTTCAAGTTCGTCGTCATCGCACCCGCTCCGGCGACTAAGACGAACAGGATACGGTATGGGAGAATCGATTTTTGACCGAATAGATAATAGATTGATTTTTCGCCATAATACGACCAGCCAAGAACAGTCGAATAAGCAAACATGACGAGTCCAATCGTGACGATGTATTTTCCGGCAGGACCGAGGAAGACCTCGAAGCTTGCTGTCGTCAATTCAACGCCTTGTAACTTCGTATCAAGTTGTCCTCCCATGACGAGCGTCAAACCTGTGATCGAACAGACGACCAATGTATCTAAAAACACCTGCGTCATCGAAACGAGCGCTTGACGTCCTGGGAAGTCCGTTTTCGCTGCAGCGGCTGCAATCGGTGCTGAACCAAGACCCGCTTCATTTGAGAAGACACCACGCGCGACACCATAACGAATCGCCGCCCCGATCGCGCCACCCGTAATTGCTTCGCTTGAGAACGTGCTACTGAAGATCGTCGAAATCGCACCTGGAATCAAGTCATAGTTCATGACGAGAATCAGTAATCCACTTCCAACATAGAAGAAAATCATAAACGGAACAAACAAACTAACAACTTTTCCGATTGATTTGACCCCACCAAGAATGACGACGCCTGTCAGTACCATCAATACGATCCCCGTCACATAAAGTGGCACATCGAACGTTGATTTCATCGCGAGGGCGACCGAGTTCGTCTGGACCCCGTTCCCGATCCCGAACGCAGCGATTGAAGCGAATGCGGCAAACAAGACACCCAGCCATTTCTGCTTCAGCCCACGCTCGAGATAATACATTGGCCCCCCTGCCATCTGTCCATTTTCATCAACGACACGGTACTTGACGGCAAGGATTGCTTCCGCATACTTCGTCGCCATCCCGAATAGACCGGACAACCACATCCAAACGATCGCACCCGGTCCGCCGAGGACGACGGCGGTTGCGACACCAACGATATTCCCCGTACCGACGGTCGCAGCCAGTGCCGTCATCAATGCTTGAAAGTGACTGATGTCGCCTTCCGACTTATCGTCCTGATGCTTTGAAAACGCGAGCTTCAGCGCATACGGTAGTTTGGTAATTTGAATGAATCCTAAGCGAATCGTCAAATAAATCCCCGTACCGACCAACAGAATAAGTAACGGTGGTCCCCAAACAAGATTGGACACCATACTGATCCAGTCACTAAATGAATTTCCCATTCGTGTTACCTCCCTTTATGAAATATGTAGTTCTTTACCATTTTTTCAGAATTTACTGATAATTGTCAAACTATTTTTTATGAAACTATTTTGATACTTCTTCATTTCAATAATATGCAACTAGTTGTGATTCATACTTCACCGTCTCGGAACAACTGACGAAATCGTGACATTTAATAATCAATAGGCTAAGAATAACGGAGCAACGATCACGGATACCGTTAACACAGCACACATCCTCCTGTTCACTACGATCGAACATTTGAATGCCGCGTCCGGTGAGGTGCTGTCCTTCATCGATACGAAAGTCGTCAATGACAAGATTTATTCAAAGCTATCTCGATTCAATACTAGGATGACGCTCAAGCATTCCGCGATATGCACGAACAGATTTCCGTCAGTCAAAAACAGACGGAAGCACTAAAAGAAGTTCTTCGTCAAAAAGTCCCCTCATCTTCATGGAAGAGAGGGGACTTCGATGTTTATTGTGCTGCACCTGTGAGCGGTTGTGCATCTTTTGCTTCCGCAGGTAATTTGATTTCGCTGATCTCATTGAATTTTGAGAACGTCGACTCGTTCTTCATATTGAACTCGGTATCTTTTTCAATCGCAAACACCATGTCCATATCGAGTGATTTCGGATAGAATGTTTTCGCATCATACGTCATCGTGTAATTCATTTTCTTGTAATCGATGCTGTCCATCGCATCTTTCATCTGTGCCATCTGTCCTGTCTGCTCGAGCGAATCCTTCATGAACGCTTTGAGGTCGTCCCCTTTTAGTTTGACGTCGATTTGATAAACGTCACCCTCTTTTTTGGCGGTCCAGTTGTCTTTGTACTTTTTCAGTAGCTTGAGATTTTGATCCGTCGATGCCGATGACTCCATCGCCTCGACCATATCACCTAGCTCCGAGACATCTTGAACGAGCCATTGTCCGTTTTGCGATAGATACATCTTATCGTCGACGATATAGCTCTCGATCGACATGTCCTTACCGTTTTGTGGATTTTTCATCGTCATCGTCTGGTGCATCGTAAGCGGCTTCTGGATGATATCAGCTGATACCTTCTGATCTACTGCCATCTCACCTGCTTTTGAATTGACTGTCCCTTCCATGTGGAACGATTTAATATCTTTTTGAGCGGCTGTCGCTTTATTCAGTAATTCCGTATTCGAGAGTTCCCCCGACTTCGTCGAACCAGACCCACTGCCACTACCCGAATCTGTCTGCCCATCTTGACATCCAGCTAATCCAATCGATGCTGCGACGATCCCAGCTGCTACCCACCTTGTTTTCTTCATATTCATTTCCTCCTTTATAAGCGTTACCCTGATTTACGAAAAACATTGGGAAATGTTTCAAAGTTTCTTTATTACATCATTACCGTTCTTCTTCAAAACAAATCCTCATATTTCAAATCTACTATTCTTTTTTTGAAATTTGATTTATCACCTGCAAAATGTCCACAAAAAAATAGGATGACGGAAACTTCCGTCACCCTATCCTTATTTCGTTAGATCGTGCGTAAAAGATTCGCCATCTCAATCGCGGAAACGGCAGCTTCGTATCCTTTATTTCCAGCTTTCGTACCGGCACGTTCGACCGCTTGCTCGATCGAATCCGTCGTCAGGACACCGAAGATGATGGGTACGCCTGTATCACGCGACGCACTCGCGACACCTTTCGCGACTTCGTTACAGACATAGTCATAATGTGATGTTGCTCCGCGGATGACGGCTCCGAGTGTGATGACCGCATCATACTTACCGCTTTTCGCTAACTTTTCCGCAACGAGTGGAATTTCAAATGCTCCAGGAACCCATGCTGTATCCACAGCATCCGCCGCAACACCGTGACGACGGAACGCGTCGTTTGCTCCTCCGACGAGTTTTGATGTGATCAATTCATTAAAACGTGCTGCGACGATTGCGACGCGTAGTCCTTCTCCTGTTAAGAAACCTTCGTAAATCATGATGTGTGTCCTCCTTGGATATCGAGCCAGTGCCCGAGTTTCGTTTGTTTTGTTTTCAGATAACGCTGATTTTCCGGTTCAACGGGTACTTGATGGGGAACACGTTCGATGACTTCAATCCCCTCTTGCTCGAGCACCCGTTGTTTGTCTGGATTGTTCGTCATCAAGCGAATCTTCGTCACGCCAAGATCACGCAACATGTTGGCCGCGACCGTATAATCACGCATGTCCGTCGGATAACCGAGTGCATGGTTCGCTTCGACTGTATCGAGTCCTTGTTCCTGCAACTCGTACGCTTTCAACTTCGCCATCAGACCGATGCCGCGTCCTTCCTGACGTAGATACAAGACGGCTCCACCCTCTCGTTCGATCCGCTCAAGTGCCGCATCGAGTTGTGGACCACAATCGCAACGTTTCGAACCAAAGACGTCGCCCGTCAGACATTCCGAGTGCAGACGGACGAGCATCCCATCGTGCGCTTCACCGGATAAGACGGCGACATGTTCTTTCTTATCTTGCGTCGTATAGCCGACCATCCGGAAAGCTCCGAATGTCGTCGGAAGCAACACTTCCGCTTCCCGCGTCAATGGACGCTCGAGATACGCGACGAGTGCCTCGATCGTGATCAGTTTTAAGTCGTGTTCTTCCTTATAGAGAAGCAAATCATCCACCCGTGCCATCGTGCCATCTTCCTTGATGATTTCACAAATGACGGCAATCTCATCGCTACCGGCAAGACGGGCAAGGTCAAGACCTGCTTCCGTATGTCCGCGTCGTTCCCGAACACCGCCCTCTTTTGCGATCAACGGGAAGATGTGACCCGGTCGTTTGAAGCGCTCCGGTCCATCCGTCCGCATCCGCTGGATCGTCAGTGAACGCTCTTCGGCACTGATGCCGGTCTTCGCTTCTTCATGATCGATGCTGAGCGTGAACGCCGTACCGTGCGGGTCCGTATTATTGTCCGTCATCGGCGAAAGATGTAATCGTTCTGCCACATGTGGACTAACCGGAACACAGACGAGCCCTTTTCCATACGTGATCATGAAGTTGATGTTTTCTGCTGTCGCGTGTTCTGCGAGCATGACGAGATCGCCTTCATTCTCACGATCCTCGTCATCACAGACGATGATCGGTCGTCCGTTTTTCAAATCTTCTATTGCGTCTTCAATCAAGTCGAATCCGTTCATTACATGTCGCCTCCTAAGAATGCTGCCCAGTCCGTCTGCTTCTCATGCTGCGTGAAATGATAGAGATGTTTCGCCATCATGTCACACTCGATATTGACGACTGCACCACTTGCCAATCGATCAAACGTCGTCACTTGACGGGAGTGCGGAATCAATGAAATCGAGATCGTTTCCGGCGTGACGCGTTGCAAGGTCAGGCTCGTGCCGTTGATCGCGATTGATCCTTTTGGAATGCAATACTTTTGCCACGATTCGACATCAAACGTGTACACCATCGCTTCTCCGTCCGGTCGCCGACTGATTAGTCGTGCCGTCCCGTCGATGTGCCCACTGACGAAATGTCCGCCGAACCGACCGTCTGCCGGCATCGCCCGTTCTAGTTGCAGCGGGTTTCCGACCCGGTACGTGCCGAGTGCTGTCGAACGGATCGTGTCATGGACAGCATCCGCCGTAAAACCGGTTGGGCTCATTGACGTGACCGTCAAACAAATCCCGTCGACGGCGATGCTGTCACCAATCTTTGTTCCTTCGAGCACCCGGTGCGCTTCGATTTCAAGTGCTAATCCATTCGGTCGCGGAATCTTTCGTTTTAAGGTCCCGACTTCTTCAATCAATCCGGTGAACATATCGTCTCCTCCTTTCGGATGTACGTCAGATGGAGATCCGGTCCGACCATTTCAATCTGATCGATTTGAAAACGTTCTTCGATATCATGTCGTCCGTTCCAGGCAGTCCCTTCAAAAATCGACGGGGCTTGGTAGACTTCAATCCGATCGACGAGATCTGCTTCAAAGAATGCGGATTGAATCGTCGGTCCACCTTCAATCAAAACGCTGCAGATGTCTTGTTCGTATAAGCGTTTAAGAATCGCTTCCGGCGTCTCATATTCACCGACGAGCACCGTCACTTGATCATGACTTATCCGAGGAACACTCGTCAGCCAGTACGTTGGATTTTTTCCATCGCAAAAGACTTGCGCGGTCTCTGGCACCCGACCACGGCGATCGACGATTACTCGAATCGGCTCGATGCCTGACACTGCGCGTAAAGTCAGTGCTGGATCATCGACGAGCACCGTTTCACTTCCGACGAGGATCGCATCATGGCGACCACGCAGGGCGCGACCATTCGCGCGTGCTTCTTCTGACGTGATCCAGCGCTGTTCCCCCGTTGCCGCGATCCCGTTCATCGTCTGAGCGATTTTGACGGTCACGGTCGGACGTTTCCGTTCGATCGTTTTCCAAAATGTCTCGTAGAGGACTTCCGCTTCATGCCGTAACAAGCCGACTTCGACTTCGATTCCCGCGTCTTGAAGCCGTTTGATCCCTGAACCAGCGACAATCGCATGTTTGTCTTCCGTTGCGACGAAAACCCGTTTGATCCCGGCTTGTAGAATCGCTTCCGTACATGGTGGTGTCTTACCATGATGGTTGCATGGCTCGAGCGTCACGTAGAGATCAGCACCACGGGCGGCCTCTCCTGCCATTCGCAAGGCTTCGACTTCCGCGTGCGGACCACCGGCAAACCGGTGCGCACCAAAACCGATGATGCGTCCTTGTTTGACGATGACACAGCCGACACTTGGATTCGGACTTGTTTGTCCGTTTAACATATGTGCTAATTGCATAGCATAACTCATCATCTGTGACATCGCGTTCGCTCCTTTCAAATAAAAAAGACGCCCCTTGAAAAAGGGGCGTCTGTATAGAAGGGTTCACGAAATACACGGTTCGCCTTCTGCTTTTTTGCATGCAGAAAGAGACCATCTCCTGAAAACATTTTTTCAGAAAACAGCTTGAATCGCGTCGTTTCGTTCTTCTCCCATCCGGACTTTACCGTCGGCCCTGGAATCTCACCAAGTCAGCCATGATGCGTACATCACGGGTCGCGGGCTCGTCGATCGATCGATCGCATCACCGCCGGTTGGGATTTTCACCCTACCCCGAAGAACTGGATTATTGAGTTATACAACTTTAGCCTAGCATATCTTTTTCAAGAAAACAAAGCGCAAATGTTTCGGTCTTGGCTCTTTTATGATTTCGTCCCACTTTTGTTACCCCTCCCCAATTCGTGATCGACTGGATACTAAAAACGACTGGAGCACCTGATATCAGTGCGTCCAGTCATTGTGTTCCGGTTACAAATACCCGTTCTTCCGGTCGTGGAATTCTTGGGCAATCGCTCCGCGTGTCCGTTCATCAGCGAGGACGCGAAGTGCTGTCCGTGCGAGGATTTTAGCGCCTGCGATCAACGCTTCATCCCCCGCTTCCGAACGGGCTGCTTCTTTGAATGCTTCTGTATGGGCGACGAGATCGTCCGGACCAATCTTGATATACGGATGGATTGTCGGGATGACTTGACTGATGTTACCCGCGTCCGTCGATCCAAGCCCCGGTCGTTCGTCGAGGTGCACGATTTGCCCAAGCGCCTCTGCTTCTTCTTGGAAGAGACGATCAAACGTCCGGTTGAAGACGAGATTGTCGACTTCATTTTGGAAAGCGATGACGTCAAGCGTCGCCCCGGTCGCAAGTGCCGCACCTTGCGCGACCGCTTTGACTTTCTCGGTGACGGCATTCAGCCGTTCCCGGGTCGTCGCCCGGATGAAGAAACGTGCTTTTGCGTATTCCGGAATGATGTTCGGCGCATCGCCACCATGCGTGATGATCCCGTGGATCCGAACATCGTCCGGTAACTGCTGACGTAAGGCGTTGATCCCATTGAAGAGCTGAATGACAGCGTCGAGAGCGTTGATGCCTTCTTCCGGTGTCGCCGCTGCGTGCGCGGGACGACCCGTAAAAGCGAAATCGAGCGGATCGACCGCAAGCGAAGAACCCGTGATCCGCGTTTGTCCCGACGGATGGACCATTAAGGCCGCATCGATTCCTTCAAGCAACTGGTGTTTGACGAAACTGCCTTTCGCACTTCCGTTCGGCCCACCTTCTTCGGCTGGCGTTCCAAGCACGACGACACTCCCGCCGACTTCATCAAGCACTTTGCTGAGCGCGATTGCTGCCGCAACACTCGTCGTGCCGATGATGTTATGTCCGCACGCGTGACCGATGCCTGGCAACGCATCATACTCAGCAAGAAAGGCAATCGTCGCGCCTGGTCGGTCGCTCGACTTCTTCGCGAAGAACGCGGTATCGTGCCCCGCGACACCGAGTTCTACCGTAAAACCTTCCGCCGTTAGACGCTCTGCATGTAGTCGCGAAGCAAAGAATTCCTCGTTACCGATTTCCGGCGTCGCATGAATTCGGTGACTTGTCTCAAGATACGATTCTCGTTTTTGTTCGATGTCCTGTTCAATCGTCTCTACCCATGTCGTGCGTACTGGTGTCGTCATGCTATCCACTCTCCTTTTGAAATTATTCGCCGATGTCGCTTAGTGGAACGAACGTCGGGATCGTACTGCCTTTGTATTCTTTTTTGATGAAGGCCGCGACATCTTTTTGTTGATACAGCGACGCGATTTTTTTCAGTTCTTTTTTGTTCTTGTCTTCCGTCCGTGTTGCGATGATGTTGATGTATGGTTTGGCGGTCTCGTTCTCATGGACGATTGAGTCCTTGATCGGGTTGAAGCCGGCGTCAACGGCAATGCCATTGTTGATGATCGATGCCGCGACGTCCGGTAAGACGCGTGGCGTTTGCCCGGCGACGATCGGAACGATTTTCAGCTTCTTCGGATTCTCGACGATCTTATCGACTGAACCGTTACCATCAAAGTCGTCCGGTAACTTGATCAGACCGGCTTCTTGCAGTAACAAGAGGGCGCGTCCCATGTTCGTCGCTTCGTTCGGAACAGCGATTTTTCCGCCAGTTGGAATGTCTTTGACATCCTTGTATTTATCCGAGTAGATCCCCATCGGTGCGATGACAGTCGTCGCAATCGGCGATAGCTTCAAGTTATGTTCTTTCTTGAAAGCGTTGAAGTAGGAAATCGTCTGGAAGGCATTGGCGTCGATCTCACCCTCAGCCAGTGCCATGTTCGGCTGGACATAATCGGAGAACTTGACGAGTTCGATTTTGATGCCTTCCTTCTCTGCTTTTTTCGCGACATAATCCCAAACTTGTGTGTCTGAACCGCTGACACCGAGCTTGATCGTCTTTTCGTCTTCTCCTGATGCTGCGCACCCGGCAAATAAAATCGTCGTGAGTGTTGCTCCAATTGCTACTGCTTTTTTCATGGCTGAATCGCTCCCTTGATTAATGTCTTCTGATTTTTCGTGCGACGATGTTGCCTGTCGTCTGTAAGCCTTGGACTAAGATAACGAGAATCCCGACCGTGATGATCATGACTTTCGTATCAAACCGTTGATAACCGTACGTAATTGCTAAGTCACCCAGTCCACCACCACCGATGGCACCTGCCATCGCCGACGCCCCGATCAAGCCGACTGTTGCAATCGTTAAGTTAAGGATTAGTGAACCGAGTGCTTCCGGCAGAAGGAAGCGGAAAATCGTTTGGAATGGCGTCGCCCCCATCGCTTCTGCTGCCTCAAGGACACCTTTGTCGACTTCAAGTAAGGAACTCTCGATCAGCCGCGCCATGTACGGTGCAGCGTAAAAGACGAGCGGAACGATTGCGGCTTCTGTTCCGATCGATGTCTGAACGATCAAGCGCGTCAACGGGATGATCGCAACAAGTAAGATGATGAACGGAATCGAGCGGAAAATATTGACGATACTGTTGAAGAACGTGAACAACGGAACATTTTCAAGTAACGCTCCTTTTCGCGTGACGACAAGCAGGATACCGAGTGGTAAGCCGATCAAGGTCGAGAACAAGAGCGAAACGGATACCATCGTCATCGTCTGCAAGAATGCTGTCCAGATATCACTGTAGTTAACTAGCATCAGCGAGCACCTCCTCAACGGTTACCTGCGCCTGATCGATGTAGTGTAACGCTCGTTTCACTTCTGTCGTCTCACCGATCAACTCGACGAGTAGTGTGCCGAACGGCGTCTCCTGCAACTCCGTGATGCTACCGTGCAGGATGTTGACATCGACGTCGAAGCGTTTTGCGACTTGCGATAAGAGTGGTTGTCCGGTGTGATGTCCAAGGAAGTGAATCTTATAGATTGGATTCGCATTCCGGGACTCGATCAACTGACGAATCGACGCTGGAATCTCGTCATGCATGACGGAGCGAACGAAATTTTTCGCTGTCTCAGTCTGCGGGTTTGAAAAGACATCAAAGACCGTTCCTGACTCGATCAACTTTCCAGCTTCAATGACGGCGACCCGGTCGCAAATCTCCCGGATGACGCCCATCTCGTGGGTGATCAAGAGAATCGTGATCCCGTACTCGGCATTGATCCGTTTTAATAACTGAAGAATATGATGTGTCGTTTGGGGATCAAGTGCTGACGTCGCTTCGTCACATAAAAGGACGGAAGGTTGCGTCGCGAGTGCCCGGGCGATACCAACGCGCTGTTTCTGCCCACCCGATAATTGATCCGGATAATGATCTGCTTTGTCCGCGAGATCGACGAATTCGAGTAACTCCGTCACCCGGCGGCGAATTTCGTCTTTCTTGACGCCTGCGAGAACGAGTGGTTTCGCGACATTCGTAAAGACCGTGTTCGCATTCAACAGATTGAAGTGCTGAAAGATCATCCCGATCCGTTGTTTTGCTTGGCGTAACTTTTTCGGAGACAGTTGCGTTAAATCTTCCCCATCGACCGTCACCGTTCCTGACGTCGGTCGTTCTAACAGATTGACGCAGCGGAGCAGTGAACTTTTTCCGGCACCGCTAAAACCGATGACCCCAAAGATTTCACCTTTTTCGATCGTCAGGTCGACACCGTCGAGCGCTGCAATCGTCTGATCTTTCGTGACGTACGTTTTTTTGACTTGATGAAATGCAATCATTCCGTTTTCCCCCTTCATTCAACAAAAAAGGTCCCTTCTTGAGAAACAAGAAGAGACCTGGATCCGCACAGTGGCAGAATCCACTCCACTCATCTCTCAGACATCTGTCTGATGGAATTGGCACAGTGCTCATAATGAGTCTGTTGCCGAGGTTTCGTAGGGCCAGTCCCTCCACCTCTCTGGATAAGTATTGCGGTATGAAATTCGTATGTGTGTTGTTGTGTTGTTGCTTATGTCGTAAAACTAATTTTTACATTACGGGTCGAACCTTTAAAAGTCAACCAACTTTTCAAAAATAATCCATTTGGCGCATATCGATGGATGAACAAGTTATGAGTTAGCTTACTGAACGGATCATGATTCGTCAAGAACGATTTGACAAGTCATTTTCGGTCGTGCTACCATCGTTTCAATGATTAATCCGACAATTCCAATATGATATTTATCAAGAGTGAACGAGAGACCTGGCTCTATGACTTCACGGCAACCTGCAATCTGTAAGGTGCTCCGACCAGCAAAGCGCGGCTTTGGATGATACGGTGAAAAACTCGTGGGCGTCCAAGCAGTGACGTCGACGAGTTTTTTTCATGAATGGAGGAAAAATAGTAATGATGAACTATCCTGTATTGACTGGTGCTGAAGCATTTTATCTTCAAGGTGGACCGATCGGCATTCTAATCTGTCATGGTTTTAACGCCACTCCGCAGAGTGTCCGGGACGTCGGTGAGGCATTTGCTGCCGAAGGTTTTACCGTCTATGCCCCGCGCTTACGTGGACATGGAACGAACGTCCGCGAGTTTGAACAATCGACTGCTCGATGTTGGAAGCAAAGCCTGCAAGACGGCTATGAACGTTTACAAGAAACATGCGATCAAGTCTTCGTCATCGGTCAATCGATGGGTGCGACGCTTGCGTTGTCGCTCGCTGCTGACGGCATTCCGTTTGCCGGCATCATTACGATCAATGCCGCACTCTCCGTTCCATCCTATGAAGCACTTTCGTTCGAGGACGGTCCACAGTATTTACCGGAAGGGGCACCGGACATTAAGCGAGCAGCCTTCGAAATCATTTATGACCTCGTTCCGAGCCGTTGTGCGTTCGAACTCGTCCGTCTAATGGATGAGACAAAAGGACGCCTCGGATCCATTCTCCTGCCGACATTGATTCTCTACTCGGCGACCGATCACGTCGTTCCGCCGTCGAGCTCGGATTATCTGCACCAGCACATCGGGACGAATGATAAACGAATCTACTGTCTCCTTAACTCGTACCACGTCGCGACCCTCGATCATGATCAGGATTTGATCGTGCGTGAGACGATTCGTTTCATCGAACGCTCGAGTCGTTTCTCACAGGAAACGGGATAAAAAAAAACAGCTATTCGTCTTCACTTAGAAGCGAACAGCTGTTACATCAAAGGACGACCATCATCGGTTCGTCTTTTTTGTTTATCCTTTTTGGTGTTGCATCGTTTGGAGCGGCTTCGGCTTTCCTGGCACTTCATGGCAGTGGCGGCACCGTGGCTCATACGATTCTGAAGCGCCGACTAAAATGATCGGATCATCATAGTTCGCTGGTTTTCCATCAATCAAACGTTGTGTCCGGGAAGCCGGATCGCCACATGAGAGACAGATCGCCTGAAGTTTCGTCACAAATTCTGCGCGCGCCAGTAATTCCGGCATCTTACCAAATGGCTCTGCCCGGAAATCCTGATCGAGTCCTGCACAAATGACGCGTTTTCCGTCTTGCGCAAGTGCTTCGATGACTTGAACGATCTCATCATCAAAGAATTGAACTTCATCAATTCCGACAATTTGTGTTTCTTCCGCTACTGCTGCATAGAGATCACGACTCGTCGCCATTGGAATCGCCACGACGGAATTTCCGATGTGAGAGACGACATGCTCTTCATGGTACCGGTCGTCGATTGCCGGCTTGAATACTTGAACGGGCAGTTTGCCGTACTGTGCCCGTCTGACACGACGAATCAACTCTTCCGATTTCCCGGAAAACATACTACCACAAATTACTTCGATCCAGCCGTACTGATTTATTACATGCATCATCGTCCGACACCGTCCTCTAAAAATAGTCACTTTAACGAGTATAGCTCGAAACGGTATTGAGAAAAAGGGTTGACTTCCGGAAATCAAAATTCATTTTTTCTTTACCTAGAATTTTTGTCCTTTCATTCCAACCTTCATCCATTTCCTGTACACTAAAGAAGAAGATTCTCGCGAAAGAAGGTGTCCCCGATTCATCATCTCTTACATGACATTCTGCACCAATATGGCGCCCTTGGTCTTTCCGTCCTTCTCGCAGGTGGTATCGTGGGATTGCCGGTTCCTGATGAGACCTTGCTCGTCCTGTCCGGTTTTTGGATGCATCAAGGCAATCTACCGCTGTTCGGTACGATTCTTGCCGCTTACGCTGGCAGTTGCATTGGAATGACGATTAGCTACGTGCTGGGCTTAAAACTCGGCATGCCCCTGTTGCATCGCGTCGGACCAAAGATGCGCATCTCAGAAAAACACATTCTCTCCGCTGAAGCCGGATTTCGTCGTTACGGCAAATCGGTCTTGATCATCGGTTACTACATACCTGGTCTTCGCCAACTCTCTGCCTTTTTTGCAGGTGTTTCAAAAATGCCGTTTCGCATTTTTGCGAGTTACGCGTATACAGGTGCTTTGATTTGGGTCAGTGTGTTCTTGGGCGCCGGCTACTTTGTTGGTCGTCATATCTCGTTCCATAAAGTCGTCGACTACATCTTGGCACATCCAGATGCCATGCCGTACTTGATCGGGATCGTCGGCGGGATCGCTTTCTCGTTCGTCTTAAAGACGTACCTTACGTACCGTTCGCAATTCAGTCTATACAAAAACAGCCTGCTTCCGTAATGGAGGCAGGCTGTTTTTTAAGAACCGGCAAGTAATTACTTGCGGCCGTATTTTTTGTTGAAGCGATCGACACGACCATCTGCCGCGTTGAACTTTTGACGACCTGTGTAGAATGGGTGCGAGTCTGAAGACACATCCACACGGATGAGTGGGTACTCGTTACCATCTTCCCAAGTGATCGTTTCGTTCGAAGAACGAGTAGAACCGCTTAAGAATTTGTACTCAGTCGTTGAATCCATAAATACTACTTTGTTGTAGTTAGGGTGAATTCCTTGTTTCATGGTTGATTTCTCTCCTTCCGCCCTGGTCCATTTGCTGAGCCAGAGTAAGTTACCTTCCTATACTAAACGATTTTTTTACGCGTCGCAATAGTTATTTTTCCGTCGTCGTTTCCTTCTTGACGGTACGCGGTTTAGCAGGTGCACGTCGGACCGTCTTCTTCTTTTCTTTCTCAAGTTCAGCAAAAAATTCTTCATTATTTTTCGTGTCGCGAATCTTACGCAGGAACGTATCGACGAACTCGTTCGACTCGTTCATCGTCCGACGAATCGTCCAGAGCGCATCGAGTTGCTCTTTTGGAAGCAAGAGTTCTTCCTTCCGCGTACCTGATTTGCGAATGTCGATTGCCGGGAAGATTCGGCGTTCCGACAGCTTACGATCGAGATGTAGCTCCATGTTTCCTGTTCCTTTGAATTCCTCATAGATGACATCATCCATGCGGGATCCCGTCTCGACGAGTGCCGTCGCAAGAATCGTCAAACTGCCACCATGTTCGATGTTTCGCGCCGCACCAAAGAACCGTTTTGGTTTGTGGAACGCTGCTGGGTCAATCCCCCCTGAAAGCGTCCGTCCGCTTTGCGGCACTGTTAAGTTATACGCACGAGTCAAACGCGTGATCGAATCCATCAAGATGACGACATCTTTTTTATGTTCGACAAGTCGCATCGCCCGTTCAAGGACAAGTTCAGAAATCCGGACATGGTTGTCAGGTGTTTCGTCGAACGTTGAACTGACGACATCTGCTCCCGGAACCGAACGCTCGATGTCAGTTACTTCCTCTGGTCGCTCATCGATCAATAGAATGATCAGCTCGACATCCGGATGATTCTCTTGAATCGAGTTCGCGATTTCTTTGAGGAGTGACGTCTTCCCTGCTTTTGGTGGTGCGACGATCAAACCGCGTTGTCCAAACCCAACCGGTGCAATCATATCCATGACACGAACCGATAAATGACGCGGCTCTGTCTCAAGACGCATTAAACGATCCGGATAGATCGGTGTCAGCGCCGGGAAGAATAAACGGTTACGCGCTGTATCCGGTGCTTCGCCGTTGACGGCTTCCACACTAAGTAACCCTTGGAAACGTTCGTTTTCCTTCGGTGGGCGTACTTTACCTGTGACGACATCACCATTACGTAGATTGAAGCGTCGGATTTGAGAAGCGGCGATATAGATATCTTCAGAGGATTGGGAATAATTGATAGGGCGAAGGAAGCCGAAGCCACCATCGTTTTGCATTTGTGGATTACCAGGGATGACTTCAAGTACCCCTTCGAGGAAATAAAGACCTGTTGATTCCGCCTGTGCTTTTAGAATCTTGAACATCAACTCACGCTTACGGGCTTCTCGATATTGCGGGACATTCTTCGTCTTTGCGATTTCATATAATTCTTTTAATGTCAGCTGACTCAATTGAGCCAAAGTATAGGAACGTTCAGGTTTATCTTTTTTATCAGTTGTTGGCATGTTCTTCACCTATTCTTTATAAATTCAACTGCATTCAGCATACTTCCATACATACATCAGGAGGTATGTAATTTCTTTCGTGAACTAAAGGTATCATATTTTTTTAAATTCGTCGTCCACAATCCTTTGCGTTTCTTACTTTGTAATATTCAAGGATATTATTTCAGTTATGTTACAAAAGCATCTATTTTGTCTTCTAACTGAAAAAACGTTTTTAAGGGCGCACATGCTAAGATATTCCTGCAGACAAAATTCTTACACAGTTGTAAGGTTCACTGCTTAATTACACACTTAATGATTTCATCATATAACTTACGGACGCAACACACTACATTAAAACGGAGGAATTCTTAACATGAAACGTTTTCTAGCATCGATCGCGACAGCAGCCTTAGTGGTTTCAGGTTTTACATCAGTGGGTACAGGTAAAGTTGAAGCAGCAACAGTCACGAAAGTCAAGATCACGGACAACGGTCTTCGTGTTCGGACAGCTCCTTCTACGAAAGCAAGCATCGTCGGGAAAGTCAACGCTGGTCAAGTCTTTACATACAAAGGCAAATCAGGCAGCTGGACAAAAATCTCATACGGCGGTAAAACACGTTATGTCTTCTCACAATACACAAAGACATACAAATCATCTTCAAGCGCTAAAAAATCAACAAGCACATCTTCTAAACGGACGAAAATCCTGAACGAAGCAGCAAAACATAAAGGTACACCATACGTATGGGGCGGAACAACGACTCGTGGATTCGACTGCTCTGGTTTCACAAGCTACGTTTACAAGAAAGCGGCTGGTAAAACATTGCCACGTACGTCTTCTTCACAATATTCTTCTTCTAAGAAAGTCCGCGTTTCAAGCGTACAACCAGGAGATCTTGTCTTCTTCTCACACGGTAGCGGCATTCAACACGTCGGGATCGCAACAAGCAAGTCAAGCATGGTTAACTCAGAAACAGGTGGCGTTAAATACTCAAGCTTCAAATCAGGGTACTGGGGTTCACGCCTTGTCGGCGCAGGATCTTACCTTTAATTCATCATCTCAAAGCGGTTGAGCATTGGCTCAATCGCTTTTTTTCATCTTATTCAATTCATAAGAAGGAAATAGGATGCATGTCTTCATCACAGGTGCTTCAAGAGGTCTTAGTCGTGAATTCGCTTATCTGTACGATAATGAAATCACGTCCTGCTCGTCAAACGTGAGACAATGCTCTTCAAAACGAAATTTCATGTCGAGCGATTTGGAGGCACTGCAATCTTCCCATACGATTTAACGAAGCGGAAAACGTTAGCACGTTTCCTTTTCCTCTAGGAGTTGAGGATGAACGTCTTGATTCCTAGAAACATAGCAAAAAGAGTTGGTGTTTCGGAAATTATCCGAAACACCAACTCTTTTTTATCGATCAAGTCCTCACGTATGAGTCCTTCTCTTTTACTTAATGACAAGCTTCGGTTTTTTCTTAAACGAGTGAATGCCTTCAACGAAACGAACCGTTCCTGATTTCGCACGCATGACGACAGAGTGTGTCTGACCGCCTTGTGCCGTGAACTGGACACCTTTCATCAACTCACTGTCCGTGACCCCTGTCGCAGCAAAGATACAGTCGTCTCCTGCGACGAGATCGTCCATCATGAGAATCTTCGATGGATCTTCGATGCCCATCTTCTTACAACGTTCAATCTCGGCATCGTCTGCTGGTAACAAGCGCCCTTGGAGCTCTCCACCGAGACACTTTAAGGCAACGGCAGCAAGAACGCCTTCCGGTGCGCCACCTGAACCAAGCAAGATATCAATCCCTGTATGCGGGAACGCCGTATTGATCGCACCAGCAACGTCACCGTCACCAATCAAGCGAATCCGTGCCCCTGTTGCCCGAATCCGTTGAATGATTTCTTCATGACGTTCGCGATCAAGGATCGAGACGACGACGTCTTCGATTTCCTTGTTCTTCGCTTTTGCGACTGCTGCGATGTTTTCTTCAATCGTCGCATCCAGACTGATGTGTCCTGCTGCTTCCGGACCAACTGCAATCTTATCCATGTACATGTCCGGTGCATGGAGTAAATCTCCCGCATCTGCAACAGCGAGGACAGCAAGTGCGCCCCATGTTCCTTTTGCGACGATATTCGTTCCTTCGAGCGGATCGACAGCGACGTCAAGTCGTGGTCCATACCCATTTCCTAGCTTTTCTCCAATGTAAAGCATCGGTGCTTCATCCATCTCGCCTTCCCCGATGACGACGGTTCCTTTCATCGGAATCGTATCGAAGACATCACGCATCGCGCTTGTTGCCGCATCATCCGCTTCATTCTTCAATCCTTTTCCCATCCAGCGTGCAGAGGCAAGTGCTGCCGCCTCCGTGACGCGTACAAGTTCCATTGATAGACTTCTCTCCATGTGTATGTCCCCTCTCCCTTGTTACAAATCGGTCAAATCGTTTCACGCCATACGAGGGCGCCTAGTTCCTTCAACTTCTGATCAAATCGTTCGTAACTCTGGTCAAGCACTTCCGCGTGGTGCAATGTCGTCTCCCCTGAAGCGAGAAGTCCCGCCAAGACAAGTGCTGCGCCACCGCGTGGATCTGGTGCCTCGATTTCCGTACCGAGTAAGGATTCGCCACCACGAATGATGATCGAAGCGTCTTCATGCGTGATTCGGGCGTTTAAGCGCCGCAACTCCTGTACATGTCGGAAACGTTGCGGGTACAACTTATCGACAACGATACTCGCTCCTTTCGCTTGCAACAACGCTGCCGAGATGACAGGTTGTAGATCGCTTGGGAATCCACCGTAGTGGAAGACACGAATATCGACCGGCTTCGCCTCATGAAATGTCGCCGTGACGGAATCATCTGTTACTTCGATCAACGCACCATACCGCTCGAGTTTTTGGATAACGCTCTCGAGATGGAGCGGAATGACGTTATCGACGGTGACGCGCCCAAGTGCCGCGCCCATCGTCAAAAACGTTCCTGCTTCCATCCGGTCTGGAATCAAGGTATGCCGGCAACCACTCAGGCGTGAGACACCTTTGATTCGAATCTCATCCGTTCCTGCCCCTTTGACATTTGCTCCCATGTTCGTCAGCATCGTACTGACGTCGATGACTTCTGGATCATAGGCAGCGTTTTCGATGACAGTCGTTCCTTCAGCGAAGACAGCGACGAGTAAAGCACTGATCGTCGCTCCGAATGACGGAAGATCGAGATAGATTCGGTTTCCGACGAGACGGTCGACGCGCATGTAATGGACGCCCTGCTCGTTACGTACGGAAACACCGAGACGCTCCAGTGCTTTGATGTGTAAATCAATCGGTCGTGGTCCGATGTCATAACCCCCCGGCAGACCGACGACTCCTTGTTTGAATCTGGCCGCCAGAACGCTCATGAGGTAGATCGATCCGCGTAACTTGCGCGTCTCCGCACCAGTTAACGGCATCGATTCAACCCGACTTGGATCAATCGTCACCATATCGCCTTGACGTGTCACGACCGTGCCGAGCGTCTCTAAAATCTCGATCATTGTCGCGACGTCGCCAATTTCTGGCACGCCTTCTAGAACGACCGTCTGATCCGTCAGTAGAGCTGCAGCAAGACACGGAATGGCGCTTTGCTTCGAACCACTGATTGATACGGTTCCTTCTAGGCGTTGTTGCCCTACGATATGCAAAATGTCCACGTTCCATCAACCTTTCTCTTCGCTACGATTATTGCTGCGTTTTTTCCCAGTCCGCGAGGAACTTTTCAATTCCTTGCGTCGTGAGTGGGTGGTGTGTGAGTGACTCGATGACCGAGAATGGAATCGTCGCGATGTCTGCGCCCGCAAGAGCAGCATTCGTCACGTGAACCGGATTCCGGACCGATGCCGCAATGATTTGTGTCGGAATATCATGTACGACGAAAATTTGAGCAATCGTCTCGACGAGCCCCATTCCATCTTGACCGATGTCATCTAGACGACCGAGGAATGGTGATACGTATGTCGCACCAGCACGGGCTGCGAGTAATGCTTGGTTCGGATTGAAGATCAATGTGACGTTCGTCGTGATCTTCTCTTTTGAAAGTGCTGCGACCGCTTCGAGTCCGGCCGGAGTCATCGGAACCTTAACCGTAATGTTCGGTGCGATCTGGGCAAGTTCCTTCCCTTCGCGAATCATTCCTTCTGCATCAAGCGCGATGACTTCAGCGCTGACAGAGACATCTCCGACGATTTCACAGATTTCACGAAGTCTTGTATGGAAATCGACGCCCTCCTTAGCGACGAGCGATGGATTCGTCGTGACACCATCTAAAATCCCCATTTTATGTGCTTTCTTGATGTCCTCTACGTTTGCTGTGTCAATGAAAAATCTCATCTTTCTCGTTCCCCTTTCATCCCTTGAAATCGCTTACGACTCTATTATAGGTTTTTTTCACGAGAAGTCCTACTATTTTCCATCGAATACACGTTCATATGATATGAAAAAAGCACGGTAGACCGAAGTCTACCGCACTTTAAAGAGGAGTCGATTAAGCTTTGTTGCTTGAACCGAACTCACGCATCTTACCGATGACAGTTTGTTTGATTGCTTCACGACCTGGTGCGATGAATACGCGTGGGTCATATGCTTCTGGTTTCTCAGCTAACACTTCACGAACGACTTTCGCGAATGAGATTTGGTTCTCTGTGTTAACGTTGATTTTTGAAGTTCCGAGTGAGATCGCTTTTTCGATATCGTGTGTCGGAATTCCAGTTCCACCGTGAAGAACGAGTGGGAGGTTTGTAGCGTCACGGATTTCTTCCATCTCTTTGAATCCGAGGTTTGGTTCACCTTTGTATGGTCCGTGAACAGAACCGAGTGCAGGCGCAAGCGTGTCGATTCCTGTTTCTTTGACGATGCGTACACACTCGTCAAGTTTCGCGTACATGACATCACCGATGACGTCGTCTTCTTGTCCACCAACTGTACCAACTTCCGCTTCTACTGAAACGCCTTTAGCGTGAGCGTATTCAACGACTGCTTTTGTTGTTTCGATGTTTGTGTCGATCGGGCTGTGCGAATCATCGATCATGACAGATGTAAATCCAGCGTCGATCGCTTCTTTACATTTTTCAACGCTCGAACCGTGGTCGAGGTGGATTGCGACTGGAACTGTTATTTTCATGTCGTGTACGAGACCTTCAACCATTTTCACGACAGTGTAGAATCCGCCCATGTGGCGTGCTGCACCTTCAGATACTCCAAGGATAACTGGTGACTGCTCTTCTTGAGCCGCACCGAGAATCGCTTGTGTCCACTCGAGGTTGTTGATGTTGAATTGACCTACTGCATACTTACCTTCGAGAGCTTTGTTTAACATGTCTGTCATAGATACTAATGGCATAATGACATCCTCCTCTGTTTTGATCGCTGCTTACACGAACTCGTGCAATTTCAGACTGATTATAACATACTGATTCATCGGAACGTACAGCATTTCGCTTGGTTTTTTGGTTTGTGACGGCGACGTGAAGGATTAACCGCTTACATCGTGAGAAATTTGCACAGTCACTTCTTTTTTTAATTCGAAGATGTCAAATGGCTTCCCGAAGAAGGCGACGACCCCTAATCGTTTCGCTTCTTCCATCGCTTCTTTTTCACCGAGTGCCGTCATTAAAATCGTCCGGACACGTCGTCCGATCCGGTCCTGATGACGTAAAACCTCGATCCCGGTCCGCCCCGGCATGTTGACATCCATCAACAGCAAATCATATGCCGCTCCTTGTAAGTAGACGATCGCTTCCTCTCCATCGACGGCGACGTCCGTTTCATACCCTTCTGCCCGGAACAACTGTGCAAGCAAATTCCGGATTCCCGGCTCATCCTCGACGATCAACAATCTGCCTTTCATCTCTGCCACTCCCCCTCTAGTTATTTCCATTCTACACTAAAGCAAAACTTACTTTATACTGTCCTTGAGAGAAACATAGAAAGGATGAAGAAAATTGATGAAAATCTTAGCTACACAATTCAACGGAAAATTGCAAACACTCGCAAAACAGGAAGACGAACTATTCGATGTCGTCCGTCTGCTCGCACAGGCGCTCGTCGGGGAAGGTACGGTCTATGTCGACGCTTACGGTGAATGTGAAGGACTCTATCCAATGCTCTCAGAAGGTCCGGATCAGATGAAACGGGTTACGAAAATCAAGGATCGAAAGACACTGCACGCTGTCGATCGCGTCTTAATCTTTACGCCAGATACGGAACGCTCCGACCTTCTCGCTTCTCTTGCCCGCTATGACGCATGGCATACGCCTTATGCGATCGTCACACTCAGTGACGTGACAGAAACGCTCGAGCGTTCGATTGCACCGCTCGCATTGAAGTTTAATAAAGGATTGCTTCCGGCAGAGGACGGTTCACGTCACGGACTGCCGAGTCTTGCCCTTTGCGCGTTCCTCTTGACACATATCTTGACGCAACTACAAGAGATGACAGAAGAGTGGAATTGACGTTTTTCTTCTATAATATGTAGTTCTTAATTTAATCAATCAAAAAAAGACGCGGTGACCTTCAATGATGCTGAAGGTTACCGCGTCTTTGATTATCTTTCCTTTCATTCACCAAGTGAAGCTTGGATGAAGTCATGGAAGAGTGCTTGTGGACGTTCTGGACGTGAGATCAATTCTGGGTGGAACTGACACGCGACGAACCATTTGTGTTCTGGAATCTCGATGATCTCAACGAGACGACCGTCTGGGCTCGTACCTGAGAAGACCATGCCGTTTGCTTCGAACTGCTCACGGAATTCGTTACCGAACTCATAACGGTGACGGTGACGTTCGTAGACGAGCTCGCTTGAATACGCGGCACGTGCTTTCGTTCCATCTTCGAGTTTACATGGGTAAAGTCCGAGACGGAGTGTACCACCGAGATCCTCGATGTCTTTTTGTTCCGGCAACAAGTCAATGATCGGGTATGGTGTCGCTGGGTCGATTTCCGCTGAGTGTGCGCCTTCAAGATTGAGGACGTTACGTGCGAATTCAACTGTCGCGAGTTGCATACCGAGACAGATACCGAAGAACGGTACGTTGTTTTCACGTGCAAAACGTGTCGCTTCGATTTTCCCTTCGATTCCGCGTTCTCCAAATCCACCCGGAACGAGGATTCCGTCTGCTGAACCGAGCAATTCGTTGACGTTTTCGCGCGTCACGTCTTCTGCGTTGATCCAGTCGATTTCGATATCACTGTTGAAGGCGAATCCAGCGTGTTTCAGTGCTTCTGCAACTGAGATGTACGCATCACGCAATTCGACGTATTTCCCGACGAGTGCAATCTTCGTCGTCTTCTCGAGGTGCGTCACTGTGTGGACGAGTTGTTTCCAAGCCGTCATGTCAGCAACTGGTGTGTCGAACTTGAAGTAGTCACAGACGAGTTGGTCCATGCCTTGACGTTGCAAGTTGAGCGGTACTTCGTAGAGCGTCGATGCATCTTGTGCTTCGATGACTGCTTCCGGACGTGTGTCACAGAAGAGAGCGATTTTATCTTTCATCTCTTGTGGGACTGGGTGCTCTGCACGTAAGACGATGATGTCTGGCTGGATACCATAGCTACGGAGTTCTTTGACACTGTGTTGTGTCGGTTTCGTCTTGAGCTCACCTGCTGCTGCAAGATACGGAACAAGCGTACAGTGGACGTACATGACGTTTTCTTTTCCGATATCGTTTTTCACTTGGCGAATAGCTTCGATGAACGGAAGCGACTCAATATCCCCTACTGTTCCACCAATCTCCGTGATGACGACGTCTGCGCCCGTTTCTTTTCCAGCACGGAAGACACGGTCTTTGATTTCGTTCGTGATGTGCGGAATGACTTGAACCGTTCCACCGTTGTAGTCGCCACGGCGTTCCTTCTTGAGGATCGTCGAATAGATACGTCCAGACGTGACGTTCGCGTTCTGGCTCAAGTTGATGTCGATGAAGCGCTCGTAGTGACCAAGGTCAAGGTCCGTCTCTGCGCCATCATCTGTGACGAAAACTTCCCCGTGTTGGTAAGGGCTCATTGTACCCGGGTCGATGTTGATGTATGGGTCAAATTTTTGGATCGTGACGTTAAGACCACGGTTTTTCAAGAGACGAGCGAGCGATGCAGCGGTGATCCCTTTACCGAGTGACGATACGACGCCACCTGTTACGAAAATATACTTTGTCATGTTAAATATTGCTCCCTTCTCTAATTCACATCTCAACAAAACAGAGGTGGTAAAAACAAAAAAGCAAAAGTGCCCCCATAATTAGGAGACACTTTTGCTGAAATAAGCACGTTGCTTAAAGAAGCCCATGACTAACTTACGTCATTCGGAAAACTTCGTCAAGCCTAATTTTTCAGAGAAAAAATTTCGCGCTCGTTCGTCAGCCGTCAACGAAAAAACTGCCATTTCTATAGGGAAATAGCAGCTGTACAGTTGTAGTTGATCGTGCTTAGACTTCCTCTTCTTCTTCGAAGTCTTCTAAGTCTTCTTCGTCGAGATCGTCATCGAGATCATCGATGGCTGCGACTTTTTTGAACGTATCATCGTCTTCGCTGTCGTCAGCTGAATCATAGTCCGCTGTCTTCGCGAATGTATCGAGATCGTCTTCGATCGTCTCGAACTCATCTTCTTCTGCATCATAGTTGAACTCTTCTTCAAACTCATCGAGTTCTCCACGTTGACGCGCTTCGATGACGAGATCCTCATCCGACTTATCAAACGGATACCAAGCGCGGAGTGACCAACGGTTCGCTCCGACGTTGACGAAGTTTCCGTCGATGTTCATGTCTGTATAGAGTTGAGCAAGTTTCTCGAACTTGTCTTCTTCATCTGTAAACGTATGGTACTTTTCGATTTCTGACGTGATGTCATCGAACGTGATTGGCTGTTCGCCAGCTTCTTGCAACATTTCATTGACGAATTCGATCAGCGAAAGATCAGTAATCTCTTCTTTACTTAAACGGCTGAGGCTCATTGTGACGGCCACTTCCTTTCATTTGCGTTCAATCCATTACTTCTCATTATACGCAAAACAGCTTTTAAAAATCCAGTCTCTATTAAAAAAAAGCTCGAATTGATTCTCGATTCGTGTTTTTCCCGCTCCCGAAAAAGGAATATCCAAGAGAGAAGAAGGAGGAATGACAGATGGAGATGACAATCGAACGGGTCAACGATTTTGATGCCTTCAACTGGTTACCAATCTTATCAAAGAGTACACAGGAAGGCTATCCCTTCATCGAACGGATGCTACGCGAACGGCGAAATGAAACGTTCCAAGAGGATGGTGAGGCATTGTTCGTCGCTTTATCTCTTTCCGGACACGTCATCGCGTGCGGGGGGTATATGAAACAAACCGGCACGAACGACGTCGGTCGGATTCGTCATGTCTATGTCTTACCAGAAATACGACACCACGGTGTTGGTACGCAACTACTTGAGAAAATCATCCCGGAAGCACTTTTGACGTATTCCGAGCTCTGGCTCTATACGGACGATGCCAGTACCTTTTATGAACGATTCGGTTTTGAGCCGTATACAGCAACTAAAGTGACACATCGCCTTCTCAAGCATGCATTCGTTCAACCATAAGTGTCTTGAATTGACATATCGAGAATCATCGATTAGTTTAAGCGTATGACAAATCAAGTGGATCTATTCAAGGCATTATCGAACGAGGTACGTCTTGATATCTTACGCTGGCTCAAGGATCCCGAGACTCATTTCAATAAGCCGACGGCCCATCTCGCGACGAATTTGTCGGACAAGGGAGGCATTTGCGTCGGAGATATCCAAGAGAAGGCGAACTTATCTCAATCGACCGTCTCCCAATATCTTACGATGTTGCAAAAAGTCGGATTGCTCGAATCCGAACGTCACGGCAAATGGACGTATTACCGGCGAAATGAAGAAAAAATCCAGGAGCTTGCAGCGTACCTCAAAGGAGAACTTTGATCCGTTCTCCTCGCCTTACATATCGACATTTCTCGATATTTAGATTCGTGAAAGGATGAATTCTGTTGAAAATCGTGTATTACGCACTCGCGTTACTTGCGGGTATCGCTTTAAGTGTCGAAGGAGCAATCTATGGTGAGCTCGGGAACTTCGTCGGAAAACTCGAAAGTAGCTTTTATAATTTCTTCGCCGGTACGATCATCATCGGATTGATCGTCCTCTTCTTCGGAAGGGGTTCACTCGGCTATACATTCCGCGCACCGAAATGGACCTTGCTCGGTGGTCTACTCGGTAGCATCTACTTGACGATCCTGATCATCAGCATCCCGCTCGTCGGTGTCGGTCTCGCCATGATCAGTGTCATTCTCGGTCAAATGGTCGCTAGTATGGTCATCGAACATAACGGTTGGCTTGGTAGTCCGAAACGTCCGATCAATCGCGACAAGCTAATGGCTTCTGCTCTGATGCTCGTCGCCCTATTTCTTATCTTTTAAGGAGGTTCGCTCGTGAATATTTTATTACTTGGTTTTACATTACTCGGTGGCGTCATGCTGAGCGCACAGTCGTCCATCAACGGTGCCTTCAGTCAAAAGGCTGGTGCCCTTGAAAGTACGTTTCTGACCTTCTTCACGGGGATGCTGATTCTCGCTTTAGCCATCCTCTTCTTCGGACAAGGAAACGTCTTGCTTTTGCTTGAAGCACCTCGTTGGCAACTAAGTGCTGTCCTGTTCGGCGTCAGTTATCTATTCCTGACGATTCTTGCCGTTCCGCAGATTGGTGTCACGGCAGCTAGTATCGCGACCGTCATCGGTCAACTCGCAGCAGGTATGGTCATCGACCACATCGGTGCGTTCGGTGGCGTCGTCGTCCCGCTCGACGGAAAACGTCTGCTTGGTTTGCTTGCGATGCTTGCTGCGCTTTACTTCGTCTATCGCGGGAACACACGCAAAGACGTGTCGGCTTCATCTGATTCGATGGCATCATGACGATTGCCCTCACGATTTGTTCACGCGCTTTCCTCAGGCGAGACACAAGCCAGTCTCGACTGTCACAGACAGCCGACACGGGTCTTGTTTGTCTCTGACAGCGCAAGATCTTGCGCTTTTTCCTGTAGGAGTCGCGTGAACAACGTGAGTCCTGCTGTTTCTCATGATCTATCAAAATAGAACATAAAAAACCGAAATGCTGAAGTATATTCACTTCAGCATTTCGGTTTTTTCGTGTCGAACGATCCGTTGATGAACGTGCAAGACGAAGACTCCTGCGGGAAAAGCGGAATGGGTGAGACCCCGTAGGCGCGAATGCGGCGAGGAGGCTCGCCTTCCGCCCGTGGAAAGCGAAGTCTTGCACGAGAATCAACACTTGTGTTTTATAAATACCTTATTGCTCCAGCTGTTGTCTCTTAAGTAAGCGCAACGCTTCCGTCGCAAGACGATGGTCTGCTTCCTGCGATAGACCGGAAACGGTGATCGTACCAACGACACCGACTCCTTCGATCCGGATCGGGAACGACCCACCGGCATCGACATAATCGGCTGGAGAAACAGCATACATCGTATGATACGAGCGATGTTTGCTCTCATTATACCGACGCATGTACAGCGAGCTATAGCCATGTCGCAAGACGACGTTCGATTTCCGGCGAATCCACTCTTCTTGATCCGGTGCCGTACCATCGAGCGCCGCGTAATATAAACGCTGCCCATTCCGTTTGATTTCAACGGCAATCGACAAGTTTTTCTTCATCGCCCGTCCGATCAACTCATGTCCCATCCCGATCGCTTCCGTATTCGTCAGTGACGTCAGGACGAGTTCTTCCTCTTCCGCAAGCAGCACTTTCAATTCTTCCATGCATCCCATTCCTTTCGTAAGAGGAGTCGCCCTTCATCACTGCTGATGCGCACTGCTTCAATCAAGCGCATTGTTTTTTCAGCGTCGCGTAAATCGACAGGTACCCGTCCACCGCGAAGTCCTTCCGCCAACTGTTCGTAAAACGTCGCATAACTGCCTGGAAGTGTCGCGAGGCGCTCAACTGGCTGATCGGCGATCTGGAGATAGCCATAGGAGTCTACTTCATCTTCGCCGAGCTGTCCATCGACAGCATGACCTTTCGCAAGCCGTCCTTCTTGTGGATCCATTCCGTATTTGATATAACTGCCGCGTGTCGCATGGAACTCAAAACGCGGTGTCGGTCCTTGGATGAAGGATGCCGAGCGAAGAATGACACGCCGCGTACCGTAATGTAGCGTGACATGGAAACCGTCATCGACAACAGCACCGTCACGTTGCAGGTAAACATCGCCCGTCAGAGCATCCGGTTCTCCAAACAAGGCAAGTGCTTGATCGAGTAAGTGTGAGCCGAGATCAAACAGGATGCCGGCACCATCACCCGCTTGTTCCCGCCAGCGCTCCCGAACAACCGGGCGATAGCGATCAAAGCGTGACTCAATGACTTGCCAGTCCCCAATTTCGTTCATCTCCATCAATTGTTCAAGTGTCAGGAAGTCCCCGTCAAAGCGACGGTTTTGATAGACGGCGATTTGAACCCCGTGTTGTTTTGCTAACGTTTGCAGCGCCAGTGCTTCTTCGATCGTCACGACGGCCGGCTTTTCGAGTAAGACGTGCTTTTTTGCTTCGATCGCTTGTTTTGCCATTTCGAAATGCAGTGCCGTTGGTGTCGTGATGACGACAAGTTCCGTACTCTCATCTTGCAAAGCTTCAGCGAGTGTCGCGACGACTGTCGCCTCACTGAAATGTTGTGCCACCTGCTCCGGTCGACTCGAGACGACTTGCGTCACTTCAAATGCCGGTAATGCCTGTAAGAACGGAACGTGAAACGTCACCGCTGAAAAACCAAATCCGACGAGCGTCGTTTGAATCGAGTTCATGTTGTTTCCTCCTCTGTCACTTCGAGATCGACATGATAATGATCTAGTCGTTCTTGCCACGTTGCGTCTGGTACTTGATCGGTGACGAGCATATCGATTTGTCCCCAGTCGCAGACCTTATGCAAAAAGCGTTTATTGAACTTCGTATGGTCTGCGAGGACGATGACACGAGTCGCACTTCGAATCATCGCTTTCTTTACGACCGCTTCTTCGAGTTGTTCCGCAAAAAGTCCTTCTTCTGTCAACCCACATGCTCCAAGAAAAACACAATCGACTTGATAATTCAGGATGTCGTCTGCCGTCTTGATTCCACTCAAGCTCCGTGCATGCCGGTCAAAACGTCCTCCCGTAACGTACAGCTCAATATCCGTGCGAGCTCCGACATAGTCTGCAATGTCAAGGGAGTTCGTGATGACGTGTAGTGGATAAGGCGGAAGTGCCCGTGCCATCTCAGATACCGTCGTTGCAGCGTCGAGCAATAAGCGATCATTCGCTTGGATGTGACGCGCCGCGCGCTGTCCGATCCGCCGTTTTTCCGGTTTCTCTGTCCGCTGTTCATATGCAAGCGTTCCACCAGCACGGACTAATCCATTCTTAACGCGAATGATCTCCCCTTCTTGTTCGAGGACGATGACGTCACGACGTGCGGTATCTCGTGAAATCTGATACTCCTGCATCAGTTGATCTAGCGAAATTTCAGGACTCGTCTTGATCCATTCCCGCATCTGTTGCAGCCGTTCGATTTGCCCCATCGATTCCTACCTCCTTTTTTCTTTATATTAAGTTTTTTCATTAATACATGCAATTTTAATGCAAATAATTCGACGATAATTCGGGTAAATAATAGAAGACAACTACTTTCAGAACGGAGGAATTGATATGCAAACGATATTGATCACGGGCGCTTCTTCCGGTATCGGTCTGGCGACGGCGCAGCGGTTTGCGGAAGCCGGCTGGTCTGTCTACGCTGGTGTTCGGAGTCCGGGTGAGATGACTGTGTCGTTACCGACGCTCACCTTCTTGTCGCTCGATGTCACAGATGAAACAAGCGTGAAGGCAGCCATCCGGCAAATCGAACAAGAGGTCGATCACCTGGACGTTGTACTCTGCAACGCCGGTCACGGTTTACTGCGCGCACTCGGTCAAGCGACAAGTTATGAAATCAAGCAACTCTTCGAAACGAACGTCTTCGGTGTCATCCGAACGATTGAAGCCTGCCTCCCCTTACTCAAACAAGCACCGGAAGGTAGTCACTTGATCGCTACTTCAAGCGTCAGTGGTCTCGTCGGTCAACCGATGAATGAATTGTATTGTGCCAGTAAGTTTGCGATTGAAGGGCTGTTCGAAAGTCTTGCGACCTACTATAAACCGTACTTCAACATCGACGTCACCCTGATTGAACCGGCCGCCGTCGAGACGAACTTTACCGCAAATGTTCTCGATCAACTCGAACGGACGGGTGGCTTACACGAAGACGACTTCAAACCGATCATCACCGCTTATTTGCAGACGTACCGAACGCGACATACCGACCGCCAATCGGCAGAAGCTCTGGCTGAGGTGATCTTCGAGGTCGTCCACCGTGACGAACGTCCGTTACGAATCCGGACGACGGAAGCCGATGAACATTTCGTCGCCCATAAGACGCATCATGATCCGTCAGGACTCCAAGGTGTCGCTAAAATACGACGACTGACATTAAATCTCGAATGATTCTCCTTTTTTAAAAATTTCAATCCGCCTAAGCAATCTTCGCCTACTATACTGAGACTATCTACCTAAAAATTATCTCGAAGGGCGGAACGTATGCCGTCCTTATTTCTTTTTACGATCGTCTATCTGATTCCGACCTTCATCATGTTCTATATGTCGATTGATATATTTTTACGCAATCCATCACATCCGCAACACTAACTGCTCAGCTTATTCACGTTCACTTACTTATAGGATGTTCTTCCTCCATCCAAGAAAAATGCCTCTTCGCTTGAACTTACAGGTTGATCAGGTGATAGATGGTGTCAAACATGCCGGAAAGAATGATTATCTTATTCATGATACGATGGACTTGACGCACCGATCTTAAAGGAGAGATTCGATGATATCTGTACTGACGATTTTTTCACGCCTATTCAAGGGATTGCGCCGCGCCTTTCACTTGTCTTACTTCCGCGGACTACTGATTCTTTGTTTGTTGACAATCGTCTCTGGGACGATCTTCTATAGTACGGAAGAAAACCTTTCGGTCATCGATGCGCTTTACTTTTGCATCACGACACTGAGTACGGTCGGGCATCCGACATTCATCCCGACGACGACGCTCGGTAAGGTCTTCACGATGGCGTATATCACGATCGGCTGCGGGTTGTTCTTGACGTTAATTGCTACCTTGTCATACGTTTTGATTAAACAACCGGAAGAGGATTAAGGGGGAATCAAGCATGCGTCAATCTGCCATCCAAAACAATTTCGATTGGTGTCGCCTTGTTTGTGAACAAGTCGGATGCCAGGTGACAGAAACCGAATCGACCTGGCTCGCTAAAGGAAACGTTCCAAGTTATTATCCGGAACTGATGGTTCGCCTTCCTCATCAGCGAATTAATGCAACCGACGTGTACAGCATCAAGGACTGTACGGCGAGCTATGATTTCTCAAGCGCTGGTCTCAGTCACCTGTTCACAGCGGAATGGATGACCCGTTCCGCCATACTCGATCGTCGCGCTCTTCCCATCGATTGGTCTGTCGTCACGGATGCCACGCAGTTTACTCGCTTCCAAGCAATCCAAGCGACACCGGAGTTACCGGAATCGTTATGGCAACATCCGGACGTCCGCTTTTTCTATTGCGAAGCACAACAGGCAAGTTGCATCGCCTACTCGAACCAAACGACGACCGGATTGATGTACGTTAGTTCCGACTATCTTGATGAACGCTTATGGGATGATATCGCACGCTTGTGCTCCGCACACTTCCCCGGTCAACCGCTCGTCGGATACGAATACGGTGATCACCTGATCACGGCGCTCGAAGCAGGCTTTGACGACGTCGGTCCACTGGCGGTCTGGATTCGCACGACGCATGAGAATGCATGAAAAAACCGAACCAATTCCCTTTCTCTTGAAGAGAAGGCGAATCGGTTCGGTTTTTTTACATCAAGCGACTGATGAACGCGGTCGCGATCCCGAAGTAGACGAGGAGCGACAAGATATCGTTCAACGTCGTGATCAGCGGTCCGGACGCAATCGCCGGGTCGATCTTTAAGCGATGTAAGATGAGCGGAATGATCGTTCCAGCCAGTGTTCCAAAAATCAGCGTGATGACGAGTGAGCTGCCGACGACAAGACCTAAGACGGCACTTCCTTGCCAGACGTACGCAATGATAGCAATCAAGACGCCACAAATGACACCAATGATCAAACCAACCCAAAGTTCTCGTAGGATTAATCGCGTCGCGACCCGCTTATCGACTTCACGCGTGATCAATCCACGGACGACGACCGCGAGCGATTGGGTACCGGTATTTCCGGTCATCCCAGCAATCATTGGCATGAAAAAGGCAAGCGCGACAACTTTTGAAAGCGTCTCTTCGAACTGACTGATGATCGATCCGGAGACGAGCCCGATGAACAGTAACAAGACGAGCCATGGCAAGCGCCGGGTTGCAGCAATCCACGGCTTCGTCTCGAAATCAATTGATTTACCGGATGCTGAGAGTTTCTCGATGTCTTCATTCGCTTCTTCCCGTAAGACATCGAGTGCATCATCGACCGTAATCAATCCGACGAGAACATCGCCTTCGACGACCGGTAGCGAAACGAGATCGTAGCGTTCGAACAATTGCGCGACCTCTTCCTGATCGGTCTCTGCTGCGACCCGAATCACCTTCGTCTCCATGACATCGCTGATTCGTTCCGTATTTTCAGCTAAGATGACGTCCCGGTATGAGATGACACCGACGAGTTCACTGAGTTGATTGACGACGTACACGTAATTGATCGTCTCCGAGTATTCGATGTAGTCACGCATCTTCTCGACCGTCTCACCGACCGTGAAATCCTCTCCCACCCAGATGAACCGGTTCGTCATCAAACGCCCTGCCGTCTCCGGTGGATACGTCAAGAGATTGCGGACGATCAGTGCCTCGTCTGTCCGCATGCTACCAAGCAAACGGTCAGTTTCTTCTGGTCCCAGTTCCTCCAGTAAATCCGCGACATCATCGTTTTCCATTAAATCGAGGACATGCCCGGCGCGCTCGACGTCTAAACGACGCAAGACGGCAAGACGTTGCTCTCCTTCGAGCTCCTCAAGCACATCTGCCAATCGTTCGTGATCGAGATAATCGAGGAGTCGTGCCTGATCGTCTTCTCCTAATTCTTCATATACTTGCGCGATGTCATACGGATAGACTTCTTCGATGACTTGCTGTGCTTGCTCTCGCTTTTCCTTCGCAAGCGCATCGAGCAATAGCCACTTCCATTGTTGTTCTGCTGTCTGACGCAATCTCCTCACCCCCATACGATTCTGCCTTTTCATCTTAGCACGAGTTGATTCGCGATCGATATCGAAAAACAGTTGACAACTGTTTCTCACGGCTTTAAAGTTTGCCTTAAGGAAACATTATTAGTAGACCGAATCTTTCTCTAGTAATGAATGATCAAAAAATTTTAAGCTGTTTTTTGCCATAAGGAAACTTTCCTTCTCTATACCACAAAACCAAAGGAGTGAGCATTCATGTACGCCCTTGATGTTAACCGTCTCACGGTCTCCTATTTTGATACACATGCACTCGCCGATGTATCCGTCCGTCTTCCGGTCGCTTCGCTGATTGGTATCATCGGACCGAATGGTGCCGGTAAATCCACTTTCTTAAAAGCCATCCTCGGTCTGATTCCCGCTCGGATCGAGCAGTTACGCGTACTCGATCAACCACTCGAAGCTGTCCGGTCTCGTGTCGCCTATGTACCTCAGCGTAGCGCGATCGATTGGGATTTTCCTGTGCGTGTCCAAGATGTCGTACTGATGGGGTGTTATCCGAAGCTCGATCTGTTCAGACGTCCATCAAAGGAACAAAAGCAGTTCGCGATACATTGCCTTGAGCGCGTCGATATGGCCGATCATGCCAAACGGCAAATCGGTGAACTGTCAGGCGGACAACAACAACGGGTCTTTCTGGCGCGTGCCCTTGCTCAAGAAGCAGAACTACTGTTACTGGACGAACCGTTCGTCGGTATCGATGTCGCCAGTGAGCAGATGATCATCGAACTCTTACGGACACTCCGAGCCGAAGGGCGGACGATTGTCGTCGTCCACCATGATCTGCATAAAGCAGAGGACTACTTCGACACGTTGATGCTGTTGAACAAACGACTAATCGCTGTCGGTCCTCCGTCTGATATCTTGACGCCGGAGTGGCTCGAACCAGCGTATGGCTTACCGCTATTCGAACGACGTAAGGAGGGACAAGGATGACGTTCATCGAGGCATTATTTCAGTATGATTTCTTACAAAAAGCGATGATCACCGCCGTCATGGTCGGCATCATCTGCGGTGTGATCGGCTGTTTCATCATCTTACGCGGGATGTCGTTAATGGGTGATGCGATCTCGCACGCCGTTTTACCTGGTGTCGCGATTTCTTATCTACTCGGGATCAACTTCTTGATCGGTGCCATCGTCACAGGTCTCGTGACGGCACTTGGAATCGGCTTCGTCAGCCAAAACAGTCGCATCAAGAACGACACAGCGATCGGCATCCTCTTCACGTCCGCCTTCGCCCTCGGGATCATCTTGATTTCGTTCTTGCGCAGCAGTAGCGATCTCTATCACATTTTGTTCGGCAACGTCCTCGCGGTCCGTCCGAGCGATATGTGGATGACCGTCATCATCGGATTGGTCGTCCTCGGGGGAATCTTCTTGTTCTACAAAGAGTTGCTGATCAGTTCCTTTGACCCGACAATGGCGCAAGCCTATGGACTATCGACACGCTGGATTCACTATGGATTGATGACATTGCTGACACTCGTCACCGTCGCTTCCCTTCAGACGGTCGGCATCATCCTCGTCGTTGCGATGCTGATCACACCAGCTGCGACAGCGTATTTACTGACGAACCGTCTCTCGCGGATGCTGTTCCTAGCAGCAGGCTTCGGTACGCTGTCCGCCATCGTCGGACTGTATTTCAGCTTCACCTACAATTTATCCTCTGGTGCATCGATCGTCCTCGTCGCGACGACGCTGTTCGCACTCGTCTTCATCTTTTCACCACGTCACGGTCTGATGCGTCACCGGAAACGAAAGGAGTCTACTGTATGAAATTAAAATTTTTCCTGTTCGTCCTCCTCAGCACAGTCTTGCTTGCTGCTTGTTCGACACCAGCAGAAGATAACGGAAAGCTGAAGGTCGTTGCGACGTATTCAATCCTCGCTGATCTCGCCCGCGAAGTTGGTCGTGAACACGTCGATGTTCACAGCATGGTCAAGATCGGGGCAAATCCGCACGAGTATGATCCCCTTCCGGCAGACGTACAAGCGATGGCGGATGCGGATGTCGTTTTCTATAACGGTCTGAATCTTGAAGCCGGCGGTGCGTGGTTCGACAAACTTCGGGCAACGACCAGTAAAGATGCGTCTGACGCGCCAGTCTATCGTTTAAGTCAAGGCGTCGAACCAAAGTACCTGACGACGAAAGGCAAGGAATCAGAAACCGATCCGCACGCGTGGCTCGATGTGAGTAACGGCATTCAATACGTCGAAAACGTCAAGCAGGCATTGATCAAGGAAGATCCGAAGCACAAAGCGGACTACGAGAAAAATGCCGAGGCTTACATCAAACAACTGCAGACGCTTGATCAGGAAGCGAAAAAGCAGTTTGCCGACATTCCGAAAGCAGAACGTCACCTCGTCACGAGTGAAGGTGCCTTCAAATACTTCGGAACTGCCTATGACGTCAAAGCGGATTATATTTGGGAGATCAACTCGGATAATCAAGGAACGCCGGCACAAGTTCGCCGGATCGTCGATACGATCAAGGAGCAAGACATCCCTGTCCTATTCGTCGAAACAAGCGTCGACCGGCGGAGTATGGAGACTGTCTCTCGTGAGACCGGCGTTCCGATCGCTGGCACACTTTTCACCGACTCGCTCGGAGCACCGGGTAAAGACGGCGACACGTACTACAGTATGATGCAAGCGAACATCAAGACGATCACACAAGCACTCACGAAATAAGCGTCAATAAATCGTCATGCTTTCATCGTTTTACTTTCCTTATAATGAAGGTAAGACAATGAAAGAGAGGCCGACTATGCAAAGACGACTGTATCGTTTTGGACTTCCACTTAGTCTCAGCCTGTTGCTCGCTGCATGCGGGACGGCTGAACAGACGGATACTCCAAAAACAGAACACACGAATCACGAAGATCACGCTGACCATGCCAGTCACGGTGCCGATGATCAACTCGAGAAGACCGCGGGACCAGACACGTTACCTGCTTTTCTCGATGAGCAGGATCAATCGATTCAAACAATCTATCGCTCCGTCGCTAAACATCCCGATTTATTGAAGAAGATGCCATGTTATTGCGGTTGTGGTGAATCTGCGGGTCATACGAGCAACTATGACTGCTTCATCGAAGAACAGAACGCTACGTCAACGACCTGGACGACGCACGGCATTACGTGTGGTACGTGTCTCGATATCGCGGCACAGTCGATCGTCGCTTATCAAAAAGGTAGCTCAGTCAAGGAAATTCGGACTGCAATCGATCAAACTTACGCGAAGACCGGTGTCACACCGACGCCAACGCCAGCACTTTAAAAATAGCCTGCTTCTTTTCACGAACCATGTGATCAGAAGCAGGCTATTTCGTTTAGATGATCACGGCGACTTGTGCCGTCAACGCCATCGTATTCTGTTCCGAATCTTTAAAGAACGCCATCCATGTCTCTTCTGTCTCGGAACGCGTAATCATGTGGGGTTCCCCGAGAAAAACAACACCTTGCTTTTGCATCCGCTTATATTCTGCTGGCAGCGAATCGACTTCAAAATACAAGACGGAACTCGGATGATCGAATGCCTCTGTCTCTGGTAAAGTCAACATCAATCGAATATCGCCACACTGAAAGAAAACCATCGTCTCAAGTTCAAATAAGACCAATAATTGCAAAACATCCCGATAAAATGCTGTACTACGCTTAATATCCTTCACTGGAATTCCAATCTGTTGAATACGTTTCATTTCATCTCCTCCGTCTGTTTTGCTCGCAAGACGAGCGGTCGACCCGACAACAGTTCATCCAGTTGATAGTACGTATGTGCGCGAATCGGTCGATCCGTTCGTGGCAGATGACGGAGTTCGTATGCCACTTCGAGTAAGTAAAATTTGTATTCCTCCCCTTCATCAAAACCGAAGCTCGCGCGCCGTTCCTCGATATACGCTAGAACACGCTCCTGTTGCGAGCACGAGAGACGCTCGACTTGCGGGGCGAGCGCCTCGTGCGGAAAGAGCACGATTTCCCGCTCCGTACGATACAGTCGATGCATGACACCACCACTTTGACGTAAGGCAATCAAACGTGCGGGTCGATACGGACGGGGGTGCGGATGCGCATGGACGAGGAAACGTTCAATGGTAACCTGAGTCGGTCCTGCCGGTAGAGAGATGACGTCATACATATAAAATCGCTCCTTCTCGAAAATGGATAGCTACTCTCATATGCTACCATAGCTATCCAAGGTTCTTCCGTTGACGACAGAAGGGGAATCCGTTTTCAAAGTTTCGCAACTGGTTTTAAGACGGAACGCGCGTGGAACAGATGGAGAGAAACGATTCATATCTGGAAAGGATGATTGTCGATGTCGAATATGTCCGCTGTCGGTTTTCACCGACACTTACCACTGACGGAACACGAAAGTCTGATTGATTTAGAACTACCACGCCCGGAAGCAACGGGGCACGATCTACTAGTTGAGATCAAAGCTGTCTCCGTTAATCCGGTCGATACGAAAGTCCGCGCTCACGGAAAAGATGAAGACGCTCCGAAAGTGATCGGCTATGATGCAGCCGGAGTCGTCGTTGAAGTTGGCGATGATGCCTCCCTCTTCCAAGTCGGTGATGAAGTCTATTACGCCGGTGCGATTCAGCGCCCAGGGTCAAACAGCGACTTCCAACTCGTCGATGAACGAATCGTCGCCAAAAAGCCGGAACGGTTGACGTTCAGTGAAGCGGCTGCTCTCCCGTTGACGACGCTGACAGCTTACGAAGCATTGACCGATCGTCTTGGATTGACGTTTGATGCTAAGTCGAATCTCGAGAAGACGATCCTCATCATCGGAGCTGCTGGTGGTGTCGGTTCAATCGCGACACAACTCGCGAATCACGCTGGGCTGACCGTCATCGGAACGGCGTCGCGTGACGAGACGATTGATTGGGCGAAGGAACACGGTGCACATCATACGATCAATCACCACGACGCATTCCGTCCTCAGCTGGAAGCCCTCGGCTACAAATACGTTGACTATATCTTCTGTCTCAATGCGACGGACCAACATTTCGAGACGATGGTCGATGTGATCGCACCGCAAGGGAAAATCTGTAGCATCGTCGAGACTGATCAAAAACTCGATTTAAGTGCGCTCCAACAAAAGAGTGCGACGTTCGTCTGGGAATTCATGTTCACCCGTCCACTGTTTATGACAGATGATATGATTCGTCAACATGAGATTCTGACGCAAGTCGCAGCATGGATCGAAGAGCATACGCTCGAGACGACGGTCAAGCAGACATTGATCGGCATGAACGCCGACAATCTAAAAGAAGCACACCGTCTCGTCGAAAGTGGAAAAACGATTGGAAAGATTGTCGTTGAACATCATTAATAGGTATCGAAGCAGGATGAGACTAGGCTCTCGTCCTGCTTTTTTGTCGTTCTTTATTTTCTTGTGAACGTGAATCTCTTACTTTGAAGATATTTTAAGTATTATGACTATATTTATCCGTCTAAAAAATGTACGATTACGGTAACAAATATTCCAATGTAATACATCTAATCGACCCTCGACTCACATGTACAAAGGAGCATCCATAATCCATATGCGAAAATGGTTCAATCAAAAGATCAGTCGACAGATCATGTCGTCATTTTATCTCATTCTTATTACACTATTGATCTCTTCCCTGGCTGCTTATTTTTATACGAACCATCAAGTCATGGATGCGAAACAAGAGCTCGATGCGATCAGCATGCGTGAAGATCGAGCGACGAAACTGTGGGACGATTGGCAGTCCCTTCAATACGAGATGCGGGGCTATATCGTCTTCGGAGATGACGCCGTGCTCGACGTGATTGATGAAAAGAAGGCATCACTCGAACAACAGACGGCTTGGTTTGAAAAGAATCGTCTCTACAAGGCGGATCAAATCTATGCGTCTGATATCCGATCGCTCTATAATTCTTATACCAATTTCGTCATGCCGAGCTTGATTAAATACGTCCAAGCAAAGCAATCGGGCACGATTGACGAGCGTTTCCTGCAGATGCCGAGTCTAAAAGCGATGATGCCACAAGTACCTCAGGACCCGAATCGGAAGTTCAAGATGAATGCCTCGAACAGTGAAACGATGCGTAAAAGTGTCAACACGATGGAGAGTACGTTCACGAACTACCGGAGTAGTCTCCGCGCGAAAGAACTCGGTGCAAAAGAACAGCTTGTCATGCAGACGAAGTACGCTGAGTGGATTTGGCTCGTCAACCTGATCGTGTTGTTCCTCGTCATCTTGCTGATCGTCCGCCCGTTCATCGAACGGACGACGCGACAGATCCATCTTCTTAGCAAGGAGAGCAAGCTCCTTGCAAGTGGTGAGCATACGTTACCGTTGATTCCGCTGAACCGTGCTGACGAGATCGGTGAATTGAGTAAATCGTTCCATCAGATGGCGACAGCCTTGATTGAAAACAAACACCAATTGATGTCGACGAACGTCACTCTCGAAGATGCGTTGAAACTGACGCAACGGAACGAGTCCCATTTACGGCTACGTAATCAATTGACGGAGACACTAGCGTCGCGTGATAGCATCAGTGCCTATCCTGCCGTCATTCAAAAGATGGTTGAAATCACGAATGCGACGCAAGGTGCCTTGATTTTCAAAGATGGTACGAAAGTCATCGATATCGTCTTTTATCCACAGACACCGCTCACAGTCGAGGATTGGATGCCAACGATTGAGCCGTTATTGCGTGAGTCGCGACAAGATAAACGACCGCATACGCAGTTCGAAGATGAAGTCGCGCGCGCTGTCACACCGGTTCTTGATCCGAGTCAAAATGAGATCATCGCCTATATCTTCTTGTCCCGTAATCAGGATCGGTTTGATCGTTACGAGCAGGAAGAACTCGCTGCCTTCGCGCGTCAGCTAGCGTTGTCACTCCTACGGATGCGGACGTTCGACGAGATTGAACGCGAACGGGAAAAAACAGCGCGACTGTTGAACTCGATCCGTGAATCGATCGTGTATATCGAGCCCGACGGCGACATTCAGTTAATCAACCGACCATTGCTCGACCTGTTCGATCATCCGATTGATGAAAGCATCGATGAAAACGGACTGATGAACATCACTCCGTCTGTCGTTCAACTTAAACATCGCGTGGACCAACTGCCGGAATTCGAACGTTACTTGAAAAAGACGTTCGTTAAACGAGAAATCGGTGAAGGAACCACCTTCTCGATCGATCAAGAGCGACGCTTCATCAAGACGTATTCCGAAAGCATCCATTATGGCGGACAATTCCGCGGGATTCTACTCGTCTTACGTGACGTGACGAATGAAGTCGAGATTGACCGGATCAAAAATGAACTCGTCTCGACGATCTCACACGAACTACGGACACCACTCTCGTCGATTTATGGCTTTACTGAGCTGATGATTCAGCGGGACCTGCCACCGAAGCGACAGAAGAAGTATCTCGAAGCGGTCCATTCGGAAACAGAACGCCTCTCGCTGTTGATCAATGACTTCCTCGACCTGCAACGGATGGAAGCAAACCGACAAGAATATGAGATGGCGCCGTTTGATATCGTCGCGATGATTCGTGATTTGAAACAGTTGCATAGCTTGTCGTCTTCTTCCCACGCGATTCAAATATTCCGAAACGTCGAACCGCTGATCGTTGAAGGAGATGCGAAGAAGATTCGCCAATTATTCAGTAACCTGATCAACAATGCGATCAAATACTCACCAGCTGGTGGAACGATCGATATTCAACTGACGCGACACGCGTCACGTGTCACGGTCGCGATTCAAGATGAGGGTATCGGGATCCCAGCTTCTGCGATGAGTAACCTGTTCCAAAAATTCTATCGTGTTGACAATTCGGACACCCGTCAAATCGGCGGTACTGGTCTTGGGCTCTCGATCTGTCGCGAGATTGCGCGTGGACATGATGGAGAAATCCATGTCGAGTCGATCGAAGGACAAGGCTCGACGTTCACAGTCGAACTTCCGTTGACACAAAACACATGATGCATACGAAAAAGCGCCAGAATGCGAATCAGCATTCCGGCGCTTTTTGAATTAGGTAATGTTATGAGTTAAGACGGCTTGCCACTTCAACCGTCCGTTTCGCTTGATGGCGCACGGCTGGTTCGACTGATTCAACCATGTTGCCGTCTTGGTCGACAGTGACCGATGTACCATATGGATTTCCGCCCGCTGCGAACAAGACAGGATCTGAATAACCCGGTGCCGCAACGATTGCACCCCAGTGGAACATCGTCGTATAAACTGCGAGAACAGTCGCTTCCTGACCGCCATGCGGATTCTGTGCCGACGACATCGCACTGACGACTTTATTGACGAGTTTGCCTTGTGCCCACAGTCCGCCTGTCGTGTCGAGGAACTGTTGGAATTGTCCTGGGACATGACCGTAACGTGTCGGGACGCTAAAGATAATCGCATCTGCCCAGTCGAGTAGACCCGGTGTCGCTTCTTCGATATCACGTGTGGCTTCCGCATGCTTTTGCCACAATGGGTTCGAAGCGATTGCTTCTGCTGGGGCTGTCTCCTTGATTTTCGCAAGACGGACTTCCGCCCCTGCTGCTTCTCCCGCTTCTTTTGCCCATGAGGCAAGTTGATGGTTCGTTCCGGTTGCGCTGTAATAGATGACCGCTAGTTTCACGTTTGACATGACTTCGCTCCTTTTTTAAAAGACAGTGACGGACGATGGACGTACACGCTTTCTATTCCCGCTTTCTGCGCAAATTAACGTCAATTGTTTGAATTCAAGAGGAAATTCTGTCCAATTCTTCAACCAAACGTTTGAACCAAAGACCATTTTAAAACAAAACAGGAATCCCGTAAGACATTTTCTGCCTTGAAGGATTCCTGTCAGTTCACTTATTTAACGGTTAAACTAAAGGTCTTACTCTTACGCAGCTTGATCGACTCCGCGTGTACCGTGACCCGAGTGCCTCGTTTTTGCTTCGGGAACGTCATCGTTTGTGTCTTACCGGTTGCGAGTTTCGTGTACCGCTTCTTATTGATTGTGACGACGATCGTCTTTCCTTTCGTCGCTTTGACTTTCCATGATGTACTCGTCGGACTGAGTGACGTCGTATACGACTTGAGTGTTGGATTGGCTGCTGCCACGACTTTCTGCCCGGAGACTTGAAGTTGTGTTCCTTTACGGGCAACGAACGTCACGACTTGTCCAACCTTCAATGGTTTTGTCTTAATCGCAAAACTCTGCGTTTTCTTACGATCGATATATGCCGTATATTTCCCATCAATATACAGCTTTCCGTAATCGGCATCTCCATCAAGAATTCCTTCGATCGTCGTGTGTTCATCCGTTAGGGGTGCGGATAGATTACTGTAAATCATCACGCTATCTTTCAAAGAGAGTGATTTCGTAGGATACTCACCACTTCGTGTAATACGATATGACGCTAAGTCATTCGTATATGGAATTGTGATCTCTGTCTTTTTCGTTGCTGGAACAGATTGAATTTGTCGTTTCCCTGCATAGATTTTATAGATACCGCCTTCTTTGGCACTTTCTAAGCGGTATGTAATGAATTTAAAATTATCGTTTTTCGACTGGGTAATGCGTGGCACTTCATAACCTGCGACGGTCCGGTTCACGGATGCTTCTTGATTGAAGTCTCGTGTATTTCCGAACGTCCAACGCGTCACCTGACCGACAAGATTTTTCGTCGACACGTTGATTTGGACACGTCCTGTCTCATCGGAGGCAGCTCTTCCGATGAGGACGCCATCTTTTCCATAGACCGTCACCGGAACATCAGCTTGATCGATGTTAAAGCTATAAGATGTTGTACCTTCCTTGATGGTCGGAATCGCTGAACCCTGAGCTTTTAAGTAACGCTGGTATTGATAACGTGTCCGGTCCTCCAAGACCTTACCAGTTTCAGTCGTGTATGTCGTCCGGTACTCACTATACGGCAAGCGTTTCGGAGTCGTCGTGATCGTGAATAGCTCATTTTTCAGTTCGACATTCCCATTGAACGATAGTTTACTGGGCTCAACAATACCTGTCGTTCCATCTACACGCGTCAGCTCAACGCTCGGAGCTAGAACCGTTCCTTCAAGCAATGTCGTATCATCCTTCGTCAAGTCGTCGATTGCGATTGGTTGGCGTAAATAGGACGCAAACGATAACATCGTCGCTTGATCCTTACTGCGGTAGATAGCCTGTCCATCGGCTAATAATTCATTCGCTAATTGCTTTGAATCGTCAACGAGTGTCGTCAATTGTCCACTTGCTGTATCTAAGTAGAATAACGATGACTCGCTTGACGAACTGGAATCGACCAGTTGAACGTACAATCCGTCTTTCGTTTCGTAAGCTCCCTCAACGTAATATCCTCGTGAGACTTTCGGTAAGGTGATTTGTTGATTGGTGACGACGTGACGCAACATGTCCTGTTCATCATCTAAGATCCAGTCATTGGTTAAAGGCGAGAACCGCTTCACATCAACGGAACGGACTTTCGAGAATGTACCGTCCGGATTTACATCATACCAACCGGCACTGTCTTCTCGTTGGATCGAGAAGCGATTCGGTCCAATCCACTGCAACTGATTTCGAGCAGTCACTTCTAACGTATCACGCGTAACGAATTGATCCCCTTCGCGAATAAAGAGTGATAATTTATCAGACGAGGTATACCCTATCACCATATCGTGATTTAAGACACGTAGATACTCCTTACCTTCTGGAAGCGTCAGCAGTTCCGAAGCTCCCGTCTTCGCATCAATCAAATAATAAGGATGCTCGGTTTCGTCTCCATAATAATCTTCATACAAGAATAACGTTTTATCAGCTGACGTCGCTCGCAGCACCATGTATGGTGAGACGTCTTTCGGATAAGGTGTCGTCTCTTTTGTCTCTAAATCGTAAAATCCAACGATTGCTTGATCTTTCGTTTTGACGTCATACGGTGCAGCATCCGCAGTGACAGTTAGCGTCATCCATGTACCGTAAATCAGCGCGGCACTTCCCATCCATTGTTTCCAGTTCATCTATGTAAAACATCCTTTCAAAAATAAGTGGTTACTTCTATTTTATTCCATATACAGTGATTTTTCTAATGCTTTTTGAAGAAAACACTTAAGCGTTCGACACGTTTCGATTCAGGGTAAAGACTGTATGACGACACACGTAAGGAGTACTGACCATGGCAATTCGCTACACCCTCTATCTGTTACTCGGCATGCTGAAGTTCATGCTGTTTAGTTACTTTACAAAGACCGATCTTTCGCTTCATTTAACACTGATGAACCTTGCCGGAATGCTGATTCTGTCGAGCTGGACGTTATTGATTCCGTGGAATAAACGCCGCTGGATCTGGCTTGGTCTACTTCTCGCACACAGTTTTCTGCTGGCTTCCGACATGTGGTACTACCGTTACTTCGAAGACTTCCTCTCTGTCTCGCTCCTTTCACAGATGACGCAGATGAGTGATGTCAGTAGTGGCTTCACCGCCTTGATCGTACCGCAAGATTTCCTTTTGTTCGCTGATAGTTTGATTTTCATCCTACTGCTCTTTATTTTCCGCAAACGACCGGAAGTGACGACAGCAAAAGCACGCCGCCGGACGGCGGGAATCCTTGCAGTCAGTGGCATCATCTTGTCTGCTTCACTGCTGACGTACCGGACGCTAACGGAAGATCGTCAACCGACGGCAACGATCTCCGATATGCGTGACTACTACCTGTTTGGCTTTTGGGGCTATCACGGGTGGGATGTGTTCAAAGGCGTGACTGGACGACCAAGTGACGGACTGACGGCACAGGAACAACAGCGCATCAATCAAAAGGAACAGACGAATCCGACGGGTCCGAAGCAGACACCGAATATCATTCTGGTGCAGCTCGAGTCGTTCCAGGCTTCAGTCATCGACCAATCCATCAACGGTGAAGAAGTGACGCCGAACCTAAATCAATTGAAGAAGGAATCGCTCTACTTCTCGTCGCTCTATCACCAGACGCATGAAGGACGAACTTCGGACGCTGAGTTCATCACGAACACGTCACTTTATCCATTAAAATCAGGCTCTGTTTATACGCAATATCCATCGAATGAATTCGAGGCGCTTCCTGCGTTACTTGAGAAGAACGGATACGATACAGCAGCGATGCATGCCTACGAAAAAGGCTTCTGGAACCGTGACGATGTCTACAAGAACATCGGCTTTGAGCACTTCTTCAGCCAAAAGGATTATTCAAAAGAGAAGAAAATCGGAATGGCGCTGAACGATCAGCAGTTCTTCCTCGAATCGATTGATCACATGGAGACGCTGCAAGAACCGTTCTTCTCGTTTTTAGTCGCGTTGACGAGTCATACGCCGTATGAGATCGATCAGGAAGATCAGACGCTTGATTTGTCCGGATATAAGGATTCGATGTTGAAACGGTATTACCAGACCGTCCATTACGTCGATACTGGTGTTGGAAAGATGATCGATGAGTTGAAACAACGCGATCTTTGGGACCAGTCCCTCGTCATCTTTTATGGCGATCACGATAGCGGACTCGTCAATGAAGGCAGTGAGATGCGCAAAAAAGCGGATGTTTCGTCTCCGGTTGCAGCTTTCGAACTCGAGCGCCGCATCCCACTATTCATCAAAAAACCCGACCAGCAAACCGGTCGGGTCATGAAAGAAAATGGCGGACAAATCGATATCGCGCCAACAATCATTGATCTGTTGAATCTCAAAACGTCCTATATGATGGGACAATCCCTCGTCGACGACAAACCGAATCTGACTGGTTTCCGGGACGGTTCGTTCCGCTACAAGGACTATTACTATGAAGCGGATTTGACGAAAGCATCCGGTGAAGGTACCTGCTATGACGTGCCGACTGAGAAAAAAACCGAGATGAAGTTCTGTCGCAATCAGGTGAAAGAGGTGAGCGAACAATTAAAGCTATCGGATAAAATTATTGAGGAGAATGAACTGAATTAATCGCATCGTGTCTAGTTTTCTAAAAAGCCAACAAGCCTGACTTTTTTCACGTCTCGTGAGGAGTCAAGCTTGTTGGTCTATTTGTGTTTCATTATTAATTTTCAAGTCTTTTTAAATTGCTTCTAGTGCAAACTGAATCAATTGATACGAGAGCCAAAACATCAAACAACCGATTCCAAAATCTAATACTTTCCAAGCCATCGGTTTTTTAAATACAGGCATTAACCATCTCGCCCCGTATCCTAAACCAAAAAACCAGACAAAAGAGGCGATCAAAGCTCCGATCAAGAAATTGACTTTTTGATCAAATGTCAAAGTCCCAGCTATACCACCGATGATGACGACCGTATCTAGGTATACATGTGGATTTAAAAGTGTAATTGCTAATGTAACTAAAATTGTTTTGTGAATGGGAATGATTTTAACATCGGTTGAAATATCGATTGCACTTGACGATGAAAACGCACTTCGAAAAGATTTGAATCCATATAATAGCAGAAATAGTCCTCCGACAATCGCAAGACCAACATTCGCAAACGTATTATTTTTAATAACAGTACCGACCCCTAATACACCCGTGCACATCAGTATCACATCACATAAGAAACACACCAAGGCTACCCAGAAAATATTATTTTTTAATAAACCTTGTTTTAAAACGAATGCATTTTGTGCTCCAATAGCGATAATGAGCGTCCCGGACGTTATTATACCTTTTAAAATTTCATTCATTTGATAACCCCTATCTCTCTTTAATCTCTAACGTAAGTCGACGATCAAATGTTAAATCTCCCCTCATTCACTTCTAGTTAATTCTATGTATCGTTTAAACATTAAGTATAATATTACAAATATAAAAATAATTATTCAATTCATTTCGAAAGTATGAATTATAAAAAAGTACCGAACCCTATTTATTAGTATTCAGTACTTAAAGATGAAATATCTTACATCATACCGCCCATATTTCCACTAATTTGTAACATGTTTAACGTAAGTTAACACATGCTAACTAACCCGCGTTATTATGCGTTTTTTTTATGACCTTTAATGCAACATCTTCAACTCAAGTTAATGGAGTAACACAGGGTTGCGTTACCCTTTTGTTACTCCAATTTCATCAATTGTACGCTTGATATATACATCTTTATAAGTTATGAAATTCTACAAATTTAGATTCCGTTCCTTTAAATATGAAATGCTGCTTTTTCAAGAGTATCTCTTCCATTATCTTATGATTAAGTTATACTTATAAACTTAAAAACGAACGTATATTCCGCTTTGAAAAATAAAAAAATGAGAACAGGATTTTATCCTACTCTCTTTGAAATATCTATCTTTTTATTAGTTTTGAATTTTTTACTAAGCATCAATCGGCCAATCTTTAAATTGTTCTTTGGCTTCTTCTATAAAAGCATTGGTTAAGAACTTTAATTGTTCTGGCTTAATTTTATTTTTCATTAAAGTTGCCTTTACTGCGAGATTAACTTTTGATAAGATATCTTGGCGATGCGGATTGGTCCAATCAACTTGAAACTCTCTTTTCATATTTTTAACAACTTGATGGACTAAATCTGCCATAAACTGATTTTCGAATGTGGCGTTTTCCATATTTGCGATAATTTCATAAAACGCCACTTCTTCTTCAGTAAGTCCTAAATCCATTCTTCTTTTTGTCTCTTCGTCTAAGTTGTTTCTCATTTCTACCATAAAGCGAATAACGTCTGCTGCCGAAATAACTCGATTATGATATTCTTCAATCGTTTTCTTTAACATTTCGCTCATTTGCTTACTTTTTGGATTTTTCTTCTTAAACTTAATCTTTATTTCATCTTCTAAAAGTTGTTTCAACAATTTTAAGCGTAGATCAACATGAGGTTTTTCAACCAATCCTGCTAAAAATGCATCGTCAAGGACAGACAAGTTTGGTTTTTCAATTCCTGCAATTTCAAATAAATCTAAAGCATCATAGGAACTGACACTTTCATTTACAATTTGCGCTAATTTTTTTTCATATTCTTGATTAGTTTGACCATCTCCCCCAATAGGGTTAGATAGTTTACGCAATTGAGTTTTGACAATGTCATATAACAATACTTCCCCTGAAATTGCAGTTACAGAAGTAAGATGAGAAACAAGTTTATGTGACTGGGAAAGTCTTGCTTGAGCCTCTAAGAATGATTGCTCATTTGTGCCTAGGAAATGATTAACTAATTCAGCAATAAAATCTTCTCTTTCAACCTTAGGTAATGCTCGCCATTCATTAAGTGAAAGATTGCTAGGTGAAAGTTCATTTGGAACTAAAGCCTTAACTTCATGTAAAAAACTCCAAAATAAGGCTTCTGCTTGCTCAATATCAAAAGTTAATTCTCCTTTACCACCGCTGTCAGTATACTTTTTAGTTGCTTCCCTTAACTGAGTAGCAATTCCAATAAAATCAATAATGGTGCCACCTTGTTTACCCGGAAATATTCGGTTTACCCTTGCAATGGCTTGCATAAGGTTATGCCCTTTCATAGGTTTATCGACATACAGGTATGTTAATGGTTTTGCGTCAAAACCTGTAAGCCACATGTCACGTACAATAACTAGTTTGAGCAGGTCTTTAGGGTCTCTTAACTTAGCCTTTACAGCCTCTTGCTCTTCTTTTGATTTAATATGAGCATAATCACTTTCCAATTGCTTTTGACGCCATTCTTCTGGGTCTTTTGAAACATCACCAGTCATAATAATTTCAACTGGTGGACAATCCGGCAGTTTTCTCATTTCTTTATATAAAGCCACACAATTTTCACGGCTCATACAAACAATCATTCCTTTTGCTTCAGGGGTTACGTTTTGTTTTTCGGCAAAATGGTTAACAATTGTTTTGGCTAATTCTTCAACTCGTTCTTTTGTTCCTGCTAATTTTGCAAGAGCAGCCCATGCACGACGATGTTTCTCGAATTCGTTAGTACTTGCCTCTGTATCTAATTCTTCAATTTGATTATCTATTTCTTCATTTGTAATACCCAACCGGATTAAACGAGACTCATAAAATATAGGGACAGTTGCATTATCCTCAACTGCTTGTAGCATGTCATAAGTATGAATAGTATTACCAAACACTTCATTAGTACTTCTACCTGCAAAATCTACAGGAGTTCCAGTAAATCCGATATGACTCGCATTCGGTAAGGCTGTTTTTATATGTCCTGCATATCCAGCGTCATTATATTGTGTTCTATGTGCTTCATCAGCAATTACTATTATATTTTCTCGTTCTGAAAGAACAGGGTGAACCCCTTCTGCCTCTTTTAATCTGAATTTTTCAATCGTTGTAAAAACAATCTGACCAGATTCATTTTTTAAGAGTTCTCTTAAATCAGAAGCGGAGTCCGCTTGTTTTACATGTCCAACAAGTGACTTTCCTTCTACAAAAGTATCATGTAATTGATTATCTAAATCAGCGCGATCGACTTGTATCACTACAGTTGGGTTTTTTAAATCACTATGACGGATTAAGATACCAGCAAAGAATAACATGGATATAGACTTTCCTGATCCCTGTGTATGCCAAATGACACCGATTTTTCTATCTCCGTTTGGTCTTGTCGCCCGAATCGATTCTTGTATTGCAAAGTTAACACCAAAAAACTGGTGGTACTTCGCCCCAATTTTTGTTTTTGTTTTTCCATTGTCCATAAATACAATAAATTGGCGGATATAGTTCAGTAAACGGTCTTTTGGAAATAAACCCTCTATAAGTGTTTTCATTGTATTTGCTATATTATTATCTATCCTAACACCGTCAATTGACTTCCAAGCAGCAAAAAATTCGATTGGTGCAAATGGCATGCCATGTAACGTTGTCGTTCCATCCGATATAATCGAAAAAGCATTATACGTGAACAATTGTGCTATGTCGTAAGTGTAATTCCTTACTTGAGTATAAGCGTCTTGAACACTGGTATTTTCTATATATGGACTTTTTAGTTCAAAAAGAATTAATGGCAATCCGTTAATGTAAACAATAATATCAGGACGTCTAGACATTCTCCCTTCAATAGCCAACTGATTCATTACCACGAAATCATTTTGTAGCGGCTGTTCCCAGTTTATCGGAGAAATATGATAATACCGATCTTCCTCATTTTCGTGTTCAATTTTGAAGTCTAACCCTTTTGTTAATACTTCATGAAATCGTTCATTACGCTGTTCAACAGTAACACCGTCTATATTAATAATCTGAGACATTAAGGCAGGCATATATTCTTTTGGAAAAGTAGGATAAGTCTCATAAAGATATTTCTCCAAGCGTGCCTCTATAACAACATCTGCTAACGAAGGACGGGAAGTCCATTCATAAGCAGGTAAATAATCATATCCAAGTTGTTTTAACCTCTCTATCGTAGTCTCCTCAAAATCAGATTCATACAGACGGCTCCGGCTGCTCATTAGAAAAAACCTCCCTTACTCTTTCTGCTGCTTTGGAAACTTCAATTTCACCCGATAAAAGTCGAGGAAGAATATAATCACGAACATTTGCAAGTTGATAATTCATAATAGAATTAATTCTTATATTGTCAAAAATATCTTTAACAACTTCGTGGAATTCTTTCATCGTTTTATTATCCGGAACAAGTAACTTTATTGCTGAAAAATCACCTTTATTTAGATTTAGTGTTGCTGTTCCTCCACTTCCCAATGTGATAATACTTTCTGAGTACTCAGTCATAAATAAGTAAGTGAAGTAAGGACTTATTTCTTCGTTACAGATGATGCTATTAATTTGTTGATTAGTCTGAGAATACTCATTTGTTAGTACAACCAAACCGGGAGTTGCTATACAACTGACACAAACAGATAGTGGAGGTAACAGTTTGTTTTTCTGAATACTCACACCTTCATCTGATAACGTTGTTTCAGTTTTAACAATAAATGTATTATTGTGCATGTCCGGGATCTTGATGAAGGGTGTTTCACCATGATAATATTCAGTTTTTTTTGTAGAAGGTGTTTTCCCTGTAATTACACTACCAAGTTCATCAACTCTCTTAATACTCCAACCATTAGGAATTGAACCAGATTCAGACTCTACAAATGTTTCTCTTCGAAATGGACCTAATTCAACAAACCAATGCCTATAATGGGCTATAGCAATTTTTTCAAGCGTTTCATTTATTTTACGATTTATTTCTATTTTCTTATCAATATCTCCGAGTATTTGAGCAATTTTCCTTTGAGTAGATAATTCCGGTATTTTAATTTTTATCTCTTCAAATTGTTGCTTATCTACTCTTTGTCTACCAGAAGTACCAACCATTAATTGTTTGGCTTTCTCTCGCATGTTATTTTCTATAAATAAATAGTAGATAAAATCACTATCTGAAATGCCCTCTTTTCCTCTTAAAACAATAAATTCAGTTGAACCAAATCCAATGTTTCCATCTAAGTTCTTTACTTGTGCTGTTTTGCCATTTTCTAAACAAGGTGTAATTCTTGCAAAAAGAGTATCTTGATTTTGAAATCGAGCACCACCAGATGTGAACTCTCTTGACTCATGTGCTTCTACAGGTTTATAGAATGGTTCAATAACATCCATACTTACAAAAGGATAAGACTTTCCTTTTTTTAAACTAACTGTAGGATTGATTTGAATTAACTCAGATATTGTACCTTCTATCCATCTACTCATATCAAGTCCTCCAAGTCTCGTAATATCCTTTCTTGAAGACGGATGCTCTCTGCAAACTGATCTCTAAGTTTACTGGTAATTTCCTCCATCTTTTCTTCATAACTTATATCTTCTTCATCTAATTGTGCAGTTCCTACATAAATACCCGGTGTTAACTTATAGTTTTTATTTTTCACCTCTTCAGTAGAAACCACTTTTGCGAATCCTACTTCTTCTATTGGGTTACCGTCTAGCCTTCTGTATTCATGATAAATGTTAGCGATTTGATTAATTTCTTCCTGTGAAAATGCTTTTTGACTTCTACTCACCAAAGAACCTCTTTTTCTAGCATCGATGAAGAGTATTTCATTTTCACGTTTCCTAAATTTGGTTGTTCCTTTTCTACTTTTACTTAAGAAAAATAAGCAGCATGGAATTCCTGTGGTAAAGAATAGTTTTTCAGGTAATTGGACAATACAATCAATATAATGATCATCAACTAACTTTTGACGGACTTCTTTTTCACCAGTTGTATTCGTAGTCATGGCACCATTAGCCATTACATATCCTGCTGTTCCTCCATCTTTTAAGTGATAAAGGAAGTGTTGCATCCACATATAATTAGCATTAGCGTTTGTAACAGGGCCAATTAAACGAGGGTCATCCTTTGATATTCTTTCTGCTCCCCATGAATCAACGTTAAAAGGAGGATTAGCAATTACATAGTCAGCCTTTAAGTCTGGATACTGATCGTTTAATAAGGAATTACCAAGACGAATTTCTGCATTCATCCCATGCAATAAGACATTCATTTTTCCTAATCGCAAAGTTGTTTCAACATTTTCTTGACCATAAAAGGATAATGAATTTCCTCTTTTCGAATACGCTTCTGATTGAATAAACATACCACCGGAACCACAAGCAGGGTCAAACACTGTCCCCTCAATCGGCTCCATCATAGCAACTAAAAGTTTAACAATCGAAGAAGGTGTGAAGAATTCCCCTCCTCTGTTTCCTTCACTTGAAGCGAAGTTTCCGATAAAGTATTCATACGTACGTCCTAAAACGTCCACACTATCTTCATGACGAGCACTAAAAATATCTCGAGAAAAAATTTCAATTAATCCTGCCACATTTTCTGCAGGTAAATTAGAACCTTGGAAGATACGCGGCAAAATCCCCTCAAGTTCCGGGTTTTCTTGTTCAATCAATTTCATAGCATTGTCTAATATACCTTTTATATTGCTATCATTGGCTTTCTCAACGATATAAGCCCAACGTGCTTCTTCTGGAATCATAAATACATTTTCAGATTTATATTGGTCAGGATCATTTAGGATATTTTCTCTTACTTCATGATCATCGGAATACCAAATACTTTCAGTGTCATTAACCATTTCTTCAACTTGCGCTCTTCTTTTATCAAAACGTAATGATACATAACGCAAAAAGATTAAAGGTAATACGTAATGCTTGTAATCCGATGGAGTAATACTCCCTCGCATTCTAGTTGCCGCATCGAATAAGTCTTTTTGAAAATCTATATCTGCTTTAACAGCCATTTTTAAATTCCTCCAAATTTCCAATCTTTATTCCTATTTTAGCACATCTAATATCATATATTTATACTTCATTTTAATTGATGATTAGTTAAATTCTTAAATAACACTACCTACGAAAAATTATACAAGGAAAATAATAATAAAATAAATTTATTTTAAAAAAAGACTATTCCTCTCGATTGGAATAGTCTTTAATTCCTATTTTTATTTCGCATTCTTCCTCTGCCTCTTCCACCACTTTTATTATTGCCTCTAATGTTATTTGCCCCATCCATCCCCCCGTCATATTATTAGACAATAGGTAACATTTTGTGCAATTCGATAGGAAAAACGGAAGAACGTAACTTTCTAAATTATTTTGTTTTCCTAAGTTACTTAAAAAAGCATTCAATTTAGAAGAGTTGGATGCGGAGGGGTTTGAGTGGATTCGGCTACACCTTCTACATACTGTCTTAACCAATATTGAGATTAGTTGTTGCTGCTTTTAATCCATTTTTTGTACGAGGGTGCTTACCAGGACTTTGACAATTAGGATTTTGACAGAAACAATGATTTTTGTTTAGTGTATGAAGCGGAAAGACTGACCAATTCAATTTACTTGCATACGCTAGAGCAGCTTTCCCATTTGATGAAATAAATTTAATCAATCTAGTATCTCCTTTTAACCAAGTTTATAACCACTATTCATCTTTCTTCCTTTCAATCCATTTAACAAAGTCTTCTTTATCTACTCGCTTTGATGCTCCGATTTTAAAACATCTTATTCCCCCTGCTTCTTCACTTAATTGCATTAGCTCATAAACACGGCGTCTTGAGATTCCTAAGTAGATTCATGATTAAAGAAAAAAGATATTCTAGATATTTGCTTGCTGCAATTTACTATGACCTATGGGACCTATGGCAAACAATTAACAACTCTAAGAATGTCTATATTTGTAAAAATAAGGACTGCCGGTTACCATTTGTACGATCTGGCCGAAGAGAGCATTGTAATGATGCCTGTAGGCAGGCGGTCTACAGAATACGTTTAGAAGAAAAGTAAGGAGAGAATAACATATGAGTCATATATATCGGCCACGTTGTAAATATACGGGTACTAAATGTAAATGTGGAGCAAGTTGGGCTTACATTGTAGATATAGGCAAAGACCCTAAAACTGGGAAACGAAAGCAAAAGAAATGAAAAAAGAGGCTTCCCAAAAGTTCAAAGAACTCATGGAAAACCTCTAATTCAGACCCTTATTCAAGAAAATGTTACCCTTTTGTTACCCTTCAGGTATTTTCAGAGTATATTAAGGTCCAGAAACCCCTATTTTAATGGGTTTTAGAAGCATGAATTACATCATTCCGCCCATTCCACCCATGCCGCCCATATCAGGCATTGCAGGAGCAGATCCGGCTGGTTCTGGTTTATCAGCAATGACGGCTTCCGTCGTCAAGAACATCGCTGAAACGGATGCTGCGTTTTGAAGTGCTGAACGCGTCACTTTCGCTGGGTCGACGATTCCTGTCTCGATCATGTCGACATACTCGTCTGTTGCCGCATTGTAGCCCATTCCTGGCGCTTCATGCTTGAGACGCTCGACGATGACTGAGCCTTCTTGACCCGCGTTTTCCGCGATTTGGCGAAGTGGTGCTTCGAGTGCGCGAAGAACAATGTTTACTCCTGTTGCTTCGTCGCCTGTTGAGACCGACAGAATCGATTCAACGGCTTTCGTGACGTGAATGAGGGCTGTTCCCCCACCTGCTACGATACCTTCTTCAACCGCTGCACGTGTCGCGTTGAGTGCATCTTCGATCCGGAGCTTACGTTCTTTGAGTTCTGTCTCCGTTGCTGCCCCGACTTTAACGACGGCTACGCCGCCTGCGAGTTTCGCCAGACGCTCTTGTAATTTCTCACGATCGAAGTCGCTTGTCGTTTCTTCGATTTGTGCACGGATTGTCCCGACACGTGCTTCGATTGAATCGCCGTGTCCGTGCCCTTCGACGATCGTCGTGTTGTCTTTTGAGACGACGACTTTCGACGCACGACCGAGTTGCGTGATTTGTGTTTCCTTGAGATCAAGACCGAGATCTTCTGTGATCAATTCTGCGCCTGTGACGATCGAGATGTCCTCAAGCATTGCTTTCCGGCGGTCACCGAAGCCTGGTGCTTTGACTGCTACCGCGTTGAACGTACCACGGAGTTTGTTGACGACGAGTGTCGCGAGTGCTTCACCTTCGACGTCTTCTGCAATGATGAGGAGGGGTTTGTTTTGTTGAACGACTTGCTCGAGGACTGGAAGAATCTCTTGGATGTTCGAGATCTTTTTGTCCGTGACGAGGATGTATGGGTTCTCAAGAACCGCTTCCATCTTGTCTGAATCCGTGATCATGTATGGTGACGCGTAACCACGGTCGAACTGCATCCCTTCGACGACGTCGAGTTCTGTCGTGAAGCCGCGTGATTCTTCGATCGTGATGACACCATCTTGACCGACACGTTCCATTGCTTCTGCGATTAATTGACCGACTTCTTCGTCTGCTGCTGAGATCGCTGCGACTTGGGCGATTGCTTCTTTACCTTCGATTGGTTTAGCGATCGTGTGCAATTCTTCGACGGCACGACGGACTGCTTTTTCGATTCCTTTACGGATGACCATCGGGTTTGCGCCCGCTGTGACGTTTTTAAGACCTTCCCGAATCATCGCTTGTGCGAGGACTGTCGCTGTTGTCGTACCATCCCCTGCGATCTCATTCGTTTTCGAGGCAACTTCTGCGACGAGTTTTGCACCCATGTTCTCGAAGTGATCTTCGAGTTCGATTTCTTTTGCGATCGTCACACCATCATTCGTGATGAGTGGTGAACCGAACTTACGCTCGAGAACGACGTTACGTCCTTTTGGTCCGATCGTCACTTTGACTGCATCCGCTAATGCGTCGACCCCGCGGAGCATTGCCCGACGTGCTTCTTCACTGAATAAAATGTCTTTTGCCATGACTGAAATCCCCCTTATAAATGATTGAACAGATTACTCGGCTACTGCCAAAATATCGCTTTCGCGTAAAATTAAGTATTCATTGCCGTCGACTTTGACTTCCGAACCGGCATATTGTGCATAGATGACGTGATCTCCGACACTCACTTCAAGTGGTACACGTACACCTTGCTCTGTCACACGGCCTGTACCGACAGCGACGACTTTACCCTCTTGTGGTTTTTCTTTCGCTGACCCAGGAAGAACGATTCCTCCGAGTGTTGTTTCTTCTTTTTTAACGACTTCGATCACGATGCGATCACCAAGTGGTTTTAACATGCGAAACATCCTCCTTGAAAATGACTGTTTTTTAGCACTCACTTTAGTTGAGTGCTAACATATTTTTATCTTATACGCTTTCTCTCCTGAATTCAAGCCTGAACCTTTATCCGTTTTCCCGAAATCGACACCTTTGAATCATCGTCAATCGTGCGCCAAGACCGTTTGTTTGTTACAATCGGGACAGTACCTTCATTACAAAGGAGTTGTGTCCTGTACGATGAAAAATCCAATCAGTCTGCCTTTCCTGATGGCGGAGAAGTGGCAAAAGCGTCACGTCATCCCGATCATCATCTATCTGATCGTCCAATTGGTTCCGGGTTCGTTCCAGTATTTCCTTCCGAAAAACGTCATTGCTGACGTCGCCGGTTGGTGGCTTGCGATTGGCTTCACGGTCGCCGTCATCGTCTCCTACTACTGCCTGCGTCCCGATTGGCAGAAGTGGAAGGCAGAGGGACGTCAAACCGATCCGATGGATACGTTGAAATGGATCGGAATCGGGATCGTGCTCCTGTATGCGCTCTTGATCAGCGTCAACTTGATCGATGCCTGGATGGCAGGCGGGATCGAGAATGTCGCGAAATCGCAAAATACGGATCAGATCATCCAAGCGATCCAAGTCATCCCACTCCTGCAAGTCATGGTCGTCCTGCTCGGACCGATCATGGAAGAGTTCTTGTTCCGGCATATCCTGTTCGGCAATCTCTCCTCGAAGCTCGGTTTCTTCTTCAGCTTCATCTTGACGGGTGCCTTGTTCGGACTGATTCACCAAGACAACAAATTTTTAATCTATGTCGCGATGAGTTTCGTCTTCTCGCTCGTCTTCGTCAAGACGCGCCGGATTCTTGCTCCGATCGCCATTCATGTCTTTAACAACGGAATCGTCGTACTTGCCATCTACGCGATGTCTTAATTTACGAAAGGTCGTGTTTTCATGCGTCAAAGCTCGAACTTCATGGCATTGTTCTATGCCATCTTTGGTGTTCTTTTCATGTTTCTTGCCTACAACAACTCAGTCGAGGCAGGAACGGTCTTCAACTTCTGGACGATCCTCCTGACCTTGTTCGCTGCAATCGACTTCTATCGTCTTTACCTGATCTTCCGCTTCCGCTCAGCAGCAAAGAAGATGATCAAGAAGGAACAGGATAAAAAGAACGATAAACAATAAAAAAAACGAGATTTCCGTCCGGCGGGAATCTCGTTTTTTGGCTTATTCTTTCGCTTGACCCTTGCGGTAAGAATCGATGATCGTTTTCGCCACATCAAGACTCAACCGTTCATCTAAGACCAGGTTCTTGATCATATTGATGAATTCGACATCTTCCTGTTGCACCGAATCAATCCGCTCAATCAACTGGTTCAACTTCGCCCGGACAGTCGGATAGGATACTTGATAGGCAGCTGCCATATCCTTCAACGAACCGGAGCTCAAGACGAACTTTCGGATGAACTCGAGATGCTCCTGTTCGAGTGCCAGTACCCAAGCGGGCACGTCTTGTCGTTCCATCGTGTTCCCTCACTTCTCTTACAAATCTTGAATCTCCATTCGATCTTTTTCACGCTTCAGTTGCTTACGGCGCGAGTCGACACCCACCTCACCCATTGAAATTATGAGTGATAAACAGGCAAACGTTCCTATCCGAATCACCGATTCTCGATCCGATGAGTGTGGACCTGTTCCGAAATAGACGTAAATTCCGAGACCAATGATGATCACTGGAATGATAAGACTAAAGAGTCTTCCGCGCCTCGCTAAATAAAATTGTACGATACAGACTGCGACAATACCAATGACGATTCCTACTGATTCCATCTCATCGCCTCTCCCTTATGATTATATCAATAATATTAACTTTAAAATTAATAATATTCAACGAAATTTTAACTATAATCGAAAATAAGGTATTTTCTTTAAAAATAATCGACTTTAATCTATTTTCTTGGACGAAAAAAAGAAGGACTGACGATTCAGTCCTTCCCCATACTTACGACAATCACGCACTGCGGATGTCGTCTTTCTTATTTTCTGTCGACATGAACGTCTCGAGTTGGTCTTCGTCAAGGACACCTTCCCACTTCGCGATGACGAGTGAAGCGAGCGTGTTTCCTGTGACGTTGACGACCGAGCGCATCATATCCATGATTCGGTCAATCCCCGCGATGAAGGCAAGTCCTTCTGCCGGGATACCGACCGTACCGAGTGTTGCGAGCAACACGACGAATGAGACGCCAGGAACGGCAGCCATCCCTTTTGATGTCAGCATTAAGACGAAGACAAGCGTCAACTGTGTTCCGATCGAGAGATCAATCCCGTACATTTGTGCGATGAACAAGGCTGCGAGCGCTTGATACAGCGCAGATCCATCAAGGTTAAACGAATAACCCGTCGGTACGACGAAGCTAACAATTGATTTCGGAACACCCATCTTCTCGAGTTTTTCCATGATCCGTGGCAGTACCGTTTCAGACGATGCCGTCGAATACGTCAGCAATAACTCGTCTTTGAAGATACGCGTGAAATCAGAAACGCGAATCCCGACCCATTTCATGATCGCACCGAAGACGATCACCATGAAGAGAAGCGCTGTGACGTATAACGTCGCAATCAGTTTAAACAATGAACCGAGCGATTCAATCCCGAACGTCGAGACCGTGACACCGATCAAGGCGAAGACACCGATCGGCGCGAATTTCATGACGATGTTAACGAGATTGAACATCGCTGCTGCGACGCCTTCAAAGAAACGAACGACCGGTTGGCCCTTCTCTCCTGCAAAACCGACACCGAGTCCGAATAAGACCGAGAAGAAAATGATGGCAAGCATATCACCGCGGACCATCGCGTCCAAGATGTTCGTCGGGACGATGTTGACGATTTTGTCGACGAGTCCTGCATCTTGTGTCGTCTCTTCCGTTTCGACATACGTCGAGATGTCCGTTTTATCAAGTGTCGACATGTTAATACCAGCACCCGGTTCAACGAGATTGGCTGCGAACAGCCCCGTGAAAATCGCGATCATCGTTACGATCGTGAAGTAACCGAGTGTCTTGACGCCGAGACGTCCGAGACTTTTCGGACTACCGACTGATGAGACACCGAGAACGATCGTCGTAAAGACGATCGGAACGACGATCATTTTCATCATCCGGATAAAGATGTCACCGATTGGCTTAAGCCACTCCGCGACATGGGGATTCCCATAAAATACACCACCGACTGTGATCCCGAGAATCAAGCCGATTAAAATTTGCCAGGCAAGGCCAATTGGCTTACGTTTCGTAGTTGTCATACCCTTCCTCCTTATTACATCCGTCTTACTTGTATCCTACATGTAGTGGAACATAAGTAGAATTTTGTCCTAAATACAGTACGTTGTCAAATCGTTCTGTTATAGCACAAAAATGAAATTCATACAAAAAAACGTCCAAAATCCGCTTGTTTCCAAGCATTTTGGACGTTTAAACATTATTCAAGATTGTTGATTGACGCGTTCCTCAATCAACGCACGATTGCGTTTTTTAAAGACTTCGTTATGTGACGAGACCATCGCCACTTTTGGCGCTTCCGGCTCAATGAAGCGTTTTGCCCGGTTGACGGCATTCGCCGCATCTTGAAAGGCACCTGAGATCAAATGGACCTTCCCGTCGTGTGAAAGAATATCTCCGGCAGCATATAGTCCCGGTACACTCGACTCGCTCGCCGCGTTCCCCGCGATATAGAAGTCATCGACCCGTGCGATATCGAGATCACAGGCGTCAAGCAGTGCCGCGTCCTGCTCGTAGCCGTGATTGATGATGACTTCATCAATTGGAATCTCAACGATTTCCTCTGTTTGACAGTCGATCAATTCGACCGATGCGATCCGTTGATGATCAGGACTTGCGATCAGCTTGTGAATCGTCGTATTAAGGAGACAGACAGCAGAACTTTTGACGAGCTGGTCGACTTGCGCCTCGTGCCCCGAGAAACAATCCCGGCGATACGTGACGTAGACTTTTTTTGCGACCGGTTCGAGCTCGTTCGCCCAGTCGATCGCAGAGTTTCCACCACCTGAGACGATGACGGTCTTTCCTTTAAAGCGTTCAATCGATTTGACCGTATAGTTCAAGTTCGACACTTCAAAGCGTTCCGCACCTTCGACTTTTAATTTTTGTGGATTGAGGATGCCGCCGCCTACCGCGACGATGACCGTCTTCGAATAATGAATCTGCCCCGATTCCGCTTCTAAGACGAAGTTACCGAAGACGTCTTTTGCGATCGAGATGATCTTTTCATTCAATTGAACAGTCGGTTGAAATGTCAGTCCTTGTTCGACGAGTTGAGCCATGAGTTTTTCACCAGTGATCGGCGGCTGTCCACCGACGTCCCAGATCATCTTTTCCGGATAGACGTGCAGTTTTCCTCCGAGTTCTGCTTGATACTCGATCAATTTCGTCTTCATACCTCGAAGACCACTATAGAACGTCGAATATAACCCTGCTGGTCCTCCACCGATGATCGTTACGTCGAACAACTCCTGTTCCCTCATCTCACTCACTCCTCATCCTTGATTGTTATTGATTATCATTCTCACTCTCTCATGATAACGTGAACATCTCTTGAACACAAGAAAAAATGTTGACAGCGTTTTTATGAGACTGGTATGGTTAATGAGACGATAGTGATAATCATTATCATTGAAAAATGGAGAGAACAACGAAGGAGTCGTCGCGTATGGTACGTCTAGCAACAGAAGAAATCAATATCGGCTACGGTGATCGTCCCATCGTCAAAGACTTGTCCGTCCAAATTCCCGATCGCCAAATCACAACGATCATTGGCGCGAACGGATGCGGCAAATCAACTTTGCTGAAAGCGATGACACGGATCATTCCCCATCAATCGGGGCGGGCGTTGCTCGACGGTCTTGATATCGCGAAGGAAAGCACGAAGCTGCTTGCTCGGAAGATGGCTATCCTGCCACAAACTCCGGAAAGTGCAAGTGGTCTAACGGTCGCAGAGCTCGTCTCATACGGTCGTTTTCCTTATCAAAAAGGATTCGGACGCTTGACGAAACACGATTATGAAATCATCGATTGGGCACTCGAAGCAACGGATACGATGGCGTTCAAACATCGTCCAGTCGATGCGCTGTCCGGTGGTCAACGTCAACGGGTCTGGATTGCGATGGCACTCGCTCAAGAGACGGATATCATCTTTCTCGATGAACCGACGACTTATCTTGATCTCGCCCACCAACTCGAGGTGCTCGAACTGCTCGAATATCTCAACCGGACCGAAGGACGGACGATTGTCATGGTCCTGCATGACTTAAATCAAGCGGCACGCTTCGCCGACTATATCATCGCCATGAAAAACGGCGAAGTCGTCAAAGCCGGAACGTGTGAGGAAGTCATCGCAAAAGATGTCTTACAAGAAGTATTTCATATCGATGCTGAAATCGGACGCGATCCGCGGACGAACAAGCCGATGTGTATCACCTACAACTTAATCAAGGGAGATTAAATCATGAAGAAACTACTTGTACCGGTTCTACTCATTCTCACGCTCGTCATCGCAGCGTGTGGCAATACAGAGAAAAAAGACGACGCAGCATCTGGTTCGAAAAACGAAACGATCACATATAAATCAGAAAATGGAAACATTAAAGTTCCAGCTCATCCAAAACGAGTCGTGGTCCTCGCTGGTTTTGCCGGCAACGTCATGGCACTCGGCGTTCCTGTCGTTGGTGTTGATTCGTGGTCAAAAGCGAATCCGAAGTTCGATAAACTAAAGGATGTCACGGAAGTTTCGGAAGAGAACGTTGAAAAAATCATCGAACTCGATCCTGACTTGATCATCGGCTACTCGACAACGAAAAACCTCGACAAAATCAAAAAAATCGCTCCGACGGTCACGTACACATACGGAAAAGTCGACTACTTGACGCAACATATCGAAATCGGTAAATTGCTCAACAAAGAACAGGAAGCGCGCGATTGGGTCAAAGACTTCAAAACACGTGCCGCTGCTGCCGGTAAAGACATCAAAGCAAAAATCGGTGAAGATGCTACTGTTTCTGTCATCGAAAGTTTCGATAAACAACTCTACGTCTTCGGCAACAACTGGGGTCGTGGAACAGAGATTCTCTATCAAGAAATGAAATTAAAAATGCCGGATAAAGTCACGAAGATGGCATTAAAAGATGGTTACTATGCGTTGTCACCAGAAGTCCTCCCTGAATATGCAGGCGACTACCTCGTCTTCAGCAAGAGCGCAGAAGCGGACAACTCATTCACGAAAACGGATACGTTTAAAAACATTCCAGCCGTCAAAAACGATCATGTCTTCGAAGTCGATTCGAAGGAATTCTACTTCAATGATCCTCTCACACTCGAACGTCAACTCGAGTTCTTCAAGAAAAGTTTCCTTGGTGCATAATAAATAAGGGAGGGAACCTGCGGGATCCCTTCCTTTTTTTGCGGCTCACTCCCTGAATCAGAAATGGAGGCGACATTCATGTCAGCTGGTCGAATTCCGTTCGGCATAAAAATCACACTCGGTCTTGTCCTCTTTTTCGGGATGTTCTGGATCGCGATGACGTTCGGCGCTGCCGATACGACGATCCGCGAAGTCTGGAACGCCTTGACGTTCGGACCGTTGAATGAAAAAGCAAAAATTGTCCAGGAAATCCGCCTGCCACGGGAATTAGCAGCAATCCTCGTCGGAGCAGCACTCGGTGTCTCTGGTGCCATCATGCAGGCGATGACACGCAATCCCCTCGCCGATCCTGGTCTGCTCGGTCTGACGGCGGGTGCGAACGCAGCACTTGCACTCGTCATCGTCCTGTTTCCGAAAATTGAGTACTTCGGTATCATGATTGCGTGTTTCGTCGGTGCAGCACTTGGGGCAGCACTTGTCTTTGGAATCGGTGCTTCGAAAAAAGGTGGTTTTTCGCCACTCCGGATTGTCCTTGCCGGTTCCGCGATCTCAGCCTTTCTGTATGCGATTGCGGAAGGCATCGGCATCTACTTCAAGATCGCTCAAGATGTCTCACAATGGACGTCCGGTGGACTCGTCGGGTCGACATGGGGACAACTGCAAGTCATCACTCCGGTCATCGCGATCGGGATTGTGATTGCCTTCATCTTCTCCCGACAATTGACGATTCTCAGTCTATCGGAAGAAGTCGCGCTCGGACTCGGGCAAAACATCCAGCGGATCAAAGCAGTACTTTATGTCGTCGTCATTCTGCTTGCAGGTGCTGCTGTTGCACTCGTCGGTAACATGGCGTTCATCGGGCTGATGATTCCACATATCGTCCGCGCGATCGTCGGAACGGACTATCGGTTCATTCTGCCGATGACCGCGATCTTTGGTGCGACGTTCATGTTACTTGCCGATACGATCGGTCGGACACTATACGCACCGTATGAGACGCCGGTCATCGCGATCGTCTCAATGCTCGGGCTACCATTCTTCCTCTTGATCGTTCGGAAAGGAGGGCGTGCTTTCTCATGATGGAATCTCGTTTACGTCGCCGCCAGCAACTGACGTTTTGGACGTTACTGGCACTATTGATCGCAACACTCGTCGTCAGCATCGGTCTCGGACCTGCTTCCCTATCCTATGATCGTTTGTTGCCGACGTTACTTGGAAACGGCTCATTCAAAGAGGAGTTCGTCCTCTATTCGCTCCGCTTACCACGACTGCTCATCACCGTCATGGCAGGAATGGCACTCGCTTTATCCGGTTCGATCCTCCAAGGGATCACGCGCAATGAACTCGCTGATCCTGGTATCATCGGCATCAATACCGGAGCTGGTGTCGCCGTCGCCTTGTTTTTCCTGTATTTCCCGGTCGATGTCGGATCGTTCATTTACTTGTTACCGATTGCCGCCTTCCTCGGTGCGCTCGTGACCGCGACGGCGATTTATCTATTCTCATACGACCGTGTGCAAGGACTGCAACCGATTCGCTTGATTTTGACTGGTGTTGGCTTCTCGATGGCGCTCTCCGGAATCATGGTCATCCTGATTTCGTCGACGCGTCGTGAAAAGGTCGACTTCATCGCTAAGTGGCTCGCTGGTAACATCTGGGGGACGGACTGGATCTTCGTCTACTCACTCTTACCGTGGTTACTCGTCTTGATTCCGCTGACGTTCTATAAGGCGAATAAACTCAATCTCCTTGCCTTGAATGAACCGGTCGCAATCGGTGTTGGCATCGCGCTTGAAAAAGAACGGATCCAACTCTTGTTGACAGCCGTCGCACTCGCCGCTGCTGCCGTCTCCGTCACGGGTGGGATTTCCTTCATCGGTCTGATGGCGCCACATATCGCCCGCGCGCTCGTTGGACCACGGCATCAGTTCTTCTTGCCGATTGCCCTCTTGCTCGGCGGATGGTTGCTTGCGTTCGCTGATACGATCGGACGCAACATTGCGGGACCGGACGGCGTGCCAGCTGGGATCGTCGTCGCCTTGATCGGAGCACCTTATTTTATCTATCTCTTGTTGAAGAAATAATCAAAAATCTGATATGCTCCCCAAAAAGTAGACAGTTGAAATAACAAAAACTGTCTACTTTTTGAAGGGAGCTTTTTCTATGACTAAATCTAAGTTTTCGTCAGATGAAAAACTACGAATTATTAAGATGTGTGAAGACCGAATCGACTCGATCAAATCGATTGCCTCGCTCTTCGAGCTTTCAGTCACCACCTTAAATAGATGAAGGACAAAATATCGTACGGGCGGCTCCATGGCACTTCGTAATCGAACAGAGTGGACGCGTTATCCGGAAGAACTGAAGATGAAGGCTATACGTGCAGTACTCGACCAAAAGGAATCGCTTATTAGCGCTACGGCACGGTTTGATATCTCGGATAGAAGCCTACTTGCGAAGTGGATAGAGGGGTATACTAGTCATAGTACTCAAGGGAAACCATTGAAGGAGCGATCCACTATGACTAAAGGTAGAACCACTACATTCGAAGAGCGTGTCCAGGCAGTCATGGACTGTATACAGAACAGAAAAGACTATCAAAGCATCATGAAGACCCATCGGGTCTCGTACCAACAAATTTATAGCTGGGTAAGAAAGTTCGAGAAGGACGGAATCGACGCACTGATGGACCGTCGCGGACGTCAGAAGCCAGTAGAAGAATTGACGGATACAGACCGTTTGGCGTTGGATCTGAAACGACTCGAGAAAGAAAATGAGCGTCTACGCATGGAGAACGATTTCTTAAAAAAGTTAGAGGAGATCGAGAGGAGGTCACGTTAAGTCAAATTCGTCTTCAAGATAAATATGAAGCCATTCAATCATCGGTAGAGCAATTTGGTTACCCGATCATCGCCCTGTGTCACCTCGCTGGAGTCTCGCGCGCTGCCTACTACAAGTGGTTACGCCGGATTGGTATACCACAGACTCGTGAGACGGAGAACATGAAAATCATCGAAGAGATGAACGAGATCAACAACGATTAAACGGCTTGGCTCCATTAGAATACAGAGCGCAAGCCGTTTAAAGGATTTTTATTATTTGTCCTGTCTACTTGACAGGGAGCAGTTCACTTTCGCTGATTGATGCGGATTTTTTGCTTTACCGTTTCCACCACGCACGTTCGATTTCCCCCATCGAGACGTAGGCTGGATCGATTTGTTTGGCTAACCGATTCAGTCGAGTGATACCAAGACTAAACCCACCAATCCAAAAGAGGAAGACGACGAATAAATAACCAGGAGCACTTGGAATCGACAGCATGACGACGGCGATCAGCCATGCCACGACATACCCGATGATTGTCAGACGAGCGACCTTTTGAACGGTTTGTTGATACATAGTTGGTGTTAAATATGACTTCATGAGCCGTAGACGGACAATTTCTCGAGAGACTGCTGTCGCGCAAAGACAAAAGAGCATGATCTGAAGAAAGACGGATGTAATTGTCGGCATAAACCAAGCAGGTACCGCAAAAATCAATCCAGGGACCAAAAAGAAATAGGCGACGGAACGCACAGGACGTACCAATAGGTTCAGACGTGCTTGTCGCTCGAATAGGTGTTCCATTGTGATGTTCCTTTCTGTCTGACGAAGCGGGCAACTTCAACGTCACTGATATAATCTGGATCACGCTTTCCATCACGTCGGATGATCCATTCACTGATGAAATAGAGTGGTGTTAAAATCGCAAATATCGCAACAAACATCTGCCAAAATGGTCTATCGATCGTCTGAATGATGACGATCGTCAATACGGCATACAGCAGGACGTGACTGCCGGTACGAAGTAAAAATTGCCGACGAACCTGTGCGTTTGAGAGATAGCCGTCTAAAATTTTTCGTTTTTTTAGTTGGTAGCGAAAATCGGATCCGAGAAAAACGGCTGGAATCGTCAAAATCAAAATCGGGAGATCCGTCCACTCAATCAAAACACCGACTGTTATGAATAGAAACACGTTCCAATACCAGCGTGTGCCGAGCCATTCGACATCCCGATACGCGAGGGCAAGTTTTTGTAGGCGTTCTTCACGAGCCGTTTGCATAGTACCTTCTCCTTTAGCGAGCTTGATGAATTTCTTTTTCCGTCACATATGTTGGATCGATCTTTCGTGAGACGAACTCTAACGTTTTTCGGCAGATCCAGTAGAACGGGATGACGACGATGACGAGACCGATCAAGAAAGATGTATTCGGGCGATCGACTGCCCAAACGATCAGACCAGCGAGTGCTCCGTATTGTAAGATCCCTATCAACACATGCACGTGATAAAGCCGTCTTGCAGAAGTCTCTGATGTATATTCCGCAACAAGCGCGAACCGCTTGCGTTGTACGAACATGTCGTAGCCAAAATACAATAACGGGACGATCATCGCGTAGATTGGTTTCTCGAGTGTGTTACTGAGCGCTAAGAATGCCGCAAGCATGACCCACATGCCGGTCTGTGTCTTTTGGTGCATCTCTTCGTATAACGTCGCTAATGCTTTCGTTTGTGTATGTACGTGTTCCATGATCTCCCACCTCTCTATACTGTCATATACTTACATTTTACTGCATCGGTTTCATATCTAGTATGATTTTTTGAAAAAAAGATGTCTTGTCGCTTCGGACAAGACATCTTTCATTAGAGACTATGCACTAACCTGGATGATCAGATAGATGACACTATAGGCAACGATCGCGAGCGGTATCAATGCGACACCGATCAGCCAGCCGTTTTTGTCACGGATACCGAGATATAAGACGAGACACCCCACGATGAAGGCGATTAATGTCGTAAACGGATTCATGGTTGTTCCCCCTCTAATTGTTTCTGCTCTTAAATTTCCCGCTCCACTCGTCTCATAAACCCTTCATGGCGCTTCGATACACAACGAAAAGCCAGACGGATGTCCGCCTGGCTTGTTCAATGTTACCTTATTTTTTCGTGATGACGACTGTTTTCGTAACGACGTGTCCACCCAGATCCTTCAGTTTCAAGTTGTACGTGTTTTTTCCTTTTTTGAGCGTCACTTTTTTCGTGATCGTCTTTTTGAAGGCTTTCATGACGTACGGTTCTTTGAACGTCCGGCGGTATTCCGCGCTACCATTGAAGTCGAAGCGTAATTCGCTGTAGTTATCGCGAAGTACGATCTTCATCTCAGCTGTTTTTGTTTTACTTGAGACGGTTTTTGGTGCTGTGACACGAATCGTTGGTAATTCTGTGTCGATGATGACTTGACGGTTGAACGCCACACGATTCCCTTTTCCATCGTACGCTTCGACCTTGAATGACTTGACGCCATCCGTCGTGTACGTCACGTCATGGCTGAACGCATAGTTTTGTTGGGCTGCATCGAAACGCAGTTTAACAGTTTTTCCGTTGATCTTGAACGATTTGATACCTGACTCATCAGAGACATGACCCGCGATGTTGATGACTTTTGATGTTGCAAGACCAAGAGCGACCGGTGTATCGATTTGAACATTTGGTACGGCTTTATCAACGCCTGTCGTGTTGACGTCTTTTTTCACACTGTTTCCAGCATAGTCTTTGACGACGAAGGCAATCTTCGCGCGCTCCGGCAGATCCGTCAACGTGTACGCTTTTTCTGTTGCGGCAAGTGGTTGCTTTAAGACACTCTTGCCATTGACGAGGATATTGTATGACGCAACTCCTGTTCCTTGGTCGCCTGCTGTCCATGAAAGTGTTGATTTCGCAGCATTCCATTTCACAGTCGCTGCTGGCTTTTTCGTATCGACATAGACTGGGAAGAGATTCGTCTGCCATTTTGCGTTCGGATAATCGATCACCGATTTGACTTTGTAGTAGTAAAGACCATCTTTGACCGGTTTCCCGTTGATCGTTCCGTCCCAAGCAGCGCTTGTGACTGGTGTGTAGCCGTTCTCTGAACCGCTATCATAGTAGTTCTTGACGACGTCCGTTTGCATATCAAGCTTCTGAAGTGTTGTTTTATTCCGGTCAAGAATCGAATACTCGACTTTTTTCGCATTTCGAAGGAATGAGATGATCGGGAAAGCTTCATCTGCGCTACCGTCGTTGTTCGGTGAGAACGAGACTTTGTTCGCGACAACTTTTCCAGCGGCATTCGTACCAAGGAATTCGAAATCGTCCTTCACTTCAGTCGCTAGACCTGTCAATCCGTAGAACGTGTTGTTTTTATCGTACAATGGTGCATCTAAAATCGGAGCTTGATCCCATTTTCCTTTGAATCCAACATAAGGAACTGTCAGTTCTGGATTTTTGCTCTTCGTATCGACCAGACGGACGAATCCTTCGACGAAGTAGCCGTTTTTAAAGACTTGTTCAAGCGGAAGCTCGTTCGCCCAGTCAGTCGTGTTCTTCAAATCGACTGACACGCTGACTTTCGTTGAGCTCTTCGGATTAATCGAGACTGAACTCGCTTTCTTCGAGCCGACTGCAAATGAGATCGGGTATGTGCCTATGTTGGCATCTACCGTACCAATCGTTCCTTTTTTGAAGATTCCATTTGCTTCAAGGAAGTTCGATCCTTGTGCACCGAGATCTGATTGAACCGTTCCCGCTAGCTTATACGTCACTTTTTCATTGCTGTAGTTTTTTAAATCAAGCGTGAATGTGAACTTCTCGCCGACTTCCTTCAAGGATGCCTTGCCTTCACCTGACTTTGTCTCTGTGATGACGACTGGTGTCTTCATCGCAGCACGAAGATCCATCAGTCCAGCTCCCTCACGACGTGGGGAGTAGAAGTTGCCTGTTTTCAGTTCTGCGTTGTATTTTCCTTGATCGAGTTGCGGACGCGATGTATTCATCAAGATGTTTTTGGCGAGTTTAACGCGTGTTGCACCAGTGACTTTGAAGTCCTTCGCAATCCGTTGCATGACGAGTGCTGTTCCACCAGCGACGTGTGGTGCTGCCATCGATGTACCGCTCATGACGCCATACTCGTTATCATTAAGCGTCGAATAGATTTTCCCACCTGGTGCCGTGATTTCTGGCTTGAAGTCAAGGCTTGGCGTGACACCCCATGACGTGAAGTCAGACATTTGTCCTGCGACCGGGTTATCGGTTGAGACCGCTTTTCCGTCAAATGTCACTGCGATTGCCTTGCCTTCTTTTGCTTTTGCTTCGAGATCATTCCCGTCCGCGATGCTAAGCGTGACGAGTGGAATCGTCGGATTGTTGAGCGCCATGCTGACGTAATCCCCGTGATCGACTCGACCGCGGACGATGACACCTGCTGCCCCTTGCTTCTCAGCTTCTGCTTGGATCATACCGTAGTTGAAACCACCGTTACGCACGACGAAGACGACTTTCCCTTTGACGTCTTTACCTTCATAGTTCGAAGCTTGACCGTCACCGACATACACGACATCCTTCTTCTCTTTATCGAAGACGGCAATCGGATTCGGCGAATCTTGTTTTTGGTATGCCAAATAACCGGCATCCTGACCGTCGATCGTCAGCGCCATGCCTTCAAGCGTCAATTTCGTATTTTCGAGTGACGCGACTTGGAGCGCCTGGCTCGTCAATCCTGGTGCACCAACGACACCGATATCCGGGTTTGCTGTATATGGATTACCCGCACCATGACCTGCAAACGCCGAGTTACCAGCAGAGATCGCACACAAGATACCGTTGTTCATCGCGTTGACGATTGCGCGTTGTTCTGGAGCATCTGAATTGACGAACGATGCCGTCGAACCGAGACTCATGTTGATGACATCGGCTCCGAGTGCAATCGCATCATCGATCGCTTTAATGTAGATATCGCTGAATGTCGATGGCATTCCTGGATCGTTTCCGAAGACTTTCATCGCGAGGAGCTGTGTTTCCGGCGCGACCCCTTTGATACCACCGTTTGCTTCATCGCCGTTTGCTCCGACCGTACCTGCGACGTGCATCCCGTGCATCGATGCCCCCGCACCTAAGTCACGGATTTCGCTGTCGTGATCGGCATAGTTATAGCCGTACGGTACTTTTTCCGTGAAATACTTTCCTTTTAAACCTTTTGTTTCTTTCGCACTCTCGACCTTCGAAGAGGTTAAATCCACCTTTGTCTCTGGACTCAAGACCATGTCTTTGTGCGATGGATCAATCCCCGTATCGATGACCGCGACGACGGTTCCTTCCCCTTTAAAGCCATAGTCCTGCCACGTTTCCTTCGCATTGACCATGTCCTTGCTGTACAGCATGTCTGGCTTGGCACCTTTATCGACGGTTGGGCGCGCATATTCGTGCGCGATATGTACACTTTTGACTCCTTCGAGTTGTTTGATATCTTCGATGTCACCGAACTTCACTTCACCACTGAATCCATTGATGACGGTTGTGAAGCTTTCTTTATATGTAACAGGAATCGCCTTTTTAGCGATAGCTGACTTGACTGATTTTTGGACGCTGACGAGTCGATCCTTGATCGATTCCTTTTCGGCATTGCTCAATGTGCTATACCGCTTGTTTTGAGATTGGGCGATTTGAATCGCCGGTTTTTGTTCCATCTCGATGACGACTCGGACTTTATCCGATTGTTTGTAGTTCTTTTCTTGTCCCGATTTCTTCAGTGAGAGCGCCTGCGGTTTTTGACCCGTCGCTTTGTCTTGCGAGGACAGTGCACCTTGCGCACTGACTAGATTGGAAGACGTCATTAAGACGGCTGCCATAAGTGCAATCTTCTTCTTCATGCGTTCGTTTCCCCTTTTCTGTAAAACCATAGTAGTAATACTAATAAAACAGTTTAACGAAAATTCTGTATTTTTAGTTTAATGAAGTTAATGGAAATAAACAATTTATATTTGTCTATTTTTTTAATTTTTTTCTTTTTGGTGACATTTTATATTTGGAAGGAATTTAACTGGGAACATAAAAAAACTCCTCGAGCACTCGAGGAGTTGAACGTATGAACTTGGTGGAGACTATCGGGATCGAACCGACGACCTTTTGGCTGCCAGCCAAACGCTCTCCCAGCTGAGCTAAGCCCCCATGAATTATCTTCAGTATACGCATCGCTAACTGCTTTATCAATATAAACATAACGCTTTCATAAAAAAGAATTCCTCCCGAAATGGCTGGAAGGAATTCACGATTCATTTATTCAATTCACGCATCAAATCCGCCTGTCGTTCAAGCTCTGCCTGTTGCTCGAGGATCAAGACCTTTTTATACGTCCGCGCGGAAATCAAGATACTGATTTCATAGAGAACGAACAACGGCACTGAGATCATCAAGTGTGACGTCACGTCCGGCGGTGCGATCAATGCCGCAACGACGAACAGCGCGAAATACGCATATTTTCGATTCTTTCGCATGAAATATGGCGTCACAAGACCAAGACGTGTCAGGAACATCGTCACGACCGGCAATTGGAAGAGAAGACCAAACGGCATCGTCAACCGGATCAAGAAACTGAAGTAGTTTTCGACCCCGATGACTTGCTCGATCCCCAATTCTTTCCCGAGATCCGTTGAGACTTCGAGCAAGAAGGGAAGCAACCAGAAATACGAGAAGGCTACACCAGCCAAAAATAGAAAGAAGATGACTGGAATATACGTCAGTGTTGCTTTTTGTTCCTTTTCATAAAGCCCTGGTCGGACAAATGCCCACAGTTGATACATCCAGAACGGTGACGCTAAAATCAGCGCGATGATGAACGCAAGATTCAAATACAACATTAAAGGATCGGCGACGTTGAAGGCATTTAATCCGATACCGAGCTCTTTTAAGTCCGCTTGCAGAAAACGGACGAGCGGTCGAACGAGCGGAAATGCGACAGCGAACAGGACGACGACGATGAGGAGCGACCAGACAATCCGCTTACGCAGTTCGTCTAGGTGCGACGTCATGCTTTGTTCTTGATCAACCGTCATGATTCAATCACTTCTCTTTCGGTTCGTCCTTTTTATCGTCGTCCATGATGCCGTTCGTGGCATTCTTGAACTCTTTCAATGTTTGACCGGCAGCACGACCGAATTCCGGCAACTTCTTCGGTCCGAAGATGATCAACGCGACGACAGCAATTAATCCGATACTCGCAGGTCCGATACCTAACGTGAGCGGGATAAGGTTTTCCATTATAATTTCACTCCTTCAGCTGATTGCGAATAATGCTTCATGAAATAAACTAACGACTGCAACTCGATCGATAAATCGATGTGATGAACCCGAACGCTCGCTGGCACGTTCAACCGTGCAGGCGTAAAGTTCAGAATGCCTGTCACACCATACTCGACTAACTCATCCGCTACTGACTGTGCGAACTGGGATGGAACCGTCAAGATGGCGACATCGACCTGATTCGCTTCGATTTGTTCTTTCATGTCCGAAACATGATAGATTGGAACGTCATGCGTCGTTGTTCCGACCTTCTCTTCGTCCGCATCAAACGCAACGACTATCCGAGTACTATTATTCTTTAAAAAGTTATAATTTGCAAACGCTGTTCCGAGATGACCGACCCCGATTAAGGCAACATTCGTCACCTCATCTTGATTCAAGGTTTTGCGGAAAAACGTTAAGAGATGTTGAACGTTATATCCATACCCCTTCTTCCCTAGTGCCCCAAAGTAGGAAAAATCGCGACGAATCGTTGCTGAATCAACCTTCACCGCCTCGCTTAACTCAGCAGAAGAGACGCGGAGCTTGCCTGAATTGTATAAACTTTGGATGAAGCGATAATATAGCGGCAACCGTTTTGCTGTCGCTTGTGGAATTTTTGTGTCTGATCCATTCATCCTGCAGTTCCCCCTTCGGCCACATCCATCGTGGCACCCAAATCTTTGCAAAAAGCTTTCTACTCTCCTTGATTGTAAACCACTTCACATAGAGTCACAAATAATATATTCCGCAGGACCTCGCGCTTTTGTTCGTGATAGACTAAAGGGTGGAAGGATGGATGGAAATGATACTCTTACAAGTCAACCAACTCTCGAAATCATTCGGCGTCGAGCCGATTTTAGAAAATATCAAATTGGAAGTACAAGAGCGCGACCGAATTGCGCTCGTCGGTCGAAATGGTGCCGGTAAATCAACCTTGCTCAAAATCATCGCTGGTGAACTCAGTCATGACTCGGGCGATATCATGAAAGGTAAAGATGTCAAAATCGGCTATCTCGCGCAAGACAGTGGTCTCGAATCGAATGAGACGATCTGGAACGAGATGCTGACCGTCTTTGAACATCTGCAAGAACAAGAACGGACACTGCGCCGGATGGAAATCGAGATGGGCATGGAGCACATCTTGAACGACCCGGTCGCTTACGATCGACTTCTGAAGACGTACGATCAAGCACAACATGACTTCTCAGAAGCAGGTGGTTATCAGTTCGAAGCGAATATTCGCTCCGTCCTGCACGGCATGCGCTTTTATCCAGACGATTACTCACGCCGGATCCAGACATTGTCCGGAGGTCAACGGACACGGCTCGCCTTAGCGAAGATGCTCCTGCAAGCACCAGAGCTTCTCATTCTCGATGAACCGACGAACCATCTGGATATCGATACGCTCGCTTGGCTTGAAAGTTACCTCGGTGGTTATCGTGGTGCCGTTCTGATCGTCTCGCACGATCGGTACTTCCTCGATCAAGTCGTCAATGTCGTCTATGAGCTCTCTCGTAATGTCTGTCGTAAGTTCACGGGGAACTATACGAAGTACCTCGAGCAAAAAGCGGCATTGTACGATCAAGAAATGAAACAGTTCGAACAGCAGCAAGAAGAAATCGCGAAGATGCAGGATTTCATTCAACGAAACATCGCTCGGGCGACAACGACAAAGCGTGCTCAAAGCGTTCGAAAACGGCTCGAGAAGGTGGACCGGCTCGACCGACCAGATGGAGATGAACGCAGTACGGTCCTCTCCTTCCCAATCGAAAAACAGAGCGGGAATGACGTTCTTCAAGTCAATCAATTGGCAATCGGTTACGAAGAAGCTGTCTCAAAAGACATCACGTTTCGCTTGCAACGCGGCGAATCACTGGCACTCGTCGGACCGAACGGAATCGGGAAGTCGACGCTCTTAAAAGTCCTCGTCGGTCGTTTACGTCCTCTCTTCGGTGATTTCCGTTTTGGCACCGGCGTCTCGATCGGGTATTACGATCAAGAGCAAGCAGAACTCAATGACCGGAATCGTGTCATCGATGAGATTTGGAACGAATGGCCACTGATGCGCGAACAAGAAGTCCGTTCTGTGCTCGGACAATTCCTGTTCAGCGGCGACGATGTCTTCAAGATTGTCCATGAATTGTCCGGTGGCGAACGCGGACGTCTCGCGCTCGCAAAACTGAAACTCCGGAAGACGAACGTCCTCATCCTTGACGAGCCAACGAACCACTTGGATCTGGATTCGAAGATGGTCCTTGAGAACGCTCTCGTCGACTATGAAGGTACGCTACTCTTCGTTTCCCATGACCGGTACTTCATCGATCGGATCGCGACACGCGTCATCGAGATGAGTGAAGCTGGTGTGACAGAATACCTCGGCGATTATTCGTACTACACAGAGAAGAAGGCTGAACAAGAAGAAATCGCTCGCCTTGAAGCCGAAGAGGCAAAAGCGGCAAAAGTCACGGCATCGAAGACGATCGACAAAGAAGCACAGAAAGAAGAAAAAAAACGCCGTCAGCAAATCGAACAACTCGAACAAGATATTGAACGGCTCGAACAGCGTTCAGCGGAAATCGAACAGTTGCTTTGCGAACCGGAAGTTTTTAATGATATTCCAAAAGCGACAGCGTTATCTGCGGAACGAGACCAGATCGATGTCGATCTACTTGAATTGATGGAACGATGGGAGAACCAACACTGATGCGAACGAAAAGCTTTTTCATCAACCTGATTCAAGGACTGTTATCCGGTATTCTTTATTTCGTTCCGATGTATGCGGACTACGTGTCCGCCTTCATCCGCCCGGATGCCTTTAATGCTGCTCTTCCTTTGTTCCTTCTGATTTCTTGCATGATCGGACTTGTCATCCAGACATGGAGCGGTCTTCTCGTCAGTCTACTCTCTGGACTATGTTGTACGCTTCTAACGACACAACTGTTCGTCGAACTCAATGATCCATTGATCATATCCTATTATGGTAGCGTCACTCCCTTGACTGCCTTTTTGATCAGTTGTGTCGGGGTTTGGGCGCTGGCAATCATTTTTTATTTGCTCGATGGTTATCAGTATAGTAAACGTCACGGACTCGAAGGTTCTTCAAACGAAATCGATCCACAACCTTGAAGTCCGATCGATGAACTAGATACGCGATATGAAAAAAGGAGTGGAGATTCCGGTAGCTAGACCGGTCTCTCCACTCCTTTTTATTTAAATCGAAACGTTCGTCGTCAACATGGATCGTACACTGAATCAAGCATTCACACTTCTATCATTTTGTCGGTCGAGCAATCGTAAACGTTTTCCCGATCGTCGCATAATCATTTCCCGCTAAGCGAGCGATAGCCTTCAATCCTGCCGCATCGATCCGGAACGACTCGACGAGTTCATCCGCGACGTGATAGCGCAGTACTTCCCCGATCAAAAGATCGGCACCTTCTAGCTCGACATGTTGCGTTAAGCGCATCTCGAACCGGATTTTCGCTTCCGCGATTCCGGGCACGTCGATTGCGTCGCTATCGACGAGCGTTAAATCCGTCCGTTCGAGTTCACTTTCACCGTAAGCGAGTGGCGCAGCCGTCTCATTGACAGCGTCGACGATTTCTTCGCTGACGATATGGATGACATAGCTTTGTTTTGCTAGGATATTACGTGCCGTATCCTTTTGTCCCTGATCCGTCCGTTGTACGGCAATCACCAGTTGTGGCGGACTACTTGATGCGACCGTAAAGAAGGAAAAGGGGGCGGCGTTGACCGTCCCGTCTTCCCCTAGCGTCGTCACGAAGGCAATCGGACGCGGAATGATGCTTCCGATCAGTAATTTATAATTGTCTTTTGCGCTAAGCGTTGATGCCTCGAACTTCATGAATGACCCACCTTTTTCCTCACCCGATGAGTGCAGCGAGTGAATAGTCTCCAGCACCGATCATCGCCACTCCAAGGGCGATAACGATCAATGCCATGTTGTATTCGTACCCGTTCTGCGTCACCCAGTAACCATTCGCACCGTGTACTTTAACGATCGCGACAAGCATCGAACCGATGATGAGGATTGCAGCGATCCAGAGGAATACCCCGCTTGCAAACAATAATCCACCGATTAATTCAGCAAGACCCGCTGTAATCGCGAGTGCCTTCCCTGGCTTCATGCCGATTGATTCGAACCAACCGCCTGTTCCAGCGATGCCGTGTCCACCAAACCAACCAAATAATTTTTGTGTACCGTGTGCAGCAAATGTTAAACCGATGATTAAACGAATGATTAAAAGTCCTGTATCCATCATTTCTCTCTTCTCCTTTTACCTAATGTTTTTAAGTTACTTTAAGTAACTCGATAAACAGACTATATCTTATCACTTACTAAAAGTAAATAGATTTGTTTTAGTTCTTTTTGTTACATTAAGTAAAATGATTCGATTTTTTTAGCAGAAGCGGGTATACTACAACTATAGAAAGGATGAGTGCTGATGGAAGAAGTCGCAATCCAAACGGCTCTTTGTCCCAAAGTCGAACATGCCTTTGAAATCTTAGGTAAGAAATGGACAGGTCTGATTTTACGTCACTTGTTGACGAAGACATGTCGTTTCAATGAGATTCAAGATGCCATCCCCGAATTATCAGGTCGCATGCTCACGGAACGTATGAAGGAGCTCGAAGCGGAAGGCATCGTCATCCGGACTGTCATTCCCGATCGTCCGATTAAGATTCAATACAGTTTGACCGACAAAGGGCGTCAACTCGAACCGGTCATTCGTTCCATTGAAGAATGGGCCGAACTACAAGACTAATGTATGAAAAAGCATCTTCTTCGGAAGGTGTTTTTTCATATGATCTTTTGACATTGATAATCATTATCAATTAAAGTAAGGAAGTACAGCGAAAGGAGGAACATGCATGCAGATTGCAATTGGATTCGTCAGCATGTCCGGTAATACGGAAGATATCGTCTCGATCATTCAACGTGAGCTCGAGCAACACGATGTCAACGTGACGATCACAGAACTGGATCAATTCGTCGGGGAGGATCTATCACGTTTTGATGGTCTACTACTCGGCTCATATACATGGGGAGACGGTGATTTACCGTATGAAGCAGAAGATTTCGTCGAGGAGCTACGGGAACAATTTTTAGACGGGATGCCGGCTGCTGCTTTTGGTTCGGGGGATCTTGATTATCCGAAGTACTGCGCAGCCGTTGATTTGATTGAAGACGCATTAAAAGAAGCTGGGGCGACCATCGTCACGAATGGCTTGAAGATTGAGTTTGATCCGAACACACCGGAGAAACAAGCCGCTTGTCGCGCGTTCGCACAGACGTTTCATCGCTTTTTGCAGCAGGTCCATTCATAAGTATCGTTTGAATCCGTCATGTAAGGGAATTCTTAAAACAGACTCTATGAAAGTGAGATGAATGTTTTTATGACGATTCAAGCACTCGTCTTTGACGTCTACGGTACATTATTCGATGTCCATTCCGTCAAAGAGCAAGCAGAGGAGCTGTATCCGGGACACGGAGAAGCGATCAGTAAACGCTGGCGAGAGAAACAACTGGAGTACTCTTTCCTTCGACAATTAAACGGACAATATGTGCCGTTCAGCCAAGTGACACAAGATGCCCTCCGTTATACGTTACTCGAACTGAAGCTCCATGTGACCGAGGAACAAATCACGACTTTAATGGAGACGTACCTGACACTTGATGTGTACCCAGAAGTTAGCTCTGTTCTCGAGACGATGGCGCATAAGCGTTTGGTCGTCTTCTCGAATGGTTCCCATGATATGCTCGATCCGTTGATCGAACAGTCAGGTTTAGCCGATCGGTTCGAACATCTCGTCAGTGTTGATGACATCAAACACTATAAACCAGCACCTGCTTCTTATATGCATGCGTTGAACACACTCGGTTTAAAACGCGAGGAGATCCTCTTCATGTCCTCGAACGGTTGGGACATCACCGGGGCAAAGAGTTTCGGCTTCAAAACGGCATGGATCAATCGAAACGGACTTCCGGTCGAAGAATTAAATCTTGATCCGGATCGCATCTATGATGACTTGACCGGTATCACTGAATGGCAATGAACGAACAACAGCGGACTCCTTTTTAGGAATCCGCTGTTTTAATGGATTAGTAATTGGAAAGACGTGAGTAGCCCTTCTTGAATAGATCGAGTTTCAGCCCGCCCTCTTTTTCGATGAAGAAGAGGTATTCGTTTTGATCCGTATCTTTATAAAAGACCTTAAATAACGTCACAGTTCGTTTTTTATTGTTTTCAACAGCTGTCACCTCGTGCTTCGAGATCACTTCTGCTTGGACTTGTTCCGCATCCATCTTTTGAATCATCGGTTCGAATGACTTCTTCTCTTGATTCGTCACTGGTGTTCCGGGAGCAATCATGAAATAATCATCACTCGCCTTGTTCGTTAAACCGTACTTCCGATCGACGATGACGACGTTACTGAGCTTCCCATTGATTGTCTGATCAAAAGCGTACAACTTTTGAATCCGGGTTTTTTCCCCTTCTGCTCGTCCGATTTCGTAAAGTGGACGTTGTTTCGTGTTCGTCTCGACCGCTTTCTTATCGGGTACGAGTTCTTCCTTATAGGCGACTTGGTATGCGTTGACGATTTCTCGGACCTGAAGTCCGATCGCGACGATGACCAGTACCGCTAACAATGCGATGATGACTTTTTTCATTCCATTTCCCCCAAGTTGTTCGGATTCCTTACTTTAAATCTAGCCCAGGTTCTGCATTCATGGCAAGTGTCGAATAGCGTAACGCGCGATATGGATGAATCGCAGCCGCTCCGATCATCGCCGCATTGTCTCCACACAAGTGCATCGGCGGAATGACGAGATCGATTCCTTCCTTCGCACACGCTGCTTCGAGACCGTTACGTAATCCTTTATTAGCGGCGACGCCACCAGCAAGCAGCAGTTGACGTCCCCCTTTATCCTTCACGGCACGGATCGCCTTCGTCACGAGTACTTCGACAACGCTCGCTTGGAAACTCGCAGCTAAATCTTCCGGGATGATCACTTCTCCCCGTTGCTCAGCGTTATGCACGGCATTGATGACCGCTGACTTTAAACCGCTGAAGCTAAAGTCATACGAGTCCTTCTCGAGCCAGACGCGTGGAAAATGGAACGTATCCTGCCCGGTTTGTGCCAACTGGTCGATTCGTGGACCACCTGGATACGGTAACTTCAATGTTCGAGCGACTTTATCATATGCTTCTCCCGCGGCATCATCACGTGTTTCACCGATGACTTCATATACACCGTCTTCTGGCATGTAAATCAGTTCCGTATGCCCACCTGATGCAATCAAACAGACGAGCGGGAACTCAAGCTCTTGCACGAGACGATTCGCGTAGATATGACCTGCGATATGATGAACACCGATCAAAGGCTTATTATGCGCAAAAGCAAGTGTCTTTGCCGCACTGACACCAACGAGTAATGCCCCGACCAGTCCGGGACCTTCCGTGACAGCGATCGCATCGATATCGTCGATCGTGACGTTTGCTTCCGTCAATGCATCATCGATGACGTATGTGATCCGTTCGACATGATGTCGTGATGCCACTTCAGGCACGACTCCACCGAATCGTTTATGACTTTCAATTTGAGACGAGACGACATTCGATAAGACGTTGGTTCCTCCACGAACGACGGCAGCCGCCGTTTCGTCGCAGCTCGATTCGATTGCTAGAATCAATGGTTGTGTCATAAGTCTTCTCCCTCCAGCTCCAGCCAATAGATGGCAGCATCTTCATTGTTGTCCTGATAATATCGTTTTCGGATACCAACATAGTGAAATCCGAGTTTTTCATATAAGGTTCGTGCCGGTGTGTTCGAGACACGTACTTCAAGTGTCATCGCTCGTAAATCGAGTGCACGACCGACCGCGATCAACGCCGTTAGCAAGTCTTCCCCAAGTCCTTGTCCGCGGTGCGACTGCTTGACGGCAATATTTGTAATATGTCCTTCATCCGCAATATGCCACAGACCAGCAAACCCGACGATACCATCTTGATCGGCAACGACATAATAGGCATTCGGATTTTGTGTCATTTCTGCTTCGAAGGCATCCAGTGTCCACGGTGTCGCAAACGATTCGAGTTCGACGGCGTGAACACCTGCAGCATCGTTTACGGTCATGCGACGAATCCCCTTACTCATGACGCTGTGCCTCGATCCATTTCGCTTCTGCTTCAGCCAGACGCAGGTAACGTGGCTCAAACGCATGCGCTTCGACTGAATCGCGTGTTGCACCGAGTAAGGCGAGCACTCCGGCACGCGGCGTCCGAAACGCAGGAGCCGCCTTTTCAAATGGTTGAAGAAGTTCTTCAAATGTATCGACGTCTCCTGTGACGAGCGTATCTGGCGCTAACGTCTTCACAAAAGAGGCGATTTCGACATGTTGTTCTTCACCGATTCGTTGCCCAGCGTCGTATACTCCGACAAAACCTGATCCACGTCGTGCATCTTGAATCGCTGCAACACGTCCCGTATGACCTGTCGAAGCTGCCATCAGTTCAAGTGTCGAGACCGCAACCAGTTCGATACCGAGTGTATAGGCAAGCGTCTTCGCTGTTGTCGCACCAATCCGTAATCCCGTATAAGAACCAGGACCGTCAGCAACGACGACGCGTGTCAGTTGGGATGGTGCCCACTTCGCTTCCGCCATCAAGCGCTCAAGTAACGGCATGAGTTTTGTCGCATGATTCAAAGACGTGACGTAAGAAGCTTCTGCTACGATCTGTTTTCCGTTTGAAAGAGCGACCGATAATTGTTTCGTCGATGTATCAATAGCTACGATTTTCATGATTTCAATCCCTCACATAATGTAATGTATCGTTCTCCGATCGGCGTCAGCTCAAAACGGCGGCTATCGTCACCCGTTCGCGTGATCGTGATTGCCAACCGTTCCGGTGGAAGGCTGTCCGCAATCAATTCAGACCACTCGACGACGGCGACGCCTTCACCATTCAAATATTCTTCAAGTCCGATATCATCACCGGAACCTTCCAGGCGATAGACATCCATATGATAGAGAGGGAGACGTCCCGTATAGACTTTCATGATCGTAAAGGTAGGGCTGTTGACATGACGCGTCACACCTAATCCTTTCGCAAAGCTTTGCGTAAAAGTCGTTTTCCCAGCACCTAAATCTCCGTCAAGCGTAATGACCATCCCTGCTTCAGCACGTCGTCCGAGTTCAAGAGCCAAGGCAGTCGTTTCTTCCAAGCTGTTCATTTCCAGTTCTATCATACGATGTCTCCTCCTTTAATACGCACTGATCGTCCTTCTCTATTGTACCGGACGAAAAAGGCAAAAAAAAATACGAAACGCTGAACGTTTCGTAGTAAAGTTGAAGTTAAGTTTAAAATTGGTTGCGGGGGCCGGATTTGAACCGACGACCTTTGGGTTATGAGCCCAACGAGCTACCAGACTGCTCCACCCCGCGACGATAAACGTTTCGGATTTGATTATTTAAAAATTGGTTGCGGGGGCCGGATTTGAACCGACGACCTTTGGGTTATGAGCCCAACGAGCTACCAGACTGCTCCACCCCGCGATGATATAACGTTTCGACAGATATTAATATAACATGTGTCTTTTAAATTGGCAAGTCTTTTTGCCTCATTTCTTTTTACTAACTGTCATAATGAATATTCTTCTATACTGATACGAAAGGAGTGAACAGATGGGATACTTATTAGATTTACGAAAAATCGTAGGAAATCGACCGTTGATCAGTGTAGGCGCGACCGTACTCGTCATGAATTCACAATTTGAACTGCTATTTCAATATCGTTCGGATACGCACAGTTGGGGGCTCCCCGGTGGTTCAATGGAACCGGGTGAGACACTTGAAGAAGTCGCGATGCGTGAGTTGCAGGAAGAAACCGGACTTCAAGCACAAAGCGTTCAACTGCTAGACGTCTTTTCTGGTCCTGATTACTTCTTCCGTTATCCAAATGGTGACCAAACCTACAGTGTGATTCATCTCTTTCAAGCAAAAGACGTATCCGGTACATTACAAATGACAGATGGAGAGAGTCTCGACTTACAATATTTCTCCTTAAATCAATTACCAGCACCTCTTGAAGCGCGTGCTGCAGCACTATTACGTCAAATCAAGTCTCGCCTTCTTGACACAACACCTTCTTTTTAATCTAGATGCTTGTCTTAAAACTGACTTGATGACGGATTGACGTTCACTTGTCAGTTTTTCTATTTCTTTCGGGGCTACACACAAAAAACCGACCTGCAATCTGCAGATCGGTCAAGTGCCTGGCAACGTCCTATCCTCACAGGGGGAAGCCCCCAACTACTTTCGGCGTTCAAGTGCTTAACTTCCGTGTTCGGCATGGGAACGGGTGTGACCACTTGGCTATCGTCACCAGACGATCGGGCTCACGCCCTCAAAACTGAAGTCATCAACAATGCATCTGCTAGAACAAGGCCTCGACCGATTAGTATCACTCAGCTCCACATGTCGCCATGCTTCCACCCGTGACCTATCTACCTCATCGT